>JBLHMB010000028.1:0-45152 GCA_047621665.1 Bradyrhizobium sp. | reverse complement strand
TCGCTTTGTACCAGAAACGGACCGACCGACTCCCATTCGACTCCTTGGGGCGCGGCACCGGTAGGTGCCAGAACGACCGATACTTTTGACCGTCCTTCGACTCCGGACAACCCCGGAATACTTGATGCAACCAGATTGGTAATACGCGGGATATTGGTATCTTCATCAAACGGTGCCGTGTATTTGACAAAGACGGCAGCCGAAGAAGGCTGAATAGGCTCGCCCGGAGCGATTCGTTCAGGCAGCACCACGTGAACCCGTGCACTGACAACGTGATCGAATTGCTGCAGAGTGAATTCAAGCTCTTCGGACAGTGCATGAATATAACGAACGCGCTCCTCCAGCGGGTTTGAAATCATGCCTTCTTTTTTAAACACCGTACCGAGGTTCGACAGTGAGCGTTTTGGTAAGCCTGCTGCACGCATGATGTCGGTGGCCCGGGGCACATCGGTCTCGCGGACAGTCAGCGTGACGCCCTCCTTGGTAGTAATTTTTTTAGCCTCAATGCCATTGTGGCGAAGCAGCGCGACAATTTCATTGGCATCGGCGTCCTGCAAATTGGTTTGCAGATTGGATACCTGACTGCATCCCCACATGAGCAGCAGCAATGACACTTGCAGGACCCAGCGCGGCAGGATGGTCTGGATGTGCGCAATGAGGATAGACATAGTTATTGCATCCTCGTCAGTTGGTCCACCGAGGTCGATGCCTTCGAAATTGTCTTAGAGACAAATTGCACCCGCGTCTGGTAATCGTTCAGCGCCAGCATCGCCTTCATCATGACCATCTGGTCACCGGTCTGCGTTGCATGCTCCAGCATCCTGGAAACATATTGCTGATCCTTTTGTACTTCGGATGCCAGTTCGGTGGCGCGATTGGCAAGCTGGCCGGACATCGACATCGGGTGCGAGCCAGTGTCGGCGGGTGTCAGGCCGGGGGCCGCCGTATGCTGTTGCATTGCCTGAGAGAAAGCCTGTGTATCTGCATGAGTCGATGAGGTGATGTCGATTTGCAGTGCCGATATTCTGACTGCAGGTGTGGTGGCAGAGGTGACAGGGCTGACTGGAGACATGATGTTGCCTTTTTTGGAAAAGACTGGATCGGACCAGATAGGGTTGAACATTGAAGCGTGTTGCTGATTGCTAGGTGGCTACATCCTATTTGCTTGATCAGCCGACCTTGCTGCCCTGCTCATGGTCGCCATCAGCATGCCAATTAATTGTTCGTATAACTTATTGATTATCTCCAAGCCGTTCAGTATGACCTGCCCAAACTTGCCAAAAAGGTTGAGGAACGGTTGGCCTTTACCTTGCCCGGATGCGGGTTCGGTAACCGGTTTGGAGGCTGGATTGTTTGTTCCGGCGCGTGACTGCGAAGGCATTGCAGGAGTATTTCCGTTGCCGGAGTGACTTCCGCCTTGTTTGCTGGAGTCTTCCTCCTTGCGCTCCTTGGGTACGACTTTATTTTGGCTGATTACTTTCTTCTGCTCCGGCAGGTGGCCCATCGACGCGCTTTTTAAGAGGCGCTGGCGCATGTCCTTGTCCTTTGCGACGAGCGTCGGAGGTGACGTGTTTCCTGCCTGCGGCTTGATGTTTGGCAATTCACCTTTGGGAGCCGTTTGTGGACGGTTCGGAAGAGATTCGACCCGAGCTAAGTTAGGTCGGGGTGCAGAATGAACTGGCATGTGAATCTCCTGGTGTGTTTTTGCCTGGGGCCGGAATAGGATTTAAAAGCAATGTCTGGTGCTGTCAAAGGTTGGTGGCGGCGGCGATATAACAGTTCCATTAACCGGTTGTACTGCCTGCGCTATCTGAAGGTCTTCATGCAGACGATTGGCGAAGTCATCTTACTTGGGCCAGTGGTGGCTAGCGCCAGAACGCATCTGGTGCCATAATCGGAATCATTCTCATCTGACGGTTGTACCATGCTCCCCTCCGCTCCTTTTTCAACACTTCTTTCATCTTTGCGTACTGGCCAGTCGGCGATCATTTCCGGACTGGATGCCCAAAACGAACTCTACCTGCGCTTGACCGCGATGGGTCTGCGTGTCGGCAAGCAAGTCCAGTTACTCCGGTCCGCTGCATTTTCAGGACCATTGCATGTCCGTGTTGGTACGACCGACATCATGCTCAGGAAAAGCGAAGCGGCACGGGTGCAGGTAGTGCAAGTCGATAGTGTGGCCGGCGCATGAAGCGTATTGCGTTGCTGGGCATGCCTAACGCCGGGAAATCTACTTTTTTCAATCGCTTGACCGGTGCTTCGGCGCGGGTCGGCAACTGGCCTGGAGTGACGGTTGACTTGTTGGGTGCCAAGGTTTTAATCGGCGCGAACATGGTCGAGGCGATCGACTTGCCCGGCATCTATGATCTTCAAGGGTTTTCAGAGGACGAGGACGTGGTTCGTCGTTTCTTGTCCCAAAATCCGGTTGATCTGGCGCTTGTGATCATTAACACTGCGCAAATCGAGCGGCAACTCAGTCTTGTGCTGCAACTGAAACATCTCGGTGTGCCGATGGTCGCATTGCTGAACATGTCGGACGAAGCAAAAAAGCTTGGCATTACGATCGATGCAGAACAACTGTCGAGTTTGCTTGATTGTCCTGTCGCACTTATCTCTGCTAAGTACGGAAATGGATACCAGGGCGCCTACCAGCTGATCCAGAAAGAGCTCAACGGCAGTCGTCCGCCTGTTATCGCTAATCTTGCCAGTCCGCCGTTAGCCGAACCGGCGCTTGAAGCAGCGACAGCGCAGGTGATGAATACGTCGGTACAAATTCCTGCCCATGCTTCGGATCAATTGACCCAGCGTATGGATCGCGTGTTGTTACATCCGATAGCAGGGTTGCCAATTTTTTTCTTCATCATGTTTTTGTTGTTTCAGGGTATTTTTGTGCTTGGCCAGCCAATCCAGAACGGCTTGGCGTGGCTATTTACGTTGTTCAGGACTACTGCACTGGAGCCCTTGTTGTCGGCGCTACCGGCACCGGTAACCGGTTTGCTGCTTGATGGAATCTACAACGGTGTCGGTACGGTCGCCAGCTTTGTGCCGCTGATTGTTTTGTTTTTCCTGTTTATGGCGCTGGTGGAGGATAGCGGCTATCTGTCGCGTGCCGCGTTCTTGATGGATGCGCTGATGGCCAAGATGGGCCTCGATGGTCGCAGTTTCGTGATGGTCTTGATGGGTTTCGGTTGTAACGTTCCCGCGCTGATGGGCACACGCGTCATGCGGTCCCGGCCGTTGCGCCTGTTGACGATGCTGGTCATTCCGTTTTCGCTGTGCTCTGCACGTTTGCAGGTATTCGTATTTTTCATTGCTGCGCTCTTCACTCCCACGCAGGCACCGCTGGTGCTGTTCAGCTTGTACATGATGAGTTTTGCCACCACGCTGCTCAGTGCGCTGCTGTTCAAATCCAAGTTTGCCAACACGGAGCCGTTCATCCTTGAAATGCCGCCCTATCGCTTCCCGACCTGGCGCCAGATGGCATTGCGCGGCTTACAGGAAGTGCGTCATTTTATGCATCGCGCGACGAAATTCATCATCATCGGCGTCGTATTGGTTTATGTATTGACGAATTTTCCTACCAATGTGGCACCTGCCAGCAGCGGCACGATCGCCGGTTGGCTCGGTACGAGTCTGGCGCCTATCCTGGATCCGATCGGCATCAACATGCAACTCGCGATTGCGTTGATTTTCGGTTTCGTTGCCAAGGAAATCGTGATTGGTTCTTTAGCCGTGATTTACGGACTGGAAGGCAGCGCGTTGGTCTCGACGATGGCGCATCAAATTGACTGGGTGCAGGCCTACAGCTTTATGTTGTTCACGCTGATCTACACGCCGTGCTTGTCGACGATTGCGACCATCCGCACCGAGTCGCGTAGCAACGCGTTTACCTTGCTTGCCCTGGCCTGGCCGTTGACGCTGGCGTGGGTCGTCAGCTTCGTGTTTTATACCTCTGCCCGGGCTCTCGGATATTAGATGCGTGTCAAAGAGAGGTTGCCGAACGCGCAGCCTGCTCATACAAACCTGACAGGATGCGCAGGAAGCGTGCGAGTTCACTCAATTCAAAGCTTTCGGTGCCGTCGCCGCTAAGACCGGATACCAGCACCTGTTCGCGGATTTCGAAGTAGCGCTTGCAGACATCCTGACCCGCCTCGTTGGTCGAATAGAGCACCTCTTTGCCGCGTTTTTCGGTTTTCACCAAACCGAGTGTTTGCAATTTTTTCAGTGAATAGTTGACCACGTGCGTGTCCTCGATATTGAGGATAAATGCGATGTCGGCAAGTTTCTTCTCACGTGCACGATGGTTGATGTGGTGTAGCACGAGCACATCGGTAATTGTCATGTCCTTCATGCCGACGGCAGAAATACACCGCACCGCCCAGCGGTTGAATGCATTACTAGCGATAATCAGGCCGAACTCGAATTCACTCAATTCAGCACTGCGCCCGGAGGCGAGATGGGATGACGATACGATCGGGATTTTGGTTTGGCGTGCCGGCTCTGGAAGGGTGGATGAAGGGCCACCCGGTTGGCGTTTCAAGATTTCTTTGGTCATCACAGTTCCGAATGGTTGGGTCGCATGTTAAGAGATTTTGTTCGCATTTTACGCCCAAAATATTGCAGAAATAGACGTAAAGAATTGCTTTCATCACGTTTAAAAATCTCTTTTCCCGCGAAAAAATGTATGCTTTTTAAGACAAAACGATGCAATTTGTTTGTGATTCCTCACTATCAAAGGCAATTGTAGCCATTAATATTTTTCCGCGAGCCGGTGTTCCGAACACTGGCTCCAGGCATGGCGCTGCAGAGTCTGAGTCGACAACCCGTCAATTCAGGCGCGGCAAGCGGCATTTGGGGCAAGACCTGCACCCAGCATTCAAACCGAAAAATAACCTGAGGAATTACCCATGAAATATTTGCTGAAAAGTTTTGTTGTGAGCGTATTCGCTTTGTTGATGATAAATGTTGCTGTTGCGGCAGAAAAAGGCTCGCGAGACGAAGCTGTTGCTTTGGTGAAAAAGGCGGCAGCTTACTTAAGGGAAAATGGAAAGGAGAAGGCGTTCGCCGAGTTCAACAAGCCTGATGGATCGTTTGTCGATCGCGACCTGTATATTTTTGCTTACAGCGCAGGCGGTGACGGTACCAACCTCGCTCATGGCGCCAATCCTAAATTGATAGGCAAGAACCTGCTCGACTTGCGTGATGCGGATGGCAAGCCGATCGTCAAGAATTTCATCGAAGTGGCAAATAGCAAGACCGGCAGTGGTTGGGTTGATTACAAGTGGGCTAATCCGCTTACCAAGGCTGTCGAAGCCAAAACCAGTTACGTTGAAAAAGTAGGTGACGTCATCCTGGGTAGCGGCGTCTACAAATAAATAGGTGCACGGCATGGCGCGCATTCCCGCCTCATGCCGTTGGCCCACACAATTACATCCGCCAGAAAGCAAAGACCAGCAACGTAAAAAAAGCGGCAACAATATCGTCCCACATTACGCCAAAGCCGCCCTTGAAGCGTCGATCAAAGTAGCCGATTGGTGGCGGCTTGACCATGTCAAAAAAGCGAAAACATAAAAATGCCCAGCACTGTGTAGTGAAGTCCGCAGGTGCCAGCAAAAGAAGCACGATCCAGAAAGCAATAATTTCATCGATCACCATACTGCCGTGATCTGCAACACCCAAGTCGCGTCCAGTTTTAGCACAGGCCCAGATGCCGACCAAAAATCCCGTCACGATGACGAGTGCCCAGTTCGCATCGGTAAAAAAATCCGGCCAGCGTTGGCTCATCAGGTTAAACGTCAGCCAGCCGAATAAGGTTCCGCTGGTCCCGGGCAGGATGGGCGACAAGCCGCTGCCGAGGCCCTGGGCAATCAGGTGGGCTGGATGCGCGAGCATGAATTGCCCGGTTGGATTTTTGATGGGAGGGTGAGCGGTCATGGCGTGGTGAAGTGATCGAATGAAGGATAGGTCAGGCGCAGGTTGACACCGGAATGGTCCGTCAATCGCAGCCCCGGCAACGCATCGATACGGCCGACGCGGGTGACCGTCGTTTGTGTGTTGTGTGCGGCATCAAGGACAGCTTGTCGATTGGCTTGTGGTGCGGTAAAACAAAGTTCGTAATCGTCGCCGCCCGCCACGCAATACTCGCGCCGCAATGCTCCCGGTTGATTGGCCAGCGCCGGTCCGGCCGGCAGTGCGTCGACGTCCACGGTTGCGCCGACGCAAGAGCGTGTCAGGATGTGCCCGAGATCTCCGCCAAGTCCATCCGAGATATCAATGGCCGCATGGGCGATACCAACCAGTGCCATCCCGAGTTCGTTGCGCGGAGTCGGGCGGTCCATGCGTGGCGCGCACAGTGCCAGCACAGTCTCATCGCGTTCGCGTTCGCCCAGTCGATAGGCCAATGCCAGACGGGCATCCCCGAGCGTACCCGAGACCCAGATGTCGTCGCCGGCGCGGGCCGCACTGCGGAGTAGCGCGCCGGCAGCATCCAGTTCACCGAAGACGGTGATGCAGATGGTCCTGGGTCCCTTTGTCGTATCGCCGCCGATCAGTGCACAACCATGTCGATCCGCCAGGGCAAACAGGCCGGTAGAAAATCCCTGTAGCCAGTCTTCGTCGATAGCAGGCAGCGCCAGCGCCAGTGTGAAACCGACCGGCCTCGCACCCATTGCCGCCAGGTCAGACAAATTAACTGCCAGACATTTGTGCCCGAGTGCGACTGGATCCGTGCCGGGCAGAAAGTGGCGTCCTTCTACCAGCATGTCCATCGAAATAGCTTGTTGAAGCTGCACTGGCTTGAGCAATGCACAGTCGTCACCGACGCCGAGCAGTACAGACGGATGGCCGCGATCAGGGCGGGTGAAGTAACGGGCGATTAAATCGAATTCAGACATGGTCGCATTGTACCCAACCAGCGCGGAGGCGAAACACTGGATCGCACGACCAGTTCGTTTGTAATTGGCGACGTCGGCATTCAGCCGGAGTTGGCAAATATTGAGTCGTCTCAAACCTTGTCTACAGATTCATTTTTAACGATAAGTTTTCACTAAGCTCGACGACATTGATAATTTCCACGTCTTCCTATGCGTCTCTCTTGTACCGGTGGTTTCATGTTGATCGAAGTACTGGTCTCGTTGCTTGTCCTCGCACTTGGTGTACTTGGCTTGCTGGCGTTGCTGTTCTCGTCGATGCGGGTCGCCCGGCAAGTCGATGCCGAATCGGTCGCCCTGCATCTGGCCATCGATATCGCCGATCAGTTGCGCGGCCGCGCCAGTACAACGGCACTCGCGCAATTTGACTTCGATGCCGCATCATCAGCAGGCGTTTCAGCCGTGTCATCGACACGGTGTTATGGATCATCCGGTGCCTGTAATGACAACCAGCTTGCGGCCTTCATGGTCGATGAGTGGCGATCGTGGATGACGGCGCGCTTACCGGCAGGACGGCTGCGTATCTGCCGCGATACGACGCCATGGCAGGTCAGTAGCAAGACATGGAGATGGGAGTGCGATGCGGGAGCGAGCGCCAGTGCACCACTGTGGATCAAGCTCGGCTGGCAAGCCCGCGCGACGTTTGCCGGTGACAACGACATCAGTAACGGACCGAAACTGGTGTTGCATGCCGACTAATCGCGCGAAGATTGGCGTGCAACGTGGCCTGAGCCTGGTCGAGTTATTAATCGGACTGGCACTCGGTTTGCTTATTGTTACGGTTGCCGTGACCGTATTCCAAGCCGCACGGCGCGCCTACGATCTCCAGGAAAGTACGGTTGAATTATCTGAAACGGGCCGGTATGCAATTGACAGCATCGCCCGTGCCGTGCGCCTGAGTGGATCTTCCGATCTGGCCAGCCCGGCAGTACTCGGACAGGGCAATGACTGGTCCGACGCCGCCATCAGCGGCCTTGATGCCCGTTCACTCAAAGCAGGCACACCGGGTATCGATCAGGCCTTGCCAGCGGCAGTCAATGGCAGCGACGTACTGGCTCTGCGTTTTGCCGGTGCTGACGATGGATCGGTGATTAATTGTGCCGGCTTCAACGTCGCTCCTCCGGCAATCAATCTACCCGGACAGTTTTCGGGGTGGAGCATTTTTTTTGTCGCCCGGGATGCGCGCGGAGAGCCCGAGTTACATTGCAAATACCAAGGGCACAGTCACTGGTCATCGGCCGCCATCGTGCGTGGTGTCGAATCGTTCCAGGTGTTGTACGGAGTCGGGCCGGACGCCGCCGCGATGCCGACACACTTTCTCACCGCATCTGAAATTGACCGCCTGGACCAGGGACTGATCTTGCACGGCACTACGCCGCAGCAGCGCGCGCGGGACCTCAATCGCCAGACGTATTGGAAAAAAATCACCGATGTCCGGGTTGCCCTGCTCGTGCGCAGCATGCGGGCCGTTCGTACCGATACGCTGGACCGGACCTTCGATCTGTTCGGTCCCTCCTACGCCGCGCAACAGGCGCTCAGCGATTCAGGTACACGAATTGTCGAAAGCGAACTGCCACTGAAAGAACGCAATCGCCTGCGCAAGCTTTTTACAACCACGATCCGCATTCGCAATGCCACATTGGCGATGCCGCGATGAGCCGGCAGAGCGGGATCACGCTGATCATCGTGCTGGTCTGGCTGATGGCAGTGTCATTGCTGGCCCTGTCGGCTTTGCAGATCGGTCTGCAGGATCAAAAGGCCGCGCGCAGCTATCGCGACAGGGAGGTCGCTTTTCAAGCTGCCGAGGCCGGCTTGCAGGACGCCGAACTCGATATCGAAGATTCGCCGGATACGCACTTGTCGCGTAGCGCTGTGTTTGCCGGCAACAGCAAGACAGGCTTTCCGGATGAAGTTGGTGATGCCTGTCAGCGTGGTGTCGCCAACCGTTATCAGGGTTTATGCAGGCAATCTGCTGACGCCGGTGTGCCCAGCTGGTTACAGGTCGTTCAGTATGGACAAGACGGCATTCATGACAGCGATGTGGCAGTGTCTTATGGTCGCTTTACCGGGCGCTCGATGCAAACCGGTATGGGCGCGCTGCCAGTTATGCTGCCTCGTTATCTCATCGAACTGATGCCTTACCGGCAGGCCGGGTACAGTGCCGAGAAGCCCGAGTATTTTTACAGAATTACGGCGATCGGTTTTGGTGCCGAGGCCGCCAGTGAGGTCGTGTTGCAGACCTTTTACCGGAAAGGGAGTGTGCCATGAAGCGGGGTCAGCTACTGCTTTGCATGCTCTGCAGTTTTTGTTGCGCAGCGCATGCGCAATTAAAATCCTTTGCCTGTTTGACTACACCGGAGGAGGCGCCGGATATCAGCGTAACCCAGCAGGTGATCGATCCGCTGGGTAAGTGGTTATGGCGGGCCGGACTCGAGTCCCGATCGTGGTCAGGCAGCCTGAAAAAATTCTCCGTTGGGACTACCACAGCGGGCACCATGCTGATCGGTCCGGCGGCGTGGGACGCTGCAGAGCAATGGCCGGCTGGGTCGGACGATCGCGCGACGCAGCGCAGTCTATGGACGTTTGACCTTGCGTCGGGAAAGACTGTTGAATTTCGCTGGGAAAACCTGACCGCGCTGCAACAACAGAAATTGAACCAGCTGCCGGGGGCGAATCGCAGCGATGGATTGGGCGAGCAGCGCGTCAATTATTTGCGTGGACAACGTGATGCGGAACAGGGGAATGGTTCGGGAGCGTTCAGGCCGCGCAAGTCGGTGTTGGGCGGCATACTCAACAGCACACCTTTGCTGGCCGGTCAGCCGCGTGAGAGCCAGCTTTATGGCGTCAATGACGCCGGGCTTGAGACGATTTTTGTCGCTGCCAATGACGGTATGCTGCACGCGTTTTCAGCTGCCGACGGTAAAGAGTTATTTGCCTATGTACCGGCTTTCCTGCTGCCTGAACTGGGCCGATTGAGCAGTCCGGCGACTCCGCCCCGCTCCTGGTTTGACGGCAAACTGGCACTGCAGGAGGTGCGTCTGCATGGAGCCAGCAAGACGATTCTTGCCGCAGCTGCCGGAACGGGTGCCAAAGGAGTCGTTGCATTCGATGTCAGTCGACCCGATGAGTTCGGTAAAAGTGCAGGTGCACTGTGGGAATTCAGTGATGGCGATGATGTCGACATGGGTGTCGTCACCGGCAAGCCGTCCATTGCGACTTTTCAGGTCCGGGCTGGCGAACGGCGCAACTTTGTCGTTGTTTCAACGGGACAGGCTAGCGCCGGGTTGGAGGGGCCCGGCCGGCTGTTTCTATTGGGGCTGGACAAGCCAGCCGGCGCGCGCTGGCAGGTTAATGTGAATTACTTCAAATTCAATACCGGCTCAACAGGTCTGAGCGCGGCCGCACTGGTACCCGACGAAAATAACACGATCCGTTTTGCGTATGCCGGTGATCTTTCCGGCATCGTATGGCGCTTCGATTTTTCCGGCGGGGCACCGTGGCCTGTCGCGAGGCAGTTATTTTCTGCTATGGATTCCCGTGGCAAGTTGCAGCCGATCGTGGCGAAACCGAGTGTCGTTTTTGCTCCGGGCGGTGGCTATCTGGTCCTGTTTGGATCGGGGCGTTTGCTTGCGCCGGAGGAAGGGCTTGCGACGTCTGATGCGACGCCTTATGCAATCCAGTCGCTGTACGCGGTTCATGACATGGCCCTGCGCGACCAACCGCCGGTTGTCCGCCAGGCGCTGGTCGCACGTACCGCCCGCAAATTGGGACGTGATCGTTACCTCATCGAGGGCGCATCGTTCACCTATGGCAACACGACGTCGGACCGGAAAGGCTGGTATCTCGATTTTCCCGACGCGATACACACTGGCGAGAGACAAGTCTATTCTGCGTTGGCGGACTCCGGCCTGATGGCCTTTCGCTCCTTGATTCCGGCAGGGGATGGTTGCGATCGCGGTGACGGCAGGATGTATTTTCTCGACCCGCTGGATGGCTTGTCGCCGGCCGACGTTACCGTGACGCGGATGCACACCGGTGGTCCGGTTGCGCCCTTATTGCTATCGTCCTTTGAACGCTCGTCTTCCCGTGCGACTGGCGGAGCCATCCTGTCACGCCGGATGACGGTGCTGGTTCCAGGTGGCGAGGGACAATCCATTGCCACAACGCCACCACAGAGCGCGACGGTCGCGTTGCCGGTACAACGCTTGGGTTGGCGCGAAGTAAGTAACTGGCCCGATAGGCGGCGCACTGATGCGCAGCGCTAGGGGGGGCGAATGAGGCGCTCCGGTTTTTTTCGTCGGCCCGGCTTCACCCTGATTGAAATCCTTGCGGGTGTCGTCATTGTCGGGTTGCTGGCAGCGGTTGCACTGCCGTCCTATCAATTTGCGATCCGCAAGGTCAAGCGTGCAGAGGGCCGTGCGGCGTTGTTCAAGCTGATGCAGCAGCAAGAGCAGTTGTATTCGCAAAGAATGACTTATCTCGCTTTTTCGTCCGCATCGACAGATCCGGATCAACAGCGCTTTGTCTGGTTTTCAGCCGACACGGCGGCATCCAGTGCCTATGAACTGGATGCACTGGCTTGCGTTGGTCGCCGTATTTCCGAATGCGTGACACTGCGTGCACGACCGGGCACGAATAAGGTTAATGCCGGGTTTTCTGACACGCAATGCGGTACGTTGCGCATCGATAGCTTGGGCCATAAGGAAGCCGATGGACGCGATTGCTGGTGACTTGCGTGGTGCAGGTAGCCGGCTGCGTCGCTACTGCCGGGGCGGTTACACACTCGTTGAGCTGATGATTGCACTGGCACTCCTCGCAATCATTCTTGCACTGGCTGTGCCCGGCTTTGCGGAGTTGATCGAGCGCCAGAAGATCTCTGCAACCACGGCAGATTTGTTGGCCGCAATCAGACTTACCCGTGCGGAAGCGATACGACGCGGCCAGCGGGTCGACTTGGTTCCGGCCGATGGCGCCGACTGGCGCAGTGGCTGGATGATTTTCATTGATGGCAACGACAACCGGCGGGTCGATGCCGGTGAGGCGATTATTCTTGTCCACGATGCCGTTGCCCGCGGAATTACCATAAACTCCGTGATGACCGATAGCTCGACGGCTTACATTGCGTATGCGGCGAGCGGACGCACGCGTACCAACGCGAACAGCCAGACACCGCAATTGGGTCACCTGTCGCTTTCGCTCGGTGCGCAGCAGCGTCGCATCATCATCAACTTTCTCGGTCGTGCACGTACATGCAATCCGCTGGCTGAAACCGCTTGCGGTTGATGCGGCGAGACTTTAACCTGATCTGAAAGCTTCATGAAAATTGCCAACGACCAGCAAGGTATGGCGCTCGCCCTTGAATGGGCCGCTAAAGGCCTGTTCATTACCGCCCCGAATCCGCGCGTCGGTTGCGTCGTCGTTCGCGATGGCGTCGTCCTCGGTGCCGGCCACACGCAGGCGGTCGGCCACGCACACGCCGAAATTCAGGCATTGGCCGATGCGCAGCATCGTGGTAATTCAGTTCGCGGCGCAACGCTGTACGTCACGCTCGAACCCTGCAGTCACCACGGGCGTACGCCACCGTGTGCCGATGCGCTCATTCATGCTGGTGTAGCACGCGTGGTATCGGCGATCTCCGATCCGAATCCGTTGGTCGCCGGAGCCGGACTGGCTCGCTTGCGTAGCGCCGGGATTGAGGTCGTCACGGAGGTGATGCGCGACGCCGCCCTCGAAATGAATATTGGATTTTTTTCCCGGATGCAGCGAGGAAAGCCGTGGTTACGGATGAAAGCGGCCGCCAGCCTTGACGGCAAGACTGCCTTGCATAATGGTATGAGCCAATGGATTACCTCGGCACCGGCACGCGAAGACGGACACGCCTGGCGCGCCAGGGCCTGTGCGATCTTGACCGGGATCGGCACGGTCAAGGCAGATGACCCGCAACTCACCGTGCGCGCGATCGTCACGCCGCGCCAACCACAGCGCATCGTCATCGATAGTCGCCTCGAGATTGAGTTGTCGACGCGTATCCTGCAGGGCGCGCCGGTCTGGATCGTCTGTGCGCAGGCCGAGCAGGTCAGGCAGGCTGCGCTGGAATCGCTTGGCCACGACGTGATCTGCTTGCCCAATGCCGCCGGCAAAGTCGATTTGCCGCAACTGATGCTCGAGCTTGGCCGGCGCCAGATTAATGAAGTCCACGTCGAGGCCGGTTTCAAGCTCAATGGCTCTCTCTTGCGCGAAGGGTGCATTGACGAACTACTACTTTACCTTGCACCGAGTCTGATCGGCGATGCCGCGGGTTTGTTCGATTTGCCTGCAATGACCCGTTTGTCGGATAAAACCGAACTGGTATTTCATGATGTCAAGCAGATCGGTCCGGACCTGCGTATTCTTGCTCGCCTTACTTGACTCTATTTAATTGCCATGTTTACTGGAATTGTTGCTGCTGTAGGAAAAATCACTGACCTGTCTGCTGCGGGTGCGGAGCCGGGTGCGGGTGTGCGTCTGACTATTGATGCGGGTGACCTGCCGCTTGCCGACGTCGTGCTTGGTGACTCGATCGCCATCAACGGCGCGTGCATGACGGTCGTTAGCAAGACAGACCACACGTTTGCCGTGGATGTTTCCCGCGAAAGTCTGAACTGTACGGCCGGGCTCGATGCCCCCGGTGAAGTCAATCTCGAAAAAGCCTTGACCCTGGCCGATCGCCTGGGTGGACATCTGGTGTCCGGTCACGTCGATGGTCTTGGTCTGGTGACCCGTTTCGAGCCGATCGGAGAATCATGGGAGTTGGTCATCGAGGCACCGTCCGACCTCGGAAAATATCTGGCGCTCAAGGGCTCCATAGTCGTCAATGGCGTATCGCTGACAGTCAACCGGGTCAGCGATACGCCGGGCGGGTGCGTTTTTTCGATCAACCTGATACCCCATACCATCGCGGTGACGACCCTTCGTAACTTGACAGCAGGTAGCCGCGTCAACCTCGAGATTGATCTGATTGCGCGCTATGTCGAGCGGATGCTGAGCAGTCCGGCCGGGCCGCAGCGCGCGGACTGATCCACAGAGACTGTTACAGACCCTACCGGATCGGCTGGATAGACGGCGAAGTTAGCGTTTTTTCCTGTTCTCAAAGCAGGTTGCGGGGGGCGCAAATCCATTAAAATGGCGCACCTAAAAGGACTCAATTCATGTCAATCGCTACCACGCAAGAAATAGTCACGGAATTACGTGCCGGCCGGATTGTTATTCTGGTCGACGAAGAGGACCGCGAAAATGAAGGCGACCTCGTGATGGCCGCTGAATTCGTCACCGCCGAAGCGGTCAATTTCATGGCCAAATTCGGTCGCGGCCTGATTTGCCTCACGCTGACCGAAGAGCGCTGCGATCGCCTCAACCTGTCCATGATGACAGCCCGCAATGGTACGTCGTATGGCACGAACTTCACCGTCTCGATTGAAGCAGCGGAAGGTGTGACGACCGGTATTTCAGCAGCTGACCGGGCCCGCACTATCCAGGTGGCGGTTGCCAAGAACGCCAAATCTTCCGATATTGTCCAGCCTGGTCACGTATTTCCATTGAAGGCACAAAAAGGTGGCGTGCTGATGCGGGCCGGACATACTGAAGCCGGATGCGATTTTTGCGAGCTGGCCGGCCTGACACCTGCCGCGGTGATCTGCGAAATTATGAACGACGATGGCACGATGGCGCGCTTGCCAGACTTATTTGAGTTCGCGCAAAAACACGATCTTAAAATTGGCACTATTGCCGACCTGATCCACTATCGCAGCCAGAATGAAAGTATCGTCGAGCGCATTGCCGAGCGCACAATGCAGACTGCGCATGGGGCCTTTCAGGCGTTGATCTATCGCGACAAGCCAAGCGGTGGCGCACACCTGGCATTGGTTCATGGCGAGATTTCAGCCAATACGGAAGCGCTGGTACGGGTGCATCAGCCGGTATCGATACTCGATTTGCTGGAGGCCGGCTCGACAACGCATTCCTGGAACATGGCGTCGGCACTGGCTGCCGTCAAGGCGGCTGAACGAGGTGTGGTGGTGTTACTCAATTGTGAGGGGTCAGCTGACCAGTTGTTTGCGCAGTTCAACGCCGCGCTGACACCGGAAAATCGTCTACCGCCCCGTGCGGCAAGCATGGATTTACGCACTTACGGGATAGGGGCACAAATCCTCAAGGATATTGGTGTCGGTAAAATGCGATTGCTGGCTAATCCGAGAAAAATGCCGTCAATGATTGGCTTTGATCTCGAAGTCGTGGGATACCGGAGTAGTCCGAAGGATTAAGTCGCGGCAATGCCGATGGCATTCCGATCACCCGTTTATAAAGGAACCATCATGACAGTAGGAACTTACGAAACCAATCTCGATGGCGAAGGTTTGCGCATCGGCATCGTGCAGGCACGCTTCAATGCGAATATTGGCGATGGCTTGCTGACGTCCTGTCTGGCCGAACTGAGCCGTCTCGGCGTGGCCAACGAAGACATCTTCCGGTTGACCGTACCCGGTGCGCTGGAAGTCCCGCTCGCTCTGCAGAAAATGGCCGAAACCATGCAGTTCGATGCGTTAATCGCACTCGGGGCAATCATCCGTGGTGAGACCTACCACTTTGAACTGGTTGCAAACGAATCCGGTGCCGGCATCAGTCGTGTCGGACTCGATTTCGGTACGCCGGTAGCTAACGCGATACTGACGACTGAAAACGACGAGCAGGCAATTGCTAGAATGAAAGAAAAAGGCGCTGATGCTGCGCGGGTTGCTGTTGAAATGGCTAACCTGGTGTTGGCGCTGGATGAGTTGTCCGAAGCTGTCGACGACGAATAACGATGTGGACCGTGCATTGGCTATAACCGGTCATGCGCGGTTTTTTGCTCCATTACGCTTGCCGGAGGTTATCTACGGCAATGCAGTCTGACTATCATGATCCCCAAAAAAGAGCTTCACGCGAATCCGAACAAGAGCCGCACCCCCCGACACCGTTCGCGTGAATTTGCCCTGCAAGGCCTTTACCAGTGGCTGCTGAACAATGAAGATGCCGGCGTTATCGAAGCCCATCTGCGTGAGGCGCATGGTTTCGACAAGGCTGACGCGGCTCACTTCGATGCGTTGTTGTACGGGACGATCAAGCAAGCTGGCACGCTGCGCGCCGAGTTATTGCCACTGATTGACCGCCCGCTGAACCAGCTGTCACCGATCGAACATGCAATCCTGCTGATAGGCGCATTCGAACTGAAGAATCACATCGAAATACCTTACAAGGTCATCATCAATGAATCGGTCGAGCTGGCCAAATCGTTTGGCGGAATCGATGGCCACAAATACGTCAATGGCGTGCTGGACAAGTTTGCTGCCAGGACACGCGATGTAGAAATTGCCGCATCGCGTCCGTCGTGATGGCGGTGCCTGCAGAGATCGCTTTCCCGATGAAGAATGTGGCAGGGCGGGTCGAGCATATCGCCCCGTTTCATGTCATGGAACTGATCAAGATGGCGGCGGTACTTGAGCAGCAGGGGCGATCGATTATCCACATGGGGATCGGTGAACCCGATTTCACCGCGGCTCCTGCGGTGATCGCTGCGGCTACGCGCGCCATGAGTGACGGCAAGATGCAATACACGGCGGCGAATGGTCTGCCGGCATTGCGTGAGGCGATCTCGGCACACTACGCGCTGGTCTACGGCCTGCAGATTGACCCGCTTCGTATCATCATCACCGCCGGTGCGTCTGCAGCGTTGCTGCTGGCCTGCGCCACGATGGTCGAACCCGGCACGAAAGTGTTGATGCCGGACCCCTCCTACCCTTGCAACCGGCATTTTGTCGCCGCGTTCGATGGTGAGGCCGCAATGATTCCTTGCGGTCCGGAACAGCGTTTCCAGTTATCCGATGCCACTGTCCGTAGTCATTGGGATGAGGCTACCCGGGGGGTGCTGCTGGCGTCGCCGTCGAACCCTACCGGTACCTCGATCCCGCAGGAGGAACTGCGCAATATCGTGGCAACCGTGCGCGAAAAAAAGGGCTACACGATTGTCGATGAGATTTATCAAGGTCTGACTTACGATGAGGCACCATTTTCGGCCTTGTCTCTGGGCGATGACATTATTGTTATTAATAGTTTTTCGAAATACTTCAATATGACGGGGTGGCGCCTGGGTTGGCTGGTGGTACCACCTTCATTGGTTTCACATGTAGAAAAGCTCGCGCAAAACCTGTTCATTTGTGCGTCGACGATCGCTCAGCATGCTGCTCTCGGCTGCTTTGAAAGTGCGTCGCTTGCACTGTATGAGGAGCGCAAGGCAGAGTTTCGCCGTCGTCGTGACTACATCGTTCCTGCCCTGCGTGCACTGGGTTTTAAGGTGCCGGTGGTACCGGATGGCGCATTTTATGTTTATGCCGATTGTAGCGATCTGTCGGATGATGCTGATCAGCTCACCATCGACATGCTCAACGAGGCTGGCGTGGTGCTGGTCCCAGGACTCGACTTCGGGCCGTCCACAGCGCACCGCTTCATTCGGGTTTCGTATGCGACGTCGATGGAAAATCTGGAAGAAGCAGTAAGGCGGTTGCACAAATTTTTTGAGGGACGACCCCGGCGATCCTGAAGTAACGTAAAAAAAGAGCCGTGAGGCTCTTTTTTTCTTCCGATGCGTTTGCTCTTGCGAAATTACATTGCGGCGAACTGGTCTGGCACGGAAGCCTTGCGAATCGCTTCCGAGGCCGATACCTGATCGTCCTTGGAGCTTGCAATTTTTGGCTCAGTCGCTACATCGCCCGTCACCTTAGGCCGGGGCTGAATAATTAGCGGTGCCGTACTCGTGTATACCGATACGCTCTTGCCGCTAGCTACAGTTTTCAGACGCTGGTACTCGGCAAGTACTTTTGAACCGTAACCATCATCGTTGTCGAAAGCGGCAGCGCCGACATACATCTTCAGTCCGGCTTCTACGGATCCGCCGCGTGACACGTACTCTTTCAGAATGCGCGAGCCAACGCGAATATTGGCAACCGGGTTGAGAGCCGCTTTAATTCCGCCGAGATCCTGAAATTTTTCATGATGGATTTTAGACATGATCTGCATCAGGCCTTGAGCGCCTACCGAGCTTTCGGCAAACGGATTGAATCCCGACTCAATGGCGGCGACAGCAAGAATGAGAAGTGGATCAATTTTAATATCATGGGCCGTGGTGTAGGCGGCCGAGACCAGCATATCCGTGGCATCGTTGGCTACCCGATATCGCTTGGATATCCAGTTGGACACCCATTGCTGCTGACGTTCGGTCCCTTTTACCTTGGCTGCGGGCAATGGGCTTGGCGCTGGTGATGACCGTATGCTGCCCGAATCAAGGAGGATGGCATGCGAACCAAAAGACATTGTTGGTGTATCCATCGGCACGTCGGAATCCGACACGGTCAATGGCTGATCCAATTGCGGTGCACTGAATGGAGATAATGATTTCAGTTGCTGTGCAAGATCAGGCCGGTAGAACATTAATGCCAGCGTGCATAGCGCAGCAATCCCGGAGATCATCAGGGTGTGATGAGCAGTGGTGAAAAATCCGCTCAAGGTGTCTCGAGCAAATGTACCAATGGTTGTTGAATTACTACGTAAATGTCGCGCGCATGTGCGCGTCGCCCGGGTAAATCGATTAAGCAATTGAACCTCCTGAATCGCCGCGGCGAACAGTCCGGATGCGGCATGCCTCCATCCGGACTGTTCGCCGTGAATCAGATACATCGCCATCCACCGCTTGATGCGGGCAGATGGCGTCGGAGTTGCTGCGTTAAGCTGAGGGTATACTTCGGTACCGCTGCAGTGGCAGACAACTTTTTGCGGGGGATAAGGCTGACGCCTTTTGAAAACACTCCTTAAAATGTCTGTTGGGGCCCCGGCCCCGTGAAATGATTTGGTTTTCTGTTGCAATGGGCGAGATTGACGCGCCAGATGCCTTCCTTCTCAATGTTCGCGGATTGTAGGTGCCGTGTTATATCAAGTCAATACTAATAACTTAGAAAGTGATTACTGTTTGATCTTTAGCAAGTGATCGAGTTACAACTTAGTTGAATAAAATCAACAGCTTGTATTTATTCCTTAAATTGAAAGGCCCGCAGTCTGGCGGTGCAAAAAAGATGAAATATTCGGATTTGAGAGATTTTGTTGTTCAATTGGAATCGATTGGCGAGTTAAAGCGGATCACTTTCCCGGTTTCCAGCTATCTGGAGATCACGGAAATCTGTGATCGCACGCTGCGCGCCGGCGGTCCCGCGCTGCTGTTCGAGAATGTAGACGGACAGTCGATGCCGGTGCTGGGTAATTTATTCGGTACACCCCGGCGGGTTGCTCTCGGCATGGGGGCGGAGGAAGTCAGTGAGTTGCGCAAGATCGGTCATGTGCTGGCGATGCTCAAAGAGCCGGAGCCACCAAAAGGATTCAAGGACTTGCTTGGCTTGACCTCGCTAGTGAAATCCCTGTGGGACATGGCACCCAAAGAGTTGCGCTCTGCAGCGTGTCAGGAAGTAGTGTTGGAGGGGGATGCCGTTGATCTTGGTCTGCTGCCAATTCAACATTGCTGGCCGGGGGATGTTGCGCCACTGATTACGTGGGGACTTGTCATCACCAAGGGGCCGCACAAAAAACGTCAGAATCTCGGTATTTATCGCCAGCAAGTGTTATCGCGAAACAAGGTCATCATGCGTTGGCTTGCACAGCGTGGCGGCGCTCTTGACTTCCGTGAGCACGCGAAAGTCAACAAGGGGCAGCCATACCCGATATGCGTGGCGCTGGGTGCTGATCCGGCCACGATACTCGGTGCGGTTACGCCGGTACCGGACAGCCTGTCTGAATACCAGTTTGCCGGCTTGCTGCGCGGCAGTCGTACTGAACTGATCAAGGCAATAGGGAGCGAGTTGCGCGTGCCAGCTTCGGCGGAGATCGTTCTGGAGGGGCATGTTTATGCGGATCCGAATCATCCGTCCGGGTATGAGCACGCACTCGAAGGTCCATACGGGGATCACACAGGTTATTACAATGAACAGGATATGTTCCCGGTGCTAACGATAGATCGCATTACCATGCGCCGTAATCCTATCTATCACTCGACCTATACGGGCAAACCGCCGGACGAGCCGGCTATTCTTGGCGTGGCGCTCAATGAAGTATTCATACCGCTGCTGCAAAAACAGTTCACCGAGATTACCGATTTCTATCTACCGCCGGAAGGATGTAGTTATCGGATGGCGATAGTGCAGATGAAGAAATCCTATCCGGGGCATGCCAAGCGCGTCATGTTCGGCGTGTGGAGTTTTTTGCGGCAGTTCATGTATACCAAATTCATTATCGTGGTCGATGAAGATGTCGATATACGGGATTGGAAAGAAGTAATCTGGGCTATGACGACGCGAGTTGATCCATTGCGCGATACGACACTCGTCGACAATACGCCGATCGACTATCTTGACTTCGCCTCGCCTGTCAGTGGGCTTGGTAGCAAGATGGGTATCGATGCAACAAACAAATGGGCCGGTGAGACGGATCGTGAGTGGGGCAGCACCATCACGATGAGCTCGGAAGTCAAGGCGCGCATCGATAGCATATGGGGGCAGTTGGGGATTTGACGGTTCTTGCTTCAATCAAAGTCATTTTTACCAGCCCAAGGTAGAACTTTCTGTTAGACTTCTTCGCGGCGGGCCCCTGCGCATTGTGGCATGGCCAACCTGGTCAGGTCGGGAACGAAGCAGCCACAGTCATTATCCATGAGTGCCGTAGACAAGGCTCGCCTTCTAGAATTCTGCAAAAAGACCGGTTTTCCGGGCCTCGCGGCCGGTAACCGGTCTTTTTTTGTCTGTAGTGTCCATTCTTCTATTTTTCTGATCTGCAAATTATTAGTCCGGTTCGTTTTACCCGGCTATTTTTTCTTATTCCTGTTGTTGGCATACTGTGACTTGACTTTCGATACGAGAGCATCACCGCCCCGGGGATAGATATTGACGACATCCTGCACGTAATAAGTAAGTCGTCTGATTTTTATATTCGGATGAACTTGATGACTACCGGATACTGTTGTTATAGGTATTTTTTGTCTTGTCCACGTATAGCTTGCCGGTGCAATTGATGTTGAAATTTTTCAGTTATTAAAATCTTCCGACGACCACCCGGTGCTTTTTTTGTTTGCCTGCCCGGTCTTATTAAGATTGAGAAAAGGGAAAAAGGTTGTGGTTTTTTTTACCAAAATATTAAAAATAACAATGCTGATTATTTTAGGGGTTGCAGAAAATAAGCGGTGAGGGAGTAAAATAAGTTAATCATTATTAGGATATACTCCTTGAAATTTCTGAATTCGAAGGGATAGTCTTTAAAAATTTCCACAGGAAATCACCCCGTTAGTTTCGACTTTGGCTGCACTGCAGTGCCATATTACCCGCATCACCTTATTTTAAATCACTGGAAATCAAATATGTCAACATACAAAGAGTTAACCGTTCAGATTGAAAATCTTCAAAAGCAAGCCGCCCATGCCCGCCAGAGCGAAATTGCTAATGCAATTGCTGATATCAAAGAAAAAATGCGGGACTACGGTATTACGCTGACAGATCTTGGTTTGACCGGTACCAAGAAAGCCAGTAAGGCAAAAGAACCGGTTGCGCCGAAATACCGTGATTCAGTTTCCGGCGCAACGTGGTCAGGCCGTGGCAAGCCACCACGCTGGATCGCCGGCCAGGATCGGGATGTATTTATTATCAAATAAAGTCAGTCGCTTTCGCGGCATTACAGTAATTCAAAAAAAGCGTCTTATCGGCAGCCACGACTTAGTTAGTGCGGGCCGATAAGCCGTTTTTTTGTTTTCGGGCTAACCATATTTTCGTTGTTTGCCGAATTTTGATCGCTGTCCGTTTGCAACCAAATCGCTTTGCGATCAATGGATGTCTGTTAAGAATTTAATCTTAATTCAACTCGCTGTTCATCGTTCAGGACCATTGATTGAAATAGCGTTGATTGATGTCGTTAGTTTGTTACTCAACTAACTATGGGAGTTGGAATGACTTTCCATGGTGAAGAAATTGGTATTTTAGTTTTCGATTTTCCTGCTTTTTACGTCACGCGAATTGGCAAGTACTACGTGAAGCCGGCTACGCGCATTTCATTTTAAATCACTCCGTTTCGTGATGCTTTTTACCGCGCTGTCAGCCGGCGAGTCACGGGTTTTCTTTACACCGTGGAATGCACCGCAGCTGGCAAAAAAATACGTAATAATGTCGAGTGGTCCCGTGATTCAATTTCTACCAAACGCAACAGGCATGTTGACCGCTGTGTTAATTCCGTAGCGGGTCGCACTGAATTCTTGATCTAAATATCTTCATCTCACTAGTGATTTGTCCATGCAACGTAAATCGAAAAATATTCTTGTCGTCATTGCTGTTATTGGAGTGAGTGGCGCAGGCTTTGCTTGGTATGCAGCGCAATCGCGTGCGATAAAAAAACCAAAAGCTGAAAAAATCGCGGTTGTGAGAACCACGATTGCCGCTCAGCAGGCAATGCCAATCAACCTGTTCGCCAATGGTTACGTGACGGCGATCAACACCGTGGATATCCGGCCGCAAGTACAAAATATCGTCCGCGAAGTACACGTTCAGGAAGGCCAGGATGTAAGCGCCGGACAATTGCTGATGACGCTGGATCAGCGTACCGAGCTATCCGGTATTGACAGAGCGCTGGCGCAGGTCGTACGTGATCGTGCAGACCTGGCGGACGCCGAAGCGACGCTGAACCGTAATCAGGAATTGCTGACTAAAAAATTCATTGCGCAAGCCGTGGTTGACACGGCACGCAGCAAGGTCGATGCGTTGCGCGGCACGCTGGCTGCCGATCAGGCCGCCGTCAAGTCAAGCCAGGTCGCCCTCGATTACAGCCTGGTTCGCGCCAGCATTGGCGGGCGAATCGGTCTGATCAATGTCCATCCGGGCAGTCTTGCGCAGCCAACTGCTTTGCCAATGCTGACCATTACCCAGCTCGATCCAATTGCGGTCAGTTTCACGCTGCCGGAGCGTGAACTGGCTAGCCTGCGCGTTACCTATCCGCAAGGCGATGCGCCGGTCGTGGCCGGGCTCGCCGGTGCAGGCGAGGTTAGTGGCAAACTGATCTTTATTGATAATGCCGCTGACGGACAAACCGGCACCATCCGTATGAAAGCGCGTTTTAGCAATCCGCAACACCGCATGTGGCCAGGGACATTTGTCTCTGTCCGGCTGGTATCGCGCACGCTCGCTGATGCGATTGTCGTACCGGCCCAGGCCGTCGTCACCGGTCCGGTCGATAAGTTCATTTATCTGGTTCAACCCGACAATACGGTAACGATACAAAAAGTTGTTGTGGTGGCAATCGAAGACGGAAAAGCCGCTGTCACCGGCATTGTCGCCGGTGCGCGTGTCGTTGTCGAAGGTGCAGAAAACCTGCGTCCCGGTGCGACAGTAACAGAGAGGCAACCTGCAGCCGGCGGCACAAGTGCTGACACGACGGCGCCGCGCGCGCCTTGATCTTCGATGACCATCCCGCACTTGGTGCGCATCCCTCACTGCATGACTGTTGAATTGATATCGTGAATATTTCCGAGCTGTGTATTCGTCGTCCGGTGATGGCGGTATTGCTGTCGATCGCCATTGTGGTTGTCGGAATGTTTGCTTACTCGAAACTTCCTATCGCGGCATTGCCTACCTACAACACGCCGGTTATCAACGTGACGGCCTCCTTGCCGGGTGCCAGCCCGGAAATTATGGCGGCCTCGGTCGCCACACCGCTGGAAAAGCAGTTTTCGACAATTTCGGGAATCAGTACGATCAGTTCCAGCAACACACTGGGAAATACGTCGATCGTGCTTGAATTCAATTCAGATCGGGATATCGATGCCGCGGCAGTCGATGTGCAAGCGGCGCTGTTACGTGCGCAACGCAGCTTACCGGTTGAGTTGACCTCACTACCGGCGTATCGCAAGGTCAATCCTGCCGATGCCGCAGTATTGCTGGTGGCGCTGACGTCACCATCGATTTCGCTGGCGGACCTCAACGACTATGCAGAAAACCTGATTTCGCCCACGTTATCGACGATCGACGGCGTCGCTCAGGTTGCGGTGTATGGCCAGCGTCGCTTCGCAGTGCGCGTCAAGGTGCGTCCCGACGAATTGGCTGCACGCAACCTGACGCTGGACGAACTGGCAACGCTCATTCATGCCGCCAACACGAACGGCCCGGTCGGTGTGCTCGACGGACCGCGCCAGAGTCTGACGCTGGAAGCGAACCGCCAATTGCGGAATGCGGCCGGGTTCGGCGAATTGATCATCAGTACGCGGGATGGCTACACCACCCGGCTCAAGGATGTTGCCGTCGTCGAGGACAGCGTCGAATCGGCCAAGAGCGGCAGCTGGGTCAATGGCGAGCCATCCATCGTGCTGGCCGTGCAGCGCCAGCCGAATGCGAACACGGTGGCGGTTGTCGATGCGGTCAAGGCAACCTTGCCCCGGTTCAAGGAACAAATGCCGGCGTCGATTAAAATTCACGAATTGAATGACCGGTCACAGTCGATCCGGGATGCGATAGTCGATGTCCAGCACACGCTGATCCTGACGGTGGTGCTGGTGATTCTGGTGATCTTCCTGTTCCTCAAACGTCTTTCCGCCACGGCTATCCCGGTCGTGACGTTGCCGATCTCGCTCATCGGTTGTTGTGCGCTGATGTACGTGCTGGGCTACAGCCTCGACAATATTTCCTTGCTGGGGATTACGATCGCAGTCGGATTGGTGGTCGATGACGCCATCGTCATGCTTGAAAATATCGTGCGGTATGTCGAGCAAGGGATGACGCCGATGGCCGCTGCACTCAAGGGTTCACGCGAAGTCGGCTTCACGATCCTGTCGATCTCGATTTCGCTGGTGGCGGTGTTCATTCCGATTTTTTTCATGCCGGGCGTGATCGGGCTTATTTTTCGCGAGTTCGCAGCAGTCGTCTCGCTGGCGATCATGGTGTCGGCCTTGATTTCACTGACGTTAGTACCGATGCTCTGCAGCCGGTTTCTGAAACACGCGCCACCGGAAGACGATAGCTGGATCAGCCGCCAATTCGAAAAAGGTTTTCATGCCGTGCTCGACACTTACAGTCGCGGTCTTGACTGGTGCCTGGCGCGCACGCGGGTGGTGCTGCTCGGTGCACTGTCGACCTTTCTGCTCACCGGCTTCCTGTTTATCGAGATTCCGAAAGGATTTTTCCCGACCGAGGATATCGGTCAGATCCGCGCCTCGATCGAAGGACCGCAGGATATTTCGTATCCGGCGATGGTGAAACTGGTGCAAGCCACCGCCGACATCATCCAGAACGATACCAACGTGTTGTCAGTGACATCCCGGGTAACCAGCGGCAGCAGCGGTGCGCTATTTATCGGGCTAAAGGCGCGCAGTACACGCGATCCGATGGATCGCGTACTGGAGCAATTACGCAGCAAGCTCGGCGCGCTGCCGGGTCTATCGGTCTACCTGTCGCCGGTACAAAACCTGAGTCTTGGCGGGCGCTCGAGCAAGAGTCGCTACCAGTATGTGCTGCAGAGTGTCAAGGCGGATGAACTCACCATCTGGTCCAACCAGATCCAGGCCAGGATGCGGGCCAATCCGATCTTCCGCGATGTCACCAGTGATTCGCAGCTCGGCGGCTTGAAGGCGAAGGTCGACATCAATCGTGATCGCGCCAGTGCCGCCGGGGTTCAACTACTTGATATCCGTACCGCGCTATACAGTGCGTTTGGCGATCGCCAGGTATCAACAATTTTTACTACCAGCAACAGCTACCAGGTCATCCTGCAGGATAGCGAGTCGGGTCTGCAGGACGAAGCCGCCCTGAGCAAGATTTATGTGCGCAGCAAGGCTGGTGTACTGGTCCCGCTGATGAGTCTGGCAACCGTGACGCGCACGGCCGGGGCGATTTCGGTGAACCATCAGGGCCAGTTGCAGGCCATTACCGTCTCGTTCAACCTGGCACCAGACGTACCGCTCGGTGATGCCAGTGCCGCAATTGACCAGATTAAGGCCAGTTTGCAATTGCCGCCGACGGTGATTACTTCGTATGCCGGCGATGCGGCAGTGTTTCAATCGTCGCAAAGCAGTCAGGTGATGCTGTTGCTGCTCGCGGTGGTGGTGATCTACATCCTGCTGGGAGTGCTGTACGAAAGCTATATTCATCCACTCACCATTCTGGCGGGCTTGCCGTCGGCGGCAATCGGGGCCTTGCTGGCGTTACGGCTGTTTAACTTCGAACTGACACTGATCGCCACCATTGGCATCCTGATGCTGATCGGTATTGTGAAGAAAAACGCCATCATGATGATCGACTTCGCGCTGGACGCCCAGCGCGTGCAGGGTGCCACGCCTTTCGAGGCGATCCGCTCGGCTTGCCTGCTGCGTTTTCGTCCGATCATGATGACCACGCTGGCCGCGCTGGTGGGTGCCTTGCCGATCGCGTTCGGACTCGGTGCCGGTGCCGAACTGCGCCAACCGCTCGGGGTCGCGATCGTCGGTGGCCTGCTGGTCTCGCAAGTCATCACGCTCTTCATCACGCCAGTCATCTACCTGGTACTGGATCGCTTCAGTGGTGCAGGTCCGCTGCAGACTGACCTTGCCGTGCTGGAAGCGCCTGTTTCAGCAAGCATACCTTCCAGGCATTAAACAGCCGGTTGGCCGGCAGACTGGCCAGCATCAATCAAAAGGGAGTGAGTTCTTCGCACTCCCTTTTTTTACGCCTGAATGATTTGCCAATATTTCTATAAAAAAATTATAAATCTCTCAATTTCTGCCGGGGTGAATCACTGTGTTTCCGCCTAATTGGGAGTGTGATAACCAAGTTTGATAACAGAATTTATATCGCCTGAATTGGTGCTGAAAGTTCCTGCTATTTTTTAAATATATTTCTCGATTTCATCAATCATCGTGTTGCATGACAAAAATCAATAACATAAAATTTTTCCGTAGATTAATTTTTGTCCGGGCAAGGCGGGTCGACAACAAGAAAATAATCAGGTGCCGAAGTCGTTTAATTGGTCCTGTTTGATTTTCGTGTTTTCAGTTTCACGGGCTTCTGTTGCCCGATACGAAACCCATGCTCACTTTCATGCCCTGCCTTTTTTTGAAAGGCAGTTTCCCAGGTAAATGCCCATTCAGGCCCCGGGGCACAAGCCGCCAGTACTCATGCTGACCAGCAGATTTTAAAAGGGAGGTTACTCCCTGATGGCAGCGCTTTGTCCGCACGCTTTGTGCCAGATCAGGCATTCGCTTGAATCGCACCGAATTTTTATCGTCAATTAATGGGACTATTCATGAAACGTCGTCAATTTATTCATCGCTCGGCTGCACTTGTTATTGGTGCGCCATTATTCGGACTTGGTAACCAGGGCTATGCGCAAACAGTGGGATCATTCGATGCGGTTGCTGAGATCAGGAAGTTGCGTATCACCACCGGTACATTTACCGGTGGCTATCTGATTGCTCCGGCTGGTCGTATTAACTGGTATTTCACCAACCTCGGTATTTTGCCGATCATTCAATATCTGAATGCCGCCGATCTAGACCTGTATATCCGTAGTTACCTGGATCTGTATTTACGCCGGCTCGAAGCGAATTCATCGATCCAGGATATTAACTTTACGACTACGCCCACCGGGACATTCCAGTTGGTATTAGCCGATTCGGATGACTCGTATGCCGCTACCACGCTGTCCATCGTCGCGCGTTACCTGAAGGCCAGCCAGAACTGGGTTTGGTGGGACGCCAATAAGGCCAAGTTGAAAACGATGGCATATCGCAACCTGGCCATGGCGGTAAAATCGAACGGCATGACCAGTGTTTTTCAGGCCCCGCGTAGCCAATCCAATTCGGTCGGTTATCTGATGGATAACTGCGAGGTCTATCGCGGTTTGCGAGATTACGCGGCGTTGCTGCGCTCGCGCGGGGAAGCCGTCGATGCCAATTATTACGACAGCTTTGCTACCGGCATCACGTCACGCATCAGTGCGTCACTGTTCGATACGACCCGCAGTGGTTTCAAACCCAGCGATGACGATACCAAGGCCGGGACGGCGTTTTACGCGGACACGACGTGTCAGGTTTTTCCGCAGGCGTTCGGTTTGACCGAATTGTCGTCGTACTTCGACAAGGGCTGGGCCTACCTGAATCGGGTCACGCCTAACTGGCAGGATGGTCGCTATGATGCTTATCCTTGGGCCGTGCTAGGTTTTGTCGCGGCAAAACGTGGCCAGTTGGTGCAGGCGCAGGCGCAGATGCGGCTCGTCGAAAACAAGTTTGCCGGCGACCGCGGTCTGGCCACGATCAATGAAATCGGTTTTTACCTGCGCATGAAAAGTCTGCTGGCCGGTCGTGCCGACAGTTGAACAAGGGGGCCAAATGGGGCCCCGATGTGCGGTAAAATCGTACTTTGCCGATTCGTTGGGCCCCCATGTCCTATCAAGTTCTTGCCCGAAAATATCGTCCCCGCAGTTTTGACACGCTGGTCGGACAAGAGCACGTGGTGCGGGCGCTCAGCCATGCACTCGACAGCGGGCGGTTGCATCACGCCTACTTGTTCACCGGTACCCGGGGCGTCGGCAAGACGACCCTCTCCCGCATCCTCGCCAAGGCGTTCAATTGCATCGGTGTCGATGGCAACGGCGGCATCACCGCCACGCCGTGCGGCGTGTGTGCAGCATGCAGTGCCATTGATGCCGGTCGTTTCGTTGACTACATCGAACTCGACGCGGCCTCCAATCGCGGTGTCGAAGAGATGGCGCAATTGCTCGAGCAGGCGGTGTATGCACCGTCGAATGCGCGCTTCAAGGTCTACATGATCGATGAAGTCCACATGCTGACCAATCATGCTTTCAATGCGATGCTGAAGACGCTCGAAGAACCACCCGAGCATGTCAAATTTATTCTCGCGACCACCGATCCGCAAAAAATTCCGGTCACAGTGCTGTCGCGCTGCCTGCAATTCAATCTCAAGCAAATGCCGCCCGGCCATATCGTCGCCCACCTCGACGACATCCTCGGTCAGGAAGGCATCACTTTCGAGACCCCGGCCCTGCGTTTGCTGGCACAAGGCGCGCATGGCTCAATGCGGGACGCACTGTCGCTGACCGACCAGGCTATTGCGTACGCTGCCGGCACCGTCACGCTCGATGCGGTGCAAGGCATGCTGGGTGCGCTGGACCAGTCTTTCCTGATCCGGTTGCTCGATGCGCTTGCCGCGCAGGATGGTGCCGGTTTGCTTGCCGTGGCCGACGACATGGCCCTGCGCAGCTTGTCTTACAACAACGCCCTGCGCGATCTGGGCACCTTGTTGCATCGACTCGCGCTGGCACAATCAGTGCCGGCAGCGCTGGCCGAGGACTTGCCGGAACGCGCCGACATCGTCCGGCTGGCCGCGTTATTCGATGCCGAAGAAGTCCAGTTGTTTTATCAGATCGCCGTGCACGGCCGTAACGAGCTCAGCCTGGCACCGGATGAATATGCCGGCTTTTCGATGACGCTGTTGCGCATGCTGGCGTTCCGTCCGCTGCATGCCGGGACCGAGTTGGCATCGGCACCAGCACCAGCGGCTGCACCGCGCGCACCGGCCCGGCTTAGTGCCGCACCGGCGGCCGTGGTCAGCAGCACGCCGGTTGCGCCGCGTGCTGCTGCACCGAGCGCAATGGTTCCTGCGGCTGCTTCTGCAACCGCTTCGGCAATAGCGCCGCTCAGTCCGGCGCGTGCTGCGCTGGAAGCCGCACGCGGCATGACGCGTCCGAATGGTGGCGTGTCGACGCTGCCGCCAGCGCGCGCGCCGGAACCCAAATCCGAACCCAGGGCCAAGCCTGTCGCGGCAGCGCCGTGGGAAGACAATATGCCGCCGATGGGAGAGTTCCCGGACGACGACCAGTTCGAGCAGGCTCAAAAAAAAACTGAACCGCCGCCTTTAGCACCATCGGTAGTGCCGGCTCCGGCTGCAGCACCCGCGCGTGCCGCAGCACCGATTGCCGTCGCGCCGTCGCCCGAGCCAGTCGCCGCGATGGTGGTGATGCCGGTACCGGAACTCGGTTGGGATGGTGACTGGCCGGTACTGGCGACGCAATTGCCGGTGCGCGGCGTGGTCCAGCAACTGGCGCTGCAAGCCGAGCTGGTGCGATGCGACCAGATCGACGGCATCGCGCTGCACTTGCGGGTGCCGCTCGAAACGCTGGCCTCGCCGGCCAATATCGACAAGCTCGCCACCGCGCTGACGACCCATTTCGACCGGCCGGTCCGCGTCACCACCGAGCTGGGTATCGCGCGCCATACCGCTAATGCCAAGGCCAATGCCGAGCGCGCCGCGCAGCAGCAGGTAGCTGAACAGCAAATCCACAGCGATCCGTTCGTGCAGGCGATGATGCGGGAATTCGGCGCCACCATCGTGCCCGGCTCGATCAAACCGCATTGACTATTTCAATCCCTATTTACGACCTCACAGGAGAACTACCATGATGAAGAACCAACTCGCCGGCATGATGAAAAAAGTGCAATCAATGCAGGACGACATGAAGAAGATGCAGGATCAACTGGCCCTGATCAATGTCGAAGGCGAATCCGGCGCCGGCCTCGTGAAAGTCACGATGAGCTGCAAGAACGACGTCAAGCGCGTCGTCATCGATCCGTCACTGCTGGCCGAAGACAAGGACATGCTGGAAGACCTCGTTGCTGCGGCCGTCAACGACGCCGTCCGCAAGGCCGAAGCACTAACCGCCGAAAAAATGTCGGGCGTGACTGCCGGCATGCCGATTCCCCCCGGCTTCAAGATGCCGTTCTGATAGCTGCGATAGCGCGCCGATGAAGACTCCTTCCAGCCTTGAATTCCTGACCGAGACGTTGCGCCGCTTGCCCGGTGTCGGTCCCAAGTCGGCGCAGCGCATCGCCTATCACCTGATGCAGCATGACCGCGACGGTGCCGAGCAGCTCGGTCGCGCCTTATTACAGGCGGTCGACCGGGTCCAGCATTGCAGTCGCTGCAATACGTTCACCGAGCATCTGGTCTGCGAAACCTGCCTCGATCCCGAGCGCGACGCCACGCTGCTGTGTGTCGTCGAGACCCCGGGCGACCAATTGATGATCGAACAGACGCTGACCTACAAGGGGTTTTACTTCGTGCTGATGGGCCGCTTGTCGCCGCTCGATGGTATCGGTCCGAAAGATATTCATCTTGACCGGCTGATCCTGCGTGCAGCCGATGGCGTCGTCGCCGAGGTGGTGCTGGCCACCAATTTCACTAACGAAGGCGAAGCCACCGCGCACTACATTTCCGAAACCATGAAAGCCCGCGGCCTGAAAGTGAGCCGCCTCGCGCGTGGCGTGCCGGTCGGTGGCGAGCTCGAATATGTCGACGCCGGCACCATTGCCCGCGCCATGCTGGACCGGAGAACCACATGACAACGACTGCATCGACGCCCCCCACCGGGCCACTGGCCGGTATCAAGGTACTCGAACTGGGCACGCTGATCGCCGGGCCGTTTTGCGCGCGCATGCTGGCCGAGTTTGGCGCTGACGTGATCAAGATCGAATCACCTGACGGCGGTGACCCGCTGCGCCAGTGGCGCGTGCTGAAAGACGGCACTTCGCTGTGGTGGTCGGTTCAGGCCCGCAACAAAAAAAGTCTGACGCTCAACCTGAAAGACCCGCGCGCGCAGGATATTGCACGTCGTCTTGCGCTCGACGCCGACATCATCATCGAAAACTACCGCCCCGGCGTACTCGAAAAATGGCAGCTCGGCTACGACCAGTTGAAGGTCCTCAATCCGGCCGCGATCATGGTGCGCCTGTCCGGCTACGGCCAGACCGGACCGATGAAAGACTTGCCCGGTTTCGGCGCGATCGCCGAATCGATGGGCGGCTTGCGTTATGTCTCGGGTCACGCCGACCGGCCACCGGTGCGGGTCGGCATTTCGATCGGCGACTCGGTCGCGGCGATGCATGGCGTGATCGGCGCGATGATGGCGCTGCGCCACCGCGATGCCAGCGGCGGCCGCTGGAATGGCGAAAGCGGTGACGCGTGTCAGGCAGGGCAGGGCCAGATGGTGGACGTCGCGCTGTACGAATCGGTGTTCAACCTGATGGAATCGCTGGTGCCGGAATTCGACCACGCCGGCGTCGTGCGCGAACGCACCGGTGGCGCTTTGCCCGGCATCGTGCCATCGAACACGTACACCACCGGCGATGGCGACAACATCGTCATTGCCGGCAATGGTGACGCGATCTTCAAGCGTCTGATGGGTACGATCGGGCGCAGTGACATGGCAACCGATCCGCAACTGGCGCGTAACGATGGCCGGGTGCCGCGCACCGCCGAGATCGATGGCGCGATTCAGGCCTGGTGCACCACGCAAACCATTGATGCCGCGCTGGCGACTTTGCACGCGGCCGATGTCCCGGTCAGCAAAATTTATTCGGTGCGCGACATGGTGAACGACCCGCAATTTCTGGCACGCCAGATGTTCGAGCAGCACGCTTTCGCCGATGGCACACCGGTCAAGCTGCCGGCGATTTCACCGAAACTGTCGGCCACGCCGGGCCGGACGCGCTGGCTCGGACCGGCGCTCGGCGCGCACAATGCCGAGGTGCTGGGCCAGCTGGGTTTCGATGCGGCGGCGATTGCGCAACTGCGCAACGATGGCGTGATTTGACTGGACGAGCATTTCGGGCGGCAGTTTTCGATTGCACTAATGCTGTCCTGACGGACAATCCGGAAGCCTATTACACTCAAGTTCCCTCGAGACAAAAAGGAACCATCATGAAAATCCCTTACCCGCGCGTCGCCACGGCCCTGACCATCGCCGCCACAGTTCTTGTTGCAGCCGCTTGTGCCACTCCGGCCAACCTGCCGCTCGGCGACGCTAAGCTCAATGGCACGCAAGAAGTTCCGCCGGTCAGTAGCTCGGCAATCGGTACCGCGATGATCACGGTGACGGCAAATAAATCGGTCAGCGGTCGGGTTACTACCAGCGGTCTCGAAGGCAAGGCGGCGCATATCCATCTGGGCGCCCCCGGCATGAATGGCGGTGTCGTGATTGGCCTGACCAAAAACTCCGACGGTAGCTGGTCGGTTCCGACCGGTGCCACGTTGACCGACGCCCAATACGCCAGTTACCAGGCCGGTAATTTGTACGTCAATGTCCACACCGCCCTCAATCCGGGTGGCGAAATCCGTGGTCAGCTCAATTCACGCTAAGGACTTGCCCTTGAACCCGTTGTCGCCCGAAGATATTGACCGCATCATTCAGATGGCGTGGGAAGACCGCACCGCCTTCGATACCATCAAGGTGCAGTTCGGCGTGACGGAAGCGCAAGTCATCAAGCTCATGCGCAAGCACATGAAGCGCTCCAGTTTTACGATGTGGCGTGAACGCGTGAGTGGCCGCAAGACCAAGCATCTGGCCTTGCGGTCCGATGACGTAATGCGCTTCAAGTCGAGCGACCAGAAGGGCATTTGACTGGAGCCGTAGCGCAGGAATTGCGCCGCGGCTTTTTCCTGTACCGCGCTACCAGCGTGCCGGTCCGGGTCCGGCAAATCCGAACGGCATGGCCTGCATGCCGGCCTGAACGTTACTCAGATAGGCGGCATACGCCGGATCCATCCCGCTGGCGACCATCGCCAGAATCGGATTGAAGCTAGCGGTTGCCAGCGATTCGCCCTGGGCAATCCGGCGACCGAATACGGGTGCGCCGGCAACCGGTCCGGGCTGTGCCGAGAAGGCTTGCTGGGTTTGCACCGGCATTCCGCGCTGCGGCTGCAACCCGACCGCGATCAGCACATCGGGCATGCCGAATCCGGTACGGGTCTGGTCGCCCAGATTGATCGGCTGCGAACTGGCTTTGATGATCTGGAACAGCCGTTCGACCCGTGCCGGTCCACGCGCCTTGAAGGCGCCTTGAAAATCCGGATGATGCGCCAGCACCAGTGCCGCCAATCCCGTCACATGCGGCGCTGCCATCGAGGTGCCGTCCCATGCCGCGTAATTGTTCGACGGTACCGACGAGGCGATTGCCACGCCCGGTGCGCACACCGCAATTTGTGGACCGAAGCAGGTGAACTTGGGCGAGAAGAATCCGTTCGCATCGACCTGCGAACCCAGTGTCTGCGTGTGATAACTGTCTTGTGGAAACTCATTGAGCCGACCCAGCGCCGCTACCGCCAGCACGTTCGGCGACGAGGCCGGATATTGCACCGCGCCACCTGAATTACCGGCCGCGACAATGCAGGCCACACCGGCCTGCTTGGCGCGCTGGATCTGCTGCTCCAGCGCTTCCGACGGTTCGATGCCGCCCAGACTCAGGTTGACCACGTCGATCTGCTTCTCGATGCAATATTCAAGCGCATCAATGAGCTGGCTGACCTGGCCGCCCGGGAATAATTTGCAGGCATGGACTTCGGCGTCCGGCGCAAAGCCGCGTATCCCGACCGTGCTGCTGGCACCGGCAATGACGCCGGCACAATGCGAACCGTGCGACACCGTATCACTATTCCAGCCGCCCGGATCGGTGGTCTTGTGCATGATGTCAAAGCCGAAGCGGATTTTTTTCAAGTCGTCATGACTGGTGGCTGCGCCGGAATCGACGATGCCGACCCGCACGCCCTGACCGCGATAGTTTTGTGGCAGCAGGTCCAGGCGCATCGCTTTCTGGCCCCAGCCGAAAGCTTGTTCTTGTGGGAAATTCGCCAGCGACGGCCATTCCGACAGCAAGCGCATGCCGATCACATTCGGCTCGGTCGTGCTGATATCGGGCTCGGCCTGATAAAAACTCCAGTAATCGGCTTTGGGTTTGACGTACAGGGCGCGGATTGTTTGCGGTGTATCGCCATACAGGGCCAGCGTCGCCCGCCCGCTGACATCAGTGATGCCGGACGTCGGTAGCATGCTGCCAAACAGATAGACCTCGGCTTCAGGCAGTGGCATGTCGTCCTTGCCCAGTACCAGGATCGGGATGTTCAGCGCCGGGCCGGCGCTGGCCATCGAGCAGGTCACCAAGCCCGGTTGCGGCGCGACTTCATGCATGACCAGCGGATGATCGCGTTCAACGATCAGTCTGCCTTGCGCCTGCTGGTGCAGGATGCCGGCTTTCTGGTCGGTCATCCGCGCCACCAGCACGCTCGGAACGTCGGCCCCCATGCCGTCTGCCAGCACGCCGATCGCATTTTTCGGGCCGACGGTATCGATCACGTCGATGTCGGGACTGGCGCGCAGCGCCTGTTCGATGACACTGAAGGCAAGCGGTTGCAAGCCCATCGCTTGCAGTCCCGGCGAGTGACGCGCCGCGATCAGGAACTGTCCCTTGCGCTGCGAAATGCCGTGGCGCTGGCCCGCGGCGGTGCTTGTACCACTGCTTGCGCTGCTGCCAGCGGCGGCTGCGGTGGTCGCCGCACCGGCACTGGTGCCATTGCCGTTGCCGGCACGGGTGTCGGAACTGCTCTCGTCGGGGGGCGGATGCGCGCCCGGGTTCGGGGTGTCGGAATTCTTGGCCATGTCGTCTCTTCCTTTTATTGCAGATTGCCCGGCCACTGGTCGGTCTCGTCAAACAGTGAGAGTGGCCGGTCGGGTTCGATTTTTAACGGACTTGCTTGTTTGAAGCGCTGCTCCAGCGCGGCGGCTTTCGCGTTGCTCATAGCGACGACCACGGTATGCGGCTGGCCGATCGGGCCGATTTGATCAATCAGACTCAGCTCGGGGTCGATGCTGACCTCGTCAATGAAGTCGGCCAGCGCGGCCGGGTCGCTCGAGCGGATGATGAAATGGGCCGATTCCGCCTGATGTTGGTTCAATGGCATGCGTAAGTCTCCTTGAAAAACCAGGCCGCCCGTCTTAGAGGCAGCGGCAGCCTGATAGGGAACGCCAGATCAGTCAGTCATCAGTGCATGAACTGCCCGCTGGCACCGGCCTGAGGTTGCTGGATCTGATAGGCCTGCGGATAGCTGTTTTGTTGCTGGGCAGCGAGCTGCGCCAGTTGTGCTTGCTGGATGGCTTGCTGTGCATATGCCGCGGCGACCGGATCGGCATTGAACGGCAACATGCGACCGAGCTGACCGGCAATCCCGCCGATCGTATTGCCCAGTCCGGCATTGCCGAATGCGCCACCGATGACACCACCGAGTGGTTGTCCGACCTGGCCGAGCAGGTTGCCAAACCAGCCTTGCGGCGCTAGTTGTTGCTGTTGTTGCTGTTGTAGCTGTTGCTGTGCTGCGGCTTGCTGGGCATACGCCAGCGCGACCGGATCGGCATTGAATGGCAACAGACGGCCAAGCTGACCGGCAATCCCGCCTATCGTGTTGCCCAGTCCGGCATTGCCGAATGCACCGCCGATTGCGCCACCGAGAGGTTGTCCGACCTGGCCGAGTAGGTTGCCAAACCAGCCTTGCGGTGCCAGTTGTTGCTGTTGCTGTGCTGCGGCTTGCTGGGCATAAGCCAGCGCTACCGGATCGGCATTAAACGGCAGCAAGCGACCAAGCTGGCCGGCAATCCCGCCGATGGTATTGCCCAGTCCGGCATTGCCGAACGCGCCGCCAATCGCACCGCCCAGTGGTTGCCCGACCTGACCGAGCAAATTGCCGAACCAGCCTTGCGGCGCGAGCTGCTGCTGTTGCTGCAGTTGCTGCAGTTGCTGCAGTTGTGCCTGTTGGGCGGCTTGTTGCGCATAGGCCTGCGCTACCGGATCGTTATTAAATGGCAGCAGCGAGCCGCCGATGCCGCCGGCAAATTGGCCGATTTGTGATCCGAGGTTGGCATTGCCGAATAATCCGCCGATGCCGCGGCCGACCAGTCCGCCCAGTGGCGCGCCCAGCAATCCGCCAAAAAATCCCTGTGGTGCCAGTTGTTGTGATGGATATCCTGCCGCCGCGTTATATCCGGCCGGAAAATTCTGTTGAAATTCATTCATGATGATTGTCCTCTTGGAGTTGTGGTTGTCGAGTGCAGTCCTCCCGCCAGCGGCGAATCGCTGGTTCCAAACGGGTTTGTTGATAGCGACTGCGACGTAATCTTCGGTGTGATGTCGTGTTTTTTCAACTGCACTTGAGGCATGTTTGCGCAGCGTCAAATTGAAGTGGGGTCGGCAATGTTTGACAGAACTTCTCGACGTTCAGGGGCGGTGTGCGTGCCCGATCACTAAGCCCCATACTGCGCAGTGCCGATCGTCAACAATCCTGCAGAAAACCACGCGTAATGAAAAAAATCACTGGACGGACTTTGTTGTTGGCGTCGTTATGCTGCCTGGGTCAATTGGCACTGGCCGCCGCGCCGGTGAGCGCGCCAGCCGCGGAAGGACGTGGTATCAAGGTCAGTTGCGGCAATCCCCACGGAGCTGAAATCAGCCAGATTTACGTTCAGTCAAATACCGCGTTGGCCGACACCGCTGCGCTGGAACGGCTCAAGCGTATCGGTTGCAACGTCACGGTGGCGGCGATGCAAGATGAGGCCGGTTCGGGCAAACGTCGCCTGCTCAACCAGATGCCGTTTTATCTGGTCGACCGCACTGCCGGCGGTGGCGCGCAGGAAGACCAGGCAGTATTCGTGTCCGATCTGGCTGGCACGGCGCGCCATATCGACGTCGCGCAGGGAGCCTTCGCGCACTACGATGATGATCAGTTGACAGCCTTGCTGGCGCATGAAATGAGTCACGCACTGTTGCGTCACGGGATGTGGAACTGGTTGCAACGATGGCTGGAAATCCTGTTGCCGTGCGCGCTGTCCGGCAGTGCCGCTGCATGGATCGGCTGGCGATTGGGCGGACAGCGGCGCGCGATCGTGGCGCTGGGCTGTGCACTGGCCGGCGCAGTGCTCGGCGTCGCGCTGGCGCAACCGCTCGGCGAGCGCAGTTGTTTGCGGGCCGATTTTGCGCGCGAGCGCGAACTGGAAGCCGACGCCTACAGCGTGCACCTGATGACCTATGCTGGCGCAATGACGCCAGCTCAGGCGGTCGCGGCGGCCGGTAGCGCGTTGCAAAAAGTGGCCGATGTGGCCGGTCAGCCCGGTTGTCGCATGGGCAGCGCGGTGCTGCATCCGCCGCTGGCAACCCGGTTATCGGCCCTGGCCGCAAACGCTCCGCGATAAGCATTTTCCGCAATCCATTGGTGTGCAATTGGATGGCACACAATTTTTTCAGCGAGCGTGGCAGTCCGATGACCATCCCGAAAAAACCGCCGCTGGCAGCATTGACCTCATTGCGCTTTTTTGCCGCTCTGGCCATCGTCGTGCATCACTGTAATGGCGTGTTCTGGCCGGCAGCGACGCTCGGTCCGCTCGATGTCGGCGTCTCATTTTTCTTTGTGCTGTCGGGTTTTATTCTGACTTACGTGTATGGCGATCCGGCCGCTGGCACGACGCAGTGGCGTGCGTTTTACCGGGCCCGCCTGGCGCGCATCTGGCCGCTGCATCTGGTGTGCCTGGTGCTGACGCTGCTACTGGTGAATGTGCCGGAGCCATTCAATGCCGGTGTGCTGTTGGCGAATGCCTTGTTGCTGCATGCGTGGATTCCGTTCGACCGCTATTTTTTTTCGTACAACTACGTGTCGTGGAGTATCTCGACCGAGCTGTTTTTCTATTTGCTATTTCCGGTGATGGTGGTGCATGCGCGCCACTGGCTAGGTCGCACCGTCCTGCTGGCTCTGCTGATGGTGCTGGTGCTGGCACTGGTCAGTCACGAGGCCGGCTTGTTGCCATGGCAGACCACGCACGATCACCTGTCCTCGACCGGCCTGCTCTACACCAACCCGCTGGCGCGGTTTGCCGAGTTTGCCAGCGGTATCGTAGCCGCCATGCTGTTTCAGCGCAGCCGTCCGCAGGCACCCGCCAGTCGCTGGCGCTGGACCCTGATCGAACTGGCCGGTATCGGTATTTTTCTGCTCGGTTACCGGTATTTCCTGCTCAGTTTTGCCCCGGTGATCCATGAGGCGTTGCTCAGCGCCGGGGCGACCCGGATACCGCTGGCGCACCTGGCCGACGAGGCGGCGTTGCTGATGCAGGTCAGTCCGATGGCGGCCATGCTAGTGAGCGAATGGGCCAACCATGTCGGGCTGACGCCGTTCGCGCTGCTGCTCATCATGGTGTTTGCCTACCAGCGCGGTGCGCTGTCGGCACTGCTGTCGCAGCGCTGGCTGGTGCGGTTGGGCGAAATCAGTTTTGCGTTGTATCTGGTCCATCAGCTGGTGCTGCGGTTTGTGCAGCAGCAGGGCATGCGCACCGATGCGATTGGTTTTGCGGTGTTCATTGTCAGCATCATGTTGCTGGCGCTGGCCTTGCACCGGCTGGTGGAGCAGCCGGCCCGGAGGTGGCTGACGCGTTAGCGCCAGCCACCTTCAACCAGGACAGCAAAGCTGACTCAGGGCTGGACGGTATCGCCCAGCACATTGCCTTCACGACGCGGATCGGCCCCGCCGGTCAAGACTTGCTTGCCATTGATGACTTCGCGCACGATCGCACTGAGTCCGCTCGACTGCGCGGACACGTTGACGGTGTGACCGAGCGCGCGCAAGCCGCGCACCAGCGAATCGTTATCGCCGGCCAATCCGCCGGCCGGGATGCTGGTATCGATATCCGGATGCTCGCCGCCGACCACCATGATCGCATTGTTCGAACCGAAGTCGACCATCGACACGGCTTGCTGCGCATCGACTTTCCAGTCCAGCACGGCGACCAGGGTTTTCGCCACGTACTGGATGATGGTCGAGCCGCCCGGTGAACCGGTGGCCATGTAGAAGTCACCGCGCGTGCCATCGGTATTGCGCTTGAAGACCAGCGTCGGCGCCATCGAACTGCGTGGCCGCTTGTTTGCCTGCACGCGGTTGGCGACCGCCAGTCCATCGATCACCGGTGCCGCACTGAAGTCGGTGAGCTGGTTATTGAGCAGGAAGCCATTGGTGAAATGGTAAGAGCCCAGGCCCGATTCGATGGTGGTCGTCATCGATACGACATTGCCGTACTTGTCGGTCAGTGACAGGTGCGTGGTGCCATGCTCGACCAGCACCGGTGCGGCCAGTGGCACCGGACCGAGATCCCCGGCGGCGGCCGGCAACGGGATCGATGAGGTCAAACTGATGAGGCGCGAACGCTGCGTCATGTACGGCTTGTTGATCATGCTGTCCCAGCCGCCACCGGGCAGCGCGACGAAGTCGGTGTCGGCCACGTACTTGTTGCGATCGGCATAGGCCAGGTTGCCGGCTTCGGCCATCAAGTGGGCACCCGGCACGCTGGGTTTGCCGCCGTTGATGTCAAGCGCGCCCGGGCCATAGCGTGACATGTCGAAGTTCTCGATGATGCCGAGGATTTGTGCGACGGCGATGCCGCCGGAGGACGGTGGCGGCATGCCGCAGACTTCGAAGTCGCGATACGACGAACACACCGGCGTGCGTTTTTTGGCGCGGTAGTTGGTCATGTCGGCCAGTGTCGTCAGGCCTGCCGTGGTGGTGCCGCCATAGGTGCTGGCGATTTTTGCGACGATGGCTTGCGCGATCGGGCCATTGCCATAAAACGCATCGGCACCGGTGCTGGCGATGCTGCTGAAGGTAGTGGCCAGCGCCGGATTTTTAATGAGGGTATTGACCTTGCGCGGGCTGCCATCGGCATTAAGAAAATACGCCGCCATCTCGGGATCGCGCTGGATGTTGGCGACGGTACTCGCGCTGCTGATCGAGGCGGCCATGCGCGGCGGGATCGGGAAACCGTCGGTGGCCAGTTTGATCGCCGGGTCGAACAGGTCCTTCCATGGCAGGCGGCCATGTTCGTTGTGCGCCATTTCCAGGACGCGCAAGGTGCCCGGTGTACCGATCGAGCGGCCGCTGCGGATCGTGGTGGGTAGGGGTGAGGTCTGGTCCGAGGCAGATTTCCATCGCAGGTAGTTTTCATCAGCAGCAGCTGGTGCCATTTCGCGGCCATCGTAGGAGCTGACCTCTCTGGTAGCCGCATCGTAATACAGGATGAAGGTGCCACCGCCTATGCCGGACGATTGCGGCTCGACCAGATTGAGCACCATTTGCGCGGCGACTGCCGCATCGATTGCGGTACCGCCCTGCTTGAGTACATCGCAAGCGGCCTTGGTCGAGGTCGGGTTATTGGTCACGGCCATGTAGGTTTTGGCTTTCACGGCTTTTTTTGGCACGTAGCCGGTGGCAATTTCCGGTGCCCCCGGCGCGCCCGGCAAAATGACGACCTCGCCGCCGGTGGTGCCGTCGAGTTCGCAACCGGCCAGTGCAGCGAGTGGAGCGCTGTCGCCGCCGCAAGCGCCGAGCGTGAGGGTGAGAACGGCAGCGATACTGCCGGCGCATATTTTTTTGACGGACAAGTAGGGCGTGACTGACTGTCGCATGGAGTTCTCCGGTGATGCTGATTGATTTCCGCCGGGCGGGCAGGCGATGATCCGGCGTCGCAGATAACAACGCATTGACGTGTTGCTTTAAGCGCAGGTAAAAGTGCAGCGGCGTCCCGTGATGAAAAAACGGGCGTCGCGTGGCGTGCATGATTCCGGATGGAAGGGCATGCGACAAGGACGGGAAAAGCAGGTTGCCGCCGGTCGGCTACTTGTCGGTATTACACTTATACCCGATAACTTCGCGGTTCTGCACGGTCTATTTTCGCGGCAGGGCAAGGCTATTGGTGCCTTTTTTTGAGGCACCGAAAGTAACCGGTTGCGGCAGGTTTTGACGTGGTATGGTAACCGAAGGGCTATGCGGAAACACAAGGTGTGCAGCGGGCCGGTCGGATTGGTTGCCCCCGATGCCGGGCCGCTTGCAGGACTGACGCGAGAGCGCTGCCCGGACTTATCCGATGCCGGTCATGACAGTCGGGCAGTGTGCCGGCTGCGAACGCGGCGCATGACACCCATCAGCCCGAGACCTGCCAGCAGTAGAGCATAGGTCGATGGCTCAGGCACCGGCGAGACGCTCAGCGTGGGTCCCCAGTAACCGTTGAGTGTGTCATTGCTAACATCGGGTATCGGGTCGAACAGCGCCGTCGTACCGCTCAATCCCGAATAAACATTACCCAGATAGCTGATGCCAGGGTGGCTGGAAAAATTTACTGCATCAAAAAAAAAGTAATCGCCGGCACTGGCACCGACTACCCGGTAACTGCTCCCGGCGCTCAGCGTGACGGCACTAATCGGGCTGTAGCGGAAATGGCCGTTGAGCGCATCGCCGGCATCGAGGATGGTGTCGGCCAGCTTGATGCCGTCGGCACTGAACAAGGCGACGTTGTGTGCTGCTGTCGAAAACCCGGTATCCCAGAAATAGCCCAGCGCATCAACTTGCAGGTTTTGATCGGCGCGAAAATTGATACCGAAATTCCAGCTGTCGCCATTGATGATGAATTGCGGATCATCGAATTCGAAGGCGGGCGCGGCGTGTGCCACCCGGCTGGCAGCGAACAGGCTGGCCAGCAGGGCGGCGCTCAGCAGGAGGTGGGACAAAGGATTGCGGATCATGAGGATGTTCTCGATTTAATAAAGGTGAGTGCGGAGGGCTTAGCGCTTGCCGAGACCATCAAAGGTGTTGATCGGGAAGCTGTCCCATTCCAGCGTGATATCCCAGGGGGCTGGTGCGTTGGGCGGAATGCTGCCGGCGGTGATGCCGCTTTTGCGGCGCAGTGTGCGGTCCAGCGTCGAGGCCGCGCCGGACACCCACTGGGTGCCGGGATCGAACCCGACCTGACCGATGGCATCGATGATGCTGCCGTTTTTTTCCAGCGTGAGGGCATCGTCGCCATTGAAATTAGCGATGCTGCTGCTGGCGATTTTGGTGCCGCTGATGACGCTGGGATCGCCGAACGCCGCGTGATGAATGACCAGCGTTGCGCCGGGGGCGAGCGTGCCGGTCAGTGGCAGCGTCTGGCTGGCACTGGACGCACCGTTCGAAAACAGCTTGACGCGATAGAGCGTCAGGTCGACGGCAGCGGCAGTCGGATTGAACAGTTCGATGGCCTTGTTGTTGCTCGACCCTTCAACGTATTCGCTGAAGAACACATCGCTGCCGGCCGATGGTGGCGGTGCGGCACTGACCACGACGGAACCGTTGAGCGCAGTTTGCTTGCCGTTGCTGTCGTCGAGCTGCAGGCGCAGCGCGAACGTGCCTGCGCTGGCGTAAGTGAACGATGCCGTGGTGGCATTCAAGGCCAGCACCCGGGTGGCGCTGCCGTCACCCCAGTTGATGCTCAGGGTGCCGCTGGTCGCACCTTTTGACAGAATCGCGCTGATGTCGCTGACGGTGGTGGCGAGACCGGCTTGCCCGACCGTCGGTAAGGTCGCGCTCAATACCGGTTCGACGATGGCGGCATCGGCTGTCAGATTCAAGCCGACCAGCACCGGATCATGATCCGATGAGCGGAACGGCGTTACCGCGTAGCGGTCGTCGGTCTTGAACCCGGTGTTGTAGTCGAGTGCGATCGGCTCGTCGGCATTGATGTGCCAGACCGTCACGCCACTCACTTGCGAGACCAGTTTGCTGCTGGCCAGGCCATGGTCGAGCGCGCCACTTTCGCCATTGAAGACATAGGTGTAACGGTCGGTGGCGGGCAGTCGCTTGAGCAGGTCTTCGTAGCCGGCCGATTCGATGGTCTTGATCGGGTCTTCATTGAGGTAGGCGTTGAAGTCGCCGACCATCAGCACATCGGCTTCACCGGAACTGGTAACGAGCTGGCCGACCCACTTGTTGAGGGCGCTGGCCTGCCGGACCCGCGAGACATTCCAGCAACCCTGACCGTCGTCGCGGTCAACGCTGCCGGCGCCGGACGGGCACGAACCTTTGCTTTTGAGGTGATTGACGACGAACCAGAAACTACCGTTATTGTCGATCGCGGCAAAGCGCTGTGCGACCGGCGGACGCAGCCCGCCATCGACGGAAAAGTCCGGGTCAGTCGGCACTTGCGGCTGTCCAACCAGATTGACGCGGGCTGGTTTGTAGATCACGGCGACCTTGATCGCATCGGTGCCCGGCGTGCCGCTGTTGACCAGCGCATAGGTATTGGCACCCATTTTTGCGTTGACTGCGGCAATCAGGTCGGTCAGGCTGACGGTCGGATTATTTTCGATTTCCATCAGTCCCAGCACGTCGGCATCGAGGCCGGCGATGGTGGTTACCAGCTTGTCGCGCTGGCGCACCAGTTCGACAGCGCTGTTGGCACCACGCTGGTTGAGCGTCGTGAAATAGTTCAGCACGTTGAGGCTGCCTGCGCGCAGTCTGCCGCCGACGGCTGCCGGTGCATTAGTGCGCGCATTGGCCGGCGTGAAGGTCGGTGTCTGTATAGGTTCGATGCGCCAGGCATCAAAGCCCCAGGTCAGCACGCCACGCAGGTTGGTGACCATGTCACCGACCCGGCGTGTACCGCTGCTGTCGCTGGCGGTGAGGTACGGAATGGGTGTCGGATTCGAGATTGCCGCGCCGTCATCAAGCAGAATTTGCGAACGGGCATTGAGGTCGGCAATCGCGGCGCGGCCGGTCAGCGTCGGATGATTGTTTTGCTGGTAGAGGCGACCGTTAGCCGACAGGCGCAGTTCGCCGTAACGACCCAGCGTGTAGGTATCGGTGACGGTCAGGGGCCGGGTGATTTCGACCAGCATGCCCTCGAGCGCTTCGAGCTCGTCCAGACTGGCGACGGGCAAGTCGAGCTTGCGGGCCTTGATGATGGGGCCGGCACCGCACACGTCAACCCGGCTCAGCTGACTGATCCGGGTGGCGCGTTCAGGATCGGTGCTGCCGCTCTTGAACTCCTCGACGGTGCCGCTGACTTGCACGTACTGGCCGGCCGCGACTGGCGTCGCGGAGGCGGGCGCGTAGACAAAAATACCTTCGGAAGTTTTGCCATCCTGATCCGGCACCGGCTGCTGGATAAAAAATCCGTTGAGCTGGTTGGCACGCTGGAAGTCCCCGGTGACCACACCGCGCACACTGACCAGCTGGCCAGCCAGCGCGCTGAGTTTGCCGGCGCCTTGTACCTCATTGATGCTGGCGAGCGGATTGGCCGGTGCAGGGCAGGCCGGCATCGCACCCGGACCGCCGGCGCGCATGACGGCGGCACTGAGCTGGTTTCCGGGTGAGGGGTTGCCGGCGGTGCCGCCACCACAACCGGCAAGTAGCACTGAAAGTGCAAGCAGTACCGTACTGCTACAGGAAAGTAGACGCATGAGTTATCCATTTATTAATTAATAAAGTGGGC
>JBLHMB010000027.1:0-45517 GCA_047621665.1 Bradyrhizobium sp. | reverse complement strand
ATACAAGTGATTTCGAACAGGCTTTGAATGGCCTCTTTCCGGCCAGAATTTCCAATGCCCTTCGCACTCTCCTTTAACCACAAATCGGTCGAAAAATACAACCGCCCCAACAAAAGAGTCTTGTGCAACCGCGCTTCGTCAGCGGTTATATAACCGGCAGCCTTGTGGTACTGGCTTAACCCTGCGTCGATTTGCATCAAAATCGAATCGCCTGACCGTGTTCCGAAAGTGACCGAACTATCCTTTTTGAATTTTTCGAAATCCGGAATCTGTTCGTATTTGATTTTAGTCATATTGAATGAATTGTCTTAGTTTGAAGGAATTGCTTGAAAAAAATTAGCAATAATGGCTCGTGCAATACATTCGCTATGTCTTCAGCATAATACCTAATTCGCAGATACAACTAGAGTTCTGCAATCCGACGTATCTCCGTAACGCCTGAAGAACAACACCGACTCAAAGGGCCGCGATTCAGAATAGTTTGCCAATATAAATCATCTACACAGACTAATACTTAAAAAGCTATTAATACATTCGAGCGATAATTTAAATCTAATTTGCAAGATGCTTTACGCATTTCTGGTAAAAAATACGCCAATTATCTGCATTGTTGTATTTCTCGTTATCTGGAATATCTTTTAACGTGGTGACAGTTTTCACCCCTGTTGTTACTAACGATGAAAACCACACAGCCGAATCATAAAGATAGTCAATTGTTTGTAAATCCAAATGAGTAGCCTCGTGAAAAATTACACCACGCAAAGTGAGATCTGGCAATAAGAAAGCTTTGGGAGCAATTCTTATTATGCCTGTAGCAAAATAGCAAATTCCAAATGAACAAAACATCTTTACGCCATGATCTCTTAACAATCCCCATTGGACTGGCCCGATATCGAATTTTGTCTTTCCTAAATTGATGGTAAAACGATCTACTAATTGCTTGAAATCTCTTTCGAAAAATAGGTGGTCCTTTTTACCAAATAGATATTTGTTACGCTGGCGCAGTAAGGCTGCATACTTACTACTATTTTCTTTTTCAACGAAAAGAATATCGTGAATTTGCTGTAATTCCTGACCAAGTTTTTGAGTTTGAAAATCTAGTTTTATTTTTCTATTATCGAGTGCTTCATCAGCCATAACTCTCTCCTATTTTATTGTATACAACTCTAATTAATCGATATCCTTTGAACTCTCATCATCCGCTCATTTGATTTAAACATAACTAATTTTCACATATTTAATTTCTCAATAAAAATAAATATCAACCTAATTACTAATGCCTAATCCAAGAATTCGATCGACATTTACCTAAGCAATGTTAAATGCAAATTATAAAAAAGAATCAATTAGTAATCACATTATCTATTTCGATTTCCTAAGTGGGATTACTGTCAAATTCATAAATGAAGCCATTGGCGTCAGTGCTCACGCTAACTTTCGAGACTGAATTACCCTCCATCATCCTCACCAAAAACTCCTTAGAAATATCCGGCAACATCGTATTCGTCAAAATCGCATCAATCATCCGCCCGCCCGACTCGCCTTCGGTGCAGCGCGACACCACCAGCTTGACTACCTCGTCGGTGTACTCGAACGGAATCTTGTAGCGCGCCTCGACCCGTTTCTTGATCCGGTTCAGCTGCAGCTTGACAATCTTGCCGAGCATGTCGTCCGACAACGGGTAATACGGAATCGTCACCAGTCGCCCCAGTAGCGCCGGCGGGAAAATCTTCAGCAGCGGTGCGCGCAGCGCCTTGGCCATGCCGTCCGGATCGGGCATCAGGTCGGGGTCTTTGCACAGGCCGGCGATGAGGTCGGTGCCGGCATTGGTGGTGAGGATGATCAGCGTGTTCTTGAAGTCGATGAAGCGACCTTCGCCGTCTTCCATCGAGCCTTTGTCGAAGACTTGAAAGAACATTTCGTGCACGTCCGGATGGGCCTTTTCGACTTCGTCGAGCAGCACCACCGAGTACGGTTTGCGCCGCACCGCTTCGGTCAGCACGCCGCCTTCGCCGTAACCGACATAACCCGGCGGCGCGCCCTTGAGCGTCGACACCGTATGCGCTTCCTGGTACTCGCTCATGTTGATCGTGATCAGGTTCTGCTCGCCGCCATACAGTGCTTCGGCCAGTGCCAGTGCGGTTTCGGTCTTGCCGACGCCAGACGTTCCGGCCAGCATGAAAACGCCGATCGGTTTGCTCGGATTGTCGAGTCCGGCACGTGAGGTCTGGATGCGTTTGGCGATCATTTCCATCGCGTGGTCCTGACCGATCACGCGCTGACTGAGCAGCGAGGCGACCTTGAGGATGGTTTCCATCTCGTTCCTGGCCATGCGACCGACCGGGATGCCGGTCCAGTCGCCGACCACGGCAGCGACTGCCTGATAGTCGACGGTCGGCAGGATCAGCGGGGTCTCGCCTTGCAGCGTAGTCAGCTTGTCCTGCACGGCTTTCAGTTGTTCCATCAGGGCTGCGCGCTCATCCGGATTGTCGGCTGGTGGCGTTTCGGCTGCGGCGGCCGCTTCGAGATTACTGCCGGTGCCTTCGACCGGACGGATGCCGTCGCGCAAACGGGCGCGCAAAGCCAGCAATTCGTCGACCAGTACGCGCTCGGCATTCCAGCGTTCTTCCAATCCGGCCAACCGGATTTTTTCGGACTCGAGCAGTGCGGTCGCATCAGCGTGGCGCTTGCCGATATCGATGCCAATTGCAGCTTCGCGACCGATGATGGCCAACTCGGTATCGAGCGCTTCAATACGCTTGCGGCTGTCATCGACTTCCGCCGGTGTCGCGTGCAGGCTGACGGCGACGCGGGCGCAAGCGGTGTCGATCAGGCTGACCGATTTGTCGGGCAACTGGCGCGCCGGGATGTAGCGATGGCTGAGCTTGACGGCGGCTTCGAGTGCTTCGTCGAGGATCTGCACCTTGTGATGTTTTTCCATCGTCGAGGCGACGCCGCGCATCATCAGGATGGCGCGCTCTTCGCTCGGCTCATCGACCTGAATGGTCTGGAAGCGGCGCGTCAGGGCCGGGTCTTTTTCAATGTGCTTCTTGTATTCGGCGAAAGTGGTCGCGCCTATGGTGCGCAAGGTGCCGCGTGCCAAGGCGGGCTTGAGCAGGTTGGCGGCATCGCCGGTACCAGCTGCGCCGCCGGCACCGACCAGCGTGTGGGTCTCGTCGATGAACAGGATAATCGGCTTTTCGCTGGCCTGGACTTCGTCGATGACTGAGCGCAAGCGCTGTTCGAATTCGCCTTTCATGCTGGCACCGGCTTGCAGCAGACCGACATCGAGCGTCAGCAATTGCACTTCCTTGAGCGCCGGTGGCACGTCGCCACGGGCGATGCGCTGCGCAAAACCTTCGACCACGGCGGTCTTGCCGACACCGGCTTCGCCGACCATGATCGGGTTGTTCTGGCGGCGGCGCATCAGGATGTCGACCATCTGCCGGATCTCGTCATCGCGGCCGACGATCGGGTCCATCTTGCCGCTGCGGGCTTGCTCGGTCAGGTCGACGGTGAATTTTTTCAGGGCTTCCTGCTTGCCCATTGCGGCGGGTGCCATCGCACCGCTGGCTTCGCCGGGAGCCGCTCCGCCAAAGACCTGAAAGCCATCGGTCGCGCGCATTTGCGCCTCCGGCGAGTCACCCAGCAGCTTGGCAAAGTTCTCGCTCAGGTGTTCGAGCTTGATGCGTTCGAACTGCTTGCTGATGCCATACAGCGCATTGCGCAACTGGCTGGTCTTGAGCATGCCGACCACCAGATGGCCGCTGCGCACTTGCGATTCGCCGAACAGGAGCGTGCCGAAGACCCAGGCGCGCTCGACGGTTTCCTCAAGCTGCGACGACAGATCGGTCAGCGAAGTCGCGCCACGCGGCAGGCGGTCCAGCGCGGCGGTCATGTCGCGCGCCAGTCCGGCCGCATCGAGCTCGTAATGCCGGATGATGCGGTGCAGGTCGGAGTCCTGCAGTTGCAGAATCTGATGCAGCCAGTGAATCAGTTCGACATACGGATTACCGCGCAACTTGCAGAAAACAGTACTGCTTTCGATGGCGCGGTAACACAGGGAATTGAGCTTGCCAAACAATGCAACGCGACTGATTTCGGCCATGATCGGTTCTCTCTTGGTGACGCCACATTGGCGGTCGGGGTGGGGTTAAGTCGGATGAATCAACAGTTGATCGGGATTGCGGGTCACCGGACGACTCGCCAGATAGGTACTCCAGCCCAGTTTCAAACCACCACCCAACGTCAGTGGCGGAACCTGTTCCTTCTTGAGAATCAGCCGCACGTCCCAGTCGAGCACGGTGCCGGCGTAGTTGCGCACCCAGGCCACCAGTCTCTGCAAGCTGTCACCGCCGGGCAGCATGCGGCAGTAGTCGGTGTAGTCAAGCGGACCAATGACGAGGCGAAACTTGTGCTGGCAATCCCAGACCTGGCCACCAAGCACCGCCGACATGCCGAGCCGGTTGCCGTCTTCCTGCATGCCGATGCGGGTGCGAATCTCAACGGGCAACACCATCCAGTGACCGACGAATTGTTCGAGTTGCACCGGCAACTTGAAGTACTCGCGCAGGATAGTCACCAATCCGGCCGCCGGCCGCTTCTGGTTTGCCATCAGTCCGGCAAAATGCAGCTTGGCGAAATCGCTGACTTCGTCTCTGGCACTGAGGCCTGGCGTGCCAATACCGAACAGGCTGCCCACGTACGCTGAAAAGCGGTCGGCGTCGGGACGGTCGAGACTGATGGCCGGTTCGGCGCTGGCCCGTGCGCGGTAGAACAGCGCGAGCATGCGGTGGTGAAAAATATCCACGAAGGCCGCCAGCGTCGGGTCGGCCGCATTGCGGGCCCGTTCGCGGGCGTACTCGGTCAGGTGCAACGGCAGCGCGCCGTTGGCACCGAACAGGCCAAAGAAATTGACGGCCAGCCGCGCTTTGGTTTTGCTGCCGGCGCTGCTGCCGACTTTGCTGCCGGCCGGCCGATAGTAGGCGATGGCGGTGGCGTGGAATGACAGCGACGGGTCCTGCCCGAAGCGCACCACATCGTCGCGCGGACGCAGCGACATGCCGATGCGCGGCTTGTCGGGATGGGCGTTTTCCAGAAGGCGCAAGGCCTGAAAAAAATCCATTTTGTCGGCACGCTCTGCCAGCAGGTTCTCGGTTTCTACAGGATCGCGCATGCGCCTCCCCGGGCCGGCCAGCGCATGATCTCGCCGCGGGAAATCGTCCTGATGACGGTTTCAGTGAACGCGTTGATCGACACGAACTGCGCAAAAAAGTGGCTGAGAACAGCACCGAGCAGAAACGCGCCGGAGCCTTCGAAGGCCGCATCGTCCATCGTCACGGTGATCTGCAACCCACGGCCGAAAGCGATCGGTCCGGGCGTCGGCATGCGTCGCGTCACGGCGGTCGAACTGATCGAACGCACGCCTTCGACCTGTCGCTGCGCATTGACGTCGGACGGATGACAATACAGCGCCAGCATTTCGCGCAACGCCACCGCACCTTGCTCGGGATCGTTATCGACCAGCGACAAATAGTTCAGCGACAGCTGATTGAGTAAGCGCCATGCAACGCTACCCTCGGCAAACGACGGGAACGGCTGGCTCGGCCCGGCCAGGCAGCGGATCGCCGCTACCGGCCCGCCTGCTTCAAGCACAAAGTCGGTTTTGCCGACGCCCAGCGGCATCGACAGCGGCAGGTCCCGGTTGGTGCACCAGACGGTCAGACCGAGCTGACGCAGGTCGTGTCGATACGGTGCCTCGAGTGCATCGACAATCGTGATGAAGGTTTCACTACCGATATACGAGGAGCGCGGTCCGCGCACGCGCTGGCGCTGCGAGATCACGCGCGGCTCGCGTCGGATCTGGTAGAAGGCCTGGTCCTGATGCAGGCTGCCGATATCGCGCGCGGTGTAAAACGCATGGAACGGTTGCTCGGCATTGGCACCGCTACCGTAACCAATGACCTCGTCGATCTGGAAGACTTCGAAATCCATCGGTCGGGTACGGTCCACCAGCACGTGATATTCGAGCGCCTCGTCGGCGATGTTGATGCGATCGGCGCGACGCTTGAACAGGTTCACGGCGGGCGTGCAGTTGAGCGCGAAATTGGATGCATCGAGCGTCTGTTCAAGCTGGATATCGGCGCGATTGAGCAGCACGATGACATCGATTTCGGTCTCGTCACAGGCCGTCAGGGCCGGCGCCAGACCGGATAATTCGACGAACAGGTAACGGGCTGAAAAGGCAAAATATTCCTGCAGCAGCCGGTAGCCCTGGAAGGTTCGCTTGCCGCTTGGTAGCAGTGCCTGGTCTTCATCGAATCCGAGTGGCTGCACCGCTGCTTTCGGCAGCAAGGTGTGCCAAGGGGCAGGACGTTTGGCCGGCAGCACTAGCACGCCCTCGACCGCGCTAAGAATTTTTTCATAGATGCGGGCGGGCATGTCGTCACCGCCGCGCAAGTGCAGACTGAGGCGGTCCAGTGCCAGCTTCCGGAACGGCACCCCGCCAGCCGTGCGCAAACGCAGGCGCAAACCGGCCTTGACGTTGGCCGGCAATCGGATGTCAGTGCCAAACAGTGCTCCGCTATGCGTAAAAAATTTGGCCTCGACCAGCTCGACAGGCCACAGCGTCAGGTCATGCGCGGTGCGGTATTCGCACGCCGTCGCATCGTCCTTGCCGAGCACGCTGCGCATCGCACTGCCACGCGGCACCAGCGTGCCGGCCACCAGCGCCGGATTGGTCAGGTCGGGCTGCAACTGGACCACGCCCATCGACGGCGTCGGTGCCAGAAAATGCGGGTACACCAGCTCAGACAGGTGCTGGGTAAAGCGCGGGAACTCGGCATCGATCTTCATCTGCACGCGAGCCGCCATGAAGCTGAAGCCTTCGAGCAGGCGCTCGACATACGGATCAGCGCAATCAAATCCTTCCAGGCCGAGGCGGCCGGCAATCTTCGGATAATCGCTGGCGAACTCGCCACCGACCTCGCGCAGGTGCTGCAATTCCTGGCTGTAATAACGCAGAAAGCGCGGCGTGCTCATGACGGCTTCCCGGTCTCTGTCAGGCGGATGCTGGCAAGATCGATATCGAGTTCGGTCTTCAGATACAGCCGTTCCGGATAGGGTTGCGCCCACATGTCCGCCTCGATCGCGAACATGATCTTGCTGGCGCTGCCATCAGCCTCGAGCACCTTGACCGAAACCGACGAGCGCATCAGGCGTGGTTCGTAATCCCAGATCGCCTGGCGGATACTGCGCTCCAGCTCGGCGATCTTCATGTTGGCCATTGATGCACCGGAGAGATCCGGAATGCCGAAGTTGATGACCGAATTGGCGAGGTGCGGCAGGCCATACCGGTCGGTCACTGAAAACAGGTTGGTGGTGTTGAGCAACCAGGCCAGATCACGCAGCACGCCCTCGCGCAAGGTGCGTACCGACATGACCCGCCGCTCGCGCGACTCGGCCTGCTTGTCCGGCTCGTCGTCGGTCAAGCGGTCGAGCAGCGACGGTTGCAGACGTTCGCGCGGGGCCAGTTCAGCCATGGTTGGCGGTCGTTGCTTCGGCGCTGTCATCATCGGCAGCATCAAGTTCGATCAGGCGGATATCCATCAGCGCGTAGTCGGCCTCGTCGGTGGCAAACATGCGCTGGCCGAGGCCGCGTCCGCCGCCCTCGCCCACCCATTCGGTGCGGCGCGCCAGACGTAATGCGTCATCGGTGCTGCTGGCGCTATCAATGTAGCGGGTCGGGATCAGGCCGACAGTGCTGGCACCATTGGACCAGGTGAATGACGCAGCAGTCCAGACCGCATCACGCAGGTCGGTCGGCGCATAGATCTCGATACGACGGATACGGCAAAGTGGAATCCAGAAATAGCGGCCGTTGACGATCGCCTCGATCACCGGACCGAGGCGCTGGTCGGCATCAGCCAACCATGCGAATGGCGTGCCGTCGATGCTGCCGGCAATGGCAGGCGCGGCCTCGAACGCCTGCGTACGAAGGTCGGCAGCGTGTTGAGGATCGCTCACGTCATACTGCAACGCGGTGATCAGTTGCGCCAGCCACGGTTGCGGTTCGCCAAAAATCAGCGGTGCGCGCTTGCCGGCAAAAATCTCGGCGCGTAGAGCCTCGCACTGAATCGCTTCGCGATAGGTCTGCACCATCGGCAGCGTCGCGGCGTCGAGTTCGCCGGCGACGTTGAGCTGGGTCAGTGCGCGCGGCCAGTCTCCAATAACGCATTGCAGCTGAAACAGAAAAATACGGAATTTCACGTTCGACGCATCTTTGCGAACGAGGTCCTGCAAGGCAACCAATGCTGCGGCGAGCTTGCCTTCTTGGATCAGTACTTGCGGGTGCATGGCATTCCCGGAAAATTTGACAGGCGACCTAACTGCTGCCGCCCAGATTTTTGACTAGTTAGGCACCAGCAACGTTGCCAGCGATGTCCCACGAAAAATCCTTATCGGCACCTGTGCCACCGGCACCGGTTTGCGGTGCGTAAGAGAATTTGACCTTGGCAAAGTTGAGGGTGACATTTTCGGTCAGACGATCTTCGCCGCCGCTACCACCGGTCGATACCGACGTCACCATTACTTCTTCCATGTCGATCTGGATATAGCGCTTCTGACCATCGCCGGCTTTGCGCGCAAGCAGCACAGCCTTCGGAATATGCGTGCCCTTAGCCAAGGCGATCATCAACGCATTACTGGCTGAATCAACGTATTTGGTAAACGACAAATCCTGAAAACTTGCCTTGCCTGCGCCGCCGCCCTTGCCCATGTGGGTTGTGCCCGACTGCGACATGCCCCAGCTCCACGCCAGTACATCAACATCACCGTTTTTTCCTTGTGCTTTGTCTGCGGATTCGCCTTTGATGCTGGCGCCCAAATTGATGAACATATCCAATGCCATGTTGATTCTCCTGTGTGCCGGCATGCCGGCGTTTGGTTAAATGGGACAGGCAGACCTTGACGGAGGCTGCGTGTCCTTGCGTTATGCGTGATGCGTAATGCCAGTAACACTCCACTACCGATCAGCCACCCTTTGCCGAAGGCAACTTGGACACCAGGCGCAGCGACACCGTCAAGCCTTCGAGCTGGTAATGCGGGCGCAGGAAAAACTTCGATGTGTAATAACCCGGATTGCCCTCGACTTCTTCCAGCACGACTTCAGCGGCAGCCAGCGGCTTGCGAGCTTTGGTTCCTTCGCTGGAATTGACCGGATCGCCGTCGACATACTGGGTGATCCAGGTGGTCAACCAGCGCTGCATGTCGTCACGCTCCTTGAACGAACCGATCTTGTCGCGCACGATGCACTTGAGGTAATGCGCAAAGCGGCAAGTCGCAAACAGGTACGGCAAACGTGCCGCCAGATTGGCGTTGGCAGTGGCGTCAGGATCATCGTATTCAGCCGGCTTGTGCAACGACTGGGCACCAATGAAAGCAGCAAAGTCGGTGTTTTTCTTGTGCACCAGCGGCATGAAACCGTTGGCTGCCAGCTCCGCTTCGCGTCTATCCGAAATCGCAATTTCGGTCGGACATTGCATCGCTACGCCACCATCGTCGGTCGGGAACGAATGGACCGGCAAGCCTTCGACTGCACCGCCGGATTCGATCCCGCGAATGCGCGAGCACCAGCCGTATTCCTTGAACGAACGATTGATGTTGACCGCCATCGCATAGGCCGCATTGGCCCACGTGTAACTCTTGCTGCCGGCGGCGCTGGTGTCTTCTTCGAAATCGAATTCCTCGACCGGGTCGGTCTTGGCACCATATGGCTGACGCGCCAGAAAACGCGGCATCGCCAGACCAACGTAACGCGAATCTTCGGACTCGCGGAACGAGCGCCAGGCAGCGTGTTCCGGGGTCTGGAAAATCTTGGTCAGGTCACGCGGGTTGGCCAGTTCCTGCCATGAATCCATCAGCAATACCGACGGTGCAGCGGCAGCGATGAACGGTGCATGCGCGGCGGCAGCAACCTTCGCCATCGAGGTCAGTAGTTCGACATCCGGTGCGCTGTTGTCGAAGTAGTAGTCGGCCACGATGGAGCCGAATGGCTCGCCGCCGAACTGGCCGAATTCTTCTTCGTACATTTTCTTGAAAATCGGGCTCTGGTCCCAGGCGGTGCCCTTGAACTTCTTGAGCGTCTTGCCCAAGTCGTTCTTCGAGATATTCATCACACGGATTTTCAGCGTCTCGTCGGTCTCGGTATTGTTGACCAGATGATGCAGGCCACGCCACGCGCCTTCGACCGCCTGAAACTGCTCGGTATGCATGATCAGGTTGATCTGCTCAGTCAGCTTCTTGTCGAGCGCGGCGATCAGGCTGGAAATCGTCGCCAGCACGTCACCTGAAATCAGATTGGTGCCAGCGAGTGCTTGCTCTGCAAGTGTGCGCACGGCGACTTCGACCGATTCCTTGGCCTTGTCGGATTGCGGTTTGAATTCTTTCTGGAGCAGGCTGCTGAAATCGCTCATCTCGAGCGTGCCAGTGGCCTGCTGCAGTTCTTCGTTGGATTGTGCCATCGTCATTTCTCCGGAATAGGTGGTCGCGTGCTGGTGCGATTACTCTTGTGGCTTCGGTGCCGACGTCAGCGCCTGCATCAGGGCCGGCTCGGCGAGCAATTTGGCGATCAGTTCTTCAGCGCCGGTCTTGCCATCCATGTAGGTCATCAGGTTCGATAACTGGCCACGGGCTTCAAGCAATTTGCTGAGCGAATCAACCTTGCGGGCAATCGCGGCCGGGGTGAAGTCATCCATGTTTTCGAACGTCAGGTCGACCGACATGTTGCCTTCGCCGGTGAGCGTATTGGGCACCTGGACGGCGACGCGCGGCTTCATGGCCTTCAACCGTTCGTCAAAATTATCGACGTCGATTTCCAGAAATTTGCGATCGGCAATAGGTGCCAGCGGATCTTTCGGCTGGCCTGACAGATCGGCCAGCACGCCCATGACGAACGGCAGCTGGACTTTTTTCTCGGCGCCGTAGACTTCGACGTCATATTCAATCTGCACACGCGGTGCCCGGTTGCGTGCGATAAACTTCTGGCTACTTTCTTTGCCCACGATTTAATCCTCCATGATTGAAAAGCACTGTCCGTTCGTTTTAATAGGAAGAATCTTCTTCCGGCTTCACTCCGCTAATCACCGATAGCTGCGACATCCCGTCGGGCGCCAGGTCCTGCATGATTTCGAAAAAGTTTTTGGGGACCAACCGCTTGGCCCGCTCCAGCAGCAGCGGCACCGGACTCGACGGCTCGTTACGCGCGTAATAGCTGCAGAGTTTGTCGAGCATGCGCAGCACATCATCGCGGCTGGCAACCTCGCCGCTGATGGCGGCAATGCGCGGACCGGATGGCGCGGACGAACCGGGTTGCTGATCGGTACCAGCAGCAACGGCATCCACATCGGCTGTCGCGACGGACTCTCCTCCGGCACTAGTCAACAGGTCGCGGGCACGACCCAGCATGCGGGTGAGCATGTCGAGATTGAGCGCTTGTGAGCTCCCGACCTGCCGTACCAGCAGCGTTTCAATATTGCGGGTGCTATCAAAAGCGGCACGCATCGCGTCGGCCGCACTGACCAATTGGGTGGGGTCGACATCACATAATGCCGCTTCGATTGATGCCATAGCCAGCTTGGTCTGGCCTTCCGGCACCGTGAGATCACCACTCGCAATTTCAAGGTCGCGCATGCTGATCGGTCCCAGACCCGGCAACACGATGAAGGTCACTTCACGGACTTCCCGCAAGACGGTCGCGCCGTCATTGAGGATCGCCAGTGAATTAATGCGCAACATCGGATCGAGGTCATCATCGGGATCGAGCTGCGGATGGACACTGTCCCAGCGCTCATCAAGCAGGCGTTCGATCAGATGGAGGCAATCGGCCAGCGCCGGCATGCCCTGCAAGGCCAGTGCCGCGCGCAACAACGGCACGATGACGCGCAGATCGCGGCTACGCTCGAGCAGGCCGGAGGCGAGACGCTTAACGACTTTCCAGTCAGGGGGAACGGCAGGGGTAATGGACTCGCCGTACTGTACTTCGGGCTTGCCGAGCACGGCTTGTTCGAGTTCGAGGAATACCGGGTCGTATTCGAGATTGAGCCCGCAAGGAGCGTCCGGGTCGACATCCAGAAGCAAAGCATCCACATCGATCATGCGCATAACTGTCCCTGTGATATTGCCCGCTTGCAGCGGATCATTATGATTTTTCAGTCGAGTCGCTACCCCTTGAGAGGACTAGCGAAAGCAGTAGTCTTTATTGCAACCTTGCCTAATCGACCACGATTCTAAGCCTGAAAAAACGACAGTTGATAATTATTTTGCAATTTAATTAACATTCAAGCGCGGATAAAAAGTGACTGGTAATAAAAATAGTGTTAAGTAAAAAATAACAACAGAGAATCAAAGCGTGGAAGACGGTCATCTGCTAAGCACTACTCTGCATCGCCGCTGACACCTGCCAGCGTGCATGCACGATAATCCGCCAGCTGCGGAGTCAATCTCACGCCAGACATCAGCAAGTTGGCCCACGCAACCAAGGACATGCAATGACAATCACCGAACTCCCGTTCCGGGCAACCACCCCACAAGCCTGCCATTGGATGATGCAACACACCCGCGAACAATGGGACCTGGCGCGTCTGCTCGAGCACGGCCTGATTCCTTATGTCTGGCTTGATTACGATGCCAGCCAGCCAGCGTTATTCGGCGACGCCAACGGTGGTTATCCGGCACCGATTTTTTTCGAAGACGACACCCGTAGATTGGCCGCCGGCAGCGATGACGTGTTGATCACGATCACAAAAGACGTCTACCGCATCGTTGCGCAACTGCTGCCACCGGGTATTCGCCGCGAGCTGCATGAATTGCGCTTTTTAAAGAAGGATCTGGAACGCCTGGCCGGCAAGCTCGAACGCGCTGCCGCAGCGGCCCTGCTGCCACCACCGGAACCCGTCGCCAGCGAGGCTGCACAGGAATCACAGGCCGGGATCAGCAAGGATCAGGTATTAATCGCCTTTGCCACCCTGCTGAAAATCAATCTGGAACAAGCCCTCGACGGAGCCGGCGGCATCTTCGGCGACGAAGGCGCGCGCGTCAAAGCCAGCACCAAAAAAACAAAGAAAAACGCGGTGTGGAATCCGGTCACGCTGGCATTGGGATTGAATGATGTGTACCGGGTGCCGATGGCGCAATTGAAGCGCGCGTTTGGCACGCATGATTTTTTGCGGGAGTGGGAGGGGGATTGGAAGAGGACGTTGGTATTGTTGGGAAAATGAGGGCCATTGGCTGCGAATTAAATACCCCCCAGCGCCTTGCTTCCTCAAATTTAACTATTCGGTTGGAACCAATAAGCGGCTTGATTTACTCAATCATGTATTTTTACGCCGCAGGGATCCGTAGATGAATGGCGATCCTTTTACTTCCAATAATCGTCTGGATTCCCATAATGAAAATATCCACCATCGCCGCTTCCAGCTTCGCGGCCTTCTTCGCTATCAAATCAGAAGCGTTCAAGCCTGACCCATCTAACCTCAGTAACCAGCAGAAAAATAGCGACACTGCCCACTTGACATCCCACCTGAAAGAACTTCGCGCTAGTGGCAATAACAATACCATAGGGGATTTAAGTGATTTTTTAGGAAACAATCATGATCCAATCGCCATCGAAGCATTTAAAGATATTCTCAATGATGATATGGATTCCCTGAAAAAACGTCTTGAGAATGGATTAAATCCCGACATCAGGTTTTTTGGTGGCCAGACCATATTGCATTTAATTGCATTGAAGGGCGAAGAAAAGTTTTTGGAAGATGACAAGTATCTTCCTCTGGTCAAGCAGCTATGGCTGAGCGGAGCAAACCTCGATGCTGCGGATAATAACGGCAATACCATATTAGATGCGTTAGGAAAAAACCAGGGCTGGGGGTTGGGTGATAGTGTCAACCAGCTCAAGAAGACAGAGATGGATGTCTCCTTTAATCAGGAAGAACTGAATAAGCACTTGGCAGTGCTTTCCTTACAAAAAGAACCAACCAGAAAAGGGAAACAATGGGCTGTTACTTTGATTAAGGGGGGAACCGATTCCGAATCAACGACCGCAAACGGCAAACGGCAAACGCGTGATCGAGAATATCAAGGCTAATTGGTCAAGAGAAAATATCAAAGCATTTAGTAATTTAGTTTTCACCGCCAAGTTGAAAAGTGCTGCGAACAAATCAGAAAAACTGTCTACCAGAACCTCTATTGATAACCGGTGGGATAGTGCCGTTCTTGCTTTTTACAAGGCAAAAGGACATGAGCAAAAACCTGGCGGTCCGGGTATGGGGATGTAGTAAATAGAAAATGTTCTGGAGGCCATTGAGTAAGGAAAACCCCATGGTCCGCTAGTGGAACCGGAGACCACATCGAGGATGGCTCTTCATTCCGGCACCCCCGAACCACGATCACCGAGCAGGCAGGACGCGCATCAAGCCAGGTCATCAATCACATGCTCCATCGTCACTCACCGTTTGTACCGACAAACCCGGTCGCCATTGATCACGCGCAGGAACCGCAGTCCGGTATCCGTAAGGATCGGTACAGATTGCGTTTGCCAATCTACTAAACGCAGGTTAAGTAACGAAACAAGCAACAGTGCATGTAAATCAAACACGGAGCACCGCGCCGGTCGGCCATAGTGCCAATAGCTAGAAAAGCACTTAATAAAGTCAGCTTTTCGGTAATTTGAAATCAGGCTGAAACGCGTAAAGTTTAATAACGGAGTGAAAGTCGTGTCGCACAGATTTGTAGAGACAGAGACGTCGTGAAATTCGACACGAATAGATCATCGAAAGCTTGGCCAAGTGCACCAATCGCGGCTATCGTAATCCTATCGACAGATGACAGACAACTAAAACAACGAAAGCTCGGCGTGAATAGTCCAAAACCAATTTATGTCACCGAGCCACATCTTCCTTCACTTGCCGAATTCATGCCGTATCTCGAAAAGATCTGGGAAAGCAAAATCCTTACGAATGGTGGACCGTTTCATCAGCAACTGGAAGCCGAGCTGTGCCGGTACCTTGGCGTCGAGCACTTAGCGCTTTTTACCAACGGCACAATCGGACTGATCACGGCACTGCAGGCCATGCGCATCACCGGCGAGGTCGTCACCACACCGTATTCCTTCGTGGCGACCGCACACTCTCTGCTTTGGAATGGCATCAAACCGGTATTTGTCGATATTCATCCGCAGACGTTGAATCTTGATCCCGCAAAAATTGAAGCCGCAATTACTCCGCAAACAACCGCAATCATGCCGGTTCATGTCTACGGCCATCCCTGCGATGTCGATGCCATCCAGCGTATTGCGGATAATTACAACCTCAAAGTCATTTACGATGCTGCGCATGCATTTGGCGTCGAATGCCATTGCGGCAGCGTGCTTAAGCATGGGGACTTGTCGGTATTGAGTTTTCATGCCACCAAGGTATTTAATACCTTTGAAGGTGGTGCGATCATTTGTCCGGATGCGAAAACCAAGGTGCGTATTGATCACCTGAAAAACTTTGGATTCGTGGATGAGACCACCGTTGTCGCGCCAGGAATCAATGGAAAGATGAGCGAAATCAATGCCGCATTCGGCTTGCTGCAGTTAAAAGGAATTGATGCGGCGCTGACCAGGCGCGCGGAGATTAATAGTCTCTATCGGCAATTACTGCCGGAAATCACAGGCATACGTGTGCTTGGCGATGCCAGTGAATCAACTTCAAACTACGCTTACTTCCCCATCATGGTAGAAGCAGACTACGCACTAAGCCGCGACGGACTTTACCAACACCTTCGCGACAACAACATTTTTGCTCGTCGCTACTTTTATCCGCTGATTTCTAACTTTCCAATGTATCGAGGCTTTATATCGGCTAACCCGGCCAACCTACCGGTAGCAACTGAGGCCTCTCGCAAGGTACTTTGCCTGCCAATCTATCCAAACTTAAGCAATGATGATGTTTTACGCGTGGTTAATTGCATTCAAAAATTGTACTTATAGAAAAATATTTATTTTTTAAAATCAAGGTATTTGATAAAATTAATATTTTGATTATTTGTAAAATCTACACAATAAATTGCAAAAAACAATTATCTGATTAGTAGTAAAAGTATTTTTATGAATAAGATTTATATTGTTTAATAAATAACATATCCAGACGCAACTCGTGGAAAAATTCCGTCCAATGCTGTTTGGTACGTCAGGTACAACGACCGTTACCGCACAGCCTTGAGCTGAAAAATTATTTGTGATTTAAATAATTAATTTTGGCCGCTCAATATTTCTAGTTAATAGAAAACACATATCTAAAATATTTGTCTTTATTAAAAATACAAATTATAAATAACCGTCCTATTTCTACCATTCATATTACATTCCCGAGAATATATTATCTCAAAAAAGAGTATATAAATTTTCAATTATTAATAATGGAGGAATTATTCCAAAACAGAACCATTAAATTTATTAAAAATTGCTCTTGACAATATTTCTGTGCCCTTACCTAAAGGAAGCAAATGATCATAGTCACCAAAAAATTCATCTCTAAATAAGTTGCTATCAAATCCATTTATCAAATCAATATCATAATTTAGATAAAAATCATTAGTAATCTCAATGAGTGACTTGAATAATACATTAAAATTTCCACCTGTAGCTTTTTTATAATCTGACCGAACAGGCGGTACTACTATGCAGACCTTGTGTTGAAGATGCTTTGCAAGAAGAAGGAATTTAATCAAAAATAAATTTGCTTCAATCTTTTTGTTAAATTTCAGATGATCATTAGCTCTATTTATAGCTCCATAGCTTTCAGGGAAAAATGTTTTATAACTATCTGGCAAAAATCCCATAAATCCATTTGAGTCGACAGTAACGTCAGAAAATCGCCCCTTTATTTTATTAAATTCAAAATTCAATTCTTCATCTTCATATTCAATACCTAAATTGAAAAATTCATTTAGTGCTGGACTAATAAATTTTTCAGAAGGACTATTTTCCATAATATTTCCTGGTGAAAATATCGAATAACAGATAACTATATTTTTTATATTTGGATAATTTTTCGTTATATGTTTATAGATTAAAAATGAGTGTTTTAAATCTTGCGACCGGCAACATAAATTGAATGATTCAGGAAAAAATTTAGGATTAAAACCGTAATCCCCATGAGAACTTCCAACAACAATAATATTTAATTTATCTTTTTGGTGATTCAGCATGGTTCGTTTTGCACCAATAATTTTTATTGACTCGAGTAACAGTGGATTTACTAAAATTTTCATAATTACATTATTTCTTTACAACAAAATATAACAAAATTAATATTGAATATAAGATTGGTGGCGAGCAACGTTGAATTGATTATATTTAAAATTGCACCAGCAACGAAATTTATCAGATTATTATACAAATTAAATTTTTAGTTATATAAAAAAACCTTGGATTACACGGACAAAGGAGAAAGTAAATGAAAAACACAACGAAAGATAGTTTTTGCAACAATGATACTGTCAATTCACGGCACTTACGACCGCTTATTATTATTGGTGCTGGAGGACATGCTACTAGCGTAGCAAATGTTGCACTTTCAATAGGCTACACAATTAAACACTTTGTTGATAAAAATAAGAATGGAATGAGGTTGTTTGGTTTCGATATCATCGGCGATTTAAATGAACTAGATAATAGCGGTGATTACAGCTTTGCAATTGCAATTGGGGACAACTCGGTTAGAGAACGAGTTTATAAAGAGGTAAAAGGAAAAAATATGAGTTCAATTTCATACTTCCCGACTTTAATTCATTCTTCAGCAACTATATCGTCATTTACAAATATTGGTGAAGGGACCGTTATTATGCCGAACGCAGTAGTTGGTCCAAACTCAAACGTTGGTAAATTTTGCATAATCAATACACGTGCGTCAATAGACCACGACTGTCACATGCATGATTTTTCCTCATTAGCGCCAGCAGCTACAACTGGTGGCACCGTACAAATCGGCCTTCGCTCAGCTGTTTCGATCGGGGCAATAATAGAGCAGGGGTTGATAATTGGCAATGACAGTGTAGTTGGAGCAAACAGCTATTTAAATAAAAATTTACCAAAAAACCAAATAGCTTATGGGACACCGGCTAAGCAAATAAGAACTCGGCATAAAGGAGATATATACCTAAAGATTAGTTAGAAATCATAAATACACTCTGATTCTATACATCTTTTTATGGTTCAATTTTTTTCTGATAATAAAATCATTATTTTTATTTCGCGAATGCATTTAATATATTAATATTTAATTATTGTACTCACCCAATATTAACGGATGATAATTTTTTATATTCTTTTTTCTTTAATCCATCTATCCCACATTTGCAAAAAAGCATTTTCAGTTGACCTAATTAATGGGTCAGAAGCCTCACTATTAGGCGAATATTCTTCCTTCAAAGCTTGCCGAATAAAATTTAACTTTGTGAGATTTTCTGAAAAATATAATGCTTTTTGCACATATTCATCGATTGAATATGCAATAAAATCTGTTAATCCAACATCATTTAAGTTAGTCATTCCACAGCGGGAAGCCGGAGAATTTCCTGCGAGGGTAATTACTGGAACACCCATTGACAACGAATAAATAGTAGTTGTCCCCCCATTATAAGGAAATGTATCCAAAGCCAAATCAATTTTTTGGTGAACTTTCAAATAATCAATAATAGACATTCTAGGTAAAAAAATTAGCCGATTCTTATCTATGCCTTCTTTTGAAAACATGTCCTCAAAATAAGCTTCCGTCTTTTTATTTGAAATATTCCCTAACATTAACTTTGAATTAGGAACCAAAAAAAGAATTTTTGACCATACTTTAATTGCCTCTATTGTAATTTTTATAATGTTATTCAAGCAGGAAAACATAAAGTTACCAGACGATAATGCAGGTAAATCATTTATCAACTGATGATTTTCAAAAGGATAAAATTTTACAGAAACTGGTAATCGCCAAAGCTTTTCTGAATGGTAGGGTTCTGTCATCCCGATAGGGTCCATCATATGATCAGTAAGGCGATAATCCATTGCATCAAGACCTGTGGTGCCTGGATAACCAATCCATGTAACCTGAATCGGTGCTGGCTTACGTGCAAAAGTAAGCATGCGATTGCCACCAGTGTGCCCAGAAAGATCAACTAAAATGTCAATCTCATCTTGTCTGATACGGTCTGCAAGACATTCATCAGATAAATTATCGCACTGTAACCAATGTTCGACATAGGACGCCAATCGATCTGTAACAGTGTCGTTAACAGGATGTGAGTAATAGCAAAATATTTCGAATCGTAATTTATCGTGCTTCTGTAGAATTGGTTCTATAAAAAAAGCTAACGAATGATTTCTCATATCCGCGGAAACATAACCAATCTTAAGACGCCTCCCACAGTCACGAGAATTCAAATGAGGCCTCCAGCCAGATTTTAATGGTTTCTCGAATTGCTTTGCAAACCTTACATGTTCATCAAACACATCCGACAATGTAGTTCGCGAGGAATACAGGAGCGAGAGTAACAAATTGCTATGCGCCACAGCATTTGAAGGTCGCAACCCTAACCCATCCTTGTTGCTCTTAATCGACTCTTCTAACCGGCATTGAATTTCCATCGTAGCTGCCAGGTTGAAATGTGCCGTGGAGTTGCGAGGACTTAGCTCGATTGCACGCTTAAAAAGAGTTTCTGCCTCATCGACCATGCCAGTCCGCAGAGCTGCAAGCCCCAAGTTATTCAGCGCATCCACATGATCAGGATCTGATGCCAACGCCTTCACCAAAAAAGGTATTGCTTCCTTGAACTGTTTGTTGGCGTTCAGTGTCGATGAATAATTTGTTAAAACTGCAGGATCATCCGGTTTTATCTCAATAACCTTCAAGTGACATTGTTTGGCCTCCTCATAGCGACCAAGTATGTGGAGCGCAGCGGCCAAATTACCGTAGGCATCGGCATTAGCCGGATCAAGCTTGATCACCGTGCGGAACTGCTCAATCGCATCAAGTTGATTGTTTATCCCGAGCAGCGCTGTACCGAGATTGTAAAAATATCTGGACTCCAGGGGGTTGAGCAGGATCGCCTCCCTGATTCGGGTAACAGCGGCAGAAAAATCACCGTTGTGAAAATCTATGAGACCACGCAGATGCAGTGCTTCACATTGCCGAGGATCAATTTGAAGAATTCGGTCAGCGATTTCAGCGGCTTCGGGCATCAGACCGGCATTGAATACGGAGAGCAAAGGGCTCAAATCCATCTGCTGCGAGGCAAGCGCGCCGCCCGCTATATTGGCTGAATCTGCCACAACCAATGCACAGCACTGCTTGTACTTCTTTCCACTACCGCAAGGGCAGCGCTCGTTTCGCTGGATTTTTATCTTGCTCATGATTCATCGTCCCTGATTACTGTCCAGTCTCAGCCCACCTGTGGCACGTTATTAGACCAAGTTTACTCGAAGAAATGGGGCGAGCCGTCGTGTCAAAGAGCAGAGCAGAGCTACTGACACCCCCTTCAACTGCCTTTTGGAGGGGCTTTGGGTCAAATAAACTACGCCCATCAAAAAAAGAACAATTTTTTTTTAAAAAACGTGAGCCGACAGTAAAAAATTTATAAGTGCATGATTTAATTAGGTATTTAAAATTGATACGCACTACAGCAGCGGCAAAAATTATATTAAAGTTTTGACGAATCCAGCCGAAGGGGCGATCTAAAAAATTAGGCACTGCGGGGTGAACACAATAATTTACGTTGCCCACATTAAACTTTTTCGACCACCTACCGATAAAGATTACAACAGCGGTTTGCATCCCTCCCACAGAGGAGAAACCAAAGTTGACCGGGCCTTCACATAGCCAGCAGTCATCGACCCCTTAACTCAGGAGCACTACCATGGCCTCATACATCAATACCAATATTACATCACTGAATGCGCAACGTAACCTGACCACATCGCAATCAAGTCTGACTACTTCGCTGCAACGTTTGTCGTCCGGTCTGCGGATCAACTCCGCAAAAGACGACGCCGCCGGTCTGGCCATCTCGGAGCGTCTGACTGCGCAGATCAATGGTTCCGATCAAGCCGGCCGCAATGCGAACGACGGCATCTCGCTGGCGCAAACCGCTGAGGGCGACCTGGCACAGATCGGTAATAACCTGCAGCGTATTCGTGAACTGGCTGTTCAGTCGGCCAACGGTTCGAACTCGGCATCGGATCGTGCTTCGATCAACAACGAAGCCAAATCATTAATTAATGAAATCGACCGAGTCGCATCAAACTCGTCATTCAACGGTAACAAACTATTGGATGGTTCATTCACATCACAAGGGTTTCAGATTGGAGCGAATGGAACGGCGAATGACCAGGTAGTTATTGATTCAATTGCCAGCGCAAAAGCCAGCAGCCTGGGAGTTGGTTCAAGCTCGAGTTACTCGACTAAGCCTCCTGCATCCGGTACTGTAAGTAATACTGCTGCGATTGCCCAAGGTGATTTGGCATTGAACGGTTACTCAGTCGGGGCTTCAACATCTGATGGCGTTTCATTCTCAAAAGGGGACTCCAGCGGTATTGCAATCGCCGCCGCAATTAATGCCATTAGTGGTTCGAGTGGTGTTTCGGCATCTGTCAGCGCAACTGCAGCAGCAGGCGTCGCTGCGACCGGTTTTGCTACTGCCATCGCGGACAAGGAAATTGTGTTGAATGGCGTGAACCTAGGAGTAATCGCAGCAGCAGGTACGGCGGCCGAACGGGGCGGCCAGGTCGCAGCAGCAGTAAATGCAAAGTCCTCGCAAACCGGTGTAACCGCTACAATCGACACGGCAACTGGTGCCGTTGCATTGAAGGCCACCGACGGACGAAATATTACTCTCTCAGGAGGCGCTGCTGTAGGTGTTTCAGGTTTGGGCGCAGATGCTACGACAGGCTCAACGGTTTCACTAAGTTCGTCAAGTGCAGCCGGGATAACCGTATCAGCAAATACCCTTACGGCGGCAGCATCTGTTGGTCAAACAGTTGGTTTTACAGCCGCAACAGCAACCGCAGGTGCCGGCATTTCGTCCCTACAACTGGACACAGCAGCGGGCGCGCAGTCAGCAATAGCCATCATCGATTCGGCACTTGCAAATATCAACGGATCACGTGCGTCACTCGGTGCTGTACAAAACCGGTTTGCTTCGGTTGTTTCGAGCTTGCAAACCACGTCGGAAAACTTGAGCGCTTCCCGTAGCCGGATTCAGGATACCGACTTCGCTTCGGAAACCGCCAAACTGACCCGCGGCCAGATTCTGCAACAGGCTGGTACGGCGATGCTGGCACAGGCCAATTCGTTGCCAAACGGTGTACTCTCGTTGTTACGTTAAGTCGCTGAGAGCACGAAAAAATAGCGGTCATGCGTGACCGCGCTTTCAGGACGGAAACCGGGCAACCGCTTTCCGTCTTCTCACTGTGAAGGGGAAAAAGAATGGACATCACCGGACTATCGAGCGCGCGACCAGCAGCGCCAGTCAGTGTCGATCAAACCCGACTGGCAACACCGCAATTGCCTACCGTCTCGACGCCGGTCGTGGAGGACAATGGCATCAATGTGACGGCAACCACCACCGCAAAACCAGTGCCGCCGACTGACGTTGAAGTGACGCAATCGATCAAGGAAGTGAACAAATACCTGAAACAGACGCTTAACGGCATCGAGTTCAGTCAGGACAAAGACACAGGCCAGACACTGGTCAAGATTATCGACACCACCAGCGGCAAGGTGATCCGGCAAATTCCGACTGCGCAAGCTGTCGAAATCTCCAAAGACATCAGTAAGCTGCAAGGCTTGCTCATCAAAGACAAGGCATAACCTCGGACGAGGACACACACCATGGCTATTTCTGCACCCGGTATTGGATCAAGTCTCGACGTCAATTCGATCGTCACACAGTTGATTGCGATCGACAAACAGCCGCTGACGACGTTGGCCAAGAAACAGGCCAGTTTCCAGGCCAAACTGTCTGCCATGGGTAGTGTTAAAAGTTCTCTCTCGTCGTTCCAGAGTGCCGTCAGCTCGCTGTCGAATATCAGCAAGTTCCAAGCTGCCACCGTCAGTACATCAGATGCGACGGTGGCGTCCGCCAGCGGCAGTTCCATCGCCGTGCCTGGAACCTATTCGTTGCAAGTGAGCAGCCTTGCACAAGCACAAAAATTGGTTGCTTCAGGCCAGGCCACAAGCAATACCGCCATTGGAAGCGGTACGCTGACCTTCGATTTCGGCACCATCAGCGGCGGCACATCGACCAACGGGGTCTACAGCGGATCGAGTTTTACCAGTAACGCCTCCGGCGTCAAAACCGTAGCTATCGATTCGGGCAACAATACGCTGGCCGGCATCCGCGATGCGATCAACGGCGCCAGCATCGGTGTTACGGCGACCATCCTCAACGATGGCGGCACCTCGCCATACCGGCTAGTACTGACGCAGGGTAGTACCGGCGTGAGCAACAGCATGAAAATCTCGGTCGGCGGCGATGCGGCCCTGTCGTCCTTGCTCGGACACGATCCAGCCGGCACCCAGGCGCTGACCGAAAACCAGACTGCTGCGAATTCATTGTTCACGATCGACGGGATTGCCGTATCGAAGACATCAAATACCGTGACTGATGTGCTGCCGGGGGTGACACTCAACTTGCTCGCCAAAACCGCCGTCGGTGCGAGCACCAGCCTGACCGTGTCGCGCGATACCGCCGCCATCACCAATTCGGTCACGCAGTTTGTCAATGCCTTCAACCAGATCACGCAGACACTGAACAATGTTTCGGCTTTCGACGCGACGACCAATACGGCCGCCGTGTTAAACGGCGATTCATCGATCCGTGCTATTCAGACTCAGATCCGTAATGTGCTTAATGCACCGGTCGCCGGCGGCAACAGTGCTTATTCGATCTTGTCCGAAATCGGTGTTTCGCTTCAAAAAACCGGTGAGCTGACGCTCGACAGCACTAAACTGCAGGCGGCCGTCAAAGATCACTATTCCGATATCGCAGGCCTGTTTGCCGCGGTCGGAAAAAGTACCGACAGCCAGATTACGTACACGACAGCATCTGCCAACACCAAACCGGGCGCCTATGCAGTGACTGTCTCGCAACTGGCCCGTCAGGGCAGCGCGGTTGGATTGAGCGCCGTCACTGGTGCCGGCAGTGCAAAAACCACCGGCTCCGCGGCTGCCGGTTTGACGATCGATGGCACCAATGATTCACTGACTGTCCTGCTGGATGGAGTGAGCTCCAGCATCACGCTGACACAGCAAACCTATGCCACCGCCGCTGACCTGGCCACGGCGGTGCAAAGCAGCATCAATGCCGCATCCGCATTCACAAACGCCGGTGCCAGTGCAACGGTCACCAACAACGCTGGCGTCCTGACCATCACGTCGAACAAGACCGGTTCGGCATCGGCCGCCGGCGTCACCGGCGGCAATGGCAAAACCAATTTACTGGGTGCCGCGCCGACTTCGACGGCTGGCTACGACACCTCGATCACGACCGGCTCGAACGACACACTTAACGTGCAACTCGATGGCGTCACCAAGACCATCACGCTGGCAGCAGGCAATTACAGCTTTACGTCGCTGGCTGCCGAAGTGCAGGGCAAGATCAATGGCGCGACCGAGTTCTCGTCGGTTGGCAGCGCGGTCAAGGTGACCCAGAATGCCGGCATCTTGTCGATCCTGTCGAATAGCTACGGTATCAAATCAAGTACCACGATTGCCAGCGGCACAGCCATGGCGGCCTTGTTCGGCGGCACGCCAACCGCCACCGCAGGACGCGATGTGATCGGCACCATCAACGGCGCGGCTGCGGTCGGTGTCGGCCAGTTACTCACTGGCGCAACCGGTAACGCGTCCGAAGGACTGACCCTGGTCGCCGAGGGCGTGACGCTAGGTGCGCGTGGCACGAATAATTATTCACAAGGCTATGCATTCCAGCTTAATAATCTACTGACAGGATTGTTAGGAGCAAATGGTCCCGTTACCTCGCGCACCGATGGCCTGTCGGAATCGATCAAATCAAACATCAAGAGTCAGGTCGCACTCAGCGCCACCATCGCCGCCAACGAAAAACGCTACCGCGCCCAATACAGTGCGCTTGACACCATCATTAGCAAGCTCAACACCACAAGCACGTACCTGACCCAGCAACTGGCCGCAATCGCCAAGAATTCTTAACGGAGAAATACCATGTTCGGAAAATCTTCACGCGGCGCCAACGCCTACGCCAACGTCAGTATGGAAACCGGCGTGACGTCCGCCTCACCGCACAAACTGATCGTAATGCTGTTCGATGGCGCGCTGATCGCCGTTGCTACCGCTGAACAGCAAATGAAAGACGGGAACATTCAGGCCAAAGGCAAGTCCATCTCAAAAGCGATCTCGATCATTGACAACGGTTTGCGCGCCAGCCTCGACAAAAAAGTCGGTGGCCAGATCGCCGAAAGCCTCGACGCGTTGTATGCCTACATGAGCAACCGTCTGCTGATAGCGAATCTGAAAAACCAGCCGGAGATTCTGCAGGAAGTGCATACCTTGCTGATGGACCTGAAGTCGGCCTGGGATGCGATCGGACAGCAAGCCGAAGCGGCTCCCGCTAACGCAGCAGCAGCAGCAGCACCGGTCAAGGCAGCACCCGACATGTCGACCTATGCACCAACCAAAATGAAAGCCTGACTGACGATGAATAGCCAAGAAGTCTTGTCGCTTTACGAAACGGTATCCGTCATTACCGGCGAGATGCTGGTCGCTGCACAAAAGCGCGACTGGGAACAGTTGGTCGTACTGGAGTCGCGCGTGGCCGGACATGTCAGTTCGCTGAAAACCGGCGAAGAGCCAACCGCGCTGACTGGTGCGACGCGTTTGCGCAAAGTCCAGATCATCCAGAAAATCCTGGCCCATGACCGGTTGATCCGCGACATCACCGAGCCTTGGATGGCGGAACTGGCGGTCCTGATGAATAGTAGCGGCACCGAGCGCAAGCTGTCTCAGGCGTATGGCGGCAAGTACGCCGGCTAATTATGGTTGCACCGATCGATATCTTGGGATCGCGCTCCCTGGTTCCGCTGGAGTCGCTGTACCCGACAGCGGCCATTGGCGATGTACGCGAAGAAGACAGCGACCGGCTGTCGCAACTGGCTGTCGGTCAAAAATTTAAGGGGACGGTGCAAACACTGCTTGATGATGGATCGTTCATCATCAAGCTGGCCGATACGGCTGTGCGCACCAACCTGCCACAGGGAAGCAAGGTCGGTGACCAACTGCAATTGACGCTGGTCGGCACCCAGCCACGCGCGACGTTTTTGCTGGAGGGCGAGCCGAGCGCCGCACCTGCCACCTTCAGTCCGACAGCGCGTCTGATCGACAGCCTGCAGCAGCATGCCACCTCCACTGCCCTGCTCGGCAAAACGCCACTGGTCAGCACCGGTGCGACGCCGCCGGCACAACTCGCCACCGCCTTGCAGAGCGCGCTGACCGGCAGCGGGATTTTTTATGAATCGCATGTGCAGCAATGGGCCAACGGCGAACGGCCGCTGGCAGATGTGCTGCGCGAACCGCAAAACGTCAACGCCCGCAGCGCTGTCCCGGCTGCGGCTGCGACTGCGGCCGCAGCTACGACTGCGGCGGTGGCTATGACTGCAGCTGCAGCGGCGGCCCCGGATGCCGTGCTCAATCCCGACACCGCCCGCATCGTCAACCTGCAACTCAATACCCTCGACATCCCGCGCGTGCAATGGCAAGGCGAAGTCTGGCCCGGCCAGCAGATGCAATGGGAAGTGAGCGAGCAACCGCAACAGCCCAAGGGCGAAGCGGAAACGCCCGAACGCAGCTGGCAGAGCGTGGTCCGGTTCGATCTGCCAACGCTGGGCCGGATCGCGGCAACGATCACGCTGGTCGGTGACCATGTGCAAGTGCAGATGCGCACAGCCAACCCGGACAGCGCGCAGACCTTGCGGCTGCATGGCGCGCAACTGTCGGAAGCACTCGCTGCGGCCGGGTCGACGCTGGATCTGCTGACGGTCAAGCAAGATGAGCAAAATGAGCAAGCCTGATGAATAAGCCGGATTCCCCCCTCAAAAATGCCGTCGCACTGGCCTACCAGAACGGTGACGCCGCACCAAAAATCGTCGCCAAGGGACGCGGACTGATTGCCGCGCAAATCATTGAGCGTGCAAAAGAACATGGGGTTTTTGTGCATGAGTCGAAAGAACTGGTGGCGCTACTGATGCAGGTCGACCTTGACGGTCAAATCCCGCCGGCGCTCTATCGGGCTATTGCCGAGCTACTGGCGTGGCTTTATCACATCGAAGCGGCGAAATTGACTGACGGCAAGGTATGATCGGGTCTTCATGACTCATCCTTTTCCGAACCAGCCGATGCCCACATCACAAGAAGAACACGGAGACGACGATCTCGACCTCAGCCCATTCAAGGTCAATTCACGTCGCGAAATTATTGCGCTGATGCGCGCCCTGTGCGACCAGCGCCAGCTGATCCGGATGTTGTTCGGAAACTCCGACGAATCCAGCGTGACCACGATCCTGCATGTCGATGAAGATAACAGCACCGTCATCCTCGATGCGCCAGCCGATGCCGGAATGTCCCGACACATGCTCGACAGTAAAAACATTTCCTTTGAAACCGTCCTCGAACGCATCCGCATCCTGTTCTTCGCGACCGACATCACGGCATGTGACTACGGCGACCTGCCGGCCCTGCGCATCGGGCTACCGGTCAGTATGATCCGGTTGCAACGGCGCGAGTACTACCGTGTGGCGACACCGTTAGCCACTCCATTGCGCTGCACGATACAGGTCACCGATGGCGAGACAGTGCAACCCGTGACGCTGTCGCTACTCAATGTCAGCGGCGGCGGGATTACGATCATCGATGACCAGCATCAACTTGACCATACGGTTGGCCGCATCTACCGGGGTTGCCAGATCTACCTGCCGGGCAGCACGGTGGTGACCACTGCGCTGGAGATCCGCAATTCGGTCGATCTACGCATGGAAAACGGCAAGCACAGCCGCCGCCTGGGTTGCTTGTTCCATGATTTGCCAAAAGCCATGCTGGCCGTGATCCAGCGCTACATTACCCGTCTCGAACGTGAACAGAACGCGCGCAATAGCGGCCTGCGCTGAAGTGGCAATCTGAAGGCGGACAACAGAGTGCTCCGTCCGGAGTACCCGTCTGCAGCTTGGTTACCGGCCCTGGCGCTTATTTGGCCGGAGCGATCGGCCCGATCGTGATGGTTTTGGTTTCGCGCAATAAACCACCATCACGCACGCTACCACTGACCACTCCCTCGCCTTGGATCCGGCTCTCGCAATCGCGCTTGTCGTCCGGCGGCAGCGTGGCGCAGCGACGCAGCGCATTGGCCTCATAAGAGACATTGCCTTCATCAAGCTGATGGCGACGTGCCGCGTCGCGGGCGGCGGCGGCTTCTTGCAGGCAGGTCGCTTCGGATTGGTTGGACTTACCGCTCAGGCAGATCGCGCGGTCGGATTGATACGTTGCATCGACGCTGCCGGCCTTCTTATCGGCAGCGACGGCATTGCCGCCCAGGCCGGCGACCAGCACAACAGCACTCAGACAAAAAGAAATCTTCAACATCATCGCTCCCATTCAAAAATAGCAACGTAATTGGCGCGGTCAGGCCGGTCTGTTCGCTAACAAACATAAGCAACCCGATAAGCAAACCACCAGTCGCCAGCAGCGCGATCACATCCTGCTGAAACTGCTGTCATACCAGCGCAGCGTTGACGCGGCCTTGCTGCCAGCCGATGCGGCGCGTACCATGCGCACACATAAAAATATTTGACAGGAAATGCCATGGACGACCGCTTGACTACCGATGAATACGACGCGCTGACCCAGATCGGCAAGGCTGCCCGCGGTGAACGCCCGAGCGCCTGCGTGGCCCGCAACTCGAAAAAACTCAATGGCCTGAAATTCATCAGCCATGCCCGCGACGGCCAACTGACGCTGACCGAAAAAGGTCAGCAGACACTGTTCCTGAAACAATGCATAGAAGGCTTGCGCGCCGTCTCGACCGATGCGCTGGCGCACCTGTCAGCCGATGTCGCGCTATTTCTCGGCAAAAAAGGCCACATCACCCGCGCCGACGACGGCACCTTTGCAATCACGCAGCGCGGCCAGGAATCGTTGGCTGATATTGATGCGGCGAGTAAGTATTAGAGGGGGTGAGTTTGGTGCTATGGGCTTTGGTTGTTGCGACCTTGTATTAGGGTTTTGAAGTGGGTGTTGGTATTGATGTTGGTATTGATGTTGATGTTGATATTGATATTGATGTTGATGTTGATGTTGATGTTGATGTTGATGTTGATGTTGATGTTGACATGGCCTTTGACCTGTTCCGCATTGAGGCAGCTGCCAAAAGTCGGAGTCAGGCAGGGGATAAGAAGGCCGCACTGTCTGAGCGAAGCGAGTTTGCGGCCTTCCCCCTGCCTGGCTCCGGCTTTTGGGAACCCGCAGGGCAGCCGCCTCGCGGTCGCCTTTTTCTTGGTTACTTCTTTTTGGCGAAGCAAAAAGAAGTGACCGGCTGCCGGGCCGCCCCCGGCTAGGTCATGACGGAGCACATACAGAATCAGCAACCCCAGCACGGAAATTGGATGGCCAGCGCTCCGGATCCGCAAGCAGGGTCAGTGTAATTTTCGCGATAAAGCCGCGAAAAAAAACACTGACCCTGGTTGCTACCGATGGGGGTTTGCGACCGCATGAAAAAGCAAACCGGGCCGCTTCCGGCTTGGTCGTGGTGAAGCACCTACGGAATCAGCAACCCCAGCACGCAAATTGAATGGCAAGCGCTCCGAATCCGCAATCAGGGTCAGTGTAATTTTCGCGATAAAGCCGCGAAAAAAAACACTGACCCTGGTTGCTACCGATGGAGGTTTGCGACCGCATGAAAAAGCAAACCGGGCCGCTCCCGGCTAGGTCGTGGTGAAGCACCTACGGAATCAGCAACCCCAGCGCGCAAATTGAATGGCAAGCGCTCCGAATCCGCAAGCAGGGTCAGTGTAATTTTCGCGATAAAGCCCGCGAAAAAAACCACTGACCCTGGTTGCTACCGATGGAGGTTTGCGACCGCATGAAAAAACGAACCGGGCCGCTCCCGGCTAGGTCGTGGCGAAGCACCTACGGAATCAGCAACCTCAGCACGCAAATTGAATGGCAAGCGCTCCGAATCCGCAAGCAGGGTCAGTGTAATTTTCGCGATAAAGCCGCGAAAAAAAACACTGACCCTGGTTGCTACCGATGGGAGTTTGCGACCGCATGAAAAAGCAAACCGGGCCGCTCCCGGCTAGGTCGTAGCGAAGCACCTACGGAATCAGCAACCCCAGCATGCAAATTGAATGGCAAGCGCTCCGAATCCGCAAGCAGGGTCAGTGTGATTTAACGAAACTTGTCCTTGCGGCCAGTCTTGATGTCGATAAAAAATTTCACGCCTTTTTTGGTCAGCTCGATAGCATCCGGCGGTTCGTCGCCGGCCAGTACGCCGGACAAGACTGCCAGGCCTTCGCCCTTGCGCAGCAGCGCATCGGCCCGCTCGTACACATTCTTGCAACCGGTCTCAGCCATCAGGCTTTGCACAATCGGTACTTTCCAGGCGTCGACACCGGCAGCCTGAAATTCGCACACCAGGTAACCCTTGATACCGCCGTACCATTCGACCAGCAAACCCGATAAGCCATCTTCGTCGCCATTCACCAGCACGACCGGCTTGGTCGTGGCACCGCTGCGCTTGGCGACGGCGACTTTGACGCGGCGCTTGATCAACGCATGGTCAACCGGTTCGTTAGCATCAAAGCTCCAGATCCGCGCGCGGATTTGTGATTTGGAGTTATAGGCCGCGCGGGCAATGAACTGGCCGGAGGACGAATGCACCAGCGCGGTGATACCGGCGGTCATTTTTTCTTGCGGGCGGCCGTCGACCCGCTCGACTGCCGAGGCATAGATCCACGGCTGGCGTTCTTCGAGCAGGCTTTTTTCCTTGCCTTGTTTAATGGTGATGATAAGCATGAGGTGATTCCGGATGAGGTAACGCAATAAGAGACGCCGGAAGTTCCAGCGCAGCTGCGCAGTGTAATAAAGTTTTGGTCTGACATCCATGCAATCATCAGACAATTCTTTTTTGCGCCGAAAGTCACCGATGAGTATCCGTAATCTGCAAGCCCTGTTCAACCCGACCTGCGTGGCGCTGATCGGCGCCACCAACCGTCCCGGCAGTATCGGTGCTGCTGTGCTGCACAACCTTGTCACCGGCGGTTTTGCCGGACGGATTCTTCCGGTCAATCCAAAACATCCGATTCTCAACGGCATGGTGGTCTGGCACGATGTCGCCAGCCTGCCAGTGGTGCCCGACCTGGCCATTATCTGCACACCGCCGGAGACCCTGCCCGGACTCATCGCGGCACTTGGCGAGCGCGGCTGCAAGGCGGCTGTCGTGATGACCGCCGTCACCAGCGCGCAGCGCGAGGAAATGCTGCTGGCGGCCAAACCCCATCTACTGCGCATACTGGGCGGTATCAGCGCCGGCTTGCTGGTACCCGCCATTGGCCTCAACGCCAGCTTTTCTTACGGCCCGGCTCTGCCCGGCAAACTGGCGTTCGTCTCGCAATCCGGCGGGCTGATGAATGGCGTGCTCGATTGGGCCACCACGCGCGGCCTCGGTTTCTCGAAGTTCATTTCGCTGGGCGAGAGTGCCGACATCGATTTTGGCGATCTACTCGACTTCCTCGCCGGCGATCCGGCCACGCACGCGATCCTGCTGTTTCTGGAAGATGTTCGGCTGGCGCGTAAATTCATGTCGGCCGCGCGCAGTGCCGCGCGCGGCAAACCCATCCTCGTCATCAAGGCCGGCCGCTCCGGTGAGGGCGTGCGCCGTGCCGCGTCCCATACCGGCGTCCTGGTCAGTCCGGACAGCATTTATGACGCGGCCATCCGCCGCGCCGGCATGCTGCGGGTGGACTCAACCGAAGCCTTGTTCGGTGCGGTCGAAACACTGGCGCGAGCCAGGCCGATGCATGGCGAACGCCTGACGATTCTGACCAATGGCGGCGGTCCCGGCATCATGGCCAACGATGCGCTGATGCGTCGGCAAGGCACGCTGGCCACGCTGACGGCAAAAACTATCACCCGGCTGGAACCGGTATTGCCGTCCGCGTGGTCAGGCTCGAATCCGGTCGATCTGGGCGGCGATGCGCCGGTCGAACGCTATCGCGCGGCACTGGCCGGTCTGCTCGAAGACGCCAATTCCGATGCCATCCTGTTTATCCATGCACCCGGCGCACTGGTGGCCAGCGCCGATGTGGCGCGTGCGCTGGTGCCGCTGGTGAAGCAGTCGTCGCGTAATGTGCTGACCTGCTGGCTCGGTGGCGCGGCCGTCTCGGAAGCACGCCAGCTCTGTTCGGCCGCCGGCATCGCCACCTACGACACGCCGGAAGAAGCGGTGCGCGGCTTCATGCAGATCATCGACTTCCGGCATAACCAGCAATTGCTGATGCAGGTGCCACCCGCCCTGCCCGAACGCGGCACCTGCGAGCGCGCGCGCGCCCAGGTACTGGTGCGTGCCGCGCTAGCCGAAGGCCGCACGCTGCTGTCCGAACCGGAAACCAAAACCGTGCTGGCCGCGTATGGCATCCCGGTGGTCGAAACCAGTACCGCAGCCAGCATCGAGGAAGCCGTCCTGCAGGCGCAACGGATCGGTTTTCCAGTCGCTATCAAAATCCTGTCGCCGCAGATCTGGCACAAGTCCGATGTCGGCGGCGTCGCACTCGACCTCGACGATGCCAGCGCAGTACGCCACGCCGCCCACGCCATGCACAAGCGCCTGTGTGAACTGCAGCCCGATGCCGAACTGCAGGGCTTTGCCGTGCAGGCGATGGCACGCCGGCCGCAGGCGCATGAATTGATTGTTGGCGTCAGCACCGATCCGGTGTTCGGCCCGATCATCCTGTTCGGTCAGGGCGGCATCTCGGTAGAAGTCGTCGATGACCATGCGGTCGGTTTGCCGCCGCTCAATTCGGTGCTGGCCGGCGACATGATTGCGCGCACCCGCATCGCCCGGTTGCTGGCCGGCTATCGCAACCGTCCGGCGGCTGACATCGAGGCCATCAGCCGCACCCTGGTGCAGATTTCCAATCTGGTCGAAGACTTGCCGGAACTGGTCGAACTCGACATCAATCCGCTGCTGGCCGACGGCCACGGCGTCATTGCCCTCGATGCCCGCATGCGCATCGCTACACCGCGACGTACCTCGCGGCTGGCGATCCGGCCTTATCCACAATCGCTGGAACAGGTCACCGACTGGCATGGTGAAGCGCTGACCATCCGGCCGATCAAGCCCGAGGATGGCGAAGCCCATGTGATTTTTTTCAATCAGCTCAATCCTGACGACGTGCGCTACCGCGCGTTCTCCAGCATCCGCCAGTTGCAGGAACCGCAGGTCGCCCGGCTGACGCAAATCGACTATGACCGCGAAATGGCCTTCATCGCCACCCGCGCCGGTGCCGATGGCCAGCGCGAAACACTTGGCGTGGTCCGTGCCGTTGCCGATGCCGATAACCACGAAGCCGAATTCGCCATCATCGTGCGCTCGGACATGAAAGGCCGCGGTCTCGGCCGCCTGCTGATGCAGCGCCTGATCGATTATTGCCGCAGCCGCAGCACCCATTTCATCATTGGCGAAACCATGTCTGATAACCGGGGCCTGCTGACACTGACCCAAAAACTCGGCTTCATTGCCAAGCCGGTCGCCGGAGAACACATCATGTCGCTGCGCCTGGATCTCGGGTAATCAGCGGGCCTGGTGCGACCAGCGCGTTAGGCCCGGCTCCCGGCGGAGTAAAATGCGACTCCGGTCGCACATCCGACCCCACTTCATCCTCATAGCAATGTCCGACACTCCCGACCAGCAAGACCTCCCCGACATCGATCCCGATGCCGACATCAATGAACCGCGCCTGTGGCGCAGTGTTGGCTGGACCGCCCGCGTCATGAAGAACGATGACGACGAAGGCTGGGCCGTCGCGATGATCAAGGACGGCGAAGCCGAACCGGCGCTCATTGGTCCATGGACCATGGGACGCAACAAAAAAGACCCGAAGCCGCTCGATACGAATGCCTTCAATACGCTGGTCAAGACTGCCTCCGAAGTATTGCGTCGCCACGAGCAGCAACTGCACGCGCAATTGCACAAGAGCGTGATGGTCAGCACCGATACGGCCGAATTCGAAGTCACGCTTGACATCGTCCCGGATGACGATGATCCGTACGCGCTGCTCAGCGCACGCGACGGTTACGGCGAACAGCTCGCTCAGGTCCGCGTTGCGCCCAACTTCAAGCTGACACGGGCCACTGCCAGCACCTGGATCGACAACGACTTTCGCAAACCCAACCAGTAACCGTGAGCACAGTGAGCACCACTGACACGTCACGGTATGTGGTGGCGGTGCGCGCACTGTGCGAATTCACGGCAAAACAGGGTGACCTCGACCTGCGTTTCACGCCCTCGCCCACCGCGCAGGAAGGCATCGCCGGCCATCTGCTGGTTGCCTCACGCCGGGCCGACAACTACGAATCCGAAGTCAGCCTGAGCGGCGATTTTGGCCCGTTGCAGGTGCGCGGTCGCGCCGATGGCTATGATCCGACGCTGCACCGGGTCGAAGAAATCAAGACCTTTCGCGGTGACCTCGCGCGCATGCCGGACAACCATCGCGCACTGCACTGGGCGCAGGTGCGCATTTATGGCTGGCTGCTGTGCCAGCAGCGTGGCTGGTCGGATGTGACGTTGGCCCTGGTGTATTTTGATATCGGTAACCAGCAGGAAACCGTGCTGACCGAAGTCATGTCGGCAAGCGAGCTGGAGCAATTTTTTGTCCAGCACTGCGAACGCTTTCTGGCGTGGGCCGAACAGGAACTGGCGCATCGACTGGCACGCGACACGGCCTGGAACGCGCTGGCGTTTCCGCATCCGGCTTTTCGTACCGGCCAGCGCGAACTGGCCCGGGCGGTGTATCAGGGCGCGACCAGCGCCCGCTGCGTGCTGGCGCAAGCGCCCACCGGTATCGGTAAGACCATCGGCACGCTGTTCCCGCTGCTCAAGGCTGCGCCGGCACAACGGCTCGATAAAATTTTTTTCCTGACCGCGAAGACCTCCGGGCGCAGTCTCGCGCAGGGTGCGGTCGCCCTGCTCAAGCAGGCCACGCCGACGCTACCGCTGCGGGTGCTCGAACTGGTGGCGCGTGACAAGGCGTGCGAACATCCGGACAAGGCCTGCCATGGCGATTCCTGCCCGCTGGCCAAGGGCTTTTACGACCGCCTGCCGCACGCGCGCGCTGCCGCCGTGCAGGTGGGCGCCAGCGAACGCGGTGCGCTGCGCTCGGTGGCGCTGGAGCACGCCGTGTGTCCGTATTATCTGGCGCAGGACCTGGTGCGCTGGAGCGACCTGATCATCGGCGACTACAACTACTACTTCGACAGTAGTGCGATGCTCTACAGCATGACGCTGGCCAACCAGTGGCGGGTCGCCGTGCTGGTCGACGAAGCCCATAACCTGATCGAACGTGGCCGCAAAATGTACAGTGCCGAACTCGATCATGACAGTGTCAAGCGATTGCGCTTGCTGGCACCGGCCAGTCTGCGCAAGGGTCTGGACAAGCTCGCGCGTTGCTGGACTGCACTGCGTAAGGAGTTTGTCGAACCGTATCAAGTCTTGCCCGCGCTACCGGATAAATTCATGACGGCGCTGCAGCAATGCATTACCGAAACCGGCGAATTTTTCAGCGAACAGCCGACCCGCATCGAGACCGACTTGCAGCGCTTTTATTTCGATGCACTCCACTTTTCCCGCATGGCCGAGGCGGTTGGCGACCACTCGTTGTGCGACCTCAGCCAGCCCGTCGACAGCCATGCGGTAATCTGCTTGCGCAATGTGATTCCGGCGCCGTTCCTTGCACCCCGGTTTGCTGCGACGCGCACGACGACGCTGTTCTCGGCCACCCTCAGCCCCTGGCATTTTTATAGCGATACGCTGGGCTTGCCGGCGACCACTGCGTGGATTGATGTCGCCTCGCCGTTCACCGCAGAGCAGTTGACGGTGCGACTGGTCAGTACCATTTCGACGCGCTTTCGCCAGCGCGCCGAATCGATCGATCCGATCATCGACCTGATGGTGCGGCAGTACCGCGAACTTCCGGGTAACTACCTGACATTCTTCAGTAGTTTTGATTACCTGCAGGCAGTCACGACGCGACTGGTCGCCTTGCATCCCGAGCTACCGATCTGGCAACAAGCCCGGCGCATGGATGATGCCAGCCGGGAGGATTTCATGGCGCGCTTCGTACCCGCCGGACGCGGTATCGGCTTTGCGGTGCTGGGAGGCTCGTTCGGTGAAGGCATCGACTTGCCGGGCGACCGCCTGATTGGTGCGTTCATCGCCACGCTGGGTTTGCCGCAAATGAATCCGGTCAATGAACAAATCATGCAGCGCATGCAGCAGCGCTTCGGCAACGGTTACGACTACACCTATCTGTTTCCGGGCCTGCAAAAAGTCGTGCAGGCCGCCGGTCGCGTCATTCGTACGACCTCGGACCGCGGCATCGTCATGCTGATCGACGACCGCTACCCGCGTCCGGCGATACGGGCGCTGCTGCCGCAGTGGTGGAAGCCGGAATAATTTTTTGCGCAGCGCGGGTCCGGCAGTATTGCTGACTGATTGCGGGGTATTTGGTGCAATAGCTGCAGGGCATTGCACACTGGCCACTTACTTTTTACGAAGCAAAAAGAAGGGACCGCCTGCCGGTCCGCTCCCTGCCAGGTCATGACGACGCACATACAGAATCAGCAACCTCAGCCCGGAAATTGGACGGCAAGTGCTCCGAATCCGCAAGCAGGGTCAGTGTAATTTTCGCAATGAAGCCTGCGAAAAAAAACACTGACCCTGGTTGCTAGCGATGGGGGGTTTGCGAACGTTGGAAAAAAACCGAGGCAACGACTTTGATGTTGATGTTGTCTTGGCGAAGCAAAAAGAAGTGACCTACAGCCGAGGCAGGTAGAGGTATTGCCTACCTCTACCAGTAAATTTGCTGCAACACCCTGCAGTTATTTCAACCCCCGCAACCCAACGACTGCGTAGTTCAGAAGTGGCGTTTGACCGCTTCGCCAAACGCATCTTCGGCGGACATGCCGTTGCGCATCAACGTGGTGATTTCGTCGGAATAGTCACCGATGGCAGCAGGCAGCGACTGGCGATTATCCTTGTAGTACGCATATTTGGCGGCGTCGACCATGTCGGTGGCCTTGATGGTGGCAGCGGTATTGCGCACGCTGCGTTTGACGTTGCTGGTCTTGCCGACGTTCGCTTTGGCTTCCTTGATTTTATCGAGCGAATAAATCACGGTTGCGTTGACACCTTCGAACTCATCGTCTTTCGGATGCAGCAAATGATGGTTGCTGTCGAAGGCCATTTTCTTGTCGGAACTATTCCATACCTGATAATTCGGTCGCTGACCTGGCGTAGTCAGCGCAAATTGCACGCGGTCCCCGTAGGCAGCCATCTGGGCCATCACGTCGTTAAGGAATTCGGTCGAGAGCGTGTCGAGTTTTCCGTTCCAGCGTTTGCTTCTTGTCGTAGTCAAAGTGCGTAGTTCCAAAGAGGTGAGCAAAAGCGACTGGCGGTAAACGCCTGACCGCAACTACCGGTTTCATGATCGGTTTAGATAAATCCGTATGGGGCTATTATCGCCCGTCGCGATTCCTGTCGTCATAAAAAATTATTTTGCTGATTTCGGCTTGGCCTTGACGTTCAGATTTTCGGTCAAAAACATCATCGCCCGCTGCAGACTGATGTCGGTTTCATCGACTAGTCGTTCACGCGCTTCGGGCAAAAATTCTTCGTTCCACAAGGCCAGCAAATTATCCTTGATCTCGAACGGCGCAGCGGCATTGACGAACTCTGCCACCGCATCGCTATCGAATCCGGCCTTGCGAACGCGCCGGATCATCGTGCGTGCCTCGGTATCGGTGACCATGGTCTTGTGCTTGGCACCCGTGGCCAGACACATGAACAAGGTCAGGCGCGAATACGGATCGTCCTTGCCCTTCATCGCAGCTTGCCATTGCTCCGACACAAACCCGGCAAAACTGTCGACATCGTCGAGGTCGGCATCGCGGATGAAATAGCGCTCGACGATGATGTTGAGCACCACATCAATCGCATGACCCGTGTTGAGGATCAGCGGACCATCGAGCTTTTCGATATCGCGCCGGATTGTTTCGGCGATTGCATGGTGCGGATCAGGCACGTCATCGAGCAAGGCCTTGGCGATCTTGAGCTTGCCACCGGCCGGCGGCTTGTCACGAATCCCTGCAACCAGACGGGCGAACTCGGCATGGTTGGGCGCTTTGTCAAGACCGGCATGGCGCGCCAGAATGGCCGTGCGGATGATCGACTCCACCGCCAGAAAATCGAGCGCAGCGTGCGGCACACGCAGATCGTCACAGAACCAGCGCGCTGCCGCGATGGTGTCAACGGCTTCCTGCCGGCGCTTGAGTTCCTTGCGATACGCCGCCAGCGAATAAGGTTTGAGCAAGGTGCGCTCGTTCTGAAAATCGATCAGTGACTGGCTCTTGATGTCACCGCTCATGGCCGTTTCCGGCATCGCGTACAAGCGCTTGAGCATGTCGTTGCCACTACGCGAGTGGAACAGAAAACTGTTCTCCAGTAACGAGCGGGCCGCCGTATCGAGATCGCCGGCGCTGGCGTCTTCGAGGTACAGGCTGACCAGCATGACGATGCGCTTGCGGGCGTTGTCCAGCTCGGCCTGCAAATGCGGCGTACCGAAATGCGTCGCGACCTGAACCGTGCCCTTGGCCCCATCGGTAATGATTTGATTGCAGCGGCTGATGTCAAGGATGCCCTTGGCCACGCCATGGGTGAGCGCCTTTTCAAAAAAAGGCCGCTTGTCGATCAGTGCGACGGCTTGCTTGATTGTCGTCATGGCCTTACAACGCAGATTCTTCGTCAGGTCCGGCGGCTGGCTTGTTGCTGACGACAGGCGCTTCGCTGCGTGCCGGAACGGCCGTCGGATCGAGTTCCAACCGCTCCAGTTCGGCTTCGGCTTGCAGGCGTTTTTTCAGGCGCTTTTTGATTTGCGGCAGGATCTGCTCGAACATATCCGGATGATGATTGCGCAGCAGCCAGGTGACTTCTTTCCAGTCGTGATCAGTGGCTTCGGACTTGTCGATGACATCGTCTTCTTCGGCATGGACATCCTGCGCGAGGCCTTCGGCTTCTTCGTCTTCCACCACCGCCCTGCGGCTGTGCATGTGATTGAAGGTTCCGTAATTGGCAAAGTGCACGATCATTTCGTCGTGATCCTGCAGGTAATCAATCAGCGCTTCGCAACCGCCATCGATGTCACCGATGGCATCGAGGAATTCATCGGTGTCGCTGCCCTCACGGAACAGCACGGCATTGATCATGCCGCGTAAATGGGTGTGGGTATGGTCGCCGTAGAGCCGCTCCATCACCAGCGCACGGGCGAACTGTTCCGGCGTCACTACCAGATTGACGACGGACTCATGCGAGGAATCGAATTCGCGAATCACGGCCAGCAAATCTTTCGGCGGCATTTCTTCGAGGACCGCCACCAGGGCGCGGTCGCCTTCGGCTTCGGCCAGCGACACCAGCGCAAATTCGGCGCCAGCGATATCGCCAGCCCGGATCAGGCTGGCGGCTTTCAGTACAAGTGCGTTGGACATGGGCGTTCTAATCAAGAAAGTCATCAACAAAATAAGCGAGCGGACCACCGGTCCGCGTTATCGCATTGCGTCGGGCCTGCCGCAATCTGCGGCAGCGGCAATTAATCGCGCCGGTCGAAGCCCTGCTCGGACATCCATTCGGACCCGGCTTCATCGAGGTCACGTTCGTCGTCGTCATCGTCGCGACCGTTTTCACCTTCGTCATGCTCTTCGTCATCCGCCGCAGCACGATGGCTATTGCCACCCTTGCCGTGCAAATACTCAAGACAGATGGTTGTGATCAGGAAGCGCTCACCGCCGGTTTCCAGCAGCGCGGCATCAGCCAGCGGTTGGGTATCGACCGAGAATTGCACCGCATCGACCAGTTCGCTCCAGGCCGGAAAATCTTCCGGATCAGCGGTCGACAACAGATACATCGCCTGCAGATTGACGAAATTGATGTCGCCATGAAAGGCAACAGCAACCATCTCCGGCGCGCTCTCTATCATCGGCATGAGCAGCTTGAACTGGGACCGCTTGTCCTTGAGGCGCTTGGCCAGGATATCGTTACCTTCGGAATCGCTTTGCAGGTCTTCCAGTTCGGCCTTGTAGGCCTTCGACAGGTCTTCGAAATAATAGGACAGGCTCATTGCAGTACCTTGTTCATGTAGGTTCTCCAGATTTCTTCGGCGGTTTCCAGCGGTCGTTCGAGCAGGCTGCGACGACGACTCTCATCGTAGGAATGGCGTTTTGCGTCATCGGCCAGCAGGTCATAGGCTTCCTGCACAGCACGAAATTGTTCAGGTGCATCAGCCGCCGTATTTTTGTCCGGATGGAACTCCGATGCCTTTTTCCGGTAAGCGCTTTTAATGGCACTGGCCGATGCATCGCTGTCCAGACCGAGCACGGCGTAATAGTTTTTCATGAGTGAGAATGTGGTGGTGCGTGACAAAAATCAGGCGCGGTCGGAGGCGATTAAAAATGTACCGCCATCGTTGCCAGTGTGAAGCGTAAGGATACACCACCGGACCGCAGCAGAGTGCTTCCGGCAGCGCGCGCAGACGGAACCTTTCGTTCCACTTATCCCCGTACAGCGTGATGAAGGCAGTCGTTGCAAGCCATGCCGGCAGTGGCGAAGGGCATTGCACCGACCGTATCAATCACGCAGCGCTCGCTTGACTGCCTATTTTTTCAGCACCAGTCGCAGCACAGCGCTCTCGTTGATCACCGCCAGTGTCGACGTACCGGACATCGCCAGAGCGAGTGGCTGTGAAAGACTGGCGGGCAAGGCACCAGTGCGGATACCGATCGACCCCGGCACACCGGCGACGGTTGTCACCTGCCCTGATGGCGCTATCCTGCGCACCGTATTGTTGTCGACATCGGCGACATACACATTACCGAATCCATCGGCAGCCAACCCCTGCGGACTACGAAAGCGCGCCGCATCACCCGGTCCATCGACCGCGCCCTTCTCCAGTGCCAGACCAGCCCATGTCGTGACGACACCGCCCGGCGTGATCTTGCGGACCGTGCCGTAAATCGGCTGGCTGACGTAGACATTACCGGCCGGATCGACCGCGATGCCGGGTGGATTCAGGAAGCGCGCCGCCGCGCCGGCACCGTCCTCGCTGCCATAGCGGCCGGCGCTGCCGGCCAGCGTCGAGACCATACCGGCGGCGGTGATCTTGCGTACCGTGTGGTTGCCGGTATCGGCGACATACAAATTATTGAGTGCATCGATGGCGATACCTTTGGGTTCGAAAAAACGGGCGAGCCTGGCGGGACCATCAGTACGGCCGGGTGTTGATCCGGCACCGGCAATCGTTGTCACCAACCCGGCTGGCGTGATTTTGCGGATGGTCGAATTAAAGGTATCGGCCACGAACAAATTGCCGAGCGCATCGGCCGCAATCCCGCGCGGGTAGTTAAAACTCGCAGCGGTGCCGGTCCCATCGACACCGCCCGGCTTGCCATTCCCGGCCAGCTCACTGACCACGCCGGCGGGTGTGATCTTGCGGATCATGTGATGCGGTGTATCGACCACATACCAGTTGCCGGACGGGTCGCTGGCGACGCCCTGCAGATTGCCGAAACGCGCCTTCGATCCGATGCCGTTGACCAGTCCCTGTTCCAGCTCCTTCCCGGCCAGGGTGGTGACGCTGGTGCCGCCGGTGATCACATGCACACCGAATTGTCCTGTCACCGACAAGGTCCCGGACGGGTCGACAGCAATGCCGCTCGGCATCCTCACTTGCGATTGGCCGACTACCGGCGCATTGATCGGCAACGTCGTCACGACACCCTGTGGCGTGATCCGGCGAATCCGTTGGGCATATTGATCAGCACCATACAGCGTGCCCGCTGCATCGATGGCCAGATTCGACAAGCCCCCGAAACCGGCCGCCGCGCCGGTGCCGTCCTTGAGCCCGTAATTGGCCTGCGATCCGGCCAGCGTGGTCACGACACCGGCCGGTGTGACCTTGCGCAACAGACCGTAGCCGGTATCGGCCACATAAATATTGCGCGCCGCATCCGTGACCAACCCCTGCGGATAACTGAAACGTGCCGCGCTGCGAAGCCCGTCAAGGTAGCCGAAATTGCCGGCGCTGCCAGCGAGCGTGGTCACCAGACCTAGCGCATTGATCGTGCGTAGCGTGTGGTTGTAGGTGTCACTGACGATCACGGTGCCTGCGGCATCGACCGCGATTCCCTGCGGATACGAGAAGCGTGCTGCGCTGCCACGACCGTCCGTACTGCCGTCTAGCCCGACGCTGCCGGCGAGCGTCGTGACAACCCCTTGCGGGGTGATCTTGCGGATGGTCTGGTTGTTGGTATCGGCCACGTACAAGGTGCCGGCACGATCAATGGCAATGCTTTGCGGATAGTAAAAACGCGCCGCCGCACCGCTACCATCCGCCGCGCCCGGCGTTGACATCGCCCCGGCCAGCGTACTCACGCTGCCATCGGGGAGCACTTTGCGGATCACGTGATTCTGCCAGTCTGCAACATACCGGTTACCGGCCGCATCGACGGCAATCCCGATCGGAAAATTAAAGCGTGCCTGACTGCCGACGCCGCTTAAATTGCCCAGCCCACCGGTTGATCCCGCAACGAATGACAGTCCCGGCTGGACTGATCTGGCAGACACAATGGACGCAACCGACACAACCGGCACAACCGGCGACGGCGCCTGTGCCTGCGCGCCCGTCAGTGCAAAGAAATCAAAGTCGGCGCTGCAGGCTGACAGTCCCAGAACTAACACGACAGAAGGAAGCTTGCGTGCCACACCCGGGGCACGACAGACAAGACGATGGAGGGACATGTTTCCGCCTGAGTGACGTTGACAGCACAGAGCTGCAGGTGGCAAAAGTACACCGCCCCGACGATAGTAATGACGCGATTTACTTGTGCGTTGATCTTGCTCAGTAAGGTGAAATGCGGATGACAAGCCGGGCACCCATCTCTTGAACAACGCGAGTGATAACGACAGTGCCAAAACAATAGTTACTTACATTCAATCACTAATTGAAGATGATCAACTTGTTAAGAATTCCTCTTGCCCGTAGCGAAGTCACTCATCCGGCTGCGGGCGGCATAGTGGTACGGAGACCAGCACCGCCGCTGAGGGCGGCCCTGTCAGGTGCCTGACACAACGTTGAAACCCGCGGCCTTGAGCCATTTCCCTCAATGTTTCTTCCTCCCGCGACCGAGCCGGTCTGTGGATAGTTCCGACGCATCCTGCTTTTTTCCGGCATGCATGCATTTTTAAAACAACACGCCCACCATTGAGGAGACCTTCATGAACTTTACCGATCCTACCGTGATCATGTTCAGCATCTACCTGTTCGCCATGCTCTTCATCGGCATCCTGGGTTACCGCAGAACAAATAATCTGGACGACTACATTCTGGGCGGACGCAGTCTGGGCAGCTTTGTCACTGCGCTCTCGGCGGGTGCCTCGGACATGAGCGGCTGGCTGCTGATGGGCTTGCCGGGTGCAATTTATCTGTCGGGCGTGAGCGAAGCCTGGATCGGTGTCGGACTGGCCATGGGCGCGTACCTGAACTGGCGCTTTGTCGCCGCCCGACTGCGCTTGTACACCGAGCGCGCCGACAATGCGCTGACGCTGCCGGATTATTTTTCGAATCGCTTCGAAGACAAGCAAAACCTGCTGCGCATTCTGACCACCGTGGTGATCCTGGTGTTCTTTACGATCTATTGCGCTTCCGGCGTGGTGGCAGGTGCGCGCCTGTTCGAGAACATGTTCGGCCTGCCCTACCAGACCGCGCTGTGGGTCGGTGCGGCGTGCACGATTGCTTATGTCTTCATCGGTGGTTTTCTGGCGGTCAGCTGGACCGACACGATTCAGGCATCGCTGATTTTCACGGCACTCATCGTGGCACCCGTGGTCGCGTATTTCGCGGTCACCAGCGGATTGGCACCAGCGCAATCAATGGCGCAATTGATGACACCGGCCAAATCCGACATCCTGCAAGGCGCGTCGTTTGTCGGCATCGTCTCGCTGCTGGCGTGGGGCCTGGGCTACTTCGGACAACCGCATATTCTAGTGCGCTTCATGGCAGCGGAATCGGCCGGGACCATTCCTGCTGCGCGTCGCATCAGCATGACCTGGATGATTCTGTGCCTGGCGGGCGCGGTGGCCGTCGGGTATGTCGGCATTCCGTATTTCCTGATGCATCCGGAGGGCGCGCTCGCGGTCAATGCCAACTCGGAAACCGTGTTTATCGAACTGACCAAGCAATTGTTCAATCCCTGGATCGGTGGCGTGCTGCTGGCGGCTATTCTGGCAGCGGTCATGAGTACCTTGTCGTGCCAGTTACTGGTCTGTTCCAGCGCGCTGACCGAAGACATTTATCACACCTTCATCCGCAAGGACGCGGGTCACAGCGAACTGGTCTGGGTCGGTCGCGGCATGGTCATGGCCATTGCGCTGGTCGCCATTGTCATCGCCGGCGATCCCGAGTCGAAGGTACTTGGCATGGTCAGCTACGCCTGGGCCGGCTTTGGTGCGGCGTTCGGACCGGTCGTCATCCTGTCGCTGTTCTGGTCGCACATGACGCGCAACGGCGCACTGGCCGGGATTCTTGTCGGGGCCGTGACGGTGCTGGTCTGGAAGCAATTTGGCTGGTTGAGCTTGTACGAAATCGTGCCGGGCTTCCTGTTTGCCTGGGTTGCCACGGTGCTGGTGAGCCGCATGAATCAGCCATCGCAGACCATGCTGTCTAAGCACAAGGCGGTAGAACTGGAATTGAGCCAACTCTGAAGTAAAAGAAGCTGTTCATGACGCAGCATGAACAGCTTCAGGCGGATGGTGCAATAACCTCAGGGCAGTGCACAACCTGTTCTAACAACACATCGACGTGCGTGTGTTACCCCACCCACTTACGCGCATTGCGGAACATCCGCATCCAAGGTGCATCCTCGCCCCACTGCTCCGGATGCCACGAATGCAGCGTGCTGCGGAAGACCCGTTCGGCATGCGGCATCAGCACCGTAAAGCGGCCATCCGGCGTCGTCACCGACGTGATGCCATCCGGCGATCCATTCGGGTTGTACGGATAGTCTTCGGTGACCTTGCCTTTATTGTCGACATAGCGCAGCGCTACCACGGCGCTCTTGATGTCGCCGGTCAGCATGAAGTCGGCATAGCCTTC
>JBLHMB010000026.1:0-48478 GCA_047621665.1 Bradyrhizobium sp. | reverse complement strand
GAAGCAGACGACTGCTGTGCTAAACTTTTTCATGGTTGATCCGGTGAGAGTGGCGCGTGACGTGAACAACTAGTCTCGCGACAGAAAGCATACGCAAAAAAAAGTATGTAAAAACTTGCCAAATTGAATCAAAGTCTGCCCACAAATCCTTGAACTAGCAAGATAAAACACGTTCATCCTTCCATGCATTGTTGCGCAAAAGCCGTATGCCATTATTAAATATATTGCGTTATCCCGACCCGCGTCTGCACAAAGTTGCCCGCCCTGTGACGATTTTTGATGCGCGGCTGAAACAGCTTGTCGCCGACATGGCAGAAACTATGTACGAGGCGCCAGGTGTTGGTCTGGCCGCATCGCAGGTCGACGTCCACGAACAATTAATCATTGTCGACATCTCCGACAATCAGACAGAATTGCGGGTGCTGATCAATCCGGAAATTACCTGGGCCAGCAGCGAGATGCAGGTCTATGACGAGGGTTGTCTATCCGTTCCAGGCGTGTATGACGGTGTCGAGCGACACGCCCGCATCAAGGTCCGCGCACTGGACGTCGACGGCAACGCGTTCGAAACCAACGCAGAGGAATTGCTGGCCGTCTGTATCCAGCATGAAATGGACCATCTGAAAGGCAAGGTATTTGTCGAATATCTGTCGCCGCTCAAACGCAATCGGATCAAAGCGAAGATGCTTAAAGAAGAGCGCGAACTCAACCGCGACAAAAAACGCAACAGCGATCGCTGATCACCGAGCGATCCGTCAGGAAAAATTCAGACCCATGAAAATCATCTTTGCCGGCACGCCGGAATTCGCCGCCGTCGCGCTGGCAGCAATCCACGCAGCCGGTTTCGAGGTTGTACTGGCACTAACGCAACCAGATCGACCGGCCGGACGTGGCATGCAGTTGCATGCCTCCGCCGTCAAGCAATTCGCCCTGACACACGAGATAGACGTCGCGCAACCCGTATCGTTACGCCTGGATGGAAAATATCCCGATGTCGCCAGCGAGGCCGATGCCCTGTTGCGCTCCACACCGCATGATGTCATGGTCGTCGCCGCCTATGGCTTGATCCTGCCACCGTCGGTACTGGCGATCCCGCGGTTAGGTTGCCTGAACATCCACGCTTCGCTGTTGCCACGCTGGCGCGGGGCCGCCCCGATCCACCGTGCGATCGAAGCGGGCGACAGTGAAACCGGCATCACCATCATGCAAATGGACAAGGGCCTTGATACCGGACCGATGCTACTTGCCGAGCGTCTCGCTATCGGTGCTGATGAGACAACCGGCAGCTTGCATGACCGGCTCGCGACGCTGGGTGGGCAGCTTATTGTCGACGCGTTACGCCAGCTTGAGCGCGGTCCGGTCGTCGCTACCGTGCAATTGGAAAGCGGCGCCTGCTATGCCGCCAAGATCAGCAAGGAAGAAGCGGCACTGAATTTTGCACAACCGGCCGACGTGCTGGCGCGCAAAATCCGTGCGTTCCATCCCGCTCCGGGAGCCAGCGCCATGATAAATGACGTCGCCATCAAGATTTGGCGTGCCGACGTGGTGGCCTGCTCGGACCTGGCTGTTGCCGGCGAAATCATTGCAGCTGACGCCGTGGCCGGATTGGTGATTGCCTGCGGCAGCGGCGCGTTGCGCCTGACTGAGTTACAAAAACCGGGCGGCAAACGCTTGCCTGCCTCCGAATTCCTCAAGGGTTTTCCGATCGCAGCAGGTGCCTGCGCCAAAGTGCCTCTTTGAACGGGCAGAAAAACTGACAGACAAACCCTTATGCGCTGCACTGGTATTCATCAATCCGATATCTGGTATGCCAAATAGAAATTGGCGAGATGACGTAGGCCCACCCTATACTCGCCCTGTCTCCTTCATGTCTCTTATTTATGATATGGATTTAAGCCCGCCTCTTTTGCGGGCTTTTTTTTGCCCGAAGTGGACGGGCGAGGCGAACAGCCGCTTTGACGTATAATTTTCTTGCGCCGATTTGATCCAAAAAGTCAAACCCAGCTTGCGGGCGCCAGGCTTGTGCCACAACGGTACAACCCCAAATAAATACCGCTAAAGCGGCCCTGAGGAAACCCGGCTCCGCTTTACAAGCCGGGTTTTGCATTTCCAGACACTATTTTTATCGAGCACACCATGAAACGCGACGCCTTCTCCGCCACCGAAACAATTTTGCGCGACCTGCTGGCGCGCCGCATCCTGATCCTCGATGGCGCGATGGGCACGATGATCCAGCAGTACAAGCTGAGCGAAGAGGATTACCGCGGACCGCGCTTTGCCGATTTCACCGGGCCGGGCCGCGAACTCTTCGTCAAGGGCAACAATGAATTGCTGTCGCTGACCCAGCCGCAGATCGTCAGCGAAATCCACGAGCAATACCTCGATGCCGGCGCCGACCTGATCGAGACCAATACCTTCGGTGCGACCACCGTCGCGCAGGACGACTACCACATGGCGCATCTGGCCTACGAGATGAACCTCACGTCGGCCCGTCTGGCGCGCGCGGCCTGCGACAAGTACTCGACCCCGGACAAGCCGCGCTTCGTCGCAGGCACGCTTGGCCCGACACCGAAGACCGCGTCGATTTCGCCGGATGTCAACGACCCCGCTGCGCGTAACGTAACGTTCGACCAGCTTGTTGCAGCCTATCTCGACCAGACCCGCGCGCTGGTCGAAGGCGGTTCCGATATTCTGCTGGTCGAAACCATTTTCGATACGCTCAATTGCAAGGCCGCGCTGTTCGCCATCGATACTTTTTTTACGGAAACCGGCCTGCGCTTGCCAATCATGATTTCGGGTACCGTCACCGATGCGTCGGGCCGTATTCTGTCGGGCCAGACCGTGCCGGCGTTCTGGAATTCGGTGCGTCACGCACGACCACTGACGATCGGCCTGAACTGCGCGCTCGGTGCCGCGCTGATGCGTCCGTACGCTGAAGAGTTATCGAAGATTGCCGACACCTTCGTCTGCATTTATCCGAATGCCGGCTTGCCCAATCCGATGAGCGACACCGGTTTCGACGAGACGCCGGACGTGACTTCGGCGCTGCTGAAAGACTTTGCGGAAAGCGGCTTCGTCAACATCGCCGGTGGCTGCTGCGGCACCACGCCGGACCATATCCGCGCGATTGCACAAACCGTCGCCAGCATCGCACCGCGCCAGGTTCCCGTGATACCGCAAGTGATGCGCCTGTCGGGTCTCGAACCCTTCGTCATCAATGATGATTCGCTGTTCGTCAACGTCGGCGAGCGCACTAATGTGACCGGCTCGAAAGCCTTCTCGCGGCTGATCCTCAACGAACAGTATGAAGAAGCCATCGCCGTCGCCCGCCAGCAAGTCGAGAACGGCGCGCAAGTCATCGACATCAACATGGATGAAGCGATGCTTGATTCGCTTGCCGCGATGACACGCTTTTTGCATCTGGTGGCGTCCGAGCCGGACATTGCAAGGGTGCCGATCATGATCGATTCGTCGAAGTGGTCGGTCATCGAAGCGGGCCTGAAATGCGTGCAGGGCAAGTCGATCGTGAACTCGATTTCGATGAAAGAAGGCGAGGAAGAATTCCTGCGCCAGGCCCGTCTGTGCCGCAGCTACGGCGCCGCCGTGATCGTGATGGCCTTCGATGAAAAAGGTCAGGCCGACACGTTCGCGCGCAAGACCGAAATCTGCCAGCGCGCCTACAACCTGCTAGTGTCGAAAGTCGGCTTTCCGCCGGAAGACATCATCTTCGACCCGAACGTTTTTGCGATCGCCACCGGCATCGAAGAGCACAACAATTACGCGGTTGATTTCATTGATGCGACGCGCTGGATCCGCAAGAATCTGCCGCACGCCAAGATCAGCGGCGGTGTCTCGAATGTCAGCTTCAGCTTCCGTGGCAACGACCCGGCGCGCGAAGCGATCCACACGGTATTTTTGTACCACGCGATTCAGGCCGGCATGACGATGGGCATCGTCAACGCCGGCATGATGGGCCTCTACAACGAACTTACGCCGGAACTGCGTGAACGCGTCGAAGACGTCGTGCTGAACCGCCGTGACGATGCGACCGAACGCATGATCGAGATCGCCGGTACGCTTAAAGCCGGTGACAAGAAAGAAGAACAGAACCTCGAATGGCGCGACGGTCCGGTCCAAAAACGGCTGGCCCACGCAATGGTGCACGGCATCACACAATGGATCGTCGACGACACCGAAGAAGCGCGTCAGCAAATGCTGGTCAATGGCGGTCGCCCGATTCAGGTGATCGAAGGTCCGCTGATGGATGGCATGAATATCGTGGGCGACCTGTTCGGTCAGGGCAAGATGTTCCTGCCGCAGGTGGTGAAGTCAGCGCGTGTGATGAAACAGGCGGTGGCCCATCTGATTCCGTTCATCGAAATCGAAAAACAGCTGGAAGAAAAAAAGACCGGCATCGCCGCCAAGGCCAAGGGCAAGATTGTCATTGCCACCGTCAAGGGCGATGTGCATGACATCGGCAAAAACATCGTGTCGGTAGTCCTGCAATGCAATAACTTCGAAGTCATCAACATGGGCGTGATGGTGCCGTGTTCGGAAATCCTGGCGCGTGCCAAAGCCGAGAACGCCGACATCATCGGCCTGTCCGGATTGATCACGCCGTCGCTCGAAGAGATGGCCTACGTCGCCAAGGAAATGCAGCGCGATCCGTATTTCCGGATGATGAAGATTCCACTGATGATCGGTGGTGCAACGACTTCGCGCGCCCATACCGCCGTGAAAATCGCGCACAACTACGAAGGTCCGGTGGTCTACGTGGCCGATGCCTCGCGCTCGGTCTCGGTCGCGCAATCACTGCTGACGCCGGAACAGCGCGAGCAATACATTGCCGATATCGCCACCGATTACGAACGCATCCGCGAGCAATATGCCAACCGCAAGGTGGTGCCGATGCTGTCGATCGCGCAAGCGCGCGCCAACAAGATGGTGGTGCCGTTCGTCGATGACGATATCCCGGTCAAACCGAAGTTCATCGGCCGGCGCGAATTCAGGAATGTCGACCTCGCCACGCTCGCCAAATACATCGACTGGGGTCCGTTCTTCCAGACCTGGGATCTGGCCGGTCCGTTCCCGGCCATCCTGACCGACGAGGTGGTCGGCGAGACCGCCAGCAAGGTCTACGAAGAAGGCCTGGCGCTGCTCAAGAAAGTCATTGATGGTCGCTGGCTAACCGCCAACGGCGTGGTCGCGCTGATGCCGGCCAACAGCATCAATGACGACGACATTGAAATTTATACCGACGAGACCCGTACCGAAGTGGCGTTCACTTACTACGGCATCCGCCAGCAAACCGTCAAACCGGTCATCGACGGCGTGGCCCGACCGAACCAGTGCCTGGCCGATTTCATTGCACCGAAATCTTCCGGCATTGCCGACTACATCGGCTTGTTCGCGGTGACCACCGGCATCGGTATCGAGAAATACGAAAAGCGCTTTGAAGAGGCCCACGACGACTATTCATCGATCATGTTGAAGTCGCTGGCTGACCGTCTGGCCGAAGCTTTCGCCGAGCAGATGCATGAACGCGTGCGCACCGATTTGTGGGGCACGGTACCGGATGAAACACTCAGCAATAGCGAGATGATCAAGGAACAGTACCTCGGCATCCGGCCGGCACCGGGCTATCCGGCCTGCCCGGAGCACACGGTCAAGCAAGAGATGTTCACGCTGCTGCAATGTGCCGATATCGGCATGCAGGTGACCGAATCGCATGCGATGTTTCCGGGTGCGTCGGTGGCCGGTTTCTACTTTGGCCATCGGCAATCGAAGTACTTCAGTGTCGGCAAGATCGGCGAAGATCAAGTCAAGGACATGGTCACCCGGCGCGGTGCGAGTCGCGAAGATGTCGAGCGCTGGCTGGCACCGAATTTGTCGTGACGGTTGTGCGAGCCGACGTCAGACCGGTTCGCCATCGACAAACACCTTCAGTTCGCCGGCGGCAAAGCGGGTCCAGTGTTCGTTGGTCGTCAGCGGTGCGGTGACGATGATCGCGACGCGGTCATCCGGTGTCGTGACCTGTGAAAAATCGACACTGACATCGTTGTCCGACAGCTGTGCCTGCGCGAACGGGTACTGGCGAATGAGATAGTGCAGATGCGTCGAGCAATGCGCGAACAGCGCTTCACCGTGCGATAGCATCATGTTGAAGGTGCCGTGTGCGGCGATCTCGCGGGTCAGTTCGTCGAGTGCCGCACGCAGTTCCGGCAGCGCCGGTAACTGCTCGCCGAAGCGTCGCTGCAATTGCTGCAGCAGGTAGCAAAAAGCCAGTTCGCTGTCGGTACTGCCGACCGGCCGGAAAGCACCATCGAGCACCGGTGCGAATGCCTTCAGGTCGCCATTGTGCGCAAAAACCCAGTAGCGCCCCCACATTTCCCGCACGAACGGATGACAGTTTTCCAGAGTGATACTGCCCTGTGTCGCCTTGCGGATATGCGCGATCACGTTGGTCGATTTAATCGGATAACGCTTGATCAGGTCGGCAATCGGCGACGCTACCGCGGCCTGATAATCGACAAAATGACGCACCCCGCGCCCCTCGAAAAAAGCAATCCCCCAGCCATCATTGTGCTCGTCGGTGCCACCGCCACGGGTGGCGAAACCCGTGAAGCTGAAGACGATGTCGGTGGGGACGTTGCAGTTCATTGCGAGGAGTTGGCACATGGATTCGGATGGCAATCAAGACAGGAATAAAAACGGTATCACGGCGGACACCGCCTCACTTTGGCCGTCAACGCTACGCCGCCATGTGCCGGGCCTGCCGTTGCGGCACGCTCTTTTCAGCCACCGGTTCGGGCTTGGCGTCCGACTTTACGCGCGCGCCGTGTCGCGGCAAATTGACCTTGCCGGCGTAATCGCTGGCCACCAGCGCCTTGGCCGCATCGGCGTCCATGCCGCGCTCGGCCAGCCATTGGCCGACCAGCACTGCAAGACGCTCCAGCGCGATCCGGTGGGTCGCGTCGGTGCGGGCAAACAGCCAGTCCGACAGCAGCATGAAATTGTCGAAGGGCGACTCGGCCAGCAGCATCGGCAGGCTGTTGGCGAAGCGGCCCGAGTTGGCGATCATGTCCCAGAAGCGGGCGAAGCGGACCAGCCGCTGCATGTCGGCAAAGCTGATGCGGTCGGTGGCGAGGATGGTGTACGGCGGCGCCGGATCGAAGATCAGGCCGTACTCGACCGTGTGACGAATGATCGGCGTGCCACGCAGACGCTTGAGGATGCCGAACTGGATTTCATGCGGTTGCAGCACAACCAGCCGGTCGAAGCCGCGCGCGAAACTGGCGACATCTTCGCCGGGCAAGCCGGCGATCAGGTCAACGTGCAAATGGGCGTTCGAGTGTTCGCACAGCCAGCGGATATTTTCTGCGGCCTTGGCGTTGTCCTGTTTGCGGCTGACCAGCGCCTGCACGTCGGGATTAAAACTCTGGATACCGATTTCAAACTGCAGCGTCCCCGGCGGGAATTGCATGATGCCGGCCTTGAGTGCATCGGGCAAATGATCAGGGACGACTTCGAAGTGGGCATAGACCGGATCGTCCGGGTACGCGGCCAGCTTGTCGAGGAAGAACTGCATTATCTTCAGGCTGGACTTGATGTTCAGGTTGAAGGTGCGGTCAACGAACTTGAACAGTCGCGCGCCACGCGCATGCAGCTTCTCCAGCTCGGCGATGAAGCCGTCGAGCGCAAACGGCCAGGCGGTCTTGTCGAGCGCCGACAGGCAGAACTCGCATTTGAACGGACAACCGCGCGAGGCTTCGACATACAACGTGCGATGGGCGATGTCTTCGGCGCTGTACAGGTCATACGGCATCGGCAATTCAGCCAGCGGCGCCTGCACGCCGGCATGCACTTTCATCAGCGGTTGCGGACCATTCAGGATCTGGCCGCACAGCAGCGGGAAGGTCACGTCGCCCCAACCGGTGATCAGGTAATCGGCCAGTTGCACGATCTCTTGCCCGGCCGATTCGTACGACACTTCCGGGCCACCCAGAATAATTTTGACGTGTGGCGCAAGGCGTTTCAGGAGCGCGACAACGCGGGTGGTTTCGTCGACATTCCAGATATAGACGCCAAAGCCGATGATGCGCGGATTCGATGCCAGCAGTTTTTCGACGATGTCGGTACTACGCGTGCCGATCACAAATTCGCGCAATTCAGTCCGGGCTTGTAGCGCACCCATGTTGGCCAGCAGGCAGCGCAGGCCGAGCGAGGCGTGGGCATAACGGGCGTTGAGGGTGGCGAGCAGAATGGTCATGGGAGGCTTCGGGAGACGGGAGATCAGCCGCCATTTTACGCGGACTCGGTCAGTGCGGCCTTGTCTGGGTTTTGAAGTTCAGTAGCGTGGGCACGGCCTGTTATGCCCACGCGCTCGCGCCAACAATGTTCACCAATTCCGGTCGTGCATTGGTGCATTCGCGTGGTCACGATGACCTCGTGCCCACCCTACGTGCTAAGCATCAACCTGGCACTCAGTCCGCCAGTTCCTTCTCCTGCAACGATCGCCACATGACTTTCCCGGTCGCCGACTTCGGCAGGGCGCTGACAAACTCGATCAGCTTGGGCACCTTGTAAGCTGCCATGGTCTCGTGCGCCCAATGCATGATGTCCTCAGCACTGGCGTCGCTGCCCGGCTTGCGCACGACAACTGCCTTGACGGTTTCGCCGCGGTAGGCATCACGCGAGGCGATGATGCAGCATTCCTCGATGGCAGGATGCTTGTACATCATCGATTCGACTTCGGCCGGCCAGACCTTGTAACCGCTGGCGTTAATCATGCGTTTGAGACGATCGGTAAAAAAGAAAAACCCTTCGGTATCCTGGTAACCCAGGTCGCCGGTACGCAGAAAGCGTTTGCCATCGAGCTCGATGAACGAATCGGCAGTTTTCTGCAGATCGTTCCAGTAGCCCTGCATGACTTGCGGACCATGGATGATGATTTCACCGACTTCGCCTTGCGCCATTTCGGCTTGCGTGGTCGGATCGATGATGCGCGAATCGACATTGAAAATCGGGATGCCGAGGCATTGCTGCTTCATGCGTTGCGGCGGGTTGGTATGAGTCGAGGCCATAGTTTCGGACAGGCCGTAGCCTTCCATGAAATGCAGACCGGTCAGGTCGAGCAGCTTTTGCGCGATCGCCGCCGGCATCGCCGCACCACCGCCGGAGATCCGGCGCAAACCCGACAGGTCGTACTCGGCCAGGCGTGGATTTGACAGCAGATCGATCACCATGGTCGGGATATTGGTCCAGACCGTGACGCCATAGCGAGTGATCAACTGACCGGCCACATCGCGATCCCAGCGCGGCAGAATCACCAGCGTACCGCCGCCAACAATGACGCCGTTCATGCTGATTTGCATGCCGGTGACATGAAAGAACGGCAGCACCGCCAGCGTGACCTGATCCGGCACCATCGCCGTGGCCCAGTGCGGCGCGCCGGCTGCCGTGAACATCACGGAGGCGTGGGTGTGAACACAGCCCTTGGGCTTGCCGGTAGTGCCCGAGGTGTAGGGCATGCAGGCCAGATCATCGGGGCCGGCAAGATGTTCGCGCAAGGTGCCGCCTTCGGCAAGCGCCGCGTGCCACGCAATCACGCCAGGTGATAGCGGCACGTCACGGGTGGCAGTGATGACGTCCGGCACCGCCAGGTCGGTGTGCACAGGAAGATAATCAGAATAAGTCGCGACGATCGCCGTGGCTAGTCCGGTGCTGCCGACCAGCGGCGCGAGTCGCGCAAAAATATCCTGCGATGCCAGCGCCACCTTCGCGCCACTGTCGTCGACATAGTGACGCAGCTCTTCGGTCATCAACATCGGGTTGACTGGCACAACCATCGCGTCGGCGCGCAAGATCGCAAAGTAGGCAATTACCCATTGCGGCGAATTCTGCATGTCGAGCAGGATGCGGTCACCGCGCTGCACGCCACACGCGTTTTGCAGGTAACCCGCCAGCGCCAGAACCGCTTCATGCAACTGGCGGTACGTCAGGATCGCATCGTAGTAAATGATCGCGGGCTTGTCGGGATAACGCAATGCACTGATCTGTAAATTGACATAGACGCTGGTGGCGGGAACAGTCAGATGAAACGGCAAGCCTACAGGCCAGTGAGCGTAGTGAAGGGTGTTCATGAATTCGCCTTGTGTGATTTTTTTAGGTCGAAAAGTGTATTTGTCTCGCGTTCGATTATAGGGGTATTCGGGATATTTCTTGCCGAATCCGCCTTCGTGCAGGCACAGAAAAAGTCCTCCATCAATGACAACTAGAGGCCTGAAAAATCACTATCGACATCTTCACGCGTAATCTACTGGAGCCCGGCCATAGCAAAAAAGATGTCAATAAATTACTTTGATGCACCGCACAATTAAATCTTGACATCCTTTTTAAGGTGCGTAAAATTGCGTTTGTTGCGGCGAACCATGTGTTTTCCGGTTGCTTCAGCTTACGAATCCACCAGCTTCAACCACTTAAGGAGATTCACATGTTTTCATTCCAAGACCAATTTTCCGCTGCAACCAAAGCCAACTTTGAAGCTCAAGTTGCTTTGATGACCACATTGACCAGCAAAGCTTTCGAAGGTGTCGAGAAGCTGGTTGAACTGAACCTGACCGCCGTCAAAAGCACGCTGGAAGAAAGCACCAACAACGCCAAGCAACTGATGGCTGCAAAAGACCCGCAAGAATTCATGACGCTGGCGACATCGCAAGCCAAACCAACCGCTGAAAAAGCACAGGCTTACAGCCGTCACGTTGCCAGCATCGCTTCCGAAGCCCAAGCCGAACTGACCCGCGCTGCTGAAGCCCAGATCGCTGAAACCAGCCGTAAAGTATCGGCTCTGGTCGACGATGTCAGCAAAAATGCACCAGCCGGTTCGGAGAACCTGGTTGCGATGGTGAAGTCGGTCATCAGCAATGCTAACGCCGGTTACGAGCAACTGACCAAGACCACCAAGCAAGCTGTGCAAACCATGGAAGCCAATGTTAATTCGGCAACCGAACAGTTCACACAAGCTACTGAAAAAGCAACCCGCGCTAAGAAGTAATTCGCTGTCGCAGTAAAAGAAACGGACCGCCATGCGGTCCGTTTTTTATTGGGCGCAGGGTTTTCCCGGCCATCAACGCGATGACTGGCGCAACGACTTCAACCTGAAACGTGCCGGATCCAGCGCATCCACCAGATCGCTCTCCAGAGGCAGCGGTTCGCCATCGAGCTGCGCTGCCAGCAATTCCGCCGCCAGCGGCGCCCAGATCAGTCCGCGTGACGCATAACCCAGCAGTCCATACAACCCCGGCCAGCGCGGCACCTCACGCAAGCGCTCTGCGCGGCTGACTCCGGTAGTCAGCGGCAGCGCGCCAACCAGCGGCAAACGGTCCGGTGCCACGCAGCGAAATCCGACCCGGCCAGCCAGCGGAAAGTCGAACGCGTCGGGCCATAATCCAGGCAGCATCGACTGCACCCGTTGTAGATTTTCGGTCTGGCTGGAGCGGCGCAACACAGCCTCGCTATCCTGATCGTAAGTCGCACCGGCACAGCGCAGGCCCTGTACCGGCGGCGTTAGATACCCTTCGCGACACACCACCAGTGCCGGCGCAGAGAAGGCCGGCGCACTGACATGCGTGACCTGTCCGCGCACCGATTGCAAAGGCAGGTCGGCTAACTGTGCGAAACGGGTCGCGCCATTGCCATTGGCGAAAATAACCGTGGGTGCCTGCGCCAGCAGGACGCCATCGGCATCGCGCAAGTGCCACGTTGCGTCGACCCGCTCCAGGGATGTTGCAAGCTGTTGATAGTGCACCGTCAGTTGTGTGCCGCACGCCGCCAGCAACGCGCGGCAGACGCCGGCGGGATGGGCCCAGCCGCCCTGCGCAAAGAGCCAGCCGCCGTCCGGTGCCGCACTACCGAGCAAAGCTGCCGCTGCGGCGCTATCGAGCCAGCGTGCATAGCCGGCCGGATAATTCCAGCGCCGGGCAATGCGCATCTGTGCCTCCGCGTGATCAGCATTACGCGCCAGTTGCAGCACGCCACAGCGCTCACCCTCGAAGCGCGGGTGTGCCAGCGCTGACCAGCGGCGCAACGCGAACAGATAAGCAGCCCGGCTCAGGCGCGACGCCAGGTTGTCATCTTGCGAGAGAACCGGCATCACGATGCCGGCCAGGTTGCCGGAGGCTTCTTGTGCGGGCGCGGCGTGGCGCTCCAGCAGCGTCAGGCGCCAACCACGCGCAGCCAACCGCTCACAAATTGCCGCACCCGCCAGACCCGCCCCGAGCACGATGGCATGGCGCTCGCGTGCGGCCACTGCCTTGCCGGATGGACGACGCGGCTGATAGGTCGCCTGCAGCGCCGACACGAACACGAATCCGGCCTGCTCCAGAGCGTCAACCGGACACGTAGCCGACAGGCGCAGCGTCGATTGCGGCGCGGCCAGTCGCGCCAGCCGGCGCGCCATCGTCGTCGCCGCCGGCGCATCAATCAGAAATGCATCGACTTGTGCAACGCATTGAGACAGGCATGCAGCTAGCGTGCCTATCATCAAAGTCAGGCTGACGCGCCCGTCGTCGAACAGCAAACGGTGAAAACCGGCGACATGGTGCGGCCACGCCGCACGCAAAGCCTGCGCCTGAACCGCGAGCTCAGGCCAGTCGGCATGATGGCGCAGCAGGTCGTCCGCACTGACCGGCTGCGCCAGAAAAGCAAAATAATGCAGGGGCCGGGTCGAGGCATGCCAGTCGTGCAGAAAGGCGCTACCGGCACCAAAGCAGGTATCGAGCACGACGTGCCGGTCATTGGAAGGAGCACAGATTTCAGTCATGGCAACAGGATAGCGGTTGTTGGAAGGCGATCACGAAACCGCCTTGCTGCAGGCCCGCGGAGCCGGCATTCAAGGGAGAGGTGCAGACCCGGTACCAGCGTACAAATGGCAATGCGGTGCATGGTCGTTGACTACGCCTATCCCCTGCAAATACGCGTACACAATCGTCGAGCCGACGAACTTGAAGCCGCGTTTGAGCAGGTCTTTGGAGAGCTGGTCCGACAGCGTGGTTTTGGTTGGTGCCGCGGCAATCCCGCCCTGAACGGGCACGCCGCCGACGAAACCCCACAAGTAGGCATCCAGCCCGCCCTCGTCATCACACAAGCGCAGATAAGCGCGGGCATTGGTGATCGCGGCGGCAATTTTCAGGCGATTGCGCACGATGCCCGGATCCGCCAGCAACTGCGCCACCTTGTCAGCATCGTAAAGGGCAATCTTGCGCGCATCCCAATCGTCGAAGGCAAGCCGGTAGGTGGCCTGCTTGTTGAGAATGGTCGACCAGCTCAACCCGGCTTGCGCACCTTCGAGATTGAGCATTTCGAACAACCGGCGCTCGTCATGGCACGGCACGCCCCACTCGTTGTCGTGATACGCGACATACAGGGCATTGGTGGACGGCACCCAGCAACAGCGGGAGAGAGTCATGGTCATGGCCTTCTTCAAAAAATGGGATTCTACTTACGATTACCTTGTTTTTACGATCACTTCTCATCTTTCCAAGCTTGCCGGAATCCTTTATCGTACCTTGCCCATCTTGCGGCAACACGACTCAGGAACCGGCTGCAATGACTCTCCGAATGCGGCTTTTTTTTCTGGTCATGGCAGGCATCATCCCGGTGCTTGCGACCCAGGCTTATAACCAGGCGGCACTGCGCCATGAGCGCCGCGCGGAGGCGCAACGCTCGGTACAACTGGAAGCCAAAATGGTGGCCAGCGAAATCGAGCAGATTGCCTCGGGCATGCATAAGTTCCTGCTGGCCGTCGCCAACAGCGCGCAGGTCCGCCCGGAGGCGACCGGTTGCAATGCCTACCTGACCAAGCTCAACGATCAATTCCCCGGCTCGCTGTCAATCGGCGTCTCGGACGCGCGCGGCGAAGTGTACTGCTATGCCAAACCATTTCTGCCCGGGACGCTCAACAATGCCGACCGCTTGCATTTCAAGCTGGCGCTCGCCGGTGACCAGTTCGCCATCGGCGACATGATGGTCGGCAAGGAGACCGGCAAGAACGCCCTCGGTTTTGCCTACCCGCTGCCGCATGACCCGCAGGGACAACCGCAAGGGGTGGTGTTTGCCTCGCTCAGCGTGGACTGGCTAGGCGACCATCTGGCCCGCAATCCGCTCTCGCCGGGGCATACGCTGACGGTCGTCGATCACAACGGAACGATTCTGGTGCGCCTGCCGGAACGATCGCTACGGGGTACCAGTGTGCCGGCGCCATGGCAGCGCATCGTCGTTGCGGCGCAGCCGGTGGCGCTGGCAAGTAACGATTCGATCAGCCATGCCGACGGTTTCTTTGGCTTTATGTCCGGGGTCTCATCGGCCAAAGGCATCGGCGTGATCGTCGGCGTCGATGAGGCCACAGCGATGGGACCGGCCAATCAGGCTCTGGCACGTGCGCTAACGGTGGTTGTCATCGGCATCCTGGCCGCCTTCGGGATTGCCTGGCTGATCGCTCACGGTGCCATCGAGCGACCATTGCAATCGCTGCTCGATGCCGCCCGGCGCTGGAGTAATGGCGATTACACCGCCCGCAGCAAGCTGCGCCGCTCTCCGGTCGAAATATCGCGTCTGGCCAGCGCGTTCGATGCGATGGCCAGCTCGCTGCAAATGCGCGAAGCCGATCGGGTCATCAACGAGCAGGTATTACGCAGCTCACGCGATGCCGCCTTGTTGGCCAATCGCTCAAAGACCCAGTTCCTGGCTGCCGCAAGCCATGATTTGCGCCAGCCGTTGCATGCGTTGTCGATGGCGGTAGCCGTCATGCAGGCACGCCACCGGGACGATGCCGACACGCTCCATATCGAGCGGATCGGCCGTTCGGTGCGCAGTCTGTCGAACCTGCTCAACACGCTGCTCGATGTCTCGCAGCTCGACGCCGGCTTGATACAGGCGACTCCGGCCACCGTCAGCCTGGCCGTGTTGTTCGAAGAAATCAACGAGGAATTCGCCGGCGTCGCGATGCAGAAAGGCGTATGTATAGAAGTGACACCGTCGACGCTGGCGGTTCATAGCGGTAGCCAGCTGCTGGGTAGCATGATCAAAAATCTGGTTTCAAACGCGATCAAGTACACCCCTGCCGGCGGCCACGTGCAATTGCATGCGTACGATAACGGTCAGCGCGTCGTGATCGTAGTGGCCGACACCGGTATCGGTATCGATGCCAGCAAACAGGAAGCGGTATTCAGCGATTTCGTCCAGCTCGACAATCCCGGGCGCGATCGTAACAAGGGACTCGGACTAGGCCTGGCCATCGTGCGGCGCATGAGCCAGTTGCTGGAGCATCCGGTCAGGCTGCAATCACTACCCGGCACCGGTTCGGTGTTCACGGTCAGCGTGCCCTATCCGACTACGGCAGCCAGTGACGCGACAACTCCCCGCGTCAACATGCATTACACCGGCAGTATCCTGCTGGTCGAAGACGATCCGCTGGTGGCCGAAGTGACCGCCATCCTGCTGCGCCAGTGGGGTGCGCAAGTGACCAGCGTGTGTTCCGGCGAAGCGGCCGTGGTTTTGCTGCAGGATGCTGGCGTCCCGTTCGATGCGATCATCACCGATCACCGCTTACCTAACATGCCGGGCACCGACGTCATCAAGGTCGCGCTGGCGCATCGGCCGGGACTGCGCGTCATCGTCGTCAGCGGCGATGCGATGGCCGACATGCGTCGCGAAGTCGAGGCGCTCGGCGCGACACTACTGCAAAAACCGGTTCTGCCGGAGGAGCTGGCAAGCGCGCTGCAAGCGTAATTAGAGCGGGACTTTCAGTCTGCGTTCGACTATGATCGTCGACCCATTTCCGGTTGATGAAAGGTAGCTCATGGCGAATGCTTGTGGCGTCGATTTTGGCACCTCCAATTCCACGGTCGGCGTTGTCCGGCCCGGACACGATGCGTTGCTGGCGCTCGAAGACAACAAGCTGACCTTGCCTTCGGCGGTATTTTTCAATGCCGAAGACGAACAGGTCAGCTATGGCCGCGCGGCACTGGCCAATTACCTTGCCGGTTACGAAGGTCGCCTGATGCGTTCACTGAAAAGTCTGCTTGGCACCGGCCTGATCGATGGCCAGACGGAAGTGCTGGGACGCGCGCTGCCGTTTCGCATGTTGCTGGGCCAGTTCATCGGCGAACTCAAACGCCGCGCCGAAACCGCCAGCGGCCAGACCTTCCAGCATGCGGTAATCGGACGCCCGGTCTTTTTCGTCGACGGCAACGAGAAAGCCGACCGGCTGGCCGAGCAAACCCTGAGCGACATCGCCGGTGCAGCCGGGTTTCGTCAGGTCGCTTTCCAGTTCGAGCCGATTGCTGCCGCCTTTGACTACGAGTCGCGCATCGATCGCGAAGAGATCGTGCTGGTGGCCGATATCGGTGGTGGTACGTCGGACTTTACGTTGATACGCGTGTCACCGCAGCGCGCCCTGCGGGTCGATCGCCGCAGCGATATTCTCGCTTCGGGCGGTGTGCATATCGGCGGTACCGACTTCGATAAATACCTCAGTCTGTCGTCGGTGATGCCGCTGCTGGGACTGGGCAGCCAGCTCAATAATGATAGCGAAGTACCGTCCGGCTATTACTTTAACCTGGCCACCTGGCACACCATCAACCTGGCTTACACGCAGAAGACCTGGCTGCAGCTCAAGGACATCTACCGCGATGCCCGCGACAAGCCCAAGCTGGACCGCCTGCTCGATGTGATCCGCGAACGCAGCGGCCACTGGCTGGCGATACAGGTCGAGGAAGGCAAGATCGCGCTGTCACAAGCCGAGTCGGCCATCCTGAATCTGGACCGGCTCGCTCCGCGCGAAACACTGACGATCACCCGTGATGCCTTCGATGCCTCGATCGTGCGCTTGCTGGGTACCGTCGAAAGCACGGTTGCCGACTTGCTGCGTGATGCCGGCATCAAGGCCAGCGAAGTTGACACGGTGTTTTTTACAGGCGGCTCGAGCGGTGTCGGTTCGCTACGCCAGCGCATTGCACGGCTGGTGCCGGATGCGCGTGCGATTGAAGGCGATCTGTTTGGCAGCATCGGTGCCGGACTGGCACTGGATGCGTTACGTCGCTTCGGATAGATCACACACGATTACCTCGCCTGCAATTGCATTGCGCAATATTAGATTGCGTGCGATTTATTCCTTGAACCAGACGGCTTGCTGGCTGGTTGCCAGCAACTGACCTTGCGCACTCCAGACCTGCGCGACCTGGTCGGAAAATCCCAGATTGTATATTTGCCCCTGTGCCACGCCCAGCACGGGCGCGCTGCCCTGCTGTGCCAGAGTTGCCGCATCGACGTGAAAATGGATGTTCAGCGAGATCGTCCCGATCGGCACCAGCTGCGCACGGCGGGAAAACAGACGCGGAAAAAACGCGTCACAGATCGCTGTCAGCGAAGCAAAGTCCAGTGGCCTTGGTGGTTTGTCGTTAATCCATAGCTGGGTCAGGCTGTCCGGGTTATCGCCAATGCCATCCACCCCGCGCAGACCACCACGAGCAAAGCGCATGTCATAACACTGCGGCCAGCTCACTCCCATCATGTTGCCAACCAGCGGCAGCGTGTCTGCCGGAGCCACCTCAGGCATGACGATTTCCGTCTCGGACCAGGTTGGCCGGCGCAGCGCAAATACCGCGATCGCATTGATGACGCAGTCGTCACCCTGCACAATCTCGACCGACCAGTGCTGGGTAGTACGGCTGCTGCGCAGCATCCGGACGCGTACCTCGAAGGCACCGTCGCGCACCGGACCGGCAAAATTGACCGTCAGCGCCACCGGGTCGCCCAGCCGCTCCGGCTGAATCAGCAAAGCCTGCAAGGCGGTTGCCGCGGTCATGCCGCCGAACGGTCCGATCATGTTGGCGTAGTTAATGCTGGTGTGTCCTTGCCAGTTGCCGTCGGGCTGCTGCTTGAGAGCGATGGCACGATCAAAAATGTGCTTCTCCGGTGAAAGCGGGTCGTGCTGCGACTGATACATTGTTACTCCATCATCTATTTATACCGGGAAACCAATAATAGACAAGCAATCCGCCCTGGCAAGGTCCTGATTCGACCTGATCGCAGTAAAAATTCGTTTATAGTTTCCGCACGAAAAATGCACGATCAAAAAAAATTCCCGGAGACAGCAACATGAACATAGTAAATTTGCATATCGGCACCCGCTTGGCTGCCGGTTTTGGCGCCGGTCTGATTCTCATGCTGGCCATTGCGGCGGTTGGTCTGACCGGCCTTGGCTCACTCGACAGTGCCACTGAGCGCCTCACGCGTGACCGGGTACCAACGGTGCTGTTGGGCTACCAGATTCAGGCCGCGGTTGATCGCGGCGATCAGGCCATGCGCAATACGCTATTCCTGATCGATCCAACGAAGGTCAAGATCGAAGCCGGCATTGTCGCCAGCGTCAACAAGCTCATCAGCGACAACACGCGCCAGCTTGATACGCTATTAGTTCGCCCCGACGACAAGAAATTGCTCGCAACGCTTGCAACAACCCGCCAAAAATATCTGGCCGGCCAGGCCGAGTTCATGAAAACCATCAGCGAATACAAAAAAGAGCAGGCCGCCGATTTCCTGATGAGCGATTTTCGCGAGCCACAACAGGCCTATATTGCGGCGCTCAACGCGATCATCGAACAGCAGCTCAAGCGGGTTGAGAGCTCCGGTCAGGACTCCAGGAGTGCCTACGTATCCGCCCGTAACCTGACGCTGGGACTAGCCGCAGCGGCGCTGCTTCTGACGCTGTTTATTAGCATCACCATCTCGCGCAGTATCGTGCGGCCTTTGCGCGCCGCGGTCACGATCGCACGGCGGGTAGCCGATGGCGACCTGACCGCCGAGATCACGGTGCGCAGCACCGATGAGACCGGCGCGCTAATGCAGTCACTCAAAGACATGAATGACAGCCTGATCAATACCATCAAGCAGCTGCGCCATGGCTCCGACACCATCGCCGTGGCGACGCGGGAAATTGCCTCAGGTAATGCCGACTTGTCCTCGCGCACCGAGTCGCAAGCCAGCTCGCTCGAACAGACCGCTTCGTCAATGGAAGAGCTAACAGCGACAGTCCGGCAAAATGCCGATAATGCGCGACAGGCCAATCAACTGGTGATTTCCGCGTCGGATTTTGCGATCAAAGGGGGCGGTGTCGTCGGTCAGGTGGTCGATACCATGTCGTCGATCAAGGAAAGCTCAAGCAAAATCGTCGATATCATCGGGGTGATCGACAGCATTGCATTCCAGACCAATATCCTGGCACTCAACGCTGCCGTCGAAGCAGCCCGTGCCGGCGAGCAGGGACGCGGATTTGCGGTCGTCGCGTCGGAAGTGCGCAGCCTGGCGCAACGCTCGGCTGGCGCTGCCAGAGAAATCAAAATATTGATCGCCGATACGGTCGGCAAAGTCGATACCGGTAGCCAACTCGTTGACGATGCGGGCCAGACCATGCACCAGATCGTCAGCTCAGTCAAACAGGTAGCCGACATCATGTCCGAGATTGCCGCCGCCAGCCAGGAACAGAGCGCCGGTATCACTGAAGTCAATCAGGCCATCACCCAGATGGATGAAATGACCCAGCAAAATTCAGCGCTGGTCGAACAAGCGGCCGCAGCGGCCGAAAGTCTTCAGGATCAAACCATGGCACTCACGCGTGCCGTGGCTATTTTCCGTCTGGCGGAAGACGAAGCGCCGACCTTGTACCTAGGCACATAGCGGGACAAAAATAACAATCCGTCTAATTTGTTGGCCGCCTGGAACTGACGTAACTACCAGTGGTAGACTCCGCACATTGATGACGTGTAATTTTGATCGTTTCAGGTTTTGCTGCGTAAAAATGATCGGGCATAACCCGCATTGACAACGCGCTGACGCTGCATTCCCGGGACTTTGCTGACTGAGCTGCTTGCTCGTACCGGTACACAGCTAACCCACCACTAAGGTCAGTATGTTTGATGCCGAGCAGCTTCCCTTCCCCGAAGCCATCATCAGAAACGCGACAGACGGTATCGTGATCTGTGACATGCGGCTGCCTGGCGCACCGATTATTTTTTCCAACCCGGCGTTTTCCCGGATCACCGGTTATTCGCAGGAAGAAGTATTGGGCTGGAATTGCAACTTCCTGCAAAGAACCGATACCGCACAAGCGAACAAGGCATTGATCCGCGCGGCCATCAGCAAGCGCGAACCTCTGCGCACGCTGATGCGCAACTATCGCCGGGATGGCACCCTGTTCTGGAATGAACTGGCGCTGTATCCGCTCAGCGATGCTCAGGGCGGCGAACACTACTACGCCTCGACCCAGCGCGACGTCACGCAGGCCGTTCTCAACGAAGAAGCGCTGCGTAGCGGTCGCGATGACCTTGAACGGCGGGTGCTGGAACGCACTGCCGAGCTGGTCCATGCCAATTCATTGCTGCATCAGGAAATCGCTGAACGACGGCGTGTCGAAAATGCGCTACTTGATACCCGCGCGATCCTGACGACAGCCCGGGACATGGCGCATTTGGGCAGCTGGTCGTTCGATATCGCCAGCAATGAAATGCATTGCTCCGACGAGATTTACGCGATCTGCGGAGAATTACCGCAATCCATCCTGCCGACCATGGCACTGGCACATGACTATGTGCACCCTGACGACCGCGAAGGGTCAGAGGCAGAATTCGCACGCTGCCTGCGCGAACGCTGCGACTACAAATATGAAAAGCGCATCCTGCGTCGGGACGGTACCGTGCGCTACATCCGGGCCTGGAACAGGACCGTGGTTGACGCGGCAGGCCAGCCAGTCCGGCTCATCGGTTCCTGGCTTGATATCACCGAACATCGCGTAGCCGAACAGGTGTTGCGTCAGACGCAGGAAAGCCTGCGCAAACTCGGCGCACACCAGGAACACAACAAGGAAAACGAACGCAAGCGCATTGCCCGCGAAATCCATGACGAACTCGGCGCGATACTGACCGGCATCAAGGCGTACCACGCCGTTGCGATAGACCAGGTCAGTCGTTACGGCATACCGCCTTTTGACAGCCTCGCAGAAGCCAACCGGCTGGCCAATGAAGCCATCGGCACCGTGCGCCGCGTCATTACCGACCTGCGTCCCAGCGTTCTGGACGAACTGGGTATCTGGAGCGCAATCGAGTGGGTCGCCGAACGCATCACGGCGCGCGCCGGCCTGTTGCTGAACCTGCAGATCGACGATCACATTTTGCCTGGTCGTCTGGATGCAGAACGCAGCATTGCGCTGTTTCGTATCGTCCAGGAAGCACTGACGAATGTGCAGCGCCATGCACGGGCTACGCACGTCAGTCTGCAAATACTCCGCACCGGTGACGCGTTACATATTGATATCAAAGACAACGGCATCGGCTTGAATACAGAACAAGTCGAACAACAAGAATCGTGGGGATTGCTGGGCATGCGCGAACGGATAGGTCATTTTGGTGGCACCTTGTACATCGCCGGCAACCCGGGTCACGGCACCACGGTGTCTGTCCTGATGCCTTTACCGGAGATTGCTGATGGTTGCTGAAACAATCCGGGTCATGCTCGTCGACGATCACGCGGTGGTCCGCAGTGGAGTACGCCTGATGCTGGGCACGACCGATGACATCGTTGTCACTGGCGAGGCCGACTCGGGTCATGCCGCTATGAAGCTCGTTGCCGCACAGGTATTTGATGTGGCTCTGGTCGATATTGCCCTACCCGGTAGAAACGGCTTGGAGTTGCTCAAGCAACTGCGCCAGGAACAACCGAAGCTGGCTGTGCTGATGTTCAGCATGTATTCGGAAGAAGTGTATGCAGTGCGTGCGCTACGCCAGGGTGCGGTTGGTTATCTGACCAAGGATAGTTCTGCAGCGGTCATTATCGATGCAGTGCGTACGGCAGCAGCAGGCCGTAAATATGTCAGCCCGGCACTCGTCGAACGACTCGCAGAATTACTGGGCGAGGGAGTGCGGTTTCCACATGAAGCCTTGTCGGACCGTGAGCTTGAAGTAATGAAATTACTTGCCTCAGGGGACAGCCTGGTGCAAATCGCTGCGGCGCTGCACCTGAGCGCCAGCACAGTGACGACCTACCGGGCCAGGATTCTTGAAAAAACCGGCCTCAAGGGCAATACCGCGCTGTCGAGATATGCGATCGAGCATGGCTTGATCAATTGAACCGCACGGGTAAAAAACCAAAAGTCAATATCGCTTGTAGCGATTCCCCGACAAATCATTAGAATTTCCCTGTCAGAAACTGTCCCTGTTTTGTGGATTGTTGACTTGATGACACCTGACCATACTGACTTCATCGCTTCAGCAAACTCAAATTCTTTCATCACCCACAGACACACAGGAGCAGGCTATGACTATCAACAATAATTCCAAACACCTCGATGCTATGTTGAAATCAATCGACCCTACTGCTGTCAAAGAAAAATCTGACACACCACAACCGGAGGCCGGCACCATCCATACCGAAGTTCCCGGTGCGACGCGACGCTCGATGAACAAAATCATAGAAATGCAACAACACACCGAACTCCATGAAGAGTTGCGTAAGCTACTTGGACACCTGCATGCCCAAACCATGCTCATCAGCGGCGAAGGCCTGGAGAATTTTTGCAACCACAGTGAGCAGATCAAGAGCGACTACCTGTGGGCAGTGACAGACACCGCAGAACGTGCACTGAAATTACTCGACGACGCCTACTGATCCACCTTCCCGGCGGCAAGGACGGCAGTTAAGTTTATGCTGGAACAGGTTCTCCACCTGTTCCTCAGAGCGATGCGGCGCTGGGATGCTGGTAGCGTCCGCTGTTTTCCGGACGAAAAATTGGGGCACGTCTGACCGTTCTGACCCTTGGATGTAGCGTGTGTGCCAGCGACTTCGCATTGATCTATAAATTGATGCCCGGTGTCGAAATCGACTGATCATGATGAGCTGGTCGTCGCCTTGGTGCTGCATTCATATAGGCTCTGTGTCTACGCCGGATCAATCTATCTTCCAGCCCCCGTGACGTGACATCGGTGTCCGGTGCCGCCGGCACACCAGTTGCCCTAATGATCTGAGTAGATGAGCCGGTGCAAACTTTTTTCTGGATACCGGTTTCATCCGGGCGCACGCCCATTCCCGGGGCTCTCTGCGAGACGAGGCGCCACTGACTGCGCCAGTACAAAACCATGATTCCAGCAACCAGTTATGATGCGCCCTTGACAATTAATGGAAGCATGCATGGGTACCTCTCCGGTCTTTGATAATGTCACGTCGACGCGCCAGTTTCGCTCGGTCGATCTGTTCAAGATCGTCGCTGTTCAGCTCATCGTGCTGCATCATCTGGCTTTTTATGGACCAATGTCTGACCAGGTTGAACTGGTCGCACCGGCACTGATTGCCTGGCTGGACGACTACGCGCGTATCGCCGTCCAGGTCTTTCTAGTGACCGGCGGTTTTCTGGCTGCTCGGTCCTTGTCGCCATTAGGAACACCCGGCATCACGCGTCCTTGGCGCACAATCGGTCGACGTTATCTGAAGCTGGTACCGCCCTTCCTGGTCGCCACTTTACTGGCGGTGGCTGCCTCGGCGCTGGCAAGCCAGTGGATGACCCATGCATCGATCTCGGCACCACCGACGATCAGCCAGCTGGCTGCCCACGCATTGCTACTGCATGGCGTGCTGGGCTATGCCTCGGTATCGGCTGGTGCCTGGTATGTTGCAATCGATTTCCAGCTGTACGCATTGATGACGCTGCTGCTATGGATCTCCGGTGCGCTCGCCACACGCCGCTCCGCTTCCTGGATGTTGCCGGCACTTGTAGTGCTGCTGTCAGCACTCTCATTACTGGTGGTCAATCGTGATGCTGCCTGGGATGACTGGGCACCGTATTTTTTTGGCAGTTACGGACTGGGTGCGATGGCCTGGTGGGCGCGAGACCTGCGGCGCTCCCCGGCTGCAGCAAAATTATTGCTTGGTGCCATACTGCTGCCGGCATTCATCGCGTTGACGATTGATTTTCGTAGCCGTATCGCAGTAGCCGTCGTACTTGCCTGCGCCCTCGTGATCATCAACCGGAGCGGCACGGGTGACGCATGGAACCATGACCGGCGGCTGAGATGGATTGACCAACTGGGCAAACGATCCTACGCGGTATTTCTGATTCACTTCCCGGTCTGTCTGCTGGTCAATGCATGGTTCAGCCACTTCGTTCCAGCCACGCCCCTATGGCAAGCCCTTGGCATGCTGACTGCGTGGGTCGGCAGCTTGCTAGCCGGGGCCTTGTTTCATCAGTGGATTGAATTGCCCCTGGGCCAGCTGTCACGGATAGGCGGACGCCACGCTCGTGCCGCGCCGGCCGCCTGAAAAATAACAAAGGCAACCTTTTGATGTAACCCGTGTCAGACTGGAACACCCACACGAAAAAGGAACTGCCATGCGCATTGATTTATACCAACGAGCTGAATCGGAAGGCCACGTTTCTTACCTCGCGGTCCCGGAAGGAAAAATCATCCCGGATGAAGTTATCAACACCGAATGGTCCGACGTGGCACGCAGCATGGAACTGGACGACCAGCAAGCCCGTTCGACGTATGCGATCGATGATGCCGAGCAACAAATAGGCAAAAAAGGATACGCCATTACCGGGCTGAACAAGCTGAACTGACACGCTACCCGAAACACCGTCACGCCCGATTGATCTGGTAAGGTTAAGTTATCCAGATTCCTTCGGGTCAACGCCAGATGCATTCTTTTTTTCTCCGATTTTTCCTTGCAGCCACGCTGTTGTCGACTACCGGGTCAGCCCTGGCGCAAAGCGACGCCGAACAGACCCGCATCGAACAGCAGGTCGAAGCCGCACTGTACTTTCAGCGGCCGCTGCTCGATCGGGCGCTGGCAACGCTGATCCCTTCTGACCCTTCACGTATCGGCATGTATTTTCTGGGAGTAGCCGGCGACGGCACGCAGGAAGTGTTCCGGCGCGAAGTGGAATACGTACGCAAGCAATTCGATCGTGATTACGGCACGCGCGGGCGCTCGCTAACGCTGATCAATAGCCGTAATACGGTCGACACCCAGCCGATGGCAACCAGAACAAGCCTGCGTGCTGCCTTGCAAGCAATCGCCAGCCAGATGGACCGGCAAAAAGACATCCTGTTTCTGTTTCTCACCAGCCATGGCACACCGACACACGAACTGGTACTGGGCCAATTCGGCATGGACCTGCCCGGTTTGCCGGCACGCGAACTGGCACTGCTGCTCAAGCAACAGCAGATCCGCTGGAAAGTAGTGGTCGTATCGGCCTGCTATGCCGGCGGATTCATTGCGCCGCTGATGGATGAACATACGCTCGTCATTACGGCGGCGCGGCACGACCGCAGTTCATTTGGCTGCACTGACGACAACGACTTTACGTATTTCGGCCGCGCCTTTTTTAAGGAGTCGCTGCCAAAAAGCAGTTCATTCGATGACGCTTTCAGACAGTCCAGCAAACTGATTAACAGCTGGGAGCTACTTGATCGTAAAACCGCACCGAAAGGCGAAGTGATCCCGCACTCCTATCCACAAATATCCAGCCCGGCGACCATTCGGGCTTATCTGGCGCGCTGGCGGGCACAGCTACCGCGGCATTGAGTCAAGACTCCCGATGGCATCAAGCAGCCAGCAACACAGGTAATCGTGCGTACTGCGATGCAGATTGCGGTGCACGTTCATGCAATGACGGCTCGGTAAAAAATTCGATTGCGTCCCGTAATTGTTCACTTTGCTGACGCAATGCAGCGGTATTCGTCACGGCTTCCTGAACGAGCTGCGCATTTTTCTGCGTTGCGGCATCGATCTCGGCAACTGCCTGGTTGACCTGCTCAATGCCAATTTGTTGCTGACGGCTGGCATCGGTAATCTGATTGATGAGGCTGGTGACCTGCTGCGATGAGGTGACGATGTCGGCGATGGTCTGGCCGGCACTCTCGACATGGCGGCTGCCGACTGCGGCGCGCTCCACCGATAGCTGAATCAAGCCCTTGATTTCCCGCGCCGCCGCTGCCGAGCGCTGCGCCAGCGCACGTACTTCGGTGGCCACCACGGCAAAGCCACGTCCGTGCTCGCCGGCACGCGCGGCTTCGACCGCCGCATTGAGCGCCAGGATGTTGGTCTGAAACGCAATACCGTCAATGACGCCGATGATGTCGCCCATGCGACCCGAGCCAGCCGATATGCTGGTCATGGAGACCATCAGTTGTTCGATTTCCAGCCCACCGCGCGAAGCATGCGCCGCCGCAGATGACGCCAGCGTCCTGGCTTGCAATGCACTGGATGCATTCTGCTTGACCGTGACAGCCAGTTGCTCGATCGAACTGGCGGCCTCTTGCAGGGCACCGGCCTGCGATTCGGTCCGGTCTGACAGATGAGCATTCTCTTGTGCCATCCGCTGCGCAGTGGCATCAATGGCGACGATACCGCAGCGAACCTCATCAACCGTGCCAGCCAGGCTGGCAGTCATCTGCTGCAGGGACTGCAGCAGAGTGCCGATTTCATCGGTACGAAGACCGTGGGTCTCGACAGTGAGATCACCTCTAGCCACGCGCGCCGCAATTGCGACCGCATGTCGGAGCGGGAGCACCAGCGTGCGGATCAGCAACCAGGCCGCCGTCACTGCAATCAAAATTCCTGCGGCACCGAGTCCGATGAGCAGCATCAGGCTATTGCGATATAACTGGTCGCTCTCGGCAGCCATTGCACGGGCCTGAATTTTCTGGCTATCGAGCAGCTTGCGTATGCCTTGCAACAAGGCCTCCTGCGCCGGTGCCATCTTTTCCTTGACCTGCTGTTCGACATCGAGAGTCCGGCCTATCGCTTTCAGTTTGAACACTTCGTCGCGTGCGGCCAGATACGTGGCTTGTTGCCGGTCAATCATCGCCAGCTCGGTTTTTTCTTCCGCCGTCGTCGCCGTCAACTGCATGTGTGCGGACAGCGCCGCAATCTCTTTGTCACCCGCGATGACCTGACCTGAAAAAAATTCTCCAAGTTCCAGACTGTCACTTTTGGCGCTGGCGTTTGCCCGTACGCCATTAAGGCTGACCGCGCCTAGCCAGTCGGCGACCTGCACCTGATTGGCCAGCTTGCGATTGACCAGATAGTCAGTCATCTGATGTGCGGCCTGTAGTCGCCATAGTGAGACGGCCGTAATCGCCATCATCACGAGCAGCACAGTAAGGAAGGACAAGATCAAACGCGTAGCGATATTGAGCCGGGATTTTTGCATGACGAAGCGCTCTATGTTGCTTAGAAGAACCGGAGACTAAGCCTGATTTGTGACAAAGTCATGACGCTACTGTCAATAACAATAATAAATTGTCTGATGGTTCTAATATCAACTTAGCGTGGCTCCTTCTGGCGTGCTGTTTCATGATGTTTCATTTCCAGATAGTCGCTCCGGTCGACCTCATGCAATTGCAGCGCATAGTCTTCGGTGGCAGCAAACCAGCCTTGCAACCGGGTATCAAGCTGATCTGCCGCCGGTGCATTGAGGTACGCCTCAATCGCCAGGTAATACCGCATCGTGTTGCGTTCGACCACGCCACGCATGCCGCCAAGGTAGGCGGGTTGTCCGTCAGACTGCCTGCCTTCGCGGGTAAAGCCGACCTTGTCACTGCCGGCAGTCGCCAAATACGCCTGCATCGCCAACTTGCTGGCAAAACCGAACGCATACGAATACGTCAGATGCAGGAAAGTTTTGTTGCCGGGCGCGGCCACTGCTTCCAGCACGATGCGGTAATTGCTGGTGCCAAGTGGTCCTTTGTCAGCATCGAGCCGGGTGTCGAAATAGGTCGGCGTATGCACGCCTTTGCGGTAGACGAAATTAACCTGATAAGCCTGCTCCAGCGGCTGCTCGGTTTTTTTACCGATGTTCACCTGAAGTGTCGTACCGGAGGCATCGGTGAACGGATGACAATATTTGGTATTGAGATGCAAGATCAGCACGTCGCACCAGTGCGCCGGTCCGTTGAGTATGGTGTCGACCTCACTAAACGGATGATCGACCAGCGCGTAAATATCGCCCTTGAACGCATTCGATGATTCACTTGAATCAAGCACGATCGGCCGCTTGAACTGGTTGCGCGCCAGTTGCGGTGACAGTTCTGCATACCTGGTCAGCAAGGCGGTGCCGGAGGAGTCGGATGCCGCTTGAGCGCTGACGGCCAGCAGGCCCGACGCGAGCATAAAGCAGACCTTTGTCAGCGCTTGCCGCTGTCTGATCTGCAGCGTCATGGTTGTCGTCATCACCGGTCAACCCGGCGCATTGAGGACAACTGGTTCGACAACTGCCCCAGATTGGCATATCGCCCCGGTCCGAACACAACACAACGCCCGCGAAACCCGGCATCAACGCACATTTCCCATTGGCCGCCCGCAATGACGAACGAGGAAATCCGGTCATTGAAGCCACCATTACTGAAATTATCGAGATCCTGATCCAGCAGATACCGGTTACCACCAAAATTTGGCGCAGTAAATAGTTCTACTCGACCGCGCGGCGGTGCGTCACCGGTTGCGCCACGTTGCGCTATGCGCATCGACGTGACTGACCGATACAGTGCCGGTTCCAGACGCCGGTACTCACCCGGTCCGAATAGCCGGCACTGGCCACGGAAATCGCGATCGGAACACAGTTCCCATACACCGCGCCGGATTACCATCGAGGCTGCTGCATCGTTGAATCCGGCATCGACGAGCGTGCCGACGTCGCCGGCAACGGGTAAGCTGCGGCCACGCAGATTCTCTTCGGAAAACAGTATCACGCCGGCACGCTCGTCCTGCGGGTCTTGCTGCCAGCCGCCTTCGCGGCCACCATCACGACCGCCATCGCGACGATCGTCACGGTCACTGCGCCCATCCCGGTCGTTGTGCCGGCGATCTCCGACTTCACGAACCGACGAAATCCGGTCGTTGAGACGCGGGTCAAGGTGCGGATAATCACCACGCTCCAGTACTGCACAAAAGCCGTTGAAATTGTCATCGCTGCAGACTTCCCAGCGTCCGGCACGTACCACGACACTCGATGCGCGATCATTGAAGCCGAACCGGTTCAGGCTTGGTGTTATCTCGCGTAAGTCAACCACGCGACCACCAAATTCGGGTTGTTCGAACAGCGTGATTTCGCCAGCCCGGGCCACTCCGGAAATCAGACTGGCAAGACCAAACAGGACGGTGAAGACCAGAGATTTATTCATAATGCCGCCTCGAAAAAAGAAAGGAGAAAAATCGGGATCGCATTGATCCGGTCATGTTGGCTCACAATAGAATCGAACCTATTACAACGGTCTGGTTTTTACATGTTGCATCATTCATCACGACCTGTTGACGGCAAACAAGCCACCCCGGACAATGCGCCGCGCGCAACGACCAAGTATTATCATCGCGATCCCTCTTCATCACATTACGGAGTGCCAGTATGCTCAAGCCCGGCCTTACCTATGGCTCCGATCAGTCCGGCCTGATCTGGGGTTATGTCTTCGAACCCGACAAGGCCGCCGTGTCAATCAGCTCGACTCAGGCAGTCGACTGGCTGCAAGCGATGCGCGCCCATGGTTCAGATCAGTTCATCTGGTTGCATTTCAACCTGAGCAACACCGCCAGCGAAAAATGGATCGGCGAGCACACCGGTGTGGTCGATGAATTTTATGAAGCACTGCATGAAGGGTCGCGCTCGACCCGTATCGAACTGGCCGAAAACACCTTGATCGCGGTGATCAACGATGTGTTACACAATTTTTCCTTTCAGCCATCAGATACCTCGACGGTCTGGATCAGCCTGTCGGAACATGTGGTCATCAGCGTGCGGCGCACGCCGTTGAAATCAATCGAGCGCTTGCGCGGCGCGGTTGAGAGCGGCGAACCGATCCGATCGACGGTCGAACTACTGATCCATTTGCTGCGCGATCAGGCCGACGTGCTGGTCAGCATCGTGCGCGATGCAGTCGCCAAGGTCGATGACATCGAAGACAACCTGCTGGCTGGCCGGCTCAATCACCGGCGCGCCAAACTTGGCGTGCTGCGCCGGGTACTGGTGCGCTTGCAGCGCTTGCTGGCACCGGAACCGGCGGCGTTGTTTCGTTTGCTGCAACGGCCGCCACGTTGGGTGGTCGATGAAGACCGGCAGGAATTGCGGCAATCGACCGAGGAGTTTTCAGTGGTGCTCAGTGACCTGATGTCGATTCAGGAACGCATCAAGTTACTGCAGGAAGAGATCGCGGCCACCGTCAACGAAAGCAATAACCGCAGCTTGTTCGTACTGACTATCGTCACGGTGCTGGCGCTGCCGATCAACATCATCACTGGATTACTGGGGATGAATGTCGGCGGGATACCGTTGTCGGGTCACGACCATGGCTTCTGGGTCGTGGTCGGCATCGTTGTCACGATTACGCTGGTCGCTGGCTGGCTGGCACTCCGCGCACAGCGTGATCGCTAGGGAAGCGAACTGTCGACCTGAGCCAATGCTGCCGAAGGAAGTTTGTCGGGGCGCGCAGTCACTGCCTTGAATACCGGAGTGAACGCCGTAGTGTTGCGCGGTTTGGAGCGGCATTTGGCAACGCTGCGAGATGTGCCAAGTGGAATCGAATAGCCCATCTTGAGCGAGATGGCGCTATCGCCACTATCGCGCGCGGTCTGACGCGACACGCCCAACTGCCAGCTGCCGCTGGTCAGGTCGAGCTGCACTTCGTCGGTCCACGGGTTGCCGCGATAACCGCCACGCACTTGCAGGCAATCGTCCAGATACTGGGTAAAACTGGCTTGTCGCACCGCGTTGCCGGCCGCGTTGCCGGCACCATTGGCCGTTGCATATTCGGTCCGGTCCAGGCCCTGGCCGAAATCGAGCTTGGAGTGCGGTGTTGGCGCCAGACTGAGATTGAGCATGTACCCCTGCTGTGTGCCGGTAGCTAACCGGCCGGTACCATCGGCACGCACCAGCGTTTCTTCCGCTCCACGTTCACGGCTGCCGGCCTGATACGCGCTGGCACCAAAATTCCTTAATAGCGAACCCGGCGCCCAGTACTTGCGTACATCCAGCAAATAACTGCTTTGCGCCACGCTTTTGGCGTAGTCACCAAATACAAATTGATAGGTATTACTGCTACGCAGTTGGCCAACCGCCAGATGCAGACGTAAGTCCTTGACCGGATCGTAGACGCCATTGAGGATGACTTCGCTCTGACGCGGGCGGACTTGCAAATGTACGCCGGCACCCAAGCCTTCGCTGAGCACGGAGCCATAGGTTAGCTGCAGTGCGGCATCAGTCCCGGAGGGACGGCTCGCCAGTGCACCCCACCCTTGATCGGTATCCGCATAGCCGAGCGTTACCCCGCCCGAGTCGGCATCGAACCTTGTAACCTGAGCACCGTGGGGCAATGGCAGATCCGGCAGGGTTGCGGCGATGTCGCGCTGTTCCGCCCAGCCGTGGCACGGACCAAGCAAGGACATTAACAACAGGAAATGCAAGCGTGGGAGCATTGAACAGACAATTTTTTTTCAGCCAGCCACGGTAACACAGGCGCGACCCGGCTTACCTCTCTTCAAACCGGGCGCAAGATAACCGGCAAGAAAAAGTGCATCGCCGGCCTCCGGGCGTCATCGCGCCCGGCGCCCGCGTAGTGAGAGCGCATCAGCTGCTGCATTACGCCGCCGCGGTATCCAGCAAAAGCGCACGGCCCCCAACTGCGCCAGCACAGCCAGCGCACGGTATCGATAATCGTCGAGGCTGGCCACGCAATGCATTCCGGTGACGTCATCAATGACAATGCAGCTATCGCCGTGGATGAGCAACTGATCGGGCAGTTCTGCCAGCGCGGCATCAAGCAAGACCAGCAAAGCCATGTACTCCGCCTGATTGCTGTCACCGTGACCACCCGCCAGACTGAACTCGGCAACGAAGCCATCCGGTCCGCACAGTCTGGCACCCAGTCCGATGCAGCCCGGATTGGGGCACGCCGAGCCGTCGAACCAGCCGGTCCAGCTCGCAACGGCCGGACTCCTGACGGCTTGCTTGCGCTGCCAGGCCAGTGCCTGCTCCTGCTTGCGTGCAGCGCTGCGCTCCTGTCCTCGTGCGACACTCTGCAAACGCATGGTGATCAGTTCGTTCAGGCCGTGCGGTTGCTGCGACGCCTGCGCCGTTGCTTGTAATAACTGCTGCAGCGCCTCACACTCGGTCAAGCCGCCATGCCGCGCGATCCGGCGTGCCCGCACCCGCTCACTGGCAAAAGCCACCGCGCACAACCGGTCCCAGTCGGCCTGCGGCACGGCGGGCAAGGTCAGGTGCTTTTGAACTTGCGCATCAGGGCATCCAGCTGTGCCGTCGCCGCCGGAGCGACGGCGTCAACGGCGTCGATGTCGTCCTCATCCTCATCAAACTCGGCCGCCAGATCTTTCCAGCCGCGGCTTTCTGCAAAGGTGTTGAATGCTTCGGGCGCTTCCAGCACGATCAGTTTGTCGTCCTGCAAAGCGACATCGCCGACCAGCAGATCCGGGCCGACGTAGCCGAGGCTGTGCAAATGCAGCGTGATGTTGTGAATCAGTACAGTATCTTCGGGCAACGGATCGTCGCCCATCTTGTGCTTCATGTCGACGTAGACGTCGATGGTGCCGTAGCCCTCGTCAAAAATGCGGATCATGCTGATCTCGCGGGCGTTGCCGGAAGAGTCCTTTGCAGAGAAAGGACCGCTGAGCTGGATATCGGTGTCATTGTTCATGACTCGCAGATTACACTACGCCGGCCGTGTGAGCCATCGCGACAAATGCGCGCTTGAAAAAACGCCGCATGGACCCACGTAAAAATTCAAACCATTGCGATTGCCCTAAATGATTCCCTTATCCATCCTGGACCTCTGCCCGATTGTCGAAGGCAGCACGGCCACCGATTCCTTCCGTCATACCCTCGATCTGGCGCAACATGCCGAACGCCTGGGTTACCAGCGCTACTGGCTGTCCGAACACCACGGCATGCCCGGCCTGGCTAGCGCTGCGACCGCCGTGGTGATCGGCCACGTGGCCGCAGGCACCAGCACAATCCGCGTGGGTGCAGGCGGCATCATGCTGCCTAATCACTCGCCATTGATCATCGCCGAGCAATTTGGCACGCTCGCCGCCATGTTCCCGAACCGCATTGATCTCGGTCTGGGTCGCGCGCCGGGTTCGGACCAGGCCAGCGCGCGTGCACTACGCCGCAACCTGACCAGCGACTCCGATGAGTTCCCGTCCGATGTGCTGGAGTTGATGGATTACTTCAAGCCTTACAGTGGTCATGGCATCCGCGCCGTACCGGCCAATGACTCGACAGTGCCGGTATGGATACTCGGCAGTAGCACGTATGGTGCGCAAGTAGCGGCCGAATTCGGCTTGCCCTACGCCTTTGCCTCGCACTTCGCACCGGCCCAGATGATGCAGGCCATCGACATTTACCGGGCTCGCTTCAAGCCCTCGGCGCAACTGGCAAAACCCCATGTGATGCTGGGCTTCAATGTCTTCGCCGCCGACACGGACGAAGAAGCTGTCTTGATGGCCAGCTCGATGCAACAGGCCTTCGTCAACTTGCGTACCGGCCGCGCTTCGATGCTGCAACCGCCAGTCCCCGGTTATCTTGCACAGTTGCCACCCGACGCCCGCGCGATGCTCGACCACACGCTATCGTCATCGGCGATCGGCAGTCGTGCCACTGTTGCCGCCGCAATGGAGGCCTTCATCGCACGCACCGGTGCTGACGAGTTGATGATCGCGTCGCAGATCTTCGACCACGACGCGCGCCTGCACTCGTACGAAATCCTGGCCGAAATCAGTCAACCAGTAGCAGCCTGATCGAAGCGAGTGGCTCAGGACCTGACAAGTAGCGTACTGGGCTGGCCGGCTGGCTCGAACAGGGTCAGCGTGGTCATGGCCCGCGTCATTGCCACATACAGCAAGCGACGTTCCTCGCCGAGGATGGCGGTGCGTGGAAACTGACCGCGCTCGAGGTATGGAATCAATACCTGCGGCCACTCCTTGCCCTTGGCATATTGCACGGTCGTCAAATCTAATTGCGCACGACCTTTCAGGTAATTGAGTTTTTTGCTGATGCTGGCCTGACGGCTTGCCAGTTCGGTGAGGAAGTCGACCGCCGACTGGTCAGGCCGATTCCCTGCGAAGCGGATAAACGCATCAATGGATCGCACCGCCGAATCAGCCCGACCGCGACTGACAAAAACCCGACTGGTCGCCGACACCAGATCAAGCTGGCGGGAGGCGTAAGTCAGCAAGGCCACTGCCGTGTCGGTCCTGGCCATCGTGCGCAAGATTTCGACCACTTCAGCAAAACGGATTTTCCAGCGCCCGGTGCTGGCCGAATCGACCGATGCCACGCGGCACAGGATGCCCGAAAAAAACGACTCCAGCGTGGCGGGTTCGGCAGTGATCATGCGCAAGGCTTCCTGCCAGCGCCGTTCGTTTTTCAGCTCCGGCGACAGCCGTTCGTCAAACGTCAGCAACGAGGCAAAATCGGCGTCCGAATCAAACCGTGCCGACGCATACAAACCGAGGCTGCGCACCAGCTTTTCGCAGGTCGGCTTGTCGCCGGCCAGCGAGATGTAACTGCCGGAGGCGATATGCAGCAAGCCGCGCAGCATCAGTATTTCGGGACGCACCAGATACGAATCGAAACCCGTGCAGCGGAATGGCATTGCCGCATCGATCAGCTGGTTTTCAATCTCGATACTTTGGTCAGCATCGCGCACCACGATCGCGAAGTCGCTCAGCTTAACCCCCTTGCGCTCGCGTGCCGCCATAATCACGGCGACCACTTTGGCGGCGCAATCATTGTCCGGCCCGGGCTGGTAGGAGGTACGTGTCACCTTGGTGCTGAGTCCCGGCTGCGACACACAATCGCGTCGCATCATCGTGGCAGCCAGCGTCGACACGGCCGGGCCGAACCGGAACGAACGGGTAATAGCCTGACGGGTCGCGCCGGGAAAAGCGAAATCAAAACCGTTCGACGACAGCGCCGGGTCCGCACCGCGTTCGGCGTTAATAATCTGGTCGCGATCGCCCACCACCACCAGCCGTGCATGACGCGCCAGCAATTGCACCAGTGCGAACTCGGCCGCATTGACGTCATGCCATTCATCGACCACGCAGATCCGGAAACGCGGTAACACGTCAATGGCTTCCGGCTGACGCCGGAACAAGCCGATCAAATCGGTCGCATGATCGAACGGACTTTGCCAGATGCATTCGCCGGTAGCGGCGCCGCGCTGGCGTTCGATCTCCTGGCAGATGGCGATGATCTCTGGCGATTCGTCGAGCGACTCGGCGATTTCGTCGGTCTCGCGCACCTCGAATTCGAGCGTCAGGAGACTGGCTTTCAGACGCACCAGCAAGCGGATGAAATCCTCGACCCGTTCGTTGCTGTCAAACGAAAAATCAAAATCCGTGCGCACGCCGGCATCGGCGTAGCGCTGCCACACCGTCTCTGCCGCAGCCACGATGTGCGGGCGGATCTGCTCGTTGCTGTCATAAAAAACCGGCATGTCGAGATAGCTCGCACTCACCATATTGAGCACTTGCTGGCGGGCGAACTCTTCGACGGTCTGGACCACAATGCCGCGCGGCGTTCCCTCTTCCAGAAATTTTTGCATCAGTCGTTCCTTGGCCCCCTGCGAAAAACACAGAGCGATGGCCTGGCCGGCGACGCCCCCTTTTTCGCACGCCCGTTTGAGTACGCAGGCCAGCACCGTAGTCTTGCCGGCACCGGCCACGGCTTCGATCATCGTGACCGGCTTGGTCGATTCGATGATCGCGATTTGTTCGGAGGTCGGGGAGACGGGCATGGCAGTCCATTGGAGCGGAAATCAGTATGGTAGTCGAGCTGCGCCACCAACGACAACCTTGCCGGGTTTGACGTCAGCGATCAGCTAGTTGCGTGCATCGGCCCGAAAACCAGCTCGGGCAATACCACCTCCCATCGATCGCAGCGCGCCAGCGCCTGATAGCCCGGATCGACCTCGTCGCGACACCACACCAGCACCGACGCAACACGGGCACTGACGAAGCACAGGCCGGCAGGCGGGGTGAACGCCTTCGACAATCGCCCTACCGTGCGTCCGCTCCGGTCGCGCAATTCCCAGTGACGCGCTCCCTGTACCAATGCGATCGGATCACCGGCCGACAGCGCAGTGATGGCCGCATGGAGCGGGTCGGTGAGCTGATGACGACCGGAAAAACCGATATCAACATCCTGCGGCGTGAGCGACAAGTATCGGCGCGCCATCTCCGGCGTTGCAGCAGGCAGCACAGCCAACTGACGTCGCAACAGGCCGGGCGACTCCGGCAAGGCATCGAGCAATGCATGTCGCTTGCCCACGCGCGCCAGCAGCAGCGTGTGCCTGGCGCGGGTCATCGCCACGTAGTACAAGCGGCGCGGGGCATCGGCATCTTCGTTGCTGCCACGTCGATCCCAGTGACCATCAAGAATCGCGACATGATCGAACTCCAGCCCCTTGGCGCGATGCGCAGTGAGCAGCAGCAAGCCGGTCTGACGCCGGCGCAGTTCGCGGCCCCACTCCGCCAGCCAATCGATGACATGCGCAACCGGTAATTCGGCACCGGCGCTCTCGAGCTGATAGTCATCAATGGCTTCCCGCAGCACGGCCCACCACGGCCCGGCAGGCCGGGTCGCCAGCCAGCGATGGATCGCGTTGGTGTCGATCAGTGCGGTCTCACGGGCATGCAACCAGTCGATCAGCGCGCGGGTTTCGCGTAGCCGCCAGAACGCGGCCATTTCTTCGTTGGCCAACTGGACCGGGATGGCGTTGCCTTCGCAGTAGCAGCGCACCGGATCCAGAAATTGCCATTCACGCGCAATCACGGCGACCCGGCTCCAGTCCCAGTCGGGGTCAAGTGCGCACAGGCGCTGCAACTCGGTCATCACCGCGACGGCCTGATCGACCGGGTTGTCACCAGCAGGAAAAATCTGCACCCGTCCTTTGCCGACCGGGTCGCGCCGCGCCCGGTCACCGCCGCCATCGGCTTTGCTGCGCGCGCTGTCTATCGTCACCGGATGGTCGGCTTTCATGCGTTCGCGGGCCGGAGCGACGAGCGCGTTGGCGGCGTCGATGATGTGGCGCGTCGAGCGGTAATTGTCGAGCAGAAAAGCCGGCTTCGCTGCGTAATCCTGTTCGAAGCGGCGGATGAATTCGACCGAGGCGCCATCAAAGGCATAGATGTTCTGGTCGTCATCGCCGACCGCAAACAGGCTGAGCCGGCCATCTTCTTCGGAACGGGTACGACCGGCCAGCGCCGAGATCAGGTCGTACTGATCGGGACCGATGTCCTGGTACTCGTCGACCAGAATCCAGCGGAACGCGGCTAGTAATTGGTCGCGCTGTTGATCGGCTTCGTCGGCGGGCAAACCGTCGCCCTTGAGCAGTGCTACTGCCTGACGCATGACCTCGCGGAAGGCCGCGCCATCGTGCATCGCGCGACCGCGAAAACTGGCACCGACCAGGCGCATGGCAAACGCATGACAAGTCAGGACGACCACGCCGCGGGCGTCATCGCCGATCAACGCGACAAGGCGGCGGCGCACTTCGACGGCGGCATGACGGTTGTAGGCCAGCGCCAGAATGGCGTGCGGGTTTTCGCGTTTCACGCGAATCAGGTAGGCAATCCGGTGCACCAGCACGCGGGTTTTGCCGGAGCCGGGTCCGGCCAGCACCAGCACGTTGGTTTGCTCGCGCTCGTCAGTGACGATTTTTTGCTGAACCGGATTATTGAGCTCGTCAACGATGGTGCGCCATGAGGCTGGTGTGGTTTGCCGCGCCAGTTCTTTCTCGCGCTCAGGTAGCCAGCGCTGCATGAATTCGTCGCGCTCCAGACTGAAATAATCCATCGCCAGTTGCACTGCTTGCGCGATCGCCTGCAAGCCGCGCTGCACGTACTCGGCCATCACGTGGATCTGCACGACCTGTTCGTCGTAGTGCAATTTCAAGGGCGCGAAATCGGCTTTGACGAAGCCGCGCTTTTCGGTCGCCAGCCGGATCGTCATCGCCGGCCGGAATACCGCCAGGCCCTTGTTAAGCCGGATCACTTCCTGTTCGTGCAGCCACAACAATGCACGATCAAGTAATTTGGCCGGTTCTTTCACATCCATTTTCAGCGTCAGATCGGCGTCAATGGCGGCATGCAGTTTTCCCAGCGTGGTCACTGCCAGCAAGTCGGCACCGCGCAATCCGATGGGCAAACTTGCCAGCAAATGGGTGAGTAATACGGCCGCTGCCGTGCGCCGCAAGGCGGCCGTTTTGGCCAGTGCCGGCCACTCGCGCTGCAATGTGATGTGCAGCGATTCGGCATCGAACCGGCGCAGCCGCAGGCTACCGGTGCCGCCGTCTTCGTTGCGTCCGTCACTGGCCAGACCACGGACGATGCGTGCCAGTTTTTCAGGCAGCGCGGTACTGTGGCCGGCGTCTTTCAGCGCCTATGTCGCATGGCGCAACTGCAGCAGGGTGCCATCGCCCTTGCCAAGCTCGGGCGCTGCTTGACGCAGCAAATCGATCAGCGCAATTTCCAGTTCGGCCGCCTCGGCGAGACGCTTGAGCGAAGCGCGCTCGATACCGGAATGGACAAACGCGGTCAACGCCGTATCGTTGCTGGCAATGCCAAGCGTTTCCAGATCGTACAGCGCCGCCCGCACTTTGTCGGCCGATAGCCCGGAGACGCCCATCAGTTCATCGGTCGAGATTCCCTCGTCGGCATCGGCCGAAATCAGCGCCTGCACCAGCGCCAGCAATTGGCGCTGGTAGTCGGCAAACAGGGACTTGCCAATCAGTTTTTGTCGCGCCTCGTCGAGCGAGGCGACCCGTAACGATGACGGGAACACCTGCACCTGATTTTCTTCCCGGGTCAGCAACGCCGCTTCTTCGAGCCAGGCGATGCCGGTGCGCACCCGCGTGTCATCGGTGGCCGAATCGCGCTGGAAACCGGCCTCCGTATCTTCGGCCAGGATCTCGCCCGCAGTGGCAATGAGGTCGCCGTCGAGGTGCTTCTTGCGCTGGAGGTTTTTCAGCGCTTTCAGGATTGACTGGATTTCGCGCTGGGTCAGGCGGGAGCGTGCCGACATGCCGAACTGACGCTCGACGTCTTCGGGTGTGTACAACAGCACGCAACGCGCCGCAGCACGGTCACGACCGGCCCGTCCGGCTTCCTGCAAATAATTTTCCAGCGAGCCAGGAATGTCCGCATGAATCACCAGACGCACATCCGGTTTGTCGATGCCCATGCCAAACGCATTGGTGGCGACCATCACCATCAATTTGCCGGTGATGAATTGCTGTTGCGTGACTTTCTTGATTTCGGACGCCAGGCCGGCGTGAAAATGACTGGCACGCAGTCCCTTTTCACGCAGGAATTGCGCAAGCTCTTCGGTTTGCTTGCGCAGTGCGCAGTAGACAATCGCGCCACCCGAACTGGCCGGCGGCAGGTCGGTCATCACCAGCTGGAAGATGTCCGCGAATTTGGTCGCGGGAGTGGTCGCAACGACGACGAAATCCAGGTTCTTGCGCTCGGCACCGCCATTGAAGACGGCAAGCTCGATGCCGACCTTGTCACGAAAATAACCGACCATGTCTGCGACCACATCCGGCTTGGCGGTGGCGGTCAGGCACAACACCGGTGGCACGTTGCCAGCGCCGGCTTTTTCACGGATGAAGCGCCCGACGTAGCGATAATCCGGCCGGAAATCATGTCCCCATTTCGAGATGCAATGGGCTTCATCAAGCACCCATGCGCCAATCTCGCGCTGTGCCAGCACGGTACGCAACGAACGGTTGCGCAACTGCTCCGGCGAGACGATCAGGATGCCGATATCGCCGAGCCGCACGCGTTCGAGCACGTCGGCCCGCTCCGGCATCGACAGCATGCCGTTAATGGCAGCGCAGCAGGCAATGCCGCGCGCTTCGAGACCGGCAACCTGGTCGGCCATCAGCGCCACCAGCGGCGAAATCACGATGGTTAGCGAACCGGTCTTGTCATAACGCGACAAGGCCGGCAACTGATAGCACAGCGATTTGCCGGTGCCGGTAGGCAAAATGGCCAGTGCATGGCGGCCCTGCATCGCGGCTTCGACAATGGCTTGTTGCAACGAGCGACCATCGACATCAACCGGCTCGGGACGAAACCCGGGCAAGCCGAACCAGCGCTGCAACTCTTTGAAGGCATCGTGCCTTTCGCTGCACCAGTCACAGGACGGGTCATCGCAGCGGACATCGCGCAATTGCCTGACCAGTTCGCCGGCAGCGGGGAATTGATGCCGCACCCATGGCGGCATGACGGAATTGCCACCGGCCACGGACAACCACGACAGCGCATAGGCCAGTGCCCAGCCGTGGCGCGTGCTGTCGTTCAGGATTATGTGAACTTGCCTGCGGCACGCCTGCCCGGACAGGCACCGCAAAATCGCTGCATGGGCGCTCTCTGACGACGGTCGTGCGGCGCGCCGGATGGTCATGAAGACCGCATTCAGACCCGAGCTGACACCATCAGGCACTGTGAGCCAGTGCCACGCCAGCATCAGGTCAGGGCCCTCGGACTGCAGCGTCTGGAAAGCCTGCAACTGGTCATGAAATACCGTCAGCGTCAGGCGCGCATCGAGCTCGGGATCATTGAGCGAACCGCTTTGCAGCCGTCCATCCTGATAGTGCTTGACCAGGTGGTGATACGGATTGCGCGGAAAAGCCAGCGGATTGAGGCGCAGCGTATCGACTGCCGGCAACTGCAGCAGGCTAAGGGTCGGTGCAGCGGCAGCGAGGTGCGGCAGATCAAAGTCGATCAGGTTATGACCCAGCAGGAACGACGATTTTGCAGCGAAGTCATCGAGCGTTGCCAGAGCAGCGGTCAGATCGCCTTTGCGGAAAACAAACGCCTTCTGAGACTCCCCCTGGACGGCCGCAAAACTGTGGATGCGACCGTCCTTGATACCGACTTCGAGATCAATGGACAGACAGCGCGGGGCCATCGCCACCGGAGCAAGGTTTTCCGGGACTGGCAATTTCATGGAGGGTTAGTCCTCGTCGCAATCAATGTGCTGCTGAGGATAGCCGGGGAGTGGCAGCGACGCCATGCGCCAATCGACCATCCGCTGCCGCAGCGCTTGAACCAGTCCGGCTCACGCGGCAAACTCGATGCAATTGCGGCCTTTGCTCTTGGCGCGGTAGAGCGCGGCATCGGCCTTCGCCAGCGCGGCCTCGACGTCCGGTATGCCGGCATCGAGCATCGCCAGGCCGATGCTGGCCGTCATCGTGATCTGGACGCCGGCGTCGCCGGCAATCCGGCATTGCAGGATGGCCTGACGCAGTCGTTCGGCGGCCACTTGCGCGCCGTCGATACCGGTATCCGAGAGCAAAATCGCAAACTCGTCGCCACCGAAGCGACTCAAAAAATCAATGTCGCGCAGCACCATCTGGCAGGCCCGGGCGCAGGCAAGAATGGCCTGATCACCCATCGCATGGCCGTAGATATCGTTGATTTGCTTGAAGTGGTCAATATCGAGCATGAGTACCGCCAGCCCGGATCCGTGGCGCTGGGCGTGCTTGAGCTCGACCTCAAAACGGGACATGAAATGACGCCGGTTGGCGGTACCGGCCAGCGTATCGGTATTGGCCATGTTCAACAGCATTTGCTGATGGCGTAACAGCGCCCAATGCTTGCGCAACATCAGGATCGCCATGGTACAGAGCAACAACAACGCCACCATCTCCCCCAGCGCGCGCTGCCGCCAGCTGGCCTGCCAGTCGCTATCGGCTTCCCCGACAACGACAATGAACGGCAGGTCATCGACTTTGCGGGCACCGAACAGGCGCTTGCGGCCATCCATTGTCGAGTGGCCACGGTAAGTCGTAAAAGTTGCCTCAGAGGCGACAAACACGGAGGCTTGCGGTTGATTGATCGCCTTGCCGAGCAACTCCGGCCGTGCCGGTTTGCGTGCCAGCAAATTCAGCCGGGTATCGGCAATCACGACGGTACCGCCCGGCCCCAGCGCCATCTGCGCGATCCTGTCAGAAAAAAAACCAAGGTCCAGCGCAACACCGGCCGAGCCGTGAAAACCCGGGCCATCGCCAGGGAAACGTCGTACCTGGGTGACCGACAGCCGACCTGCCCTGTTGGTGTAAACGTGCGACACAAAGGTCTCGCGCAACGGGTCTTCCCGCAGTGACTGGCACCATTCCCGACGGCTCGCATCGACACCAATCCGGGCATTGGTGTGCGTCACCACGCAGTTCCGGTCGACCAGTCCCACACCGGCCGCGTTGGGTAAGGTGATTCGTTTGGCTTCGATCATGCGGCTGATGTCTGCTTGGCGCGCCAGGTCGGTATCCGGATAGCGCAAGGCATCCGGCGAGACTTGACCAATAATGTCGCGCAGTACGTAATCGGAATTTTCCATCGCACCATGGATCCATTCACTGAGCAGAAAGCTGGCATTGGCGACCCGCTTGGCGGCAGATCGTTCTTCCTGTCGATAGGATGTCAGCAAATCAACCGCTGCAATGACGGACAGGATCAGGCAAAAGCACAGGCACCAAAAAAAGCTTTTCCGATAGGTCGACATCGCTGAACTCCATTGCACTGCGGTAAAGCGATCGGTGTCTACCTGTTCGGCCACCAAAATCCAATGGCGTGCCCTAGTCTGGTAGTGTAGGCCTCAGCAGTGCCTGTGTCCGGTCATCGCCCGGCGCTACCTGCATTCTCAACATGCAGACAAGATACCCTTTTTCAACTGCACCGCTGCAAACTTGACAACTAATCCCGTAATTAATCCCTTCCCTCAAACGGAGACCTCATGCCCCAACAACCTGAATTCGAGTTATTTGCCTTCTGGCGCACTTCGGCTACGTATCGCGTACGCGTTGCCCTCAACCTCAAAGGACTGACGGCCCATGAGCACCTCATCAATCTCGATGCCGGCGAACAGCGCAGTGCCGCCTTCCTGAAGATCAATCCGATGGCTGCCATTCCAGCCCTTGTCGAACCTGGTCAGGCACCACTAACGCAGTCTCTGGCAATCCTCGAATTCCTCGATGAAATGCAGCCGGCGCCAGCCTTGCTACCCACCGGATTGCATGCGCGCGCAAGAGTACGTTCGCTGGCGGCGATGCTGGCTGGCGACACGCACCCGTTGATTACCCCACGCATCAAAAAGTACCTGACGGGCACCAGCAACTTCGATGACGCAGCTTGGCGTGCCTGGCAAATTCACTGGTTTACGACCGGTTTGCAAGCGCTTGAACAGCGCCTCGCGACGGAAGCCGGCACCGGTGTGTTCTGCCACGGTGAGTCGCCGACCATCGCCGACATCTGCCTCGCCAGCATTATTGTGGTGGCACGCGTCTTCAAGATCACGGTGACCGACATCCCGACGGTCGATCGGATCATGGCCAGTTGCGAAGCACTTGATGCGTTTGCGCGGGCCGATCCGCAGCGTCAGGCTGGCGCGCCGGCCTGACGCGTGACGAAAACTTAAAACCCCGCCAGTACGATCTTTCCGCGCGCGGTGCCGCTTTCGAGCAGCGCGTGCGCACGCCGCACATTGGCGGCATTGATCGTACCGAAGCGCTCGGTCAGGGTCGAACGCAGCACGCCGTCATCGATCAGTTGCGCAATCCGGTCGAGCAGGCGATGCTGCTCGATCATGTCGGGCGTCTCGAACATCGAACGGGTGAACATCAGTTCCCAGTGCAGCGAGATGCTTTTTGTCTTGAGTAATTTGACGTCCAGTGCGGCCGGATCGTCGATCAGGGCCAGCTTGCCTTGCGGGATCAGCGCTTCGACAATTTCTTCCAGATGCAAATCGGTGTGCGTCAGGCTGGCCACGCAATCAACCTGCGCAATGCCGATACGCTGTAATTCCCGTGACAGCGGCACGCTGTGGTCGATCACATGATGGGCACCGAGGTCACTGACCCACTGGCGGGTTTCAGCACGTGAAGCGGTACCGATGATGGTCCAGCTGGTCAGCTGACGTGCCAGTTGCAGCATCATCGAACCGACCCCGCCGGCGGCACCGACGATGAGCAGAGTACCGCCTTTGGCCGACTTGTCCTGGCTAATCTGTAAGCGCTCGAACAGCACTTCCCAGGCGGTGATCGCGGTCAGCGGCAACGCCGCGGCGGCATCGAAATCGAGGCTGGCCGGTGCATGGCCGACGATGCGCTCATCGACCAGATGGCGCTCGCTGTTGGTGCCCGGACGCAGCAGCGCACCGGCATACATGACCCGGTCGCCGGGTTTAAAGAGGGTCACCTGTTCACCGACCGCGCGCACGATGCCGGCAGCATCCCAGCCCAGCACTTTGGCTTCGCCGGCGGCAGGCGCAACACCGGCACGTATTTTGGTATCGACCGGATTGACCGAAATCGCGTGTACGTCGACCAGAAGATCGCGTCCGCTAGCGGTCGGTTCGGGGAGCTCCAGATCAATCAGTGCTTCGGGATGGTCGATGGGATGGGAGTGGTGGTAGCCAACTGCTTTCATGAGGAGAGCCTTTCAGAACAGAGTGTGTGCCTCGGTAGACACGGTTATCGGAACAACCGCGCCAATCGGGCATGCGGTGAGCATGAGGTCAAAAGAACAGGGCTGCCAAAGCAGCCCTTTTAAAAAACTTGTTTCCCGCTGCCGGGAACAGGTGCGTCGCGTCAAATATCGATATTGCCAGCCTGCAGAGCATTGGCTTCAATGAACGCCCGGCGCGGCTCGACATCGTCGCCCATCAGCGTCGTGAAGATCTGGTCAGCGGCAATCGCATCATCGATCTGCACTTTCAGCAGACGTCGCACCGCCGGATCCATCGTGGTTTCCCACAGCTGCGACGGGTTCATTTCGCCCAGCCCTTTGTAACGCTGTTTCGACACGCCGCGTTCGGCTTCTTCGCGCAACCAGGCCATGACCTGATGGAAATCGTTGATGCGGATTTCCTTGATACGTTCGCCGGTGCCACGTCGCACCGTAGCACCTTCGCCAAGCAAGCCCTTGAAGGTGGCCGCTGCATTGGCCAGCACGGTGTAGTCCGGACCGCTGACAAAATCGGCATCGATGACGCTGGACTTGATATTGCCGTGGTACATGCGCTGGACACGCAGCTGATGCTTGTCCGACAGATCGTCGGATCGCACCAGGACCTCGACGGCAGGATCGTTAATGGCAGCCATCATCTCGGCAGCGGCGCGGGCTGAACTCTCCGGTGTGCTCAGGTCCAGCACGACGCCAGTCATGATGGCGGTCAGCGCGGCATTGTCGATGGCCCGCGCCAATCGCATGATGATCGCGTTGGCGGTGTTGTACTGGCGTACCAGCTCGGCCAGTGCATCGCCGCTGATCGGTTCGGCCTGCTCGTACGGAATCAGGGCGGCGTCGTTAAGCGCGATTTGCATCATGTACGCGGCTTCTTCGATATCGTCTTTCAGGTAGCGCTCGTCGCGGCCATGCTTGACTTTGTACAGTGGCGGCTGCGCGATGTAGACGTGACCGCGCTCGACCAGCGCCGGCATCTGGCGGTACAACAGCGTTAGCAGCAAGGTGCGGATGTGGGCGCCATCGACGTCGGCGTCGGTCATGATGATGATGCGGTGGTAGCGCAACTTGTCCGGATTGAACTCGTCAGGGCCGATGCTGGTGCCGAGTGTGGCGATCAGCGTGGTGATCTGCTCGGACGACAGCATTTTTTCGAAGCGGGCTTTTTCGACGTTGAGGACCTTGCCGCGCAATGGCAGGATGGCCTGGAATTTACGGTCGCGACCTTGCTTGGCGGAGCCGCCGGCTGAGTCTCCTTCGACGATATACAGCTCGCACAGGGCGGGGTCTTTTTCCTGGCAATCCGCCAGTTTGGCCGACAGGCCGAGACCATCCATGATGCCTTTGCGACGGGTCAGTTCGCGTGCCTTGCGGGCCGCTTCACGGGCGCGCGCGGCTTCGACGATCTTGCCGCAGATGATCTTGGCGTCGTTCGGCTTTTCCTGCAAATAGTCCGACAGGGTCTTGGCGACGATTTCCTCGACCGGGCCGCGCACTTCGCTCGATACCAGCTTGTCCTTGGTCTGCGAACTGAATTTCGGCTCCGGTACCTTGACCGACAACACGCAGGTCAGGCCTTCGCGCATGTCGTCACCGGTGACTTCAACCTTGGCTTTTTTGGCGAACTCGTGTTCTTCGATGTACTTGTTGATCACCCGCGTCATTGCTGCACGCAGACCAGTCAGGTGGGTGCCGCCATCGCGCTGCGGAATGTTGTTGGTGAAGCAGAGTACTTGCTCGTTGTAGGCATCGTTCCATTGCATCGACACATCGACGCTAATGTTGGTGTTCTGGTCCGACATTTTGTCGCCGGTGGCCTGGAACACGGTCGGATGCAGCACGGTTTTGCTCTTGTTGATGTATTCGACGAAACCGCGGGTGCCACCTTCGAAGGCAAATTCTTCTTCCTTGCCGGTACGTTGATCACTCAACTTGATGCGCACGCCGTTGTTGAGGAAAGACAATTCACGGATGCGCTTGGCCAGAATGTCGTAATGGAATTCGATGTGATTGAAGATTTCTTCATCGGCCCAGAAATGCACTTCGGTGCCACGCTTCTCCGTGTCGCCAGTGACCTTGATCGGTGAAATCTGCATGCCATCAACGGTTTCGATGATGCGGTTTTGCGGAATGCCACGCACGAATTCCATGTAGTGCGCTTTGCCGTCGCGCCGCACTGTCAGCTTTAACAGCTTCGAGAGGCCATTGACGCAAGACACGCCGACGCCATGCAAACCACCGGATACCTTGTACGAGTTCTGGTCGAATTTACCTCCGGCGTGCAGCTCGGTCATGACAATTTCAGCGGCGCTGCGTTTCGGTTCGTGCTTGTCGTCCCACTTGATACCGGTCGGGATGCCGCGGCCGTTGTCAGTAATCGAGATCGAATTATCGGAATGGATCGTGACGTTGATCTCGGTACAGTGACCGGCCAGCGATTCGTCGATCGAGTTGTCCAGCACTTCAAACACCAGGTGATGCAGACCGGTACCGTCGGACGTGTCGCCAATGTACATGCCCGGCCGTTTGCGAACGGCTTCCAGTCCTTCGAGAATCTGGATTGACGATGCGCCGTACTGGCTGGACTGCGGCTGACCTGGAGTATCTTGAGGAATCGCGGACATGGGTACCTTCTAAACGGTGACTGACTGCTAGGGCTGACGAAAAAAACACTTCTCGAATTCTGTAGTGCTGTAAAGCGGCAAGGGGCCATCGGGCCCCTTGCAGTGACCGTGATGCGCCGGTCAGATTCTCATCGGCATCACGACATACTTGAAATCGGTATTGTCGGGAATGGTGATCAGTGCCGATGAATTGGCGTCGCCCAGTGCGATATTGACCTGATCGCATTTGAGATTATTGAGGACATCGAGCAGGTACGTGACATTGAACCCGATATCGACGCTGTCGCCGCCGTAATCGATTTCGATTTCTTCGACCGACTCTTCCTGATCCGCATTGGTCGAACTGACCTTCATGCTACCGGGTGTGACGATGCAACGCACACCCTTGAACTTGTCGCTGGTCATGATGGCCGCACGTTGGAGTGACCGCAGCAACTGGTCCCGCCCGAGCGTAAAGTTATTCTTGTAGCCCTTCGGTACAACGCGGGTGTAATCCGGGAATTTGCCCTCAACCAGCTTCGAGATCAGCTCGATATCGGCAAAGGTCAACTTGACCTGATTGGCTGCGATGTCAATTTGCACCAACTCGTCGGTATCTTCCAGCAGACGTTGCAATTCGATGATGGTCTTGCGCGGGATGATGACTTCCTGACGCGTGAATTCCTGCTCAGTTTCGACCTGGCAAAACGCCAGTCGATGACCGTCTGTCGCCACGGCAATCACGTTCTTGCCATCGACGACCAGCAACAGGCCATTGAGGTAATAGCGAATGTCTTGCTGCGCCATTGAAAAATGGACCATGTTGAACAAGTGCTTGAGCGTTTTTTGCGGCAGGCTCAGCTGTGCGCTGTAATGCTCAGCTTGCGTGACAGTCGGGAATTCTTCGGCTGCCAGCGTTTGCAATGAAAACCGTGACTTACCGGTTTGAACTGACATACGTTTGTTGGCCAGTGTCAGCGACACCTCGCCTGACTCGGGCAGGGCACGCAAGATATCAAGCAGCTTGCGCGCGGCTACTGTCGTTGCGGCGAGCTCTTCACCACCGTCAACGGTGATGTGCGTCGTGATCTGAACTTCGATATCCGTCGACAAAAACGAGACCTTGTCGCCATCCTTGCGTATGAGAATATTGGCCAGAATCGGCAATGTGTGCCGACGCTCGACAATACCGCTCACAATTTGCAGTGGCCGGAGTAGGGTGTCTCTGCTGGTTTTAACCAATTGCATGGTGTCATCCTTGGTAATCATTATTGGTGGAAATGGTGCCAGTGAAT
>JBLHMB010000025.1:0-48527 GCA_047621665.1 Bradyrhizobium sp. | reverse complement strand
TTCATGTTGCCTTTCAAGCGTACAGGGTCATCCATTGCGATTTGAAAATGCGGTCTGTTGCCGCCGGCTTGATCCAACTTTTAGAACATGCTTTCTTTGACGAACACCACATCGTCGACTTGCACCAGGTCATCCATCTTGGCATTGAGTTCGGTTAGCTTGCCGCTGGCATCACGCCGCTTGATGCGGATACCGCGCTCGGTACCGCGCGGGCTGAGACCGCCGCCAGCCGACAAGGCCTGCAGCACGGTCATGTCACGCTCAAGGCGGAAGAAGCCGGCGCGCTGTACTTCGCCGTAAATGTAAAACCGCGGTGCGCGCTCGACATACACGACGTCATTGCTGGAGAGCTCGAGATTTTTGTTGAAGTCGCCTGAACGCATCATGTCGACCAAGTCAATGGATTCCTTGGTGGTCTTGCCATCGCGGGTACGTACCAGGGTGACCATATCGCCACCGTCCGGGCCAATGCCTCCGGCCAATGCCAAAATGTCAGTCAGCGTACGGGTACCATCGATCGGGTATCGGCCAGGGCGGGTAACCTGACCTAGCACAGAGACTTGCTGGCTTTGCAGGGTAGTCACGAGCAAGTTGACTTGCGGCTTGCGCAAGAACCCGCCCGTTTCGAGCATGCTGGCGATTTTCTTTTCGGCTTCCGAGGCGGCCAGGCCGCCGATGGCAACTTCGCCGATTAATGGGAAGCTGATGCTGCCGGTTTGGCTGACGCGGGTTTCCAGACTGAGGTCGGGGTTGCCGAATACCGAGACTTTGATCACGTCGCCAGGGCCGAGCAGGATATCGGCAGCAGCAGCGGTATTGACGTTAAACGCCATCATTAGTGCCATCAGCCAGAGTGCGATTTTTTTCATGGTGTGCTTTGCAATGTCATGTTGGCCAGCGCAGAGTGCAGGCCAACTGGGTTACTTGAGTCCGGCTACGCCACGCGCCATGTTGTCGGCTTTTGAGGCGCCATCGGTTGCGCTACTTGCTGCGGGTGCTGCTGCCACGGGTACTGCGGCAGTTACCTTGTCTTTTTCGCCGTCGGCTTTGTTCAGGTATTCCAGCTTGGCAATCGATCGCAAGCGCACCAGCTCCGCTTTTGCGGTTTCCTGGTTTTTCTGGTTACGCAGGTATTGCTCGATTTGCGGTACCGCTGCTTCGGCAGTCACCGGACTTTGCTTGATGTCGCTGAGGCCGACCAGCAGGCTGCGGTCGTTTTCCTTGATGACGAAGAGCTGCCCTTTTTTCATGTCCTGCAGCTTGGTGACCAACTGTGGCGGCAGGTCAGCGGTGGTACGGCTGACTTGATTGCGTGCGTACTGGACGTTCTTGCCGTCGAGCCAGACAGCAACCTCGTCGAGTGACTTGGCGTTGTCAATTATTGCGCGTAGTGGATCGCTGAAGTCTTTGGTGGCGATGACCAGTTGTTGCATGTCAAACGATTTGCGCTGGCTAAAGAACTCGGGGTGCTTGACGAAGTAATCATCAATTTCGGATTTGGTTGGCTGGGCCGCCTTAGCAACACGGCCTTGCAAGTAGGCTTGCGCCAGAATCTGGGCCTTGGCGCGCTCGATGGCTTGCATGACTTTGGGATCGCGGTCGAGCTTGTTATCGGCCGCTTCGTTGAGTAGCAGCTGACGATCGACCAATGCCTCAAGAACTTGCTTGCGGGCGGCGGCCTGAGCTTCCGGCGTCGCTTGTGGAGGCGTGCGTCCCAATTCTTCGTTGAGTTGTAATACCGTGATTTCTTCACCATCGACCCGCACTAACGACTGGCTGGCTTCTTTTTTCTTGTCGCCACCGCATGCGGCCAAGCCCAGCAACAACATCAGGGCCAATACGCTACGCGTCATGTTTGATTTATTCATGTTTGAGGACTACTTAGCCTTGTAGAAAGTCAGAATAACTTTGTTTAAAGTACAACCATTATATATACGACAACTGTCTGTCCGCGCTCATCAATAAAAAAGATTCTTGGCCAGCGGTCCCGTTGCGGACCTCACTTTGTCCTCACTTATTGCAGCTTGGTCGCACCGGCTTTATGTTTGCGGCCCATGGACTGAATCGCGACGAACGCTAAAACTAGTAGTGCAAGCATCGCGGTTTCCGACACTGGAAACAAGGGGGTTTGGGCGACTGATTGACGGTATGTCGATTTAATTGCTGAAAAGTTGGCTTCGATCATACCTACCAAATAGTCACTGGATCCGGCATTAAATGAGCCTGTTCCTGCGTTTTTGGAGGCGATATCGGCTACAAGGTCTGACTTACCTTTTTGGCTGAAGGAATCGGCTAGGGCATTTTCTGTAGCTGTTATTTTGATGATCGGCACGCTGGCGCTGGCGCTGGCGCTGGCGGCAATACCGAGAATCAGTGAGGCGACGAGTAATTGAAATTTGTTCATCTGGCAGGCCTTTTGTAGGGTACTGCTTACTTGCCAATTCCCGGAGGGCGATCGCACTTCGCACTTGTTGAATTGGCTTGAGGATTTAAACGTTTTTGTTGCACTGCATTAATTTAGGAAGTGTGAAATCCGGGAACATTTCGCTTGCGATAACCGTATGAAATTAATGTGTTTTGACTTTACACAAGCATATTGCCAGTGTCAATTACGAGATATCAATCTAACAATTTATAACATTTTAGGCAATAAAATATGTCGCACTGCAGCAATCTTATTTGCCGTGCTTTTTTGAAGGAGTGGGTTATTTTTGGGGAGCTCGGGTATTTGTGCCTACACGAGTGAGTCGGGATTGATGGAATGAGCAGACAGTTTTGGGGCGCTTGCTTGGGCACGGCCGGGGCTGTGCTCCCCCCTGCCGGGGGCCAAGCGCTCCGGCTTTTTGGGTGGCCACCGTTTTTCGTGCCCACTTGAAGAGGTTGTCGTGTTCCTGCCCGATCAGGTGGGTATTACCCGTTTTCAGATCGCGGTGAATGCCGGGATAGGGCCATGCAACCGCGTTGTTCATCAGGCCATGCTTGACCGGATTGTGATGAATGTAGTCGAGATATCCGGCGAAATCATTTTCGTTCCTAGTGCGATGTTCAAGGAATCGTCGCTGCCACGCGGTGGCTTCACGGTGTTTTTTCTTTGAAGGAGGGAGGGGATCTTGTCGATGGCATTGTTCTCGGCATGCTTTTGATACGTGGCTTTTGATCCGCCTCCAGCACGCGGGAAAATCCGCATCGTCTTGAGGCAACGTCCAGATGCAGTGCATGTAATCGGGCAGCAATATCCAGGCGTCGATGTTAGACGGCCGGTTTGCACGGACCTTGGCGATGACTTTTTTAAGGACATGACAAATGGGTTTGTCGCACAGGATTGATCGATGCTGATAAGTGATTACGGTGAAAAAATAGCTTTCACCAGGCTGCAGGGAGCGACGATAGTGCGACATGGTTTCTCCTTCAAATGGAGAATTGTGTCGGCCGCAATAGGTGGATGGAGAACGATTGATTCGGGGCACGTCATGTCAACGTGGTGAGCGGTGACGATATGGCTTAAAAACCACGCGAGGATTTTAATCACCCGGCTTCATTGGCCTGGGAACCATCCGTACGGTATGTATCCCGCACCGGCTGTAGGGTGGGCACGGTTATTTGTTTCCGCGCGGATGGAACGCTATTGGTGGAGTTGGCGAGCGGGTTTGATACGCTTGCGTGGGCACGATGGGGCTGCGCAAACCCTGCTTAATAAGCGTTATCGCGTTTCAGGACGACCTTGATGGTTCGGAAAATGATCCAGAAGTCGAGTGCCAACGACCAGCTGCGCAGGTAGTCGAGGTCGAGTTCGATGCGGGCTTGCATCTTGTCGAGGGTGTCGGTTTCACCGCGCATGCCGTTGACCTGAGCCCAGCCGGTAATGCCGGGTTTGACCTTGTGGCGCAGCATGTAGCCCTTGATCTGCTTGCGATAAAGCTCGTTGTGCGCAACCGCATGCGGACGCGGGCCAACGATGCTCATCCGGCCTTGCAACACGTTGATAAATTGAGGCAACTCGTCGAGCGAACTACGTCGCAGGAAACTACCGATGGACGTCAGGCGTGAGTCATTTTTCTGAGCCTGAATGACGACTGCGCCCGTATCGTGGATCTTCATCGAGCGGAATTTGTAAATGATGATTTCTTCGCCGTTCAAGCCGTACCGTAATTGCTTGAAAATCACCGGCCCCGGGGACGTCAGCTTGATGGCAATGGCGATGGCGATCATGATTGGCGTGAGTAATAACTGGATCAGCGCAGCCAGCACGACATCACTGGTGCGTTTAACGACGCTATTAAATCCGGTAAACGGGGTCTCACAAATGGCCACAACGGGTACACCGCCGACATTATCGAAACGCGCTTGCATCAGGTCGAAGACGTAAATATCCGGTAAAAAATAGATCGAGGCAGTGGTGTCTTGCAGTTCATCAATGAGTTTGCGGATACGCGGCTGAGCCGACATCGGCTGGCTGATGAAAATCATCTGGATCGCATGGTGCCTGACGTACTCGGCAATGTTGGCCATCTTGCCCAGCATCTTGAGTTCGTCGCTGCCTTCGTGGCGCTGGGCGCCGCGATCATCAAAAAAGCCATGCACGGCCATGAACAAATCCGGATATTCGGCGATACGATTGGCCAATTTGAGTCCGGGTGGGTTGGCACCGACGATCACAACCGAACGCACTTCGCCATCATTACGCAGGTTCGAGGCGATACGACGCAGCGTCAGGTGACTGGCCAGCAATGCCACCGGCGTGACGGAGAACCAGATCAGGATGACTTGTTCGGAGAAGCGGTAGCTCAGCCCTGTGATACGACCGATGAACAGCAGCATGGCAACGATGATGATCCAGCCGATCAGGATGCCGCGCGCGTAGGCCAGCAAACGGCCGCTGCGCCAGGTGCGATACAGATCGATCTGTTCGTAGACGTACGACGAGACAAAAAAGGCAATGATGGCCAGCACCAGGTAGTAGCCCGTGAAGACTTCGTCGTGCAGCATCGTCAGTCCGTACAACAGGCTGAGGATAATGAACGGGTCGAGTAGCCGCTTGAAGAAGGAGACTAACGGCGTATTGTTAATGGTCATCGGTATGCCGTCCTCAGAAGGCGAAATTGGTGCTGAGGGTTACGCCATTACTGGCGAAATTTCCTTGCTGAAAATTTGCCGATTGCTCGGTACGGTATGCATTCAAACTGATCGTCCACTTGCGTGTCGGGACGTAATTCGCACCGACTGACACGTTGCGGTAAGAGTCCGATCGCGTGGACAACTGCAAGGTCGGCAGTGACGGCGATCCGTCATATTTCCGCTTTACCGTGCTGGCATTGGCTGACAATTGGACCTTTGACGTCACGTCCCAGGTTGACGCGAGGCTCACGCCGTTGTTGAGAGTAAAGCTAGCGGTCGTATCATCGACCGAGCCAATTTCACGGTAGACATTCGCCGTAAGTGCAACCTTGCTGGTGAGTGCATAGTTAGCGATCAGGCGGGCATTAGGCCCGCTAAAGTCACGGTTAGTATATGCGGCATGCTTGCGCTCAACCCAGCCGCCCAAAAATTGCAAGCGGGTCTTACCGCTGGCGATCCAATCGATTTTTCCCTTGAATTCGTTCTGGGAGTAATCGTTGCCAATTCTGAACTGATTGAATTGGCCTGCGAGTTCGGGAAACTTGTACGCTCCCGTCGAATGCCCCGCCTGGAGTCCGATGCTGCCATTGCCGGCACTCAAGTAATCGATGCCGATTTCTTCGGCATTGACGTTACGATCGTTAGCTCGCTGTGACTCAAGCGCATAGGCTAATTCGTCGCGCGTCATCTTGCCACGTAATTGCCAGCTAGGATGAAAGCGCCAGGCAGCATCCAGAAATACCTGCTTCTGGGTCCGCAAATTACGCTCCTGCGTAACGAAGCCCCGGTCAGGACTCAGTGCTTGCGCGTAGCTGGTGCCGACATTGCCGGTAAGCCGGCTCCCGATTTGCCAATCCAGCGCAACCCGCGCGTTCTTGCCGTCGTTGTTCAGCTGGGTAAACCGATCGTACGTTGAGCGACTCAGACTAAAACTGGCGAGCAGGTGCTGCTGGCTGATTTGCTTGTCGATATTGATGCCAGCCGACATGATCCGGTATGTATCGGCAAGACTGTCAATGCCTAACGCTCTTGCTTGATCCGCACTGCTCAATCCATACACGTTGTCGTTATGTGCATAAGACAAGCCAACATAAGGCTGGAAAACATCTTCCGGGTTAGCCATCGCACTCCCGCTAAACAGACCACAAATCACCAGCGTCAGCGGAGCCAGCAACGGCAGAGGAATCAAGGCAGGCGATGAAAGACGAGTCATAATAATGATTTCCAAAATTTCACCGTTCGGCGGATCAATTGCGAGCGGCGTCGTTGTTAGCAAAGAAAGCGGTAGCATGATGTATTGTCAAGCTCGGCGCATTTTACGCCGTGATGCACAACAGCTTTTAGTTAAGTAAACTTATTACCAATACTTCCAGTTACCAGTCGCTATCACCCACACGCCTAATATTCCGTTTGTGACACCATGCGCGAGTATCGGCGACCAGATCGTGCGGCTACGCACATATAGTGAGTTATAGGCGATCCCGGCAACAAGTCCAGCAAGCCACAGGTTGTGCTCAACAGCAAACAGCACGGCGGTAATGGCGAAGGCTTTGAGTCCGACCGAGGCCGGATTTACCTGCAGAAAGTCAGGCCTGACCAGCCAGCGCAGCAAAAAAGATCGCCAGAACAGCTCTTCCATCACCGGCACGACTAACGCGGCCCCTGCGAGACGGATGGCGATCAGTCCCCACGCCATCCGGCCACCGGGTCCGAGCGGCTGGTAGCCGGCAGTGGAAGTCGAAACCGCCATCCAGTCCGCGCCTAGATTAATCCAGGCGACGAAGACGGCGATGCCAACCGCCACGGCGATGATCCCGGTACGGGCATTGCGCAAGGGCGGCCACGCCAGTTCGACATACTCGCGCCGCCAGAACCAGAGCAGGGCGACGATCAAGGCAATTTTTAGCGGATACAGCCAGCGCAATTCCATCGCCGACCAACCCAGTCGGGTGAACAGGTCGGCAATCGCAATAAAGAGAATATAGGTAGCGAACGGTGCAATGCGCGCCAGCGACGGCCGGTCAATCATCGGCACGGCCGTTCAGCGGATTGCAGCAAACAGGAAGCAAACTTGACATGGCGCTGGCGGGAGAATCGTCGAAGCGCCATGCTGCAACAAAGTAGCTATTTTTGCAAGATCCGGATGGATCTATCGATCCGTATCAATTTAGCGTGAGGCGTGCCCGGGCGGCATCGTATTCGGATTTCAGGCGCGCCACCATCTCAGCGACCGTCAGCACGTCGTCCATCAACCCGACGCCCTGACCCGCACCCCAGATATCGCGCCATGCCTTGGCGCTACCGGAACCGAAGTTCATGGCGGTTTTGTCGGCGACCGGCAGATTGTCGGGATCGAGTCCGGCGGCCACGATGGATTTTTTCAGGTAGTTACCGTGCACGCCGGTGAACAGGTTGGTGTAGACGATATCGGCCGCGCTGGATTCGATGATGGCCTGACGATAGGCGTCATCGACATTCGATTCTTTGGTGGCGAGCCAGCGTGATCCGATGTAGGCAAAGTCTGCGCCCATGGCTTGTGCCGCCAGCACGGCGTCGCCAGTGGCGATCGAGCCGGACAGGGCAATCGGACCACTGAAAAATTTGCGTACTTCACCGACCAACGCGAAGGGAGACAGGGCACCGGCATGGCCCCCGGCACCAGCCGCCACCAGAATCAGGCCATCGACACCGGCTTCGAGTGCCTTTTGCGCATGCCGAATCGAAATGATGTCATGCAGCACGATGCCGCCGTAGCTATGGATGGCGTCCATCATTTCTTTGGGCGGTGCGCGCAGGCTGGAAATGATGATTGGAATCTGGTGCTTGACGCACATCTCGACGTCGTGCGCGAGGCGGTCGTTGGATTGGTGGACGATCTGGTTGACGGCAACCGGCCCCACCAGCGCCTGCGGATTAGCCAGCTTGTAGGCCGCGAGATCGGCTTTGATGTCAGTCAGCCAGGTATCGAGCAGCGCGGCCGGGCGGGCGTTGAGCGCCGGAAACGAGCCGACAATGCCGGCCTTGCACTGCGCAGTGACGAGCGCCGGACCACTGGCGATGAATAACGGCGAACCGATGACCGGCAGACTCAGATTTTGCAACGCGACAGGCAATGCCATGACGACCTCACGGATAGGGGTGGAAAAGGGGTGGAAAAGCGGTGATCGATTATAGGCTGGAATTGAATTAAAAAAGTACGGTCGTGCTAGATTGAATCGTCTAGTTTCGGATGGGATCGGGACGGCATTCTTCAACATGATCAGCTGTTAGCCCACTGCGGCAAATATTCCAGAACCGCCTGCTCGACGGCCTTCGCCTGAAGCGCATCCCGCCTCCGTTTGAGCGGGTCCCTCTCCGGTAACGCACTCATCCATTTTTTGAAGCGAACGAATGCCATCGGTGCCAGCGTATTCATCCGGGCCATCGCGCCATTCGTCGCCACGATCACCACAGAAAACCGGGGCGCATCAATTAGTGCCTGCGCTCTTGGTGCTTGTACTACCCAGAAATCTTCTTCATCGTCGCTCAGTCTGATCGGATGGGGATCATCGGCAACTTGCTGGCGTCGAAGAATATCCACCTCGAAGCCATCTTTATTGACGGCAGTATATTTCTGCGAATCCCTGATCCGGAAAGTTGCATCAACCTTGCGCAACACGCCCAACATCGAGCTGTCAACTTGCCGCAATGCCGTATCGAAGGCCAATCGCTTGCGCACATCCCACAGCAGATCAATGTCCCGCGTGGCGACTGCGTCATCGGCAAATGTAATGCCTGCGGCCGATTCATACGCATACAGTGCATGCGTTCCCACCACGCGAAAATGTTCGCTCAAACGCGTCGCGGAGAGACGATTGAGGATGTCGACGATCAGCGGGTTGACGCGTCCGACGCGCAATGCGCGGTTCATTCTCTTGTGTCGAGCAAGTGATGCCGCCAAACCGGCCAGTCGTTGCTGCGCCATTTCTTTTCGCTGCAAAAATTTGTCGTAGATGGCCTCGGTTTCCGGCGTGCGCCGTCCAAGACTTTTTTCGCTGCCAGAAGCACTGGTTCGCACAAGATAGCTTGCGTCAGGTGAGGCAGTCGAACCCTTGTGCCAATACATGCCACCACGTACTTGCTCCGCTTCGACGAGCGCCTCTTCATGCGCTTCGAAAACAGACACTGCGTCGATATATTGACGCATGACATCGGCAGTTCGCTCAGACATGGACTGGCTTTCGGTATATTTTTGAGTTTTTTAAAAATATACCGAAACATGAATAATATCAACTGGTTAGGAAATGGAATCTCGCGAAGAAACCGACCTCACGCAATCCGCACACCCGCCTTCCATGTTTCCAGCACCACCGGAATACCTTCCACCACCCGCACCCGCAGAAAATCTGCGCGCAGCCCGGCGGTGATTTCACCACGATCGTCCAGACCGACCAGCCGTGCGGGATTACGCGATACCGTCGCGATGGCCTGGGGCAGGCTCAGGCCGTCTTTTTGCAACAGAAATGCGGCATGCAGCAGGCTGGCAGGGACGTAATCCGATGACAGCACATCGAGCAACCCAGCCTGTGCCAGCTCGGCGGCGGCGATGTTGCCCGAATGCGAACCGCCGCGCACCCGGTTGGGCGCCCCCATGATGATGCCCAGCCCATGCGCACGCGCCGCGCGGGCGGCCAGCAGCGTGGTCGGAAATTCCGACATCATCACACCGTCACCATGTCCCTCGGTAACGTGCTCCGATGTAGTGTCGTCATGTGAGGCAAGTGGCACCGGAACAGGCCGTGCCTGACAGCGCGCGACCACAGCCCGCCGGTTGACATCGGCATACCGGACCTGGCGCTCGAGCATGCCGTCGAGCATCTCGGTGACTTTCTGATCACTCCAGCCGCGCTTGCCGGTGATGAACGTGCGGTAGTGGTCGAAGTCACTCCATTGGCGCTGACCGGGCGTGTGGTCCATCAGCGAGACCATTCTCAGAAGCGGTTCGTCAACCAGTGGTTCGAACAGTTCCAGCAGGTCTTGCGATGCCAGCTCCAGTCGCAGATGGAGAAAATGGTCGGCCCGCAGGATGCCGGCCTGTTGCGCCTGGTGCAGACCGGTAACGCAACTGGCCAGGGTTTGCATGCGCATGCTGTCGGGATCGATGTCGCCGACGGCGATCGCGTCGAGTACGGTGGTAATCCCGGCAGCGGCGATCTGGGCGTCGTGCGCGATGATCGCAGGAATGACGGGCCAGGCGACTTTCGGCCGTGGCATCAGGTGCTTTTCAAGGTTGTCAGTGTGCAACTCGACCAGCCCTGGCAGTAGTAGATCGCCTTGCCAGTCGTGTCCTTCGTGGCCATTGCTGGCAGGTTGCAGCGCGGTAATGCGCTGACCGCTGAACGCAAGTGCGCCCGGAAGTTGTTGCGTCGCGGTGATCAGGATGGCGTTGCGGATCAGGGTCATGGGTGGCGAAATTATTAAGGACGGGAGGACGGTAGCATGATCGCGGCGGATTTCTTCGGCTAGGATCACGAACCGATTCATTTTTTGACTGGTTACGATGTCCACTTTCATTTCTGGCAGCCGCGTCCGCTATGCCGTCTACTTTGCCCCTGCGAGCGACTCACCCTGGTGGCAGGCCGGTTGCCGCTGGCTGGGGCGCGATCCGGAGCAGCGGATCAGCGGTCTCGATGCGACGGCGCGATTGCGCGATAGTCCGCGACGGTATGGCTTTCATGCGACGCTGAAAGCGCCGTTCCAGCTGGCCGATGGCTGTAGCGAAGCGCAACTGCTGGCCTGCGCTGGCGTCTTTGCATCGCACCAGACAGCACTCGAAGTGCCGCTGCCGGCCGTGCGATTACTGGGAAGTTTCCTGGCACTGCAAGCGGGCGGGCCGGTGCCGCAGATCAGCACGCTGGCACAAGATTGCGTGCGGCATTTCGACGTGCTGCGGGCCGCACCGGGCACCGCCGAACTGGCGCGCAGGGGTAACGTGCCATTGACCGCGCGCCAGCAGGTATTGCTGCAGCAGTGGGGCTATCCGTACACCGAGGAGGAGTTCCGGTTTCATATGACGTTAAGTGACAACCTGACGAACGTAGAACCTGCCATGACACAAGCGATGGCTGAGGATGCCCGGGCCGCATTTGCGCAGGCGATGGCAGTGCCGCTGGTCATTGACGGGATCGCGATTTTTAGGGAGGCAACAAGCGCTGCACCGTTAGAGCTGGTGGCGCGTTTTGGATTCGGCGGATTGCCGCAATGATGGTTTTTTGTGAGGTGATGCGTTCTGTTCGCGCGGGGGCGTAAAAAAGCGCGCCCGCGCTACGATACTAATGCGATCGGATCATCGTCCCGAAAGCCTGCTCAGTCAGCACTTCGAGCAGCAACGAATGTTCGATGCGACCGTCGATGATGTGGACCGTGTTGACACCGGATTTGGCCGCGTCGAGGGCCGACGAGATCTTCGGCAACATGCCGCCGGAAATCGTTCCGTCGGCGAACATTTCATCGATTTCGCGGGCCGACAGGTCGGTGACGAGATTACCGCTCTTGTCCATCACGCCGGGGATGTTGGTCATCATGATCAGCTTTTCGGCTTTCAGGATTTCGGCGATTTTGCCGGCAACGAGATCGGCATTGATGTTGTAGGCCTGGCCGTCTTCACCAAAACCGATCGGCGAAATAATCGGGATAAAGGCGTCATCCTGCAACGCCTTGACCACTGCCGGATTGATCGCATCGATCTCGCCAACGAAACCCAGGTCGAGGAATTGACCCGGATTTTCGCGGTCCGGCATTTTCATCTTGCGGGCGCGGATCAGACCGCCATCCTTGCCGGTCAGGCCGACTGCCTGGCCGCCGTAATGATTGATCAGCATCACGATATCTTGCTGAACTTCACCACCCAGCACCCATTCGACGACTTCCATGGTTTCTTCATCGGTGATGCGCATGCCCTGAATGAAAGTGCCCTGCTTGCCGATCTTCTTAAGTGCATTATCGATCTGCGGACCACCACCATGGACCACAACCGGATTCATGCCGACCAGCTTGAGCAAAATTACGTCGCGGGCAAATCCATGCTTGAGACGCTCTTCGGTCATGGCATTACCGCCGTACTTGACGACGATGGTCTTGCCGTGGAACTTGCGGATGTAGGGTAGGGCTTCGGCCAGGATTTCAGCCTTGATTTGCGGTGAAACCGAGAACAGGTCGGGAATGAGATCGGACATGGCAGTTCCAAAAATGAATTGCGGCGATTTTACAGCGAAACGTTTCCGGGCTCGCAGGCAATTTCTTGTTTTTCATGAGGTGTTCAGTTAGCCTTTCGCTCAGACCGCAACAGCCACACCCGGCATCACGACGAGGTACCAATATGAGCACCACACTGCACCGGGAACTTGAAGCATTGCGACCGGCCCTGCTGCGATTCGCCCTCTTGCAACTGCGTGATAGCGCGCTGGCAGACGACGTTGTACAAGAAGCGTTGATTGCCGTGCTGGAAAAGCCAGACCGCTTTGCCGGCCAGTCGTCGCTGCGCACCTATGTCACCGGCATCATGAAATTCAAAATCATCGATGCACTACGCGCCGCAGGCCGCATCCGGCAATTCCTTGTGGCCGACGACCAGAGCGAAGACGACGTGATTGACGCGCTGTTCGCCGCCAACGGCCACGCCATCGACAAACCACATCCGTGGGGCAATCCCGATGCCGCACTGGAGCAAAAGGATTTTTTTCGCATCATGGAAATCTGCCTCGAAAAGCTGCCGCCCAATACGGCGCGGATTTTCTTGATGCGCGAATGGCTGGAACTGGAAACGGATGAAATTTGTCAGGAACTGGCGATTTCCACGTCTAATGCGTGGGTGATGTTGTACCGCGCACGATTACGCCTGCGGGCATGCCTGGAACTGAACTGGTTCGGCAACCTGCCGGCCGGTCATGCTCGCTAAGGAATGGCCATGAAACTCAAACCCACCTGCCGTGAAGTTCACCGGCTTGTCTCGGAGGGGCAGGACCGTGAGTTGTCCCTCGTCGAAAAAATTCGTGTGCGCTTGCATCTGGTCATCTGTGATGCCTGTACAACATTCGATCGCCAAATGCGTTTTTTGCGCCGCGTAATGCACCGGTTCGAAATTCCTGACGAAACCCCACCGACACCACCGCCATCGCCGGCAATGCGGGAGCCGGAATGAGCACCTGTCCGCGCTGCGGGTGCGAATTCGGCTGCGGCATGGTCGATTCGACTTCTCCCGTTCCCTGCTGGTGTATGTTTTTGCCGAGCTTGCCGGCGTCGCCGCCCGGCAGTGATGTGACGCGCTGCTTTTGTCCGGCCTGTTTGCGCAAATTCATTGAAAAAACAACGCCTCCCGCGACCACCTGATCGCTGTCATCGGCGCAACGCATGCCAGCCACCGACGAGCACGGGCAGTCCCAGCGCCAGCGTCGATAGCGTATCCCACCAGCCATCGGCGACCAGCGCCATGATCAGGCCGGCCATGGTCAACAAGGCTAGCAGCAGCGGCCAGCCCCACAACCGCATCAACCCGGACATCACGGCATCACCTCGTTGCGCACTGGCGCGCCCGGTACCGGCGCAATGGCGACGGTGCGCTCGCGCCGACCGCGCCTGAGCCAGAGATACACGCCGCTACCGAGCACGACGATGGTCGCCAGGTCGAGCAAGGCCCAGAGTATTTTCATACCGATGCCGCCGTAGTCACCAAAATGCAATGGCTGCGAAATCAGCAGCGCGGTCAGATACCAGGGCAGACGACGGCTGTCGGTCACTTGCGCGGTTTGCGCATCAACCAGTATCGGCTGATACAGCCGCGCAGTCAGCGCATCGCGACCGCGCATGAAAATGCCGTAGTGATGCGGACTGCTGAACGGCGTGCCGGGCCAGGCAATGAAACCGAAATCCATACCCGGTTGCAGCGCCTGCGCCGCATCCATCGCTTGCTGCATCGAAGCCAGTTGTGTCGGCACTGGCAAGTCCTTATAGGGCGCGACCATTTGTGCCATCTGATCCGACTGCCAATAGTCGAGGACCAGGTCGGCCCAGGTATTGATCATGCCGGTCGCACCAACCACCAGCGCCCAGACCAGGGTGACGACGCCCAGCAGGTTGTGGGTATCGAGCCAGCGGGTGCGCGGCGTGCGTTCGCGACGTACTGTGCCGAACGCCAGCTTGCGCATGAAGGGTGCGTAGAGCACGACGCCGGAAATGATCGCCACGATCAGTAACAATCCCATGAACCCCAGGAACAGCATGCCCGGCAAGCCGGCAAACAGATCGACGTGCAAGCGGAACATCACGTAGACGAACGACCCTTCGAATTTCGGCTCGGCCAGCACTTCGGCGGTGCGCGCATCGACCGCGATTGAATTGAAATTCGGATCGTTGATGAAGTCGCCCAGCGTGACATTCCAGATCCGGGCTTCATCGATCTCACGCGACATGTACTGGACGATCTTGCCCGGATACAGCGCCTTGGCGGCGGCCAGTACCTGATCCACATCAGCGTTGGGCGTACCGGCCGGCATCACCGGTGCCTCGACGACATTGCCGAGCAGGTTGTCAATTTCGTGATGAAAAATCAGCGGCAAGCCGGTCAGGCATAGCAGCAGCATGAAGACAGTGCACACCAGGCTGCTCCATTTGTGCATCCAGGCCCAGCGGCGCAATGTGACAGGGGTCATTGGAGGTCTTTAAAAAGAGTGGAAGATCGCAATTGGAGAATCTTAATGCAAATCACTCGCATTTACTAGCCAGCACGGCTTTAGGTCGCTATGATTGTAAAAATTCTACTTACCTATGAGAAATCCATTCCATGAATCAGCGCAATTTCACGCTTTCCCCATTCGCCCTTGCTGCCTTCCTGCTCGCCGGCAGCACGGCACAGGCGCAAACCACCAGTGTCCCGGCAAGCACCGAACCGCAAGTTTTGCAACGCGTCACGGTCAGCGCGTCGGCCGACGCCTCGGCGGCCGGTTTGCCGGTGGCGTATCCCGGTGGTCAGGTGGCGCGCGGTGGCCGACTCGGCTTGCTAGGCAATACCGATGTGATGGACGCGCCCTTCAACAGCACCAACTACACGCAGGCGCTGATCCAGGACCAGCAATCGCATAGCGTCGCCGACGTGCTGCAGAACGATCCGTCGGTACGCGTGGCGCGCGGCTTCGGCAATTATCAGGAGCTGTACATGATTCGCGGCTTTGCGGTGAGCTCGGATGACATCGCCTACAACGGCTTGTTCGGCTTACTGCCGCGCCAGTTCGTGGCGGCAGAATTGCTGGAGCGTGTTGAAGTCTTTCGCGGTGCGAATACCTTCCTCAATGGCGCAGCTCCCGGCGGCGGCGGTGTCGGCGGATCCATCAACTTGTTACCCAAGCGTGCCGGCAATGCACCATTGACTCAAATTACAGCGGGCACCGAATCGGGTGGCCAGACTTATCTGGCAACCGACATCGGCCGCCGTTTCGGCCCCGAAAATGCGCTGGGAATCCGGATCAATGCAGTGCGCCGAGATGGCGATACCGCGGTCGACCGCGAACAACGCTCGCTGAGCGTGTTGTCGGTCGGGCTGGATTACCGGACTGGCAACGTGCGCCTGTCGGCCGATGCCGGTTTTCAGGAACACAAGCTGACCGCACCGCGGCCCAGCGTGACGCTGGCCGGTGGCATTGCAATGCCGCAAGCACCGGACGCCTCGCGCAATTTTGCCCAGCCGTGGACCTATTCCAACGAGCGCGATACGTTCGGCACAGTGCGCGGCGAAATCGATCTGTCCAAAGATGTCGTTGCCTGGGCCGCACTCGGTGCGCGTTCCGGCACCGAAGCCAATGTGCTGACACCGCTGACCGTGAATCAGACCACGGGTGCCGCCACCCTGTACCGTTTTGATAATCAGCGGCAGGACACCGTGCGTACCGGCGAAATTGGCGTGCGCGGCAAAGTGCAGACCGGACCGGTCAGCCATAGTCTTTGCGCGACGTTATCGGGCTTCAGTCTGGATTCACGTAATGCTTACGCGCTGAGTGATTTTTACAGTAACCCGATTGCTGGAAATATTTATAAGCCGGTCGATGTCGCCGCACCTGCCGCCACTTTTTTTACCGGTGGCAAGCTGGACGCACCGCTGACGACACGCAAGAGCATTCTGTCAAGCTATGCGCTGGCCGATACGATGTCGTTCGCCGACGAGCGCGTGCTGCTGACGATCGGTGCGCGCAACCAGACCATCAAGGACACCAGTTACGATTACGGCAGCGGCGCCCGGACATCGCGCTATGACCAGAGTCTGGTGACACCCATGGCCGGCCTGGTCATCAAGCCGATGAAAGACCTGTCGGTGTATGCCAACTATATTGAAGGCTTGCAGCAAGGTCCTGTCGCCAGCGGTACCGGTGTCACGAATTTGGGTCAAAGCTTTGCGCCTTACAAATCCAAGCAGAAAGAGATCGGCATCAAGTACGACGCCGGAACAGTCGGCATGAGCGCCGCCGTGTTCACGACCGCGCAACCATCGGCGTATGTCCGCAATAATGTCTTCGGCGTGTTTGGCGAGCAGCGCAATCGTGGACTCGAGCTGTCGGTGTTCGGAACACCGGTACGCGGCGTGCGCGTGCTGGGCGGGCTGACCGTGCTGGACGCAAAACAGGTCAGCACCGTTGACGGCCTCAATGACGGCAAGGATGCCATCGGTGTGCCGCGTCAGCAATTCAATCTGGGAGCCGAGTGGGATGTGCCGGGTGCCAAAGGGTTGACGCTGACTGGTCGTACCGTCGTCACTTCATCGCAATATGCCGATGGCGCCAATACGCAGGAATTGCCGTCATGGACGCGGGTCGATGTCGGCGCGCGCTACGTGACGCTGTTTGGCGAGCGCGCGCTCACCTTGCGGGCGCGTGTCGACAACCTCACCGACAAAAACTACTGGGCCTCGGCCGGTGGCTATCCGGGTGCCGGCTATCTGGTGCTGGGTGCACCGCGCACCGTCGTGCTATCGGCCTCGATCGACTTCTGATCAACGGGCGGCGCACTCGCGCTGCCCGACTTTTACCAGCGTCGCCGCCAGTTGCACCGCGGCGCTGACACCGGCCTGATCCAGCGCATACAACTGGATGGCGATTCTGCGATCGGCGACACTGAAGACGCCAACACGCGCACTCCGCACACCCTGTGTCTCCAGTTCTGCCAAGCGCACATCTGCCGCCGCCCAAGTTCGGAATACGCCCAGTGAAATACCGAATTGCCGTTTACCGGGAGCTTGCAGCACATAAAAATCCGCCACACCCAGACGCCGGAGTTCGGCCGACTTGCGTTCGGCACCTTCCTTGTCGCCTTGCGACGGAATAAATACGACATGGCTGGTGGCTTCCTCGGCAAGACGGCGACGTGCGGGCGATCCACCCAATGCCAGCGCAGCGAAGCCGGCTTCAAAGCGGTTCGCTTCGGCCTCGCTGAACTCACCCAGTTCGACGCAGGCCAGCGTGACCGGTGCGGCGACGACCGGTGCCGTGACTGGCACAGCGATGACTACCGGCGCCGTGGCCGCCTCAAGCGACAGCAGGCGAATGCGCTCCGGTGCCAGCTGCTGTTGCAGACGGTGCGGATCGTGCTGGTCAGGCAGGAACGCGTCGAGATAGCCACGCTGCAACGCAAACAGGCCGGCATTTACCAGAAGCAAGAACCACAACAAGGATTTCAGCATGAGGAAGAGGCACCGTAGGCGGCCTGCAAACCGTGCAGGACCAAATGATCGATCAAGACAGTCGGCACCGATAGCGCCGCTGCAATTCGGGAAGCTGCGCCGCCCGACAGGATGCAGCGTGCCCCGGCATGCGCGGCCAGTGCCCGTTCGATCGCGCCGGTCTGCGCCGCAATGCAACCGCTGACAATGGCAGCATCGGTCTGATCGGCGAACAGCGGGGCCAGCGCCACGTCGTCTGCCACCTGCGGCAATTGCGCCGTGTTGCGGGCCAGTGCAGTGCGCATCATGTCGAGGCCAGGCAGAATCATTCCGCCAATAAAATCACCCGCCGCGCTGACTGCATCGATCGTGGTGGCTGTGCCACAACTGACGACCAGCAAAGCCTGCGCCGGATAGCGGGTACGCGCACCGATCATCGCGGCAAACCGGTCACAGCCGAGTTGCGCCGGATCGCGATAGCCATTGCGCAGGCCGGCACATTCGGCGCGCGACACAAACCAATGCGGGGTCACGCCGAGTACGTCTTGCAACAGCGATGCCAGTTGCGCCTGCAGCGCTGCACCAGCGACATTAGCCACTACCGCTGCACTTACGCCGCTGTGCTGCCAGGTCGCTGCCAGAGCAATCAATCCCGCATGCGGCACCGCACCCGAAGCCGAAGCCGTCCATTGCGCCGGCTGCTGCGGATCCACCAGCGCCCATTTGATTCGTGTGTTTCCTGCATCAATAAGTAATAGCATGGTCATGCTTCCACGGCGCGCAGCGAGACATCGCCGGCCACCACGGTACGTCGACCTTCGGGCGTGTCGAGCAACAGCCGGCCTTGCGCATCGACACCGGCGGCGATGCCTTCGACGACAGCTTGTCCCTGGTCAATGATGCGCACCGGCTGACCGCGATGCAGGTGCAGCGCATTCCAGCGCGCGGCAAATGCCGCAAAACCCGCTTCCTCGAATTCCTGCAACGTCAGACAAAGCTGGCTTAACAGAGCGGCCAGCAACTGGTCGCGGTCGATGGCCTGCGCGTCCGGCAGCGCGGCGACCGGCTGGCCGATACGGGCGGCCAGCGCGGCGTTATCCGTCAGATTGATACCGATACCGATGACGGCCCACAAACGCGCATCAGGCTGCCGGTCAACCGCTGTTTCGATCAGGATGCCAGCCAGTTTGCTGCCATCGGCCAGGACGTCATTGGGCCATTTCAGCTGTGCTGCGATGCCGTATCCGGTCAACACCCCGGCCAACGCCACTCCGATGGCCAGCGGCAAACCGACCAGCGCTTGCAGAGGAACGCGCACCGGCCAGGCCAGCGAAAACGTCAGCGACGCACCGCGCTCGGAATGCCAGGTGCGTCCGGCCCGGCCGCGTCCGGCGTTTTGCTGATCGGCCACCAGCAGCACGGGGCCGCGCAAGCCATCGAGCCGCGCCAGCAAGTCGGCATTGGTCGAGCCGGTTTCGGCCACGGCTTCGATGGTCAGTCCGGGCACGGCGATCTGCAGCGCAGCCGCAATATGCATAGGGGAGTGGAGCAGTTTCATGGAGGCATTGTAGCGGTTGCGGTGACGCTGCCGGTGATCTCCCTTACACTGCGTTCATGCAAAAACCCGCCCCACCGGCGCTTCAGGTCGATCCGGCCCGGCCATCCCATCTCGTCGCCTCCGGCGCATGGCAAGTCCGCGCCCTCGCGTGCAACGGCGTGATCGGGCAGCTCGATGCCGCAATGCGCTCCTGTACCAACCCTGCCGGTTGGGACTTGACCGGCATCACCGGACTCGATCACATCGGTGCGCAATGGCTGTGGAATGCGTGGGGCAAGACCCGCCCGGCGGGACTGGTACTGGCCGACGGACACGACGCATTTTTCCAGCGGCTGGAACAAGCCGGCGCGCTGCGTCTCCCGGAGCGGCAAAAAACACGCTGGCGACAACTCATCCGGCTCGGTGCACGGACTCAGTCGCTCACCGGACATCTGCTCGGATTTGTCCAGCTGATCGGCCAGTGCATGTTCGACTTGCTGCGCCTGGTACGCGCCCCGCTACGCGGTCCGTGGAAGGAAATTTCTTCCACCGTCTATCACGTCGGTTACCAGGCGCTCGGCATTACCGCGCTGGTGGGAATACTGATCGGGGTAGTGCTGTCGTACCTTTCAGCACAGCAATTACACGCCTTCGGTGGCGATATTTACCTGGTCAATATTCTTGGCATGAGCATCATCCGCGAACTCGGCCCGCTACTGGCAGCCATTCTGGTGGCCGGCCGCTCGGGCTCATCGATTACTGCACAACTGGGTGTGATGCGGGTCAATGAAGAACTCGATGCGATGCAAGTGATGGGCTTGCCGCATGGGTTCCGGCTGATCATGCCGAAGGTCCTGGCACTGGCCGTCGCCATGCCGCTGCTGGTGATCTGGACCGATGCGATGGCGCTAATGGGGGGCATGGTGGCAGCGAATCTGGAACTGGGCTTGTCGCCACGCTATTTCATCCACAAGTTACCCGATGCGGTACCACTGGCCAATTACTGGATCGGTATCGGCAAGGGCGTCGTGTTCGGCGGCCTGATCGCGCTGGTAGCCTGTCACTTCGGGTTCCGGATCCGGGCCAATACCGAAAGCCTGGGTGCCGGCACCACCAGCTCGGTGGTGACGGCGATCACGGTGGTGATCCTGGCCGATGCAGTGTTTGCGATTGTCTTTAACGGCGTTGGTTTCTGATGGCCGCGCCGGTCATCGACATCAGCAACCTGCGCACCGCCTATGGCGCAACGGTGGTGCACGATCAGCTCAACCTGCAAGTCGGGCAGGGCGAACTGATCGCGCTGGTCGGCGGCTCCGGCTCCGGCAAGACCACACTGCTAAGACAAATGCTGGGACTCGACACCCCGGCCGCCGGCACGGTGAAGGTGTTTGGCACCGATCTGCAACAAGCGGACAACGCACAATTGCAGCAGCTGCGCCAGCGCTGGGGCATGCTGTTCCAGCACGGCGCGTTATTTTCGGCGCTGAACACCTTCGATAATGTGGCGCAGCCGATGCGCGAATTGCGCACGCTGCCGGAAGACCTGATCCGCGATGCGGTACTGTTAAAACTGCACATGGTCGGACTGACTCCGGCCGATGCGCTGAAGATGCCGTCGGACCTGTCGGGCGGCATGGTCAAGCGGGTCGCGCTGGCCCGTGCGCTGGCGCTGGAACCGGAGCTGCTGTTTCTCGACGAACCGACGGCCGGACTTGATCCCAGCCTGTCCGATAGCTTTGTCGAACTGATCGCAACATTGCGCGATGCCATGCAGCTGACCGTGGTGATGGTTACGCATGACCTCGATACGCTGCTGGCGCTGGCAACGCGGATCGCGGTGCTGGCCGACAAGCACCTGATCGCTTACGGTAGCGCGCAAGAAGTGATCGCGGTACCGCATCCGTTCATTGAACAATTTTTCCTGGGCGAGCGCGGACGGCGCGCGCTACAGGCGCTGGACCAACAGCAAGGATGAAAAAACGTTATGGAAAATAAATCCCATGCCCTGATGGCCGGCATCTTCACGCTGGCCCTGCTAGTGGCCGGCATCCTTCTGGCGATGTGGTTCAACCGCGACCGGGTGGCGCGGGTGCCGTATGAAATGGCGACCAAGCTATCGGTCCCCGGCCTCAATCCGCAAGCCGACGTGCGCTACCGCGGACTCGATGTCGGCAAGGTCGACGAAATCATCTTCGACCCGGACGTGCCGGGTCAGATCCTGGTCCACATCAGCGTCAAGCCCGATACGCCGATGACCCATTCGACCTATGGCGTGCTCGGTTATCAAGGGGTCACCGGCATCGCCTACGTGCAGCTCGATGACGATGGCAGCAAGCCGATGCGACTGACCAGCTCGAAACAACAACTGGCACGCATCGACATGCGTCCGGGCCTGTTCGAGAACCTGCAGACGCGCGGCCTGGCAATCCTCAAGCAAACGGAAGAACTGACATTGCGGCTCAACAACCTGATGAAGCCGGCCAACCAGGCCGTGATGCTGGGGGCGTTCAGCGACATCAGCAAAGCGGCGATCGCGCTCGAAGCCATTCCGGCCCAACTCGAACCGACACTGTCGCGCCTGCCGGAACTGACTGCACAGACCAGCCGCACGTTGGCATCGATCAATACGCTGGCTGTCGATAGCAACAAATTGGCCAACAATCTCGCCGGTATGTCGACGCGCCTGCAAGCTCCGAACGGCACGCTCGACCGGCTCACGCTGGCAGCCGACCAGCTTGGCTCGGCAGCCGGCCGCATTGAACGGGAAATCGTGCCGCTGGGCGGCGATGCCCGTTCGACACTGCGCGCCGTCAACCGCACACTGGACACCTTCAATCGCCGTCCGCAAAGTATCCTGTTCGGCGCGGCACCGGAAGCCCCGGGTCCGGGCGAGGCCGGTTTTGTCGTGCCAGCCCGCTGATGTCGTCTTTTACTTTTACGGGATCACCATGAAACATTTTTTGCTGGTCGCGAGCCTGCTGCTCGCCGGCTGCGCCACCCCCCCGGCACCGACGATGCTGTTTGACCTCGGTCCGCTGCCGGCGCACGGCGCTGTTGCCAGCGCGCTGCCGGCGCTCAGCATTGCCACCGCGACGTCGTCGCCGTTCCTCGACAATCCGCGCATGGTGTACCGGCTGGCCTATGCCAACAGCCAGCAACCACAGCAATTCGCCAACAACCGCTGGACCATGGCGCCGGCCCAATTGATCGAGCAACGACTCAAGGCGCGGCTCGGCCAGGCTGGCAGTACCGTGCTGACCGGCTCTGATGGGGCGCTCAATGTGCCACTGCTACGCCTTGAGCTCGACGATTTCTCGCAGCGATTCACCACACCGGCAGAAAGCAGCGGACAACTCACGCTACGCGTAGCCGTGTTCCGCGGCCGCCTGGTAGTGGCGCAAAAAAGCTTCACGCAGCAGCGTCCTGCCACCAGCGCCGATGCCGCCGGCGGAGCGCAGGCGCTGGCCGCAGCCAGCGATGCACTGATTACCGATGTCCTCAGCTGGCTGGCCACGCTGCCACTTGCCAAATAATGACGCCAGCGAGTCCCGCCACGCCTCCCAAAAACGGCTCGGCCTTCGCACGCCTGGCTTTGCTTGGCTATGCGTTACTGATCGTCTACGCCAGCTGGTATCCGTTCACCGGCTGGCAAAGCAATGGCTTGCCGCCGCTCGGTTTTCTGACCTCGCCGCTGCCACATTACTGGACCGTGTTCGACATCACGACCAATGTGATCGCCTATGTACCGTTCGGCATGCTGCTGGTGTTTGCGCTGTATCCGCTGCTGCGCGGCGTGCCGGCGCTGATGCTGGTGCTGGTGGCGGCAGTACTGTGGTCGGGCACGATGGAAGCGGTCCAGACTTTTCTACCGACCCGCGTACCGTCTAATCTGGACTTGCTGACCAATGTCGCCGGCGCCGTTGCCGGCGGCGTGCTGGGACTGGCCAGCAGCAGCTTTTTTCTGCAGCAGAGCCACTTGCTGCAAGTACGTCAGCGCTGGTTTTCGCATGAAGCCAGTCGCGGTTTGCTGGTCGTCTGCGCGTGGCCGCTGGCGCAAATTTATCCGCAAGGCTATCTGTTTGGACAGGGCCAGCTAACGCCGCTGTTGTCGGAGGCGCTGTCTGATCTGGCCGGCCGTCCAATCGACCTGCTCATTGTGCTGTGGCCCGGCTTGCGGCTCAGCGCCGAAGAATTCTGGCTCAGCGAAACCATCATCACCGCCTTCGGCATGACCGGCGCGGTGCTGACGTTACTGTGCCTATTGCGCAAGCAAGCGCCGCTATGGGCGCTCACACTGCTGACCATCGTGCTCGCACTGGCCGCCAAGTCGATGGCCAGCGCCTTGCTGTTCGGACCGGAAAATGCGTTCGTCTGGCTCACGCCGGGCGCACGCGGCGGATTGCTGCTGAGCGTGCTGATGCTGGCCAGCCTGCAGTTTTCGTCGCGCATGGCGCAGCGGCGGGCGGCAGTACTGATGCTGCTGATCAGCCTGCTGGCGGTCAATTTGACGCCACCCAATCCGTATTTTGTCGTGACACTACAAAGCTGGGTGCAAGGCAAGTTCCTCAGCTTTAACGGCGCAGCGCAATTCCTGTCGCTACTCTGGCCGTTCTTTGCGCTGTGGTTCCTGCTCCATCCGGTACACCGCAACAAGGCTAAAGTATGATGCAGCCACCCCTATCACCGATCCCTTTTCCGCGAGCTTTCATGGACACCAAACCGTATTTCGAGCAGCACGTTTTCATTTGCATGAACCAGCGCGAGGATGGCCGGCCGTGTTGCGGTGCGAACGGTGCACAGGCCGCACAAAAACATGCCAAGAGCCGCCTGAAAGCGCTCAACCTGACTGGCGAGGGCAAGATCCGTATCAACCAGTCCGGTTGCCTGGACCGCTGTGAAGAAGGTCCGGTGCTGGTGATTTATCCGCAAGGTACCTGGTACACCTATGTCGATAATCAGGACATCGACGACATCATCGATACCCACTTGATCGGCGGACAAATCGTCGAGCGCCTGAAAATCTGACCCGGAGCACCACCATGAATGCCCATACCCAGGAATTTTTTATCACCGGGGCGGCCGGTGCACTTGAATGTGCGCTCGACCTGCCCGATCCGGCCGACGCTGCGCCGCGCGGCATCGCACTGGTCGCTCATCCGCATCCGCTATATGGCGGCACGATGGACAACAAGGTCGCGCAGACGCTGGCGCGGGCTTTCGTCAGCATTGGTTATGCGGCAGTCCGGATGAATTTCCGTGGCGTCGGCGCTTCGGCCGGCGTGCACGACGAAGGCCGTGGCGAGACGGACGACATGGCGGCGCTGCTGGTCCACATGCGCGAGAAAATGCCGGGCCTGCCGGTGGCGCTGGCCGGATTTTCGTTCGGCACATTCGTGCAGGCGCAATTGCAGCAGCGCCTCATCTTGCAAGGTACCCCTGCCGAGCGACTGATTCTGGTCGGTGCGGCGGCCGGCAAATGGGCGATGCCGCCGGTTCCGGCCGACACGATTCTGATCCACGGCGAGCTCGATGACACCATTACGCTGACGGCGGTCATGGACTGGCTGCGCCCGCAAGACATCGTGGTACGGGTGGTTCCCGGCGCTGATCATTTTTTTCACCGCAAATTGCAACATATTAAGAATGCCGTGGTCGAAACGTGGCGCGCCTGAGCCGGACGTTATAATTCATCCATCGTTTCATGTCCGGCTTCTCGCCTTTTATTCCACCACGCCACGGCCTTGCCGGTACGGCGCTTTACATTGACCTTCATGAAAACCTTTTTCGCGGCCGTTGCCGCTACCGTCCTCACCTTATCTTCCGCCTTCCTGCAACCCGCTTCCGCACAAACGATGCCGGCCCCCGTTGTGGCGGCCAAATCCTGGCTGCTGCTCGACACCACCAGTGGTCAGGTGCTGACCTCGCAAGACCCGGGCATGCGCATCGAGCCTGCCTCGCTGACCAAAATCATGACCGCCTATGTCACGTTCAAGGCGATCGAAGAAAAACGCCTGACGCTCGATCAGATGGTCAAGGTCTCGGTCCGTGCCTGGAAAGTCGATCCGAGCAGTTCGAAGATGTTCATCGATCCGGCCACTCCGGTCTCGATCGACGACCTGCTGCATGGCTTGATGGTCCAATCCGGCAATGACGCCGCCGTCGCGCTGGCCGAAGCCGTCGCCGGTACCGAAGAAGCCTTCGTGGTGCTGATGAACCGCGAAGCCAAACGCATGGGTCTGACCAATACCCAGTTCGGCAATCCGCACGGCTTGCCGAGCCAGGATAATTATTCGACAGCGCAAGACCTGTCACGCCTGGCCGCGTTCGTCATCACCGACTTTCCCGAGTTTTACAAAATTGACTCGGTCAAAAGCTTCACCTACAACAAGATCACGCAACCCAACCGCAACCGGCTGCTGTGGCTGGACCCGACTGTCGATGGCATGAAAACCGGTCATACCGAAGCGGCCGGCTACTGCATGATCGCCTCGGCCAAGCGGCCCAACGGCAGCGGCGAGCGCCGCCTGATCTCGGTTGTGCTGGGAACCACGTCGGATCAGTCACGCACGCAGGAAAGCCAGAAGCTGCTCAACTGGGGCTTCCAGAACTTCGATACGATCAAGCTGTATGGCAAGGACCAGCCGGTCGAAACCCCGCAAATCTGGAAGGGTTCCGGCAAGACCATCAAGATTGGCTTTACGCGTGATATCTACGTGACCGTCCCAAGGGGCGTTGCCGGAAAAATGAAACCGCTGCTCGAGCGCAAGGATCCACTGGTCGCACCGATTGCGCTGCACAGTACGGTCGGCATGATGAAGATGATGGTCGATGGCAAATCGATTGCCGAGTTCCCTATCGTGGCGCTGGAAAGCGTCACCGAAGCGGGCATCTTCGGCCGCGCGTGGGATTCGATCCGGCTCTGGATCCAGTAATCGTCGACCCGGGCGACAACGGCCATGCGTTCTGCGCCGTTGCGCCTGTCGTGGCCTGATGTCGTCGCCGGCCTGTCTCTGGCCGGCTTGCTATTACCCGAAGCCGTTGCCTACTCCGGCATTGCCGGCCTGCCTCCGCAGGCCGGTGTCATCGCTCTTTTTGCCGGCCTGGTCTGTTACGGCCTGATCGGCACCAGCCGTTTCGCCATTGTTTCGGCCACGTCGTCCTCCGCGGCGGTGCTCGCTGCGGTTGCCGCCAGCACCGCCGGTACCGATACGACGCTGCGGCTGGCGATGGCCTTCGGGCTGGTCGTGCTGACCGGACTGTTTTTCCTGATCGCCGGATTGGTCCGCATCGGCAGCGTCTCCGACTTTATTGCCAAACCCGTCCTGCGCGGCTTTGCCTTCGGGCTGGCCATCGTCATCGTCTTCAAGCAAATCGCCTCGGTCCTCGGCGCACCGCTGCATCACACCGATCTCATCCGCATGCTGGGCGACCTGGTCAGTCAGCACGCCCGCTGGAACGGTCCCGCCGCGCTGCTGGCTATGCTGGCTCTGGTACTGCTGTACGGGTTCGCCCGCCTGCCGCGCTTGCCCGGCGGTTTACTGGTCATCCTGCTCGGGATCGTAGCCGGCCAATGGCTGCCGCTGGAGCGCTACGGTATCGCACTGATTGGTCCGATCCGACTGCAGTTGCAGGCTCCCGCGTTGCCGAACTTGCCGTACGCCGACTGGCTGCGGCTGGCTGAACTGGCGATGGCGATGGTGCTGATCCTGTACGCCGAATCGACCAGTGCGATCCGCACCTTTGCCATAAAGCATGGCGACCATAATGTGCCGAACCGCGACCTGCTGGCTCTCGGTGCCGCCAATCTGGTCTCGGGATTATTTCAGGGCATGCCGGTCGGTGCCGGCTATTCGGCAACCGCCGCCAATGAAGCCGGCGGTGCCGTCTCGCGACTGGCCGGTGCGGTTGCCGCGCTGGCGCTGCTGGCGGTGGTGCTGCTGTGTCTGCCATGGATTGCCCTCACGCCGCAGCCGGTGCTGGCCGCCATCGTGATTCATGCGGTGGGCCACACGCTGCGACTGGCCATTTTCAAACCGTATTTTCTGCTGCACCGGGATCGTCTGCTGATCATCGTCGCGGTACTCGCGGTGCTGTTGCTGGGGGTCGTCGATGGCTTGCTGGCTGCCATCGCGATCAGTTTGCTGATGCTGTTGCGCCGGCTCTCGGAATCCGCCGTGACCGTGCTGGGACGGCTCGATGACGGCCACGACTTTGTCAGCCGCAGCATCCATCCGGAAGCCCGCGCCATACCCGGCATCCTGATCCTACGTCCCGACACCGCCCTGTTTTTTGCCAATGCCGAGCGCATCCTGACGCAAGCGCGCCACGCCCTGATGGATGCCGGTGCGCAGACTACGACGTTAATCCTCAGCCTGGAATCCTCACCCGATCTGGACAGTTCGACCGTCGAAGCGCTGGGGGACTTCCATCGGGCCTTGCTGGCACAGCACAAGAACTTGCTATTCGCCCGCCTGAAAACATCCGCGCAAGAAGTCCTGAACCGCGCCGCACTAACCGGCTTGAGTACGGCTGCGCTGTGCGAACTCAGCGTCGATGATGCGGTTAAAGTGGCACAAAAGATGTATCAAAAAGCGCAAAAACCCGATTGAAAAAACGAGCTATACTCGGCCGTCCCGAATATACGATTCCGTATATTGACTTACCCAAAAATTACAATCATCCAATGCGCACTATCGAGTTACCAGGCGGCGAACATGCCGTGCTGGCGCTGCACGGTTTGCTAGGCAATCCGCTGGAAATGCTGTTTGTCGGCAAGCGACTGCAACAAGCCGGCTACACCGTCCATATTCCGCTGATTCCCGGCTATGGCTATGCCAGCGGCCAGGACAGCTCGTATCGCACGACCCGCTGCGAACACTGGTTCGATGAAGTGCAACACCGCTTCGACCTGCTCAAACGCGATCATGCGTCGGTCTCAGTGGTCGGTTTGTGCATCGGTGCGGTGCTGGCATTGCGCCTGGCCAGCGAACGACCGGACGAGGTCGCTGCACTGTCAGTACTGGCTACGACCCTGGCTTATGACGGCTGGAGCATTCCGTTTTACCGCTTCCTGCTGCCGCTGGCGTATTACACGCCGGCGCGCTATCTGTATTCATACAAGGAGCGCTTCCCGTTCGGCATCAAAAATCCGAAACTGCAAAAATGGATTGCGCGCGAGATGGCGGTCAAGACCTCGTCGGCGGCCGGTGCCTCACGGCTGTCCGCCGAGGGCATTTTCCAGGCCGACCGGCTCATCGGACAAGTCAAAAAATCCCTCGGTAAGGTGCGCTGCCCGACACTCATCATCCATGCCGAAGAAGATGACGTGGCCACGCCGAAAAGTGCCGAACTGGTCGAACGCAGTATCGCTTCCACCGTCAGCAAAAAAGTTATTCTGCACGACAGCTATCACATCATCACGCTGGACAATGAAAAAGAGCGCGTGGCCGCCGAGACGGTTGCCTTTTTCGGCCAATCGGTCCGTCCTGTCCCTATCGCCATTCCGACCATGCTTAGAGATCACCATGAGTACGCCTGACAGTTCCCATCCCGCTTCTTCCTATTCCACCGTGGTCGCCATGCTGGCGGCGCAACTCGACATCGACGCCGCCACCATCCTGCCCGATACCGAACTGGCCACACTGGGCGTCGATTCGCTGACTGTCGCCGAACTGATCTTCGATCTCGAAGACAAGTTCGACATTACATTGGGCGATGAGCGACCTAGCCTGATCGTGGTTCAGGATGTCGTCGATAACATCGACCGCTACATCAACCTCAAATCCGCATCCTGAGCCTGCGATGCAACGCGTCGTCATCACCGGCATCGGCGCTATCTCGGCACTGGGACACGGGGCCGACATCAACTTCAGCGCAGCCTTCGCGGCACGCTCCGGGGTAGGCCCGGTTGATATCAGCGCCGGGCCGCATCGCATCGCAGGCTGTGCGGCGCAAATTGGCTTTGCCTTGCCGGAGCTGATCCGGAAAACCGACATGCCCCTGTTCGACCGTGTCGCCGTATTGGCCTGGTGTGCTGCGAGCGAAGCGCTGCAGCAGGCCGGACTGGATCCCGATCCGGCTGTGCAGCAAACCAGCGGCGTGTTCTGGGGTACCGGCATGGGTGGTGCGAACACCATCGACAACGGCTATGTTGACCTGTTCATCGACCAGAAGAACCGCGTCCGGCCCATGTCGATCGTGGCCATCATGAATAATGCTTCGGCCGCACAAATCGCCTTACGTGCGGGTTTTGGCGGTAGCGTCAACACCTACAGCAGTGCCTGCGTATCCTCGGCACAAGCAATCGGCGAAGCCTTCCGTCATATCCGTCACGGTTACGCCGAACGGGTGCTCGCTGGCGGCTCGGAAGCGCTGCTGACGGTCGGTGTGTGGCGGGCCTGGGAAGCCTTGCGCGTGCTCGGCGTTACCGATGCGGCGCATCCGGAGCGTACCTGCAAACCTTTTGCGCTGGACCGCAGCGGTCTGGTGCTCGGTGAGGCCGGCGCAGCGGTGATGCTGGAATCGCTTGATTCGGCGCAACAACGCGGCGCGACCATCCTGGCCGAACTGGCAGGATATGGGGCCAGCAACGATGCCACCCACATGACCAAGCCGGACCCGGCCGGGCAGGCGCGCGCGATGCGCATGGCCTTGCGCGAAGCTGGACTGGCACCCGATCAGATTGATTACATCAATGCCCACGGAGCGGCCACGTTGGCCGGTGATCTGGCAGAAACCCACTCGATTCGTGAGGTGTTCGGCCACCATGCGTCCGCGCTGATGGTAAGTTCGACCAAGGCTGTGCATGGCCACACGCTGGGTGCGGCTGGCGCACTCGAATTCGTGCTGACCGTGCAGGCGCTGCGTCAGCAGGCGGTACCGCCGACAGCTTTTCTGGCGCTGCCGGACCCGGCTTGCGATCTCGATTACGTCGCGCTGCAGGGCCGCGCACAGCAGTCGCTGCGCGCCGCCATGTCCAATTCGTTTGCGTTCGGCGGCAGCAATGCCGCACTGATCGCTATCCCATTTATTTAAGGGCGTAGGTCACGGCGATAAAGCCGCTGTTCTGCGTGCGCGCCGCCACCAGCGGGCTGTGACGGATCGCGCCATCGAGCCACGAGCGACGTCCCTGCACCAGCAGATGCCACGGCCCGCCGAGCGCCAATTCCGCAGCCAGTCCTGCAACCGGCACCGTCGATGCAGTGGCGCGATAGCGTGCGATCCCGCTGCGCAGCGCTTCCTCCGCATCGACGCCATACAAATGCTGCACGTAAGCGGCACTGCGCCGCTCGATGCCGATCTGCGGATAGATTTTCCAGCCGGAGAACGCCAACTCCGTCGCATACGTTGCCTCAAGCAGCGACCCACCCGACGTCACATCATGCATGGCGTAGACGAAGAAGCCGCCGTACGGGGTTTCCTGATACGTACCGATTCCCAGCGGCACCGGCGTGCTGCGGTCATGCAACCCGTGCAATGCCGCACTGTTGGCCTTGTAGCCTTCCTGACTGACGCGCCCGACCAGTTCCAGATAGCCCTCGCCAAGCGCGACGGTTTTAACGCCGAAAGTATCGGTACGGGCAAAGACGCGCTGGTAATCGGCATACACGTACGGCAGCAATGACGGACGATGGCTGGCACCGCGGACGTTGGCGCTGGTCGCATAAACGGCCGCACCGGCATCCCCGGTCAAACGCTCGGGCAAGGCTACTTGTGCATGGACCACTGTGCTGACTAGCCCCATCGCAACGAGAGGGAATAGGAAATTTTTCATGGCCGCATCGTAGCATCTGCAGCCGGTCTGCCCGCGCTGCTGCCGTGACCGGAAACGGCCAGACACGGCATGCCGGCGACGCGTATAACGGTCTCATGACACCCGACTTCGACCACACCACGGCTCTGCCGCATGATCACTGCTACCGCGCGCTGGTTGCACGCGATGCGCGCTTCGACGGCGTCTTTTTTACCGCTGTCACCAGCACCGGGATTTACTGCCGGCCGATCTGTCCGGCGCGCACGCCACGCGCGGCGGCATGCCGGTTTTTTGGCAGTGCGGCGGCGGCGGAACAGGCCGGCTTTCGCCCGTGCCTGCGCTGCCGGCCGGAATTGGCACCGTATGCGCTACAGCAGAATCTGGCCTACGCGATCTGGCAGCGTATTGCCGCCGGCGCGCTCAATCATCGCGACGAAGGCGGCGCAACCGAACAACTTGCCGTGACCGTCGGACTATCGTCGCGCCAGTTGCGCCGGGTGCTACTGCAGCACTTTGGCGTGACGCCAATTGAGCTGGCGCAAACCCAGCGACTGCTGTTCGCCAAAAAATTGCTGCAGGAAACCACGCTGCCGATGACCGAACTGGCCCATGCGGCTGGCTTTGGCAGTGTGCGCCGCTTCAATGCGCTGTTCGCGGCACGCTACGGCATGGCACCCGGATCGGTCCGGCGCAGCGTTGACAAGTCGCGTCGCACCGGCGATGCACTGGTCTTGCGACTGGCCTATCGACCACCGATGGCTTGGCAGGCGCTGCTGACCTACCTGGCCGGTCGCGCCATGCCCGGACTGGAAGCCGTCGATGCCGGGGCCTATCTGCGCAGCGTGCAGCTCGACGGGGTCAGTGGCTGGCTGCGCGTGGTACATCTGCCGCAAAAAAACCAGCTGCAACTGGAAGTTGCTCCGGCACTGGCAAGCGTGCTGATGCCGTTGCTGGCGCGGGTGCGCAACCAATTCGATCTGGATGCCAACCCGGGCGTCATCGACCGGCATCTGGCACAAGACCCGCTGCTGGCCGCACAGATTGCCCGGTTGCCGGGCTTGCGCGTGCCGGGCAGTTTTGATGACTTCGAACTGGCGATCCGGGCAGTGCTCGGCCAGCAGGTCAGCGTGGCCGGCGCGACCACGGTATCGGGACGGCTGGTGGCGCGTTTCGGCGCAGTCGCGGAGACACCATTTGCACAGGTCAACCGGCATTTCCCCACTGCCGAACTGCTGGCCGCGACGCCGGTGGAGGACATCGCCGCACTCGGTATGCCGCGCAGCCGGGCCGGGACCATCCGTGCGGTAGCGCAATTTGCCGTTCGAGGCGGGTTGGCAATGTCGCCCGGGCAAACGCTGGCAACGACAGTAAGCGCTCTGTGTGCGGTGCGCGGTATCGGCGAATGGACTGCGCAATACATTGCCTTACGGGCACTGCGCTATCCCGACGCCTTCCCGGCCGGAGACCTCGGCCTGCAAAAAGCCGCCGCGCCGCAACGTTTGAGCGAGGCGCAATTGCTGATGCGCGCAGAAGGCTGGGCACCATGGCGCGGTTATGCCGCGCTGCGGTTGTGGCAAAGCTTGCGGTCCGATCCCTGATTGACACTGCCCCGAAAGGAAAAATTGATGCTCCTATCCGACACATCGTATCTGCGCCATCCCAGCCCGCTCGGCGAACTGGTGCTGGCCGCCACCGTACGCGGGGTGAGCGGTCTGTATTTCGAACAGCACCGGTATTTCCGTGGCACCGACGGCTGGCAGCATAATCCGGCTCACGTCCACTTACGCATGGCTGCGCGGCAACTCGACGACTATTTTGCAGGATCGCGCACTGTCTTCGATGTACCGCTGGACCTGAACGGCACCGACTTCCAGCTAAGCGTCTGGCAAGCGCTCGGACAAATTGGCTACGGCACCACCGTGAGCTATGGCATGCAGGCCGAACGGATCGGACGGCCAACGGCGGTACGCGCAACCGGCACGGCGATCGGGCGTAATCCGGTATCGATCGTGGTGCCGTGTCACCGCGTGCTTGGACAGCACGGCGCGTTGTCGGGGTATGCCGGCGGTCTGGAGCGCAAGCAGTTCCTGCTGGATCTGGAAAGCCGCCGTAGCGGCTCACTACGATAATTATTTAGGCGCAATCAGCGACCCGGCCGAACCCGCATCGGGTGGCATCATCGGTCCGGCAGGCGCCACCGGTTCCGGTGCCATCGTTGCCGGAGCCGTTGCCGCCGGGGGTGTCAGCAACTCGCCGCCGGATGGCGACATCGACTGGCAGGCAGCGAGTGCCAGCAGACAAGCAAGTGAAAAAAGATGTTTGGTCATGAAGACTCCTGATCTAGAGAGGGGGATCCCGGATGGGGTTGCCATTCACCGCTGCGCAGACAACGGCAATGCACACGCAAGACTGTGCGCAGAATAGAGCGAAGCGTAGAAATGAAGTTCCGGAGTGGTGGCCGTGATTGCAGCTGGTATGACGCAGATCAGACTTGGTGACAATAGTACGGACGGTGGTGGAGAGCCGGGGGCAAGCGGTTATTGTTTCGGTAGCACGCAACGTGGACATGGTGAGGTGAGGCGGTGCCCGCACCACGCCCACCCGGGACCACCCGTAATCCGCGTTTAGAACTCTTCCCAATCATCATGTGCCGCCGGCCTGCCGGCGACGGACGTTGCACGTACCGGCTTGGGCAAGGCAACCCGTGCGGCTGGCCGCGACTTGACCGCCAGTGCCGTACGAACCGGTGCGGCTGCCGACGTCAACACCACCCCATCAAGCTTGAAGATGCTGACCACTTGCGCCAGATGCGCCGCCTGATCCTGCAACGCTTCCGCCGCTGCCGCGGCCTGCTCCACCAGTGCCGCATTTTGCTGCGTGACTTGATCCATCTGCGTAACGGCCTGGTTGATCTGTTCGATGCCGGTAGTCTGTTCGTTGCTGGCCAGCGTGATCTCGCGCATGATCGTAGTAACACGCTGCACGCTATCGACAATCTCGCCCATCGTGGCGCCGGCCTGATCGACCAGGCGTGCACCGACTTCAACTTGCTCAACCGAATTACCGATCAACACCTTGATTTCACGCGCGGCCGCGGCACTGCGCTGCGCCAGGCTGCGCACTTCGGAAGCGACCACCGCAAAACCCCGTCCCTGTTCGCCGGCACGGGCCGCTTCGACCGCTGCATTGAGCGCCAGAATATTGGTCTGGAAGGCGATACCATCGATGACGCCGATGATGTCTGAAATCTTTTGCGACGAGGCATTGATCGAACCCATCGTATCAACCACCTTCGCCACCACGGCGCCGCCCTTGCCGGCGACCTCAGCCGCCGATTGCGCCAGCTCATTGGCCTGGCGCGCGTGGTCGGCGTTCTGCTTGACGGTCGCGGTCAGCTGCTCCATTGATGCAGCGGTTTGTTCGAGCGAACTGGCTTGCTCTTCGGTACGCGACGACAGGTCCATGTTGCCGCTGGCAATCTGGCTCGACGCCGATGCAATCGTGTCGGTGCCCTTGCGGACCTGACCGACAATCCCGGCCAGACTCTCGTTCATATCCTTCAGCGACTGCATCAAACGACCTGTCTCGTCGCCCGACACCACCGCGATACGTTGCATCAAATCACCGGAAGCGATGCCGTTGGCGATGCGCACCGCCCCGTTAATCGGTACCGTAATCGCGCGTACCAGCCAGATTCCGACCAGCAGCGCCAGCATCAGGCCGAACAGTACGCCGGCAAGATAACCGTTACGTACCAGATAGTAGGTCTCCGTAGATTTATCGTATTCGCGTTTGGCAATCTCGAGCTGCAGCGTCAGCAAGCCGTCGATACTGGCTTGAAACGGTATCGATAATTCCAGCATCCGCCCGGACACGATCGTGCGGGCCAGATCGATATTCTGCGCACGCAGGGCCGCCATGGTGGGACGCAATCCTTCCTCGACGAACGGTTTGCGTCGCTCGACGAACTCCTCGGCGAGCCTTTTTTCTTCGGCATTGAGCGGCGTCGACAGATACTCTTTCCATGCGGTAGTGATCCGCAGAATATTACTGTCGACCTCTGCGAGTAGCTTGCCGGCATTCGCGGCTTCGCCAGCGACCGCGCGCGTCAGTAATAACTGGTTTTGCAGTTGCAGCCGGACTACCTGGTCCAGTCGTCCCATCGCCACGAGCCGGTCCTGGTAGATGCTCCTGTTCGCCTCGTTGGCAACGCCAAGGCTGACAATCCCGATCACTGCACCGACGATCAGTTGCACGGACAAAAAAGCGATGACGGCGATTAATCGTGATTTGATGCTGAGATTTTTTAACACGTGACTCCTCTTGAAAATCGGCTCCGACATTGCCGTACGGCATCTCCATACGGCAAAAAAGAATTATCGTTGATTGCCCGCTTCCGTCGAGTGGTCTTATTAGTTGTATTTTCTATTGACCGGAACGTTTCCCGACTACATGCTTGCCCAGCGCCACGAACGCCAGGACAACCACACCGGCCAGCATGCCGGCCAGTCCATCGAGCAGCCCTGCACCAAGCACCGGCGGCACCGCCCCGAGTATCGGCACACTGGCCAGCGCAGCCAGTAGCTGTTCGATCACCTGGTGCGCACCCGGCATGCCGTGCGTCAGAATGCCGCCTCCGACGAGGAACATCGCGATGGTACCGATCACCGACAGGGCTTTCATCAGCATCGGTGCAGCGCGCAAAATCAGGCGGCCAATGCGACGCTGACCGCGCGCCCACAGCCCCGGACCGCTCTTGCGAGTCAGCAACAGGCCACCGTCATCGAGCTTGACGATGCCGGCAACGATGCCATAGACACCGATCGTCATGACAACGGCAATACCGGCCAGCACCGTCAGTTGTGACAGGAACGGCGCACCGGCCACGGTGCCCAGCGTGATGACGATGATTTCTGCCGACAGGACGAAGTCGGTTCGGATCGCGCCCTCGATCTTGCTTTTTTCCAGTGCCACCAGATCCTTGTCGGGCGCAGCCAATGCGGCGATCACGCGCGCCTGCCCGGCGCCGTTGTCCGAGTCGTCGTGCAACCATTTGCGGGCCAGCTTTTCAATCCCCTCGTAGCACAGATAAGCACCACCGAGCATCAGCAGCGGCGTGATCGCCCACGGAATCAGGGCACTGACAGCGAGTGCCGTCGGTACCAGAATCAGCTTGTTGCGTAGCGATCCCCTGGCGACGGCCCACACCACCGGTAATTCGCGCTCGGCCCGGACTCCGGACACTTGCTCGGCATTCAGTGCCAGGTCGTCACCGAGCACGCCGGCAGTTTTCTTGGCCGCGACCTTGGTCATCAGGGCGACATCATCGAGGATTGACGCGATATCGTCGATCAGGGCAAACAAACTGGTTGCGGCCACCGGGGCCTCCTTTGAAAGTAAAAAAAACAGGAATGCAGTGTAGGCGAAGCCCTCCGCAAACGGCCGGCCAAGGACAAATCTTGTGGCGGAATTCTGTGGTGTAATTGGCGTCGGGATATTTTTCCGGGCCGTAGTCACTTCCACAAAGAACCGATGAATCCATTCAAACTGTGCGCCTTGCTCTGGCTCGGTGGTTGCGCGATCGCGCCACCGCCGGCGAGCGTCGATGCCCGCGTCGCTCCCGGCTGGGTCGCACCGTTGCCGCATCATGGCAGCCTCACCGACCTGACCCGCTGGTGGCAGGAACAAGGCGATCCGCTACTGGTGCGATTGATCGATGCCGGCCAGGCCGTCAGCCCGAGCGTGGCCTCGGCGGCAGCCCGCATCAGCCAGGCGCGCGCCGTGCAGGTCACCGCATCGGCGGCCTTGCTGCCCGCACTCAGTGCCAGCGCCAGCGTCAATCGCAACAGCGCGCAACCCGGCATTCCGCTGAGTACCACGGCACAGGGCGCGCTGCAGGCTTCGTGGGAAATCGACGTCTTCGGCGCGCGCCGGTTTGCGCAGGACAGCGCCCGGGCTAGGCTCGATGGCGCACAAGCCAGCTGGCATGATGCGCGGGTATCGGTCGCAGCCGACATCGCCAACCAGTATTACAGCCTGCGTGCCTGCCAGCGATTATTGGAAGTCACGCGCGCCGATGCGACCTCGCGCATGGAGACCGCGCGGTTATCGCAGCTCAGCGCCACGGCCGGCTTCACCGCGCCGGCCACGGCCGCGCTGGCGCGCGCCAGCGCGGCCGAAGCCAGCGGCCGCGTCACGCAACAGCAAGCCCAGTGCGACATCGGCATCAAAACGCTGGTGGCATTGACGGCGCTGGCCGAACCGGACTTGCGCCAGCAACTGGGTGAAGACACAGTGGCGACACTGTTCACGCCGATCGCCATCACCAGCTTGCCGGCAGCGACGCTGAGCCAGCGTCCCGATGTCTTTAATGCCGAGCGCGAAGTCGCCGCCGCCAGTGCCGCAGTCGGCAGCGCGCAGGCGCAGCGCTATCCGCGCCTGACGCTGGGCGGCTCGGTTGGTGCCGGCGCGTTTCGTGCGGGCGGGGTGACGACCGAAGCACCGACCTGGGCCATCGGCCCGCTGGCGCTGGCACTGCCGCTGTTCGATGCCGGCACGCGCGTGGCCAACATTGATGCGGCCCGCGCCAGTTACGACGAAGCCGTCGCACTATATCGCGCACGGGTACGGCAAGCTGTGCGCGAAGTCGAGGAAGCACTGGTCAATCTTGACAGCACGGCCAGGCGCAGCGACGATGCCGGTCGCGCAGTCGATGGATATCGCGTGTCATTCAATGGCACAGAAAGCCGCTACCGCAGCGGCCTGGCCAGCCTGGTTGAACTCGAGGATGCGCGACGCCTGCGTCTGGCCGCCGAGCTCAATCAGGTGTCACTGCAGCAGCAACGCAACGCCGCATGGATCGCACTGTACCGCGCCGCTGGCGGCGGCTGGCGCACACCCGGCACGGCGAACAACGCCTCGATCGATACAACAGACACACCGAAAGACCCGACATGACGATTCGCTTGCCCCTGTTTTTACTGGCACTGCTATGCAACGCCAGCGCCCTCGCCGCCGACAAGCCCGCCACCGGCGCCACTCCGGCACTGAGCGTCGTCACCGCGCAGGCAACCCGCTCCAGTCTGCCGATGCAGCTGTCGGCCAACGGCAATATCGCGGCCTGGCAAGAGGCCGTCATCGGCAGCGAATCGAACGGCTTGCGCCTGGTCGAAGTGAAGGTCAATGTCGGTGACACGGTACAGGCCGGCCAGTTGCTGGCGCGCTTTTCCGACGAATCGATCAATGCCGACGTCGCCCAGGCGCGCGCCAGCCTGATGGAAGCCCAAGCCAGTGCCGCCGATGCCAGCGGCAATGCGGCACGCGCGCGCACGCTGCAGGATACCGGCGCGCTCAGTGCCCAGCAGATCAACCAGTATCTGACGACGGAGCAGACTGCCAAGGCCCGGGTCGCATCGGCTAAAGCCACGCTTGAGGTCCAGCAAGTCCGGCTGCGCCACACCCGTCTGGTGGCACCGGACCGCGGCATCATTTCGGCGCGCACCGCCACCGTCGGCGCAGTGGTTCCGGCCGGCTCCGAATTGTTCCGGATGATCCGTCAGAGCCGGCTCGAATGGCGTGCCGAAGTGATCGCGGCCGAGCTCGGCCGCATCCGTCCCGGCATGCCGGTGAGCGTGGTGGCAGCCAACGGCAGCACACTGACCGGCAAGGTCCGCATGATCGCTCCAACGGTCGACTTGCAGACGCGCACCGCGCTGGTTTATGTCGACTTGCAACCGGCCGGCGGCAACAATGCGCCGGCCCGGGCCGGCATGTTTGCACGGGGTGATTTCGCGCTTGGCAACTCGACGGCGCTGACGGTACCGCAGCAGGCGGTGGTGGTGCGCGACGGCTTTAGTTACGTGTTCCGGCTCAATGCCGACCAGCATGTCAGCCAGCTCAAGGTGAAGCCCGGCCGGCGGCTGGCCGAGCGCATCGAATTGCTCGATGGCGTCACGCCGGAGATGGCCCTGGTGATCACCGGGGCCGGGTTCCTCAATGACGGCGACCTGGTGCGTCAGGTCAGCGCCGCCGTATCCAGATAACCTTCCGATAGCCCTCCGATAGCCACCAAGGACACCGCGTGAATTTTTCCGCTTTCTCGATCAAGAACCCGATCCCCGCGATCATGCTGTTCGTGTTGCTCACCCTGGCCGGCGTGCTGTCGTTCCGCGACAGTGCCGTGCAGGATTTCCCCGACATCGAACTGCCCATCGTGACAGTCAGCGCGTTGCTGCCGGGTGCGGCACCGGCCCAGCTCGAAACCGAAGTCGCCCGCAAGATCGAAGATTCGGTGGCGACCCTGCAAGGCATCAAGAATATTTACACCAAGGTACTCGATGGAGCAGTCACGGTAACGGTCGAATTCGTCCTCGAAAAACCGCTCGCCGAAGCCGTCAATGATGTCCGGGACGCAGTCGCGCGGGTGCGGGCCGATCTACCCAGCGAGCTGCGCGATCCGTCGGTGACGAAGACTTCGACGGCCGGACGGGTGGTACTGACCTTTGTCGCATCCGCCGCACCGGGCTCGGCGCTGGACCAGCAGGAGTTGAGCTGGTTCGTCGACAACACGGTATCGAAACGCATGCTGAACATTCGCGGTGTCGGTGCTGTCAAGCGGGTCGGTGGCGTCAACCGTGAAGTACAGATCGAGCTTGATGCAGCCCGCATGGCGGCACTCAAAGTGTCCGCGCTGGATGTCTCACGCCGCTTGCGGCTGGTGCAGCAGGAAGCACCGGGTGGACGCGGTGATGTCGGCGGTGCCGAGCAGTCGGTGCGGACCATCGCAACCGTGCAGAATGCGGCCGAACTGGCACAGCTCGATATCCCACTCGGCGACGGCCGGCATATCCGGCTCGATCAGGTCGCGACAGTCAGCGATAGCGTGGCCGAGCCACGCTCACTGGCGACGCAAAATGGCCAGCGCGTGGTCGGCTTCGAAATTTTCCGCACCAAGGGTGCCAGCGAACTCGACATTGCGCGCGATGCGCGCGCGGCCGTCGCCGAACTGCAAGCGCGCCATCCGACCATTCTGCTCAAGCAGGTGATCGATAACGCGCGCCCGGTCCAGGAAAACTTCGATGGCTCGATGGAGCTGCTCTACGAGGGTGCGCTGCTGGCCGTACTGGTGGTGTGGTGGTTCTTGCGCGACTGGCGCGCCACGCTGGTGGCGGCAGCTGCGTTACCGTTATCGGTCATTCCGACTTTCATTGGCCTGAAGTATTTTGGCTACACGCTCAATACCGTGACCTTGCTGGCACTGGCGCTGGTGGTGGGCGTGCTGGTCGATGATGCCATCGTCGAAATCGAAAACATCTCGCGCCATCTACGCATGGGCAAGACGCCGATGCAGGCCGCACTCGAAGCGGCCGATGAAATCGGCATGGCCGTCATCGCCACCACCTTCGCACTGGTGGCGGTGTTCCTGCCGACCGCTTTCATGGCCGGCATTCCCGGACTGTTTTTCAAGCAGTTCGGCTGGACTGCGGTGCTGGCTATCATCGCTTCACTGATGGTTGCGCGCCTGCTCACGCCGATGATGGCGGCGTATCTTCTGAAGCCGACCAGCGAGACCGAACAAAAAGACGGCTGGGTAATGCGCCACTATCTGACGACGATGAAGTGGTGCCTGCATCACCGCATACTCACCGGTATCGGTGCCGGGATTTTTTTCATCGCCTCGATTGCGCTGGTGCCACTACTGCCAACCGGCTTCGTTCCTGCCGCCGACCGGAGCCAGACCCAGATCAACATCGAACTGGCTCCCGGCAGCACTTTGCAGGAGACCGCCGTCGTCGCCGAGCGCGCCCGCTTGCTGGCCATGGAGGTCAAAGGCATCACCGCCGTCTTCAGTTCAATCGGCGGTGGCTCCAGCGGCGATGCGTTTGCACCGGGTGCGTCGGCCGAAGCGCGACGTGCCGTCCTGACACTGACCACCGTGCATCGCACTGACCGCAAGGAGAGCATGGCCGAGCTCGAAGGTGCCTTGCGCAAACGCATGGCCGTCATCCCGGGTGCACGCTTCACGGTCGGTCCGCCCGATAGTGGCGTCAAGATGCAATTGGTGTTGCAGAGCGAAAATCCGGTCATGCTATTGGAATCGGCGCAGAAAGTGATCCGCGAATTGCGCACGCTGCAGGGGATCGGCAACGTCAATTCGACCGCGTCACTGGTGCGACCGGAAATCATCGTACGCCCCGACTTTGCCCGCGCCGCCGATCTCGGCGTGACCGCCGCCAGCATCGGTGAAACGGTGCGCGTGGCGACAGCCGGCGACTACGATACCAACCTGACGAAACTCAACCTGCCGGAGCGGCAGGTACCGATCCGGGTCAAGCTGCCCGATGCCGTGCGCGCCGACCTCAGTGCAATTGCCCGCCTGACCGTGCCCGGCAAAAACGGCCCGGTCATGCTTGGTACGGTCGCCAGCATTAGCATGGAAAGCGGCCCGGCGCAGATCGACCGGCTCAACCGCAGCCGCAATGTCACGCTCAATATCGAACTCGGCAGCCGTACGCTGGGCGATGTCAACAAAGAGGCGCGAGCCTTGCCGTCGTTACGCAACTTGCCGCCTTCAGTGACGATTGCTGCGCTCGGCGATGCGCAGGAAATGAAGGCGCTATTCGCCAGTTTTGGCCTGGCCATGGCCATTGGCGTGCTGTGCATTTATGGCGTGCTGGTATTGCTGTTCAAGGATTTCATGCAACCGGTCACGATTCTGGCAGCGCTGCCGCTATCGATCGGCGGCGCGTTCGTGGCGCTGCTCATTACCGGTCGCGCGCTATCGATGCCGTCAATGATCGGCCTGATCATGTTGATGGGAATCGTCACGAAGAACTCCATCCTGCTGGTCGACTACGCAATCCTCGCGCGTCAGGCCGGCATGGACCGATTTGATGCGCTAGTCGATGCCTGCCATAAACGCAGCCGGCCCATCATCATGACGACGATTGCGATGGGTGCCGGCATGATGCCGCTGGCGCTGGGCTGGGGTGCCGACCCGAGCTTCCGTTCACCGATGGCCATTGCGGTCATCGGTGGTCTGATTACCTCGACCTTGCTCAGCTTGCTGGTGGTGCCCGCAGTGTTTACCTACATCGATGATCTGGAGAAGTTGCCGGCCTGGGTAAGGGGCAAGTGGCGCAGCAGGTCCGCTGCGCGCTAACCGGATTGGGATTACCAGACGCGGGCAGGGCATGTGATCCACATGCTCTGCGACGGGTGCGCCGCCTGATCGTTATTTAATCAGACGCAACACAAACGGGTAGCGGTAACCGGACCCCTTGGATGCCGCCACCGCACCGAGCAGACAGAACACGATGTTGACGACATAGAGCAATGGAAACGCCAGCAAGCCGACCAGTACCAGCGTCAGCACCCCGCAGATCACGTACCCGATCATCACGGTGAGCTGGAAATTGAGCGCTTCGGCCGATTCCTGCGCAATGTAGGCCGAGCTGTCTTTCTTGAGCAGCCAGATAATCAGCGCACCGATGAAGCCGGTAAAAATTCCCAGCAGGTGAGCCAGCATCGCGAAGTTGCAATCGTCTTTTTCAGGCGAGCTTTGTGTGATATCGGTCATCGTTCTTCTTTCAGGAAGGTGGCGTGCCGGAACGATAACATGACGACAGGAGCGCACCTAAAAACAAGCACGTCCTCCTGATCTTTGACAATCACGTCGCAATCACGTCGCGCTTATGCGCTGGCCTTTTTTGCCGCCGGCTTGCGACCTGCCGGTTTCTTGACGGCGGCTTTTTTCGGCGCAGCTTTTTTGGCAGCCGGCTTGGCTGCCAACTTCACGACTTTGCTGCTCTCTGCGGCATCGCCTTCCTCACCTTCGACCGCAGCGGCCTTGCCTTTGGCGGGTGCCTTGGCCTTGCGTTCTTCAAATTCGAAGCTGACTTTGCCGTCCTTTCCCTTGGCCAGAAATGCCTTGAACGGCCGGCGCGTGCGTTGCGATACGAAGCCCGGCAGCAAGTCGGTTTTGCCTTCGTTGAGCAATTTGATCATCTGTTCCGGCAGGATTTCCTGCTGCAGGATGATGCGACCGCTGCGGAAATCGCATTCCTTTGGCTTGGCCACGCTCTTTTCGCAGACATAGGCCAGACCCAGTTCGAACACGCCATTGGTACATTTCGGGCAAGGCCCGAGCGCGGTCTGGCCGGTGAAATCGACACCTTCACCGTTTTCGCCTTCTTCGTCGTTCTGACCGAAATCGAATTCGAGCTTGCAGTTCTTGATCTCTTCGTCGCGTGAAATTTTCAGGATGGCGGCGAAGGGCCGGCCCATCTTGGAGCGGAATCCCTGCAGCGGTCCGATGGTGCGGTTGGTCAGCAATTCTTCGACTTCGGGAATCTCGAACTGACGGCTACCCGGCGTCTTGCTCATCGAGAATTCGCACTTGGTGCAGGCAAAGCGACGGTAGTTTTCCTTGACCACGCTGCCACAGTTCGGGCACGGGGTGGTCAGTGTCGTGTAGTCGCCGGGAATCGTGACGTTGTCGTATTCCTTGGCGCGCTTGACAATGATCTGGGTCATTTCCGCGATCTCGCGCATGAACTCTTCGCGGCTGATCTTGCCGCGTTCCATTTGCGACAGCTTGTATTCCCATTCACCAGTCAGTTCCGGCGCGGTCAGTTCGTTCACGCCAAGGCCGCGCAACAGCGTCATCAACTGGAATGCTTTGGCCGTCGGAATCATTTCCCGGCCTTCGCGCAACAGATAACGTTCGTTGATCAAGCCTTCGATGGTAGCCGCGCGGGTAGCTGGCGTACCGAGTCCTTTGCCAGCCATCGCATCACGCAATTCTTCATCGTCGATCAGCTTGCCGGCTCCTTCCATCGCCGACAACAGCGTGGCTTCCGAATAACGCGCGGGCGGTTTGGTGACCAGGCCGTTGGCGGCGATGGCATCGGTCTGCACTTTCTCGCCTTTGGCAACGGCAACCAGCGTGCCATCCCCATCGGCAGCTTTCGGATCGACCACGTCCTTGCCGTACACAGCCAGCCAGCCCGGATTGACCATGACCTTGCCTTCGGTCTTGAACTGATGACCGGAGACTTCGGTAAAGCGCGTTGTCACCTGAAATTCGGCTGCCGGAAAAAAGATCGCGAGGAAACGGCGCGTGACGAGGTCGTAGAGCTTTTGCTCCGGCTCGGACAAGTTTTTCGGTGCCTGCGTGGTCGGGATGATCGCAAAGTGGTCGCTGATCTTGGTGTTATCGAAGATGCGCTTGTTCGGCTTGACCCAGTTGCCGTTGAGGATCTGCGCGGCAAACTGGTAGTAATTGTTGTTCTCGGAAATGGTCTCCAGCGTTTCCTTGACGGTGCTGATGTAATCTTCCGGCAAATGGCGCGAATCGGTCCGCGGATAGGTCAGCACCTTGTGCTTTTCGTACAGCGCTTGCGCCAGTCCGAGCGTGTTCTTGGCCGAGAAGCCGAAACGCGCATTGGCTTCGCGTTGCAGGCTGGTCAGGTCGAACAGGCCGGGCGCCATCGAGGTAGTCGGCTTCGACTCTTCAGTGACGTTGCCCTGTTTGGTACGGCACTCAGCGACGATCGATTCGGCGGCGGCTTTGCTCCACAGACGCTCGGCACGCTTTTCGGGATCGGTGTCGTCCTTCTTGAATTTGGTATCGAGCCAGCGGCCTTCGTAGACACCGGCAGCGCAGACGAAATCGGCCCGCACTTCCCAGAAATCACGGGCGATGAACTTCTTGATCTTTTCTTCACGCAGCACGACGATCGACAGCGTCGGGGTCTGGACCCGGCCGACAGTGGTCAGGTAGAAACCACCTTCTTTCGAGTTGAAGGCCGTCATCGCGCGGGTGCCGTTAATCCCGATCAACCAGTCGGCTTCACTGCGGCAACGCGCGGCATCAGCCAGCGGCAGCATCTCGGCATCATCACGCAGGTTGGTGAATGCTTCGCGGATCGCGCCTGGCGTCATCGATTGCAGCCACAGCCGCTTGATCGGTTGCTTGGCCTTGGCATTCTGTGCAATCAGCCGGAAAATCAATTCGCCTTCGCGCCCGGCATCGCAGGCATTGATCAGCGCAGTCACGTCCTTGCGCTTGATCAGCCGGTTGAGGACTTTCAGGCGCGCCTCGGTCTTGGCGATCGGGTTAAGGGCAAAATAGGGCGGGATCATCGGCAGGTGGGCAAAGCTCCATTTGCCGCGTTTGATGTCGAATTCTTCAGGGACAGCGATTTCGAGCAAGTGACCGACAGCGGACGACAACACGTATTCATCGGATTCAAAATACTCATCGTGCTTGGTGAAGCCACCGAGCGTCTTCGCGATGTCGTTCGCAACGGAGGGCTTCTCGGCAATGATGAGGGTTTTAGTCATGGATTCGGGTCTCGAAAAAAGTGCGGTTGCCACGTGGCGGTCAGCATCGTTGTCCGCATCATACAGCCCGCGCCGCCAATGTTGGCGGCAACGGGTTACAGATCAGGGGCAACCGGAAAATGATAATAAGCGGGTTCTTGCGTAAGCCGCAACAACGGTTCGCACCAGCGGGCACATCAACCGGCAACGCTGCAATACGTTGTCGCTTAGTGTAGTTGCCTTGGCTCAGGCTCGTCGTCGTCAAGGAAAAGTTCATCGAACATCAAGCCGTCAGGCTCTTTGCCCTGGCTCCACAGTACCATCAGCACGATGACCTTCAATTTGTCTAGCGAGATCAGGCTGCCGCTGACGGCCAATGCGCGTTCGATGACGATCTCGCGCTGGACCGGGTTGAGCAACTTGGCCGCTTCGAGGAACTGGATAAAACCGACTGCCGCCGTACCAAGCGCATCCATTTCCTGCTGCACATAAATGCGTATGCCAAATGAAAACGTACCTTGTTGCGGGTACTGTCCGGCCAGAGTTGTCGTGGTTTTTGCGAGATCAGTCAGCCAGTCAAGAGCGCTGGTGATTTCATCATCTTCAAAACCGATTGCCGACAGTTTCTTGACCAGTGCAGCCGGTGATGGGCAGGCATCCGGACGGTAATAAGTTTCGTAGAGGTAGACAAGGACGTCAAACATGAATGTACTGTAGCGGTAAGATCGTGCTGGCACAAGGGTCGTGCAGCGTTTGCGAAAAGGTATTCCGGGAGCATAGCGCGCTCCGATTAACAAGGGCACGCGCTTCCAATAACTCTGAATTCTACCTGACTCGCTGATAATTCCCGCCAGGCAGTACTTCAAGGCATCCAAGCAGCTCCAGCTCCAGCAATTGCGCGCTGAGTGTGGCGACATCCAGCCCGGTACGCGCCACTAGCGTATCGCTATCGACAGGATCAAACCCGACTGCAGACGATAGTGCTGCCAACACCGCCGACGGTGCCGGCAATGTCAGGGAACTTGAAAGTGGCACCGGAGCAGCAGGTGCAATCTCCTCGAGGACGTCCCGGGCCGATTCAACCAGCTTGGCTCCCTGCTTGATCAACCAGTGACACCCCTTTGACAGTGGTGCGTGGATCGAGCCCGGAATGGCGAAGACATCACGGCCCTGTTCGACGGCCACCCGCGCCGTAATTAACGATCCGGACCGTGCTGCTGCCTCGACTACCAGTACGGCACGTGACAAGCCACTGATTAACCGGTTGCGGCGCGGAAAATTGGCGGCGAGGGCCCCGGTACCGAGCGCGTATTCGCTGACCACACAACCGGCATCAGCAATCTGCGCGGCCAGCGCGCGATTGCGCGCCGGGTAAATGATGTCGATACCAGTACCAATGACGGCAATGGTCGACCCCGGATAGCGCAACGCCCCCGCATGCGCCGCCGCATCGATGCCCATGGCAAGGCCGGAGACAACAACAAGCCCGGCCTGACTGAGCGAAGCGGCAAATTGCTCTGCATTGAGCAAACCTTGTGCAGTGGCATTGCGGCTGCCGACGATAGCAATGGCTGGCGCGTGCATCAGTGCCAGGTGACCTTTGACATAGAGCACAACCGGCGGGTCGGAAATCTCGAGCAAGGCCTGTGGATAGCGCGGATCAGCCAGGGTCAGGAAGTGGTGGCGGGAGTCCTGCAACCAGAGCAACGTCTGGTCGATCAGGTGCCGGCTGCGGGCCGTTAGCGGTGCAGTCAGGGCGCAGGCCAACGGATTGCCGACCACCGCACTCAAGGCTGCATGGCCGGCAGCAAAAATATTTTCCGGCAGACCGAATTGCGTCAGCAATAACCGCGCCGTAACGTTACCAACACCGGGCGTTTGCTCAAGTCGAATCCACGACGCGACTTCCAGCGGATCGATCGATGGTTCGATAGCAGATGGCAGAGGACTACTCCGGTGATTTGGCCACATCTCCTATCTGTACTGAATCGCTGACCTGCATGATCAGTCCGTACGAAATATTTTTAAAGACGCGGAATACAAACAGCGTCCCATATTCTGTGTCGGGTAACTTGATCGCTTCCTTCTTGCCTTCGGTCTTGTCGATGATCGTGGCACCGGCGCGGCTTAACTGCAACACAGTACCGATGTCGATACCGTCTTTTTTGCCACGATTAATGGCAACAATCTGGTTTTGGCCGGCATGCGTCACTCCGCCGTAAATCGATGCAATGCGGGCATTAACCGGCTGTTCGGGGGGGTGTGGCACGTAATTCAGGATGGGCGCAGGCGGTATTGCCAACAAGCGGTCGCCCACACCCATTTCTTCTTTGGCTGCAATCACTGTAAACACATGGGCACTATTGCCACCGCTCTTGTCAGCTTGTACGAGCTTGACACTGCCGAGATAGACCGATTCGTAACCAATCACTTTTCCGGTTTCCGGATCTTTCAACGGCAAGCCCGGGCGGAAGACCTGAAACGATGTGTCGCCTTTGAGGTCACCGCGCACGTAAGCCTTATCGTTTTTGCCGAGGAAGACATGGCCTTCCTGCGTCGCAACGATTCGCGGCGTACCCTGCAATTCGTCTTCTTCGATGATCAGTGGTTTCGACAGGAAAGGTTCAATGATGTTCGACGGGATCGCCGGGATCGCCGTCTGACCCAGACTTTCGCTGCGGATTCGCGGCGACAAGGTCTCGGTTCTCATGTCGCCACCCGTTGGCTTGCCCAATCGCAAGCGACCATTGATACGGTCGAAATACACGATCTGTCCCGGATAAATCCAGTGCGGGTTACGTATCTCTTCACGGTTCATCTCCCATACTTGCGGCCAGCACCAGGGATGCTGCAAAAACTTGCCGGAAATATCCCAGAGCGTATCGCCACGCACTACCAGATGACTGTCAGGCGCATTGGCCAGAAATTCGCAGCGTGCCGATGCCGCTTGGACGCTTGTCGCCACAAGAGAAAGCGAGGCGGTGACAAAGGCGAAGCAGACGACTGCTGTGCTAAACTTTTTCATGGTTGATCCGGTGAGAGTGGCGCGTGACGTGAACAACTAGTCTCGCGACAGAAAGCATACGCAAAAAAAAGTATGTAAAAACTTGCCAAATTGA
>JBLHMB010000024.1:0-49038 GCA_047621665.1 Bradyrhizobium sp. | reverse complement strand
GTGTTTGAACTGCGCTTACGCGATATCCGGCCGCAAAGCCGCCCTCTTTTGATTCTGCAGGTCCAGCGCCTGCTGTTGCGTGCCAAAGATAAGAATGAAGCATTCGATGTCATGGAAGAGCTGGTCGCACCCTATCCCGATCTGGCGGAATCACATATCGCCCTGGCCCAGGCCGCATTCAGCAACAATGCCCCGGAGCGGGCCCGTACCGAAGCCATGCTTGCGCTGAAAACCAAACCGGATTCGGAAATCGCAGCGCTGACGCTGGCGCAAGTTATCCCCGACAAGAAGGAATCCGCGCAATCGCTGCAGTCCTATTTGTCGGCCCATCCGGACAGTCGCGAGATACGCATTGCCTATGGCCGCATGCTGATTGAACAAAATCTCTACGACCAGGCAACCAGGGAATTCGAAATCCTGCTCAAAGATCAGCCGGAAGATCTGACGACGCTGTTTGCACTCGGCATTCTCGGCACACAAACCAACGACCTGAAAAGTGCCGAACAATATTTGACGACCTACCTGAAAGTGCTATCCGGACGTCCATCCGAAAATCGCGACCCTGCACAGGCGCTGCTGGTGCTTTCGCAGATCGAAGAAGAGCGCAAGGACACCGATGCAGCGCTTGCTTATCTGTCCCGTATCGAGCCGGGGGAAGCCTACTTTGGAGCACAAATCAAGCGCGCCCAGCTAATGGGTCAACGCGGGGAACTGACCAGCGCGCGCCAACTACTCGCCGAATTTCCCGGCACCAGCGAGCGTGAGCAGGTACAGGTGATCCAGTCCGATGCGCAGATCCTGCGTGATGCGGACTTGCAGCAGGACGCCTATCAAGTCCTCGAAACCGGTGCACTGCGTTTCCCCGGGAATATCGACATCCTGTACGACTACGCGATGGCGGCCGAAAAATTGAACCGGCACGACAAAATGGAACTCGCGCTTCGTAAAGTCATCAAGTTAGCACCAACCAACCAGCATGCCTACAACGCGCTGGGCTACTCGCTGGCAGAACGTAACCTGCGACTGCCGGAAGCGTTCAAGCTGATCGAGCAGGCCCTGAAGCTTGCGCCGAACGATCCATTCATCCTCGATAGCATGGGCTGGGTCCAGTACCGGCTAGGCAAGCTGGCGGAAGCCGAGATCTTGCTGAGGAGCGCCTATGCATTGCGCCCGGATACCGAAATCGCGGTCCACCTCGGTGAGGTGCTATGGGTTCGCGGCGAAAAAGCCGATGCGCAGCAATTCTGGCGTGATGCCCGCACCAAAGATCCAAAGAATGACTCGTTGAAGAACACCCTCACGCGACTCCAGGTGCAACTTTGATCCGGGGACTCGTGCGATCCGGATTACTGCTGTGCGCACTGCTGACCGGTTGCGCGAACATGACTCCACTGGCGATGACCTCAGCGCGGAATAGTGAGCCGATAGCAGCGATCGACCTCGGTGGACGGCTCTCCGTGCGCTACCAGCGCAATGGTAACGAAGAAGCCCTTCACGGCAGCTTCAGCTGGTCGCAAAGTGCTAACCGGACGCTGGTGACGTTGATGTCGCCGCTCGGCCAGACCCTCGCTACTATTGCCATTACGCCGAACGAAGCCATCTTGACGCAAACCGGGCAGCCTGTGCGCCGTGCGGCAGATCCGGATGCGCTGGCAGCCGAAGCACTTGGCTGGCCGCTGCCGGTAGCCGGCCTGCGCGACTGGCTCCAAGGCTATGCCATTGACGTGAAAGGCCAACCGGTAACCGCTTCGCCAGCCGGCACGACTCCTATCCTGACCCGGGATGGCTGGACACTGCAATACGGTAGTTGGGATAGCGATGGTCCGGACGGCACTGCCCATCCGAAGCGGCTTGATCTTGCCCGTAGTACGAAAGCCGCCGGCAATGTGGCAATCCGGATCGTCATTGACAGCTGGCAACCTGCTTGATGTCACTCCCCTTACGTACACTGCGAAATTGTCCTGCTCCCGCCAAGCTCAACCTGTTCCTGCATATAACTGGTCGCCGCGCAGACGGCTATCACCTGCTGCAAAGTGCTTTTCAGCTGATTGATCGCAGCGACCTGCTGCACTTTGACGTGCGCGATGATGGCGTGATCAGGCGCACGACAGAGGTAGCCGGCATTGCGCACGATACTGACCTGATCGTGCGCGCAGCACGTCTGCTGCAAGAGGCGACGGGTAGCCGGTATGGCGCAGATATCGCGATTGAGAAAATATTGCCCATGGGAGGCGGGCTGGGCGGGGGTTCATCCGATGCGGCAACAACAATGATGGCGCTGAACCACCTATGGCGGACCGGCATGTCCCGGAGTGAAATGCAACAACTGGGCCTCCAATTGGGCGCCGACGTACCGTTTTTTCTGTTCGGCACCAACGCCTTTGCTGAAGGTGTCGGCGAACAACTCGTCCGGCTGGACACTCCGGAATCCTGGTTCCTGATTGTTGAACCGGGAGTCTCCGTACCGACCCCTTTAATATTTGCATCTTCGGAATTGACAAGAAATTCTAAACCCGTCAGAATGTTGGACTTTTCCGGAGCTCTCGTTGGTTTCGGAAGAAATGATTTGCAGACAGTGGCAATGGATTTGTTTCCACCGGTTGCTGAAGCAATACAGTGGCTGGGGGGTTCAGGCAGTGCAAGAATGACCGGTTCAGGTGCTTGTGTGTTCCGTACGTTCGATACGCAAGCCGAAGCACAAGCCATGCTTAAAAAAGTGCCAACACGCTGGGTTGCGTGGGTAGCAAAAGCATTGAAGCAGCACCCGTTAGTTCATTTGCAGTGAAGTGTACGAAAAATTTTTTTGACGTTGCATCAAACGCGGTTCACCGCGACAATGCAGCGGCATGAGCAAAGTTGCGTAGGGGAATCGCCAAGCCGGTTAAGGCACTGGATTTTGATTCCAGCATTCGAAGGTTCGAATCCTTCTTCCCCTGCCATTGATTTAGTCGAGTAAAAACCAGCAAGTACAAATGCAAGCCGCCAACGCATGACTGAAACGTCGGGCCCGGGCGGCATTTTTAATTTTAATGACCGCTTTTCAGGACACTTCACCATGGCACTCGATAACCTGATGGTTTTTACCGGCAACGCGAATCCGGATCTGGCGCTTGGTGTCGCGCAACACCTCGGCATTGAACTAGGCAAGGCAGTTGTCTCCAAGTTTTCCGACGGTGAAATCGTTGTCGAGATCAATGAGAATGTACGCGGCAAGGATGTTTTTGTCCTGCAATCGACATGCGCACCGACCAACGACAGCTTGATGGAATTAATGTTGATGGTCGATGCGCTCAAGCGCGCATCCGCCGGCCGCATCACTGCCGCCATCCCATACTTTGGCTACGCCCGTCAAGACCGCCGTCCGCGTTCGGCCCGCGTCGCGATCTCCGCCAAGGTCGTGGCCAACATGTTGCAGGAAGTCGGCGTCGAACGCGTGTTGATCATGGATCTGCACGCCGACCAGATTCAGGGGTTCTTCGATATTCCGGTCGATAATATTTACGCTTCGCCGATCCTGCTCAGCGACCTGGTCGCCAAGAACTACGATGATCTGCTGGTAGTTTCGCCGGACGTCGGCGGCGTGGTCCGCGCCCGCGCACTGGCCAAGCGCCTTAATTGTGATCTGGCAATCATCGACAAACGCCGTCCGAAGGCCAACGTCTCCGAAGTGATGAATATCATCGGTGAAGTCGAAGGCCGCAACTGCGTGATTATGGATGACATGGTTGATACGGCCGGCACGCTGGTCAAAGCAGCTGAAGTGCTAAAAGACCGCGGCGCAAAAAAAGTCATTGCTTACTGTACTCACCCGGTCCTGTCCGGCCCGGCTATCGAGCGCATCAATGCCTCGACGCTGGATGAACTCGTGGTCGTCGATACCATTCCTCTGTCAGAAGCAGCCCGGGCATGCAGCAAAATCCGCCAGTTGAGCTGCGCAGCTTTGCTGGCAGAGACTTTCCGCCGCATCAGTAGCGGTGACTCGGTCATGTCGCTGTTTGCAGAGTAATTTTTCAGAACGCTGAACCCTTTGCCGTAATGCGAAGGTCGGTGAAGTCCGCAGCCGCACGCGGACTCACCAAACCCCGGACGCGCCAGTCGCATCCGTTTTCGAATCCCCTGGTCGCGGGGGATTTTTATCGCAAGGCGTAGCCTTGCAACATTTGGAGCAACACATGAAAGTTATCGCATTTGCACGCACAGCACTGGGGACCGGAGCGAGCCGCCGCCAGCGCATTGCAGGCCAGACCCCAGGTATCGTCTACGGTGGTAGCGGCGTTCCCGTCAACATCAGCCTCGACCACAACGCGCTTTACCACGCGTTGAAAAAAGAAACCTTCCACTCGTCGATCCTTGACCTCGAAATCGACGGCAAAGTTGAAAAAGTTCTGTTGCGCGACTTCCAAGTCCACGCGTTCAAGCAACTCGTCTTGCACGCTGACTTCCAGCGCGTCGATGCCTCGCAAAAAATCCACGTCAACGTTCCGTTGCATTTCATCAATGGCGAGACATCCCCGGCAGTCAAGCTGTCGGCCGGTATCATCAGCCATGTTGTCAGTGAACTGGAAGTAACTTGCCTGCCAGCTGACCTGCCGGAATTCCTGACTGTTGACCTGGGCATGCTGGAAATCGGTAACTCAGTTCACTTGGCGGACCTGCAAATGCCAAAAGGCGTTACCGCTGTAATCCACGGTGGCGATGACAATCCAACGATTGCCGCCGCTTCGGTTCCTGCTGGCCGTGTTGAAGAAGCCGCGGATGCCGCTGCTGCGTTGGCTGCACAAGCTGCAAACGCACCAGGCGAGAAGAAGTAATTTGCGCTCCGGCCCGGCTTGCTGCCGGACCAAAGAAAAGCCCGTCCTTCGAGACGGGCTTTTTTCATGCGGAATCCGCGATAATCGATTTTTGAATAGTCAATTCCATCATGGCCATACGACTGATTGTCGGTCTGGGCAACCCCGGACCGGAATACGAACAAACCCGTCATAACGCCGGCTTCTGGCTGGTCGATAACCTTGCCAACGGTATCGCCCGCTGTAATCTGACACGTGAAACCCGCTTCAATGCGTTCGCCGCCAAAGCAAACATCAATAACCAGGAAGTCTGGTTGCTCGAACCGCAGACATTCATGAACCGCTCAGGTCAGTCGGTCGGTGCAATCGCCAGATTTTACAAAATTGCCGTCGATGAAGTGCTGGTAGTACATGACGAACTTGACTTGCTGCCAGGTGCAGCGCGCTTGAAAAAAGGCGGCTCGTCCGGCGGTCATAACGGCCTGAAGGACATCACTGCAGCACTCGGATCGCAAGATTACTGGCGCCTGCGACTTGGCATCGGCCATCCGCGCACACAGGGCTCCCAGCAGCCTGTGGCCGATTACGTACTGCACCGCCCGCGCAAAGAAGAACAGCCACTGCTCGATGAGGCAATTGCGAGGAGCCTCGACATTATTCCGATGCTGTGCGATGGCAAGTTCGATGCGGCCACGATGCTCTTGCACACGGCAAAGTGACGATCGACACAATGATCAGCCTTCCCCGTGAGTCGCTCAGATCTCGCCGACCTGCGCATTTGCACGGCGCAGCCCCGCCGCTACGGTAAAATAGCGCCTTAAATTTTCTTTCCAGCAAAGCACACATCATGAGCCTCAAATGCGGCATCGTCGGCCTCCCGAACGTCGGCAAATCCACCCTCTTCAATGCGCTGACCAAGGCCGGCATCCCGGCTGAGAATTATCCGTTCTGCACAATCGAACCCAACGTCGGCATGGTCGAAGTACCTGATCCACGCATGGACGCCTTGTCAGAAATCGTCAAGCCGCAGCGCGCCGTTCCCACGACAGTTGAATTCGTTGACATCGCCGGTCTGGTTGCAGGCGCCTCCAAAGGCGAAGGTCTGGGTAACCAGTTCTTGGCGCACATCCGCGAAACCGACGCAATCGTCAATGTAGTGCGCTGCTTTGAAGACGACAATGTCATCCACGTAGCCGGACGCATCAATCCGCTCGATGACATCGAAGTCATCCAGACCGAGCTGGCGCTGGCCGACATGGCGGCAGTAGAAAAAGCGATTCATCGCGAAAGCAAGAAAGCCCGCTCCGGCGACAAGGATGCCGCCAAGCTGGTGACTATCCTCGAACGCATCATGCCGCAACTTGACTTAGCACTGCCCGTGCGGGCAATGGGACTCGATGCCGAAGAAATGGCGCTGATCAAGCCGCTGTGCCTGATTACGGCAAAACCGGCGATGTATGTTGGCAATGTATCGGACACCGGCTTTACGAATAATCCTTTGCTGGACCAGCTGACCGAATATGCGAAAAAGCAGAATGCGCCAGTGGTGGCAATTTGCGCGGCAATCGAATCTGAAATCTCGGATCTCGAAGACGCCGACAAGGTCGAGTTTCTGGCCGACATGGGCATGACCGAGCCGGGTCTGGATCGCCTGATCCGCTCTGCCTACACCTTGCTCGGACTGCAGACCTACTTTACCGCCGGCGTCAAGGAAGTCCGCGCCTGGACCATCCACGTCGGCGACACCGCGCCTCAGGCCGCCGGGGTAATTCATACCGACTTCGAGCGCGGCTTCATTCGTGCGCAGACAATTGCCTATGACGACTTCATCACGTTCAAGGGCGAAGCGGGCGCCAAAGATGCCGGCAAGATGCGCGCCGAAGGCAAGGAGTACGTCGTCAAGGACGGCGACGTACTGAATTTCCTGTTTAACGTCTAGGTATCGCCCTGCATTGACACCAACAAATCCCGCCGCTGCGCGGGATTTTTTTGCTCGCAGGTTCCCGCGTAGTTCTTCTGCCAGTAATGTGGCCGGCTCGATCTGTTGACGGCACTTCACCACTTTCGCTGAGAGGCTGCTAACAGCATCCGAATCCGGTATCTGATGCACTACAGGCACCTCACTCCGACACTCAACACTAGACAGGGCCCCTTTTGATGGCGGCATCCCATGTCGATTTTCATCCGCAACACTCCTCTTGATGAGCCGTCCAGTGACGACAGAATACGAGCGTATTGCCACACCGCCACGAATACCTTCAGATACGGAGGAGAATCATTATTGGTTGAATGCAAGATGGTAGCCATTGCCTGATAACATAAAGGCACTAATGGCCGAACACTCTCTTTTAAGCATGATCGGAAACTGCCCGAATGACGAACAAGCTGGTCACTGAAAATAACCAATTGCGTGACCGCCTGGTGTTGCTTCTGGAACAGGCCCAGCGCAATCAGCAAATCATGCGTCGCCACCAGGCTTTCGACCTGAAGTTCATCGCCGCCAACAGTTTGCGCGAACTCATCGAAAGTATCTTCGACACGCTTTCCGAATCCTCTCAACTTGATGTTGTAACCTTGTGCCTGATCGATACCGAATACGATATCCGCCGCATCATGGCCGATCTGGCATTTGACCCGGCGGAATTCCCGAACCTGTTATTCATCGACCGCGAAGCCGAACTCGGGCTGACGCTGGCAAAAATGTCGCATCCGGTATTAGGTCATTTCAGTTCAGCGCGACATGGCGTAATTTTCCCGAAACAAGTCCTCACGCCAGCCAGCCTTGCGGTGGTGCCTCTGCTGCGTCAAGGGCGCCTGATCGGCTGCCTCAGTCTTGGCAGCTTGCATGCTGGACGTTTCGCCACCGGCATGGCGAGCGACTTCATTGAGCACCTCGGCTGCATCATTGCGATCTGCCTTGAAAACGTCATTAACAATGAGCGCCTCAAACGTATCGGTCTGACCGACTCCCTGACTGGCGTGAATAACCGTCGCTATCTGGAGCGGCGTTTGCAGGAAGAGATCGGCCGCACCCGGCGTCAGGAATGCCCTCTGTCATGCATGTACATCGACATCGATCACTTCAAGAAAATCAATGACAGTGCGGGTCATCAGGGCGGCGATGAAGTACTGCAACAGATTGCCTTGCTGATCAAGGCAGAATTAAGGCTGAGCGACGCGCTGGGACGGTTTGGTGGTGAGGAATTCGTCGTCTTGCTGATCGATGCCGGCCTGTCACATGCGCTGGTCGTGGCTGAACGCATACGCGCGAGCATCTCCGGCCAACCGGTCATGTTGTCAGATGGCAATATGCTGACGGTAACCGTATCGATAGGAGTGGCGGAATTGAGTGGCGCGGATCGCGCTCATGAGATCGAAAAAACTGCGCAGCAACTAGTGGCCCGGGCCGATGAGGCACTGTATCGCGCCAAGGAAAGTGGCCGCAACCGGGTAGTGGGCGCACCGTAACGCGCCTGCCTATCCTGTGTTTTTTTTGCTCTGCAGACGATCGAACTTGAGCAGTAGCTCGTCCTTGCTCTCGCGCCAGGCCGGATCAAACGGAATGCAACTCACCGGACACACCTGTTGACATTGCGGCTCATTGAAATGCCCGACGCATTCGGTACATTTACTCGGATCGATTTGATAGATCACCGGGCCAAGGAAAATGGCGTCATTGGGGCACTCCGGCTCACATACGTCGCAATTGATACATTCGTCGGTGATCAACAGTGCCATGGCTTCGGGTTATTCCTGACCGGCAGCAATTTTTTCCTTGAGCCATTTTTCGACTGAAGGAAAAACGAACTTTGACACATCGCCGCCAAGTAGAGCGATTTCGCGCACGATGGTGCCGGAAATGAATTGGTACTGGTCGGATGGCGTCAGGAAAAGCGTTTCGACTTCCGGCAACAGATAACGATTCATCCCGGCCATCTGAAACTCATATTCGAAGTCCGATACCGCGCGCAGGCCACGCACAATAACCCGGGCATCATGTCGACGCACAAAGTCCTTGAGGAGGCCCGAAAAACTCTCGACCACCACATTCGGATAATGCCCGAGAACTTCGTTGGCAATCGTCAGTCGCTCTTCAAGATCAAAGAACGGCTTCTTGTTCTTGCTATCGGCGACTCCGACAATAAGCTTGCCGAATAGGCCGGACGCACGCCGCACCAGGTCTTCATGCCCGCGCGTGAGTGGATCAAACGTACCTGGATAAATTGCGGTGACCATCGTTGCTCCCTGGAGTGTCACTAATTTGGAATCCGCATTATGCCTCAATTACGTGCAAATTCTGGCATTGCAACAAATGGAAGAACACCATTCCCGCCTGATCCGCTCGCACGACTTGCCAACCGCGTAACCATTCCGGCAATATTGTGCCGTCAATTAGCTTTTCGGTTTCAACGTAAACATAGCCGCCGGCAGCCAGCAAGTCGGCGCACAGCGGCAACATTACCGGCAGCAAATCGGCATGAAACGGCGGATCCAGGAAAATCAGATGATAACGGTCCGCGGGGCCGGCCAAACGTCTCTGCAGTGCTTGCGCCACGGTGCGGGCATCACCGCGCAAGATACTGACCTGGCTGGCGTTCAACTTGTCACGTGTCGCTTCGAGCTGGCGCACCACGGCCTGGCTTTCTTCGACCAGCATCACCCGCGCAGCGCCACGACTGGCCGCTTCCAGCCCCAATGCGCCGGTGCCGGCAAACAGGTCGAGACAGGTGACGCCGGACCATTGGCCGTCCAGCAGGTGGGTGAGCCAATTGAACACCGTTTCGCGCACCCGGTCGGGCGTCGGGCGCAAGCCGGCCGCCTCCACTACCGGCAGCGGGGTACGTTTCCAGTCACCACCAATAATGCGGATCTGATGGGTCAGGGCTGGACGCGGACGCGGCTTGGGAGCAGATTTCTGGCTAGGATGTTTGGGCATGATCATGAGCAGAGAGTAAATAGTCATCCCGTCGGCCGGATTCCGGCACGACGGTCGCGGGTGGGACCGGAGTATAGCCAATTTAACTGCACAAATTCGTCGATGCCGCGGTAACTGCAGAGAATTAGCGGTGCTGCGCTCTGCTAGAATGCTAGCTGAATCAGCTTTCCGTGCGCAGCCGTTCTGCGAAGCCTCCAACTACATTCCGATGTTCAGCTTCTTCAAAAAAAAACCAAAGACCGAACCTGAGCTCGCGCCCGTTCCGGCAGCCTTGACAGATAGTGTTCCCGTTACAGATGTCGGTGCCCCATCCACGCCGGAAGAAACACCCGCGCCACCGCCACCGCCAGCCGAACTCAAGCGCTCCTGGCTGGCACGGCTGAAATCAGGCTTGTCAAAAACCTCAGCGAATCTTACTACCCTGTTTGTCGGTGCGCGCATTGATGACGACTTGTACGAGGAACTCGAAGCCGCCCTGCTGATGGCCGATGCAGGGGTCGATGCAACACATTTCCTCCTGTCGGAACTGAAGCGCCGGGTCAAGGACGAAAAATTAACCGAAGCCACGCAAGTCAAGTCGGCACTACGCAAACTGCTGATCGGCTTGCTTAGTCCGTTACAAAAACCACTGGAATTGGGTCAACATCAACCCATGGTGATGATGATTACCGGCGTCAATGGCGCCGGTAAAACAACCACCATCGGCAAACTCGCAAAGCACCTGCAAGCCAACAAGCAATCCGTGTTGCTGGCCGCCGGCGACACGTTCCGCGCGGCGGCACGCGAACAACTGACAATCTGGGGCGAGCGCAACAATGTCGCAGTGATCGCCCAGGAGTCTGGTGATCCGGCTGCAGTAGCTTTTGATGCGGTGCACTCGGCGCTGGCGAAAAAGACCAATGTGGTGATGATCGATACCGCTGGTCGACTGCCCACCCAGTTGCACCTGATGGAAGAGCTCAAAAAAATCAAACGTGTCATTGCCAAAGCCATGCCGGATGCGCCACATGAAATTTTGCTGGTTATCGATGGCAATACCGGCCAGAACGCGCTAATGCAAGTCAAGGCTTTCGATGACGCGCTCGGCCTGACCGGCCTGGTCGTCACCAAACTCGATGGCACCGCCAAAGGTGGCGTCCTGGCAGCAATCGCCCGGACCCGACCGATACCGGTGTATTTTATTGGTGTCGGCGAGCAAATAGAAGATTTGCAACCGTTCAACGCCGATGAATTCGTCACCGCCCTGCTGGGCGAAGCAACTGACTGAGGCCAACCTACCTGCACCCATGATCGAATTTCAACAGGTCTCCAAACGCTACCCCGGTGATGCTGTCGCGCTGACCGGCATCACGCTCGACATCGCCGACGGCGAGATGGTCTTTCTCGCCGGTCCATCCGGTGCCGGCAAATCAACGCTACTAAAATTAATTGCCGCCATCGAACGGCCTAGCAGTGGCAAGGTCAGCGTGCACGGACAGGACATCGGAAAACTCAACCGCTCCGGCCTACCCTACCTACGACGCAATCTGGGCCTGATCCTGCAGCAGCAACGCCTGTTACCCGACCGCACCGTGCTGGCCAATGTCATGCTGCCGCTACTGGTTTGCGGCGCTAATCGTGCCGATGCAGCACGGCGTGCCAGCGCCGCGCTGGAGCGGGTTGGTTTGCTTGACAAGGCACTGGTAGCGCCGCTGTCGCTGTCAGGCGGTGAGCAGCAACGCGTAACCATTGCCCGCGCCATCGTCAACCGGCCCCAGATCATTCTGGCGGACGAACCCACTGCAAACCTCGACCGCGACAGCGCCAACCAGGTACTCGACGCGCTGAAATCATTTCATGGGGCGGGTGTGACATGCGTCATTTCATCGCACGACGAACAAATTCTTGGCGCCGCAGCGCGCGTCATTTATCTGAAACAAGGCCAACTGGTAGACAGCTGGCCGGCAAGGACCACCGCATGAATATCTGGCTGAGGCAGCACGGCTATGCATTACGGCAAGCGTTCCGTAACGCGCTGGGCGCGCCGGCGAGCTTCCTGATCAATACCGTGGTAATTGCCATTGCCTTCGCCCTGCCACTCACTGGCTTGACCGTACTGGAAAATCTGCGACCCCTGTCAGAGCAATTGATCGTCGAACCGGAAATCAGTGTCTTCATTGACATGGGAGTGACCCGCGCTGATGCACTAGCTCTCGGCAAAGATATTCGCCGCGTTCTGGAAGCGAACAAGCACCCCGGCAAAGTCGAATTCCTGCCACGTGAAAAAGCACTCGACATGCTCAAACAACAATCCGGCCTAGCGGAGGCGGTTGACATTCTTGGCACCAACCCGTTACCGGACGGTTATCTGATCAAGTTGCCCGGTTTTGATAATGCAGCAGATGCCAGTGCTATCGACACCCTTGCTGCCGGCCTGCAGAAACTGGCGGGCGTGGAACACGTACAGGTGGACTCGGCGTGGATCAAGCGCCTATCGGCACTGATCCACTTACTCAGCGTCGTACTAGTGATTCTGGCAAGCACGCTAGGCATCGTCGTCGTGACTGTCGTATTTAATACGATTCGTCTACAGGTGCTGACCCAACGCGAAGAGATTTCTGTATCGCAACTGGTTGGCGCTACCGACTCTTTCATTTATCGTCCGTTTTACTACACCGGCGCCTTGCTGGGCTTCTGTGCTGCGGGCTTGGCGATGGCTTCAGTAGCATTGGTTCTGCGACCGATCAATACGGCAGTCGCCGAATTTGCCCGGCTTTATGCGTCCGAATTCATGCTGGTGTCGCTGGGTCCGCTAGCCACGTTGCTGCTATTAGGATTGGGCGCCTTGCTCGGTATCGCTGGCGCTATTCTGTCAGTTTCGCGACACCTGTCGTCGTCTGACACACATTGACAACATTTCGACAACAATATTCCTGCAACTTCGACGCGGCATACCGCTCAAACCACCGCACAACAAATGGCACTGCCCGACGTCACTCCATAGCCTGACACTATCCGGAACTTCCGCTATCGTCATTAGCACTCATCCGGCCAGAGTGCTAAGATGTTCGCTGTTAGTGACCGGTTGGTCTCGATAACTGGTCTTTTCCTTTTAAGGAAGCAAGGAGAAATAATGAAAACAACAACACCCGAAACCGCATTGGTAACGCCAGGCAACGCTCTGGCCCTCGGTTTTACTGGCACCCTTGGCAATATTGACTCCTATATCTCAGCGGTCAACCGCTTGCCAATGCTTACGCACGAAGAAGAAATGTCGCTGGCACGGCGCCTGCGGGATCAAAACGATCTAGGTGCCGCACAAGGTATGGTGCTATCGCATTTGCGTCTGGTCGTATCGATTGCGCGTGGCTATCTCGGTTACGGCTTGCCACATGCTGACCTTATCCAGGAAGGCAACATCGGCTTGATGAAAGCCGTCAAAAGATTTGATCCGGATCAAGGCGTACGACTGGTGTCCTACGCAATGCATTGGATCAAGGCGGAAATGCATGAGTACATTCTGAAGAACTGGCGCCTGGTCAAAGTCGCCACGACGAAGGCGCAGCGCAAACTATTTTTTAATTTGCGTAGTCACAAGACGGGGCTTGATTCCATGACACCGGCGCAAGTCGAAGCACTGGCACAAACGCTCAACGTCAAGCGCGAAGAAGTCATCGAGATGGAAACCCGCTTGTCAGGCCGGGATATCGCGCTGGAAGCGCCGACGGATGACGAGGATGATAAGTTCGCACCGATTGCCTACCTGTCTTCGGACCGTAACGAGCCAACCAACGTGCTGGAAGCGCAGCAATATGACCGCCTGCAAAGTGATGGTCTGTCGCAAGCACTGAACAAGCTTGATGAACGTTCGCGTCGCATTGTCGAAGCACGATGGCTTGCCAACGATGATGGTTCAGGTGCAACGCTGCATGAGTTGGCCAAAGAGTTCGGCGTGTCGGCCGAACGGATACGCCAGATCGAAGCCGTTGCATTGAAGAAGATGAAAGGTTCGCTGGCCGCTTTCGCGTAAAGCGCACTGTAACAGTAAAAAGGGCGCTTTTCGAAGCGCCCTTTTTTTAGGATTGGTCCAGCAGAAGCTTGAGATCATGCGCAATCGGTGCTGCACCCTGACCATGTTTGACAAACAACCGCACCCGGCCCTGCGGATCAAACACGTAGCTGCCCGCCGTATGGTCGATGGTATAACTACCCTCGGATTTTCCGTCTACTTTTTGGTAAAAAATCTTGAATTCCTTGGCCACGGCTGCGGTAGCGGCCATGTCTCCATACAAACCAAGAAAACGTGTGTCAAAAGCCGGCACATACTTCGACAGCAGTTCCTGCGTGTCACGTTCCGGATCGAGCGTCACGAATAACACCTGAACCTTGTCAGCTTGTGGACCCAGTTCTTTCATTACGGTGGCCATTTCAGCCATCGTGGTCGGACAAACGTCGGGACACTGCGTATAGCCAAAGAATATCAATACGGCCTTGCCCTTAAAATCAGTCAGCGTGCGGGCCTTGTCATTGTGGTCGGTCAAGGCAAAATCCTTGGCGTAGGGCAGTCCTGTTACATCGGTATTCTTGAACTGACTATTGACCGGTGAAAACTTCATATCCCCGACGCTGGACTGCTTTTGTTCGCATCCGGCGAGGGCTGTCAGGGAGAGTAGTACCAGCAGAAGACTCGGAATCAGGCGCATAGGGTTCAAATCTTATAATAATGATCGATCAGTAACGCAGCAAACAGCAGTGCCAGGTACAGGATCGAGTAGGCAAACATCTTGCGGGAAACCTGGTCGGTATAGTGTTTGTAGACCTGCCAAGCGTGCCACAGAAAAACAATGTCCAGCAAAATCACACTGACGAGATAAATCAAACCACTCATGTTTACCGCATACGGCAGGAAGGTGGTTGCGACCAATGCAATTGTGTACAACCAGATATGAAACTGCGTAAACACCATACCGTGCGTAATCGGCAGCATCGGCAATCCGGACTTGGCATAGTCATCACGCCGGTACAACGCCAGTGACCAGAAATGCGGCGGTGTCCAGATGAAGATAATCAGCACTAGAATCCAAGCCTGCATCGGTACATCGTTGGCGATCGCGGCCCAACCAAGGGCTGGTGGCATGGCTCCGGCCAACCCACCGATGACGATGTTCTGCGGTGTCGCCGGCTTCAGGATGATGGTGTAAATAATCGCGTAGCCGACGAAGGTAGCGAAGGTCAGCCACATGGTCAATGGATTGACGAAGAAATACAGGATCCCGGTACCGGCACCGCCGATCAAGCCTGAAAAAACCAGCGTTTGCGGTACCGTGATGTCACCACGCGCCATTGGCCGCCGTGCCGTGCGCGCCATGCGTGCATCGATCTCCCGCTCAACCAGACAATTGACCGCAAAGGCCGCTCCTGCCAGCAACCAGATACCAATCGTCGCGGGCAAAGCGATACGCCAGTCGGGCAGGTCCGGAGTAGCGAGAAACATGCCGATAACGGCACAGAATACCGCCAGTTGCGTCACCCGTGGTTTGGTCAGCGCCCAATACTGGGCAAAGCGATTTGGCGTAGAAGAAGTCAGCGTGGTCATTCAGGGAGAGTCTTGGGAATTAGTCAGGACGCTGGCGGCGTGCGGGTGGGGAAAACAGGCGCAACTTGACGCGCCAGCCGGATCTTGTAGTTTAGCATGGTCACTAACAGCACCAATAATGCAGCGCCCGCATTGTGCATGACCGCAATCGCCAGAGGCCAGTTGAAATAGACGGTCGCCAGCCCGGTACACAATTGCAATGCCAGCGCTGCCAGAACTGCCAGCCCCATCGTCTTCAGCCCGTCAATCCGTGTCGCACGCCAGGCAACCCAGCCAAGTACCGCGAATACTACGAAGGCAAAGCTGCGATGGACATAATGAATCGCTGTCAGTGCCGGAAACGGCAGGTACTCCCCATCGACCGTCATGCCCAGCTTGCGCCACAACGCAAAGCCATTTTCGAAATCCATTTGAGGCCACCAGAGCCCGTGACACAACGGAAAGTCAGTACACGCTAGCGCGGCGTAGTTGGTACTGACCCAGCCACCGAGCGCCAGTTGCACCAGCAACAGCGCTGAGGCGATCAGCACCGGCACACGCAGGCTAAGCGCCTGTATGGCGACCGGAGGGTGGGCACGCTGGCGGGCATTGAGCCAAGTCAACATCGATAACAATCCGAGTCCAAGCAGCAGGTGTCCTGTGACGATGATCGGTTGCAGCTTCATCGTCACCGTAAATGCACCGAACGCACCCTGCATACAAACGAACAGAAACAGCAGCGTCGGCATGGCCGGTGCAAACCGTTGGTCGCTACGTGCTGATTTAAGCCAGCGTATCCAGGCGATAACCATCAAAGACACGATCAAAACGCCGACACCCATTGCGAGGTACCGGTGCGTCATTTCGATCCACGCCTTAAAAACAGTAACCGGGCCAAATGGCATGGCGATTTCCGCCTCGCTGATCATGGCATGGGCTTGCAGTGGATTGGCGTGACCATAACAGCCGGGCCAGTCCGGGCAGCCCAGGCCGGAATCAGTCAGGCGGGTGTAGGCGCCAAAGACGATCAGGTCAAAAGTCAGGAACAGCGTGACCGAGGACAGCTTGCGAAATTTATTGGCATCGGACGACACCCAGACAATTGACAGCGGCACCAGCGCTGCCAGAACACCCATGATGGCTAGTTGGATCAGCATCGTCCGTTATCCTATGCTCGAAGCTTTAAGTAACTTGCCAAGATCTTTCTTGATCAAGTTGGGATCGCTATCTTTCGGAAAGCGCATCATTAACCGGCCCAGCGGATCGATCAGGTAAATGTGATCGGCGGCGGTGGCACCGGTTTCAGCTGGCAGCCATTTGGCGACCGCGTCAGCTTGCGCTCGCAGCATGACGGTGCCGTCAAACTCACGAATCAACAGCGTTTCCAGTGGCACCTTGTCGGTAATGAGCCAGACGCGTTCAATACGGTCACGCTCACGACCCTGCGCCACCCGCAATTGGCGGGTGTCATAGAGTTTTTTGCTGCAGGCTTCAGCGCAAGCGCCGCCATCGACCGTCAGCATGATCCATTTTCCTTCAAGCGCTTTCAAGGCCAATGGTGTGCCATCCAGCGTCGTGGTATTCAGGTCAGCCGGAATCGGATGGGTCACGTAATCGATGAAGTCACCGTAGTTGGTCCGTGCCTGAGGTTTGATCACGTAATACGTGAAATAGGAAGCCACCAACGGGAAAGCACAGACCCCGATGATGGCAAACAATTTCCAGCGTCCTGAAGATTGGCGATTGGTAGGCGGCACGGCCGCGTGAGGAGTCTGGTCAGTCTGGTTCACGTCTAAATCCTGTCACTACAAAAAAGAGAAAAGCCATCACAGCCAGTGCGTACCACTGGAATGCATAGCCGCGATGCATATCAATACCATTTGACGGTTTCGGCCAGTCACGAATCAACCCATCCTGAGCCACGTCGAGCGTCGTCGCTTGTTCGATCAGGATCGGTTGTATGGCCAGACCCGATGCCTTGGCAAAATCTTCACCATCCAGATTCTGCAGTAGCGCTCCGCGCTTGAGTTCCGCCGCGTTCCCCAACTGCATGACACGGCCGGCATGCCGGCGCACCGTACCGCTAATTTCCAGCTCGCCGCTCGGCGTGCTGTAAGGCAATATTGTGGACCGATTTGCCTTGTTGAGTCCGATCCAGCCACGCTCGACCAGCACGTGCGTGGCGCTGCCGGCGATCCGGAAGGGCATCACGACATAGAACCCGGGCCGACCATCTTGCGGACGGTTGTCGAGATAGACCGGCCAGTCACTGACGAACTGACCGCGCACACTAACCCGACGGTACTCAAGCGCAGCGGCCTCCATCGGCAACGCTGCGAGAGCTACCACCGGCGCCGACGCGCGGGCCGTCAACTGGGTCTCGATTTGCTGCTTTTCAGCAGCGCGCCGGGTTTGCCATTGGGCCAGAACGATACCGAGCAACACCAGCAAGGTCGCAGCGATAAAGGGAATTAGGCGGAAGTGGAATCGGATTCGCATTACAATCAATTTTTTAAAACACAGGCCTTTGTTCGGTGCTTCGCAGGCGTCTTTGCGCAGTCGGAAGCGGGTACCGGGCGGCACGATTGCATCCCATGAAAATTCTTATCGCCATTGGCTTCATCCTCATCATTGGCAGCCTGGCCTCGGCATTCGTGTTCCTGATGAAGGACAAGGGAAAAACTAATCGAACAGTTTATGCGCTTGCCATGCGGGTCGGCTTCTCGATCACCATGTTCGTCTTGCTACTCGTGTCATACAAACTGGGATGGATACAGCCTACCGGAATTCACTGATACCTGCAGGCGTACACCATCCGTAAAAAAGCCGCACCGAAGTGCGGCTTTTTTAATGCCGGGAAGGTCCGGCGGTTGGCTTACAGCCAGTACACCACGACATACAAGCCGAGCCAGACCACATCGACAAAGTGCCAGTACCACGCCGCCCCTTCGAACCCGAAATGATTGTCCGCAGTGAAGTGCCCTTTGAGGACGCGATACAAAATTACTGACAGGATAATCGCTCCGAGCGTCACATGAAAACCATGGAAACCGGTCAGCATGAAGAAGGTCGATCCGTAAATACCGGAAGTCAGCTTCAAGTTCAGTTCCGAGTACGCATGCATGTATTCGTAGACCTGGAAACCCATGAAGATAGCGCCAAGCATGATCGTCGCAAACAGCCACGCGGCAGTTTGCATGCGATGGCCGAGCCGGATCGCATGGTGCGACAAGGTCAGTGTCACACCGGAGGTCAGCAGCAATGCGGTGTTAATTGTTGGGATAGGGAACGGGCCCATGGTCGTGAACGCCTCGACGGTCCCCGCAGGGCCGATGCTGCCCCAGTGACCCGCGAAATCCGGCCACAGCACTTTATGGTCCAGATCGGACAGCCATGGCATCGTGATGCTACGTGCGTAAAACAGCGCACCGAAAAAACCGGCAAAAAACATCACTTCAGAAAAGATGAACCAGGCCATGCTCCAGCGATATGACACATCGATACGCGCGCTGTATTTGCCGCCTTCGGATTCGGCAATCGAATCACCAAACCACTTGTAAAGCACTACCAGTACCCCAAGCAACCCGATCATGTTGACCGGCATGCCCCACCAAGTACTGTTGACCCAACCGGAAGCTCCGAGCATGGTCACCAGCAATGCGGCACCTGCCATCACGGGCCATGCGGAAGGACCCGGTATGAAATAACTTGACGCGCCAGCTTGTTGAGCACTCATTCACATCTCCTGAACCAAATTTAAATTACGACTTTTGACAGCACTATTTTGACGATGGTGATCAATACCGCGATCAGGATCAGCGCACCAAGCACACCGGCAATAACCACGTGAACCGGATTGAAGTTCTCGCCGTCATTGACGGATTGCTTGCCTTTCCCTAATCCGATAAAAGACCAGAATACGGCTTTCATCGTGCCAAAAAATGAGATTTTTTTGTTTGCTGCTTTACTCTTGTCCTGCATTGCACTGACCGCCTTCCTAATTGCTTGCCGTCTGACCCGGCAACCCCACCTCAAAAAACGTATAGGACAAGGTGATTGTCGTCACGCTTGCAGGCAAATCCGGATCCACATAAAACACGACGGGCATTTGCCGTGCTTCATGCGGGCCCAGCGTTTGCTGCTTGAAACAAAAACAGTCAACTTTCTTGAAGTAATTCGCCGCCAGTTGCGGCGCGTAACTTGGAATCGCCTGCGCGTGCATCTCACGACCTTGCTTGTTGACGACTTCGTACAGCACATTGGTCAGCTCGCCCGGGTGCACCCGTACGCTATTGACCGTCGGGCGAAAACGCCATGGGCCTTGGGCGTTGGCATCAAACTCGACCGTGACGTAGCGCGATGTATCGATCTGACTGTTGCGCACTGCCGTAGAAGCACTCGACTCCTGCGTACTCAGCACGTTCGAGCCGGTCAGGTCACAAATTTTTCGGTACAGCGGCACCAGCCCGAAACCGAAGCCGAACATCAACACCGCAATCACAAACAACTTGCCCATCATCAGGCCGTTGATTTTTTTCGCGTAGCGCGTGTAGCTTTCTTCCGTCTCGACTGGTTCCGGCGTAGTCACGTCAACCGAACCAGACGTGCTTGACCACGACACCGGCGAAAAACATCGCGGCGATCGAAGCAAGGACTAGCGCTGTGCGCAAATTACTTGGTTTATTGGGAGTAGCCATAAATGTCGTTCAAAGGCGGGCCGAAACCCGCCTTGTCATCAGCCTTTGAAAACCGGAGCGACTTCAAATGTATGGAACGGTGCCGGACTTGGCACTGTCCATTCCAGACCTTCTGCACCATCCCATGGCTTGGCCAGGGCTTTTTCACCGCCGCGGATCGATGGCAATACCACCATGAACAGGAAGTACAACTGCGAGGCCGCAAAACCTGCTGCACCTATCGAAGCCAGCATGTTGAAATCGGTGAACTGTGCCGGGTAGTCGGCGATGCGACGCGGCATACCGGCAAGACCCAGGAAGTGCATCGGGAAAAACGTGATGTTGAAAGTGATCAGCGAAGCCCAGAAATGGAACTTGCCGCGCGATTCCTTGTACATGTAGCCGGTCCACTTTGGACCCCAGTAGTAAAAACCGGCAAACAGCGCAAACAACGAACCAGCCACCAGCACATAGTGGAAGTGAGCTACCACGTAATACGTGTCATGCACGGCAATGTCAATCGGCGTAACCGCCAGAATCAGGCCGGTGAAGCCGCCCAAAGTGAACACGAAGATGAAGCCGATCGCGAACAGCATCGGTGTTTCGAACGACATCGAACCGCGCCACATCGTCGCAATCCAGTTGAAAATTTTCACGCCTGTCGGTACCGCAATCAGCATCGTGGCGTACATGAAGAACAGTTGACCCGTTACCGGCATGCCGGAAGTGAACATGTGATGCGCCCACACCATGAACGACAGAATCGCGATTGAGGCAGTGGCATAGACCATCGACGAGTAACCGAACAATTGCTTGCGGGCGAACGTAGGAATGATCTGCGAGATGATGCCGAAAGCCGGCAAAATCATGATGTACACCTCAGGGTGACCGAAGAACCAGAAAATGTGCTGATACATGACCGGATCGCCACCACCGGCAGCGTTAAAGAACGACGTGCCGAAATGGCGGTCGGTCAGCGTCATCGTGATGGCACCGGCCAGCACTGGCATCACGGCAATCAGCAGATAAGCGGTGATCAGCCAGGTCCAGCAAAACATCGGCATCTTCATCAGCGTCATGCCGGGAGTGCGCATGTTCAGAATCGTGGTGATGATGTTGATCGAACCCATGATCGACGAGGCGCCCATGATGTGGATCGCGAAAATCGCCATGTCCATGCCAGGCCCCATCTGGGTCGACAGCGGCGCGTACAGCGTCCAGCCGGCAGCAACCGCACCACCCGGAACAAAGAACGACCCCATCAACAGCAGCGCCGCAACCGGCAGCAACCAGAAGCTGAAGTTGTTCATCCGTGCGAACGCCATATCGGCGGCACCGATTTGCAGTGGAATCATCCAGTTTGCGAACCCGACGAAGGCCGGCATGATCGCACCGAACACCATTACCAGGCCGTGCATCGTGGTCATCTGATTGAAAAACTCAGGCCGCACAAGTTGCAGGCCCGGCTGAAATAGTTCAGCACGAATGACCAGCGCCATGACGCCGCCGGACAAAAACATGATGAAAGAGAACCACAGATACAGACTGCCGATATCTTTGTGGTTGGTAGCGTACAGCCAGCGACGCCAGCCTTGCGGGTGGTCGTCATGACCATGATCATCACCATGGGCGTGATCGTGTGCGTGATCGATTGTGGTAGCGCTCATCTCAATCTCCTGGAATCAGTTATTTGCGCGCAGCCAGAACTTCGGCTGGTTGGACGATATTTTCGGCAGCTTTGTTGGACCAGCTGTTACGGGTGTAGGTAATGACTGCTGCGATTTCGGTATCGGAAAGGACTGCCTTCCAAGCCGGCATCGCATTTTTTCCATTCAACAAAATATCGATCTGGCCGGCTTTCGGACCATTGACAACCAATGAACCGTCAAGTGCAGGAAACGCGCCAGGTACGCCTTTACCGGTTGCCTGATGGCAGGCCACGCAATTGGTGCTGTAAATTTTTTCACCGCGCTGCGTAAGTTCATCAACGGTGTACACCTTGCTTGGATCATCGGCTAGTGATGCCATTTCTTTTTTCTTGCCGTCAACCCAGATTTTGTAGTCTTCATCGGATACCGCCTTGACGACGATCGGCATGAATGCATGCTCGGCGCCACACAATTTGTCGCACTGACCACGGAAGGTACCCACTTCCTCTGCCTTGAACCAGGCATCGCGCACGAAGCCGGGAATCGCGTCCTGCTGGACGCCCAGCATCGGCATGCCCCAGGCGTGGATCACGTCATTGGCGGTGGTGATAATACGGATTTTGCGACCGACTGGAACGACCATTTCGTTGTCGACTTCAAGCAGGTAATTATTGCCACGCGGCTCAGTCGGTGCAACGCCAGGCGCACCGATCTGGCTGCGTGGTGTGGACAGGTTAGACAGGAACGCAATGCCTTCGCCTTCGCCCTTGAGGTAGTCGTAACCCCATTTCCACTGCATGCCCGTGGCCTTGATCGTAATGTCGGCATTCGAGGTGTCTTTCATCGCCACGACAGTGCGGGTAGCCGGCAGTGCCATCGCGATGACGATCAGGAACGGCACGACGGTCCAGGCGATTTCGACGGCAGTACTTTCATGGAAGGTGGCTGACTTGTGACCCAGCGACTTGCGATGTTTGAGGATGGAGTAGAACATCACGCCAAAAACAGCCACAAAAATCACCAGACAAATGATCAGCATGAAGGTGTGCAGCGAGTAGATTTGTTCGGCGATCTTGGTGACACCGGGGTGGAGATTGAGCTGGCGGACAGCCGGGCCGCCAGGAATATCCTGAACTTCCGCTGCACTTGCCAGGCTGCTCGCCGCCATGGTGGCGGCAAACAGTATCGATTGAAGGCGCTTCACTTGTTTCATGTTTTCCTCAACAACCCAATTTAATCATTCTGTCTTGCGGGCGTTCACAACCGGAGCGGTGTGAACTGTCTCGACTGCAGGACACCATTCATTGCAACTTATTCGTGTCAGCGACTGTCTTAATTCGGAAGCGAATTCACGGCGCTTGTAATACGGCAAATAGCGCCCAACTTCTATCTGGGAACTACCTGACTTGATTCGTATCAGCGCGCTCGGCAGGCCGGGTGCATCGATACGAATAGTGCGGATGTCAAACCTGAGCTGCTGTGTGCTATCCGAGACGACCAGCTCAACTATCATTTCGTTATCTGCAAACCAGATACATTCCCGGTCGCAAGCATGGCGTGCGTAATACAAAAAGGCTGCACCAACTGCGGACAACTCTACTATCGAGAAAACCAGTACCAGCCAGGCTCCGCCTAATGTAAAAATAGTTGCCAGCAGCAGCGACACGAAACATAGGCTGGCGTAAAACCGGGCCAGCTGTCGCGGCGATATCGAGCAATTTCGTTTGAGCATCCACTGTTGCTGCGCCATGGTTCCGACCCTGAATTTATGATTGCACTCAAAAGCCACGGCGAAAAACCGACGAAGTATATGTCGGAATTCGCCTTAGTATCAAGCGGAATAACCGCGTCGTCCGCCCCGCAAGACCGGCGCATTACCTGCTACCGCCACGTCCCGTCCCGCATCCTGCCAGCTAACTGGTTTACCTTTTTGATCAGCCATCCTGCCTGCGTTATTTACTTTCGCGGTGGAAAATCCAGCCGTATGATGGATTCACCGCGTGACGTAGTTTTAGGTGCGGGACGGAAAGCATGTCCGTAGATCACTTCGAAAGTCAGCGCAATCGTGCCGTCGGACGCACGCAGTTGTTCCAGTTGATCTTTCATTTCCTGCCAGCGCGTGCGCCCTGTCAGACCGCGCGCACGCGTGGCCAGCGGATTGCCGCCGAGCGCCCGCACTTCAGCCAGCAGTTTGTCGATCGAACGATACGTGACAGTAATGGTCTCCATGTCCATTACCGGCGTCGAGAAGCCGGCCTCGACCAGCATGTCACCGAAGTCATGCATGTCCACGAAGGGCAGGATGCGCGGACTTGGATCGACCGCAGCAAAGGCACTGCGCAGCTGCTTGAACGTATCTGGTCCGAAACACGAAAACATCAGCAATCCATCGACCCGCAAGACCCGTCGCCATTCTGCAAAAACCTGGTCAGGCGACGGATGCCAGTGCAGCGCAAGATTCGACCAGATCAGATCGATCGACTGCGGACCGACCGGCAAGCGCGCGAAATCTCCGCACAACATTGCCGCACCGGTTGGGCGTACCGGCAGCCATTGCGCCATCAATTTATTGAGCGCCGACGAGGCGGCGCTCTGGGTGGCGCGGGCTTTATGCACCATCGCGGCTGCCGCATCGATCCCGAGCACCTGCGCGGCGGGATAGCGCTTCTGCAGCGGCATCAAGTCGGCACCTTCGCCGCAACCGGCATCGAGCACGTGCAGCGGTGTCAGCCTGACGAGCGCCAGTCGCTCCTGCATTCGCGCAGCAATTTCGCGGCGCAGAAAATCCGACTCGGTCAAACGCTGCGGGCGCGTGAACAGTTGGCGGACGCGCTCGAGATCAATCGGTGCACTCTGGTTTTTTTGGGTTGCGGAAGAGTCGGATGTCACGAAAGATGCCTGACCATAAGGGAGTTGTTTGGAACAGAGTCTACACGCCCACTTATTTTTTTGCTCCGATGAAACGGCACTTGAAACATTGGTTCGCGTCTTGCCGGGCCAGTCTATCAACACTGCTCCCTTCTGACTGCGCACTGTGCGGACTGACCGCACCGGGCATCCTGTGCGAACCTTGCAAATTGCAATTCTTTCAGGATACGACGCACCGCTGCCAGCGTTGCGCACTGCCGGTAATTGCGGCGCCGGTCTGCGGCGCTTGCCTGCGCAATCCGCCCGCGTTCGATGCGACCATAGTCGTCGCCGACTATCAGGCCCCGATCGACCAATTGGTGCTCGCCCTGAAATTCGGCACTGCACTGCCACTGGCTGCACTGTTAGGCCGATTGCTCGAAGAGGCAATGCTCGCCGCCCTGCCGGAGCGCAGCAATTGGCCTGATCTGCTTGCGCCGGTTCCACTCGGACCGCAGAGGCTGATCGAGCGCGGCTACAATCAAGCGCTTGAAATTGCACGACCACTGGCGCGTTCGCTTACACTTCCGCTGTTACCAGGCCTGCTGGTCAGAGTACGCGACACGCAGGCTCAAGCCGCGATGCCGGCGCGCCAGCGACAGCAGAACATGCGAGCTGCATTCGTCGTGCCGGCGGCGTCCATGCCGAGCGTGGCGGGACGGCACGTCGGCCTGGTTGACGACGTCATGACCACCGGCGCGACGCTGCACGAACTGGCATCGATACTAAAACGTTGCGGTGCGAGCCGGGTCACCAACCTGGTATTTGCCCGCACGCTGCCGGGATAATTCTCATTTCAAGGACTCCATGTTTCATGTCGTACTGGTCGAACCAGAAATCCCGCCCAACACCGGCAATATCATCCGGCTATGTGCCAACACCGGCGCGCAGTTGCACCTGATCGAACCGCTCGGTTTTCCGCTCGACGATGCCAAGATGCGCCGCGCCGGCCTCGACTATCATGATTACGCGACGATGCAGGTGCATCACGACTGGGCCCATTTTATGGCGTCACTGCAACCGGATCCGGCGCGCATGTTTGCACTGACCACGCATGGATCAACACCTTTTGCCAGCAGCCAGTTCCGCGCCGGCGACGTGTTCGTGTTCGGCTCTGAAACCAAAGGCCTCGACCCGGCGTTGCGCGCATCCTTTCCGCCGGAACAGCGCATCCGTCTGCCGATGCGCCCCGACAACCGCAGCCTGAACCTGTCGAACACGGTTGCCGTCGTGGTATACGAAGCATGGCGCCAGAACAGCTATGCTGGTGGCGCATGATGCGAACCACTTCAACCCTGTTACCCGAGGAATCCCGATGCGCCTGACTAACCTGACTTTTTTCGCTGCAGCCGCCCTGGCCGCTAGCGCCTTTGCTGCCGCCCCGGCCATCGATATCAGCCGCGTGATGGCACGTGCTTCGGCACCGGGCCAACCATCTGCCGCCGTCTACCTGACTATCAAAAATAACGGCGCTATCGCAGACAAACTGCTACGCATCACGACACCGGTTGCGGCATCCGCAGAACTGCATACGATGTCGATGACGGGCAATGTCATGAAGATGCGGGAAGTGACGGAGGTCACGATTGCGGCCAACAGCACGCTGACGATGGCACCCGGTGGCGGCTATCACGTGATGCTGACCGGTCTGAAACAACCGCTGGTTGAGGGCCAACCGGTTGCGTTGCGCCTGACTTTCGACAAAGCCGGCGTGGTCGATACGCAGATCACAGTCGATGCACTCACCACGCCATACTAAGCGCTACGATGCTTCCGGGGCTTGCCTGACCTTCGACAACAATTGGGTAGTCGAGCGGTCGTGCTTGAAGTCGATGGCAATGGCCTTGCCGCCGTAACTCAGCACTTCCTGGCCTTCCGGTATCGACTCCATCTCGTAGTCACCGCCTTTGGCATAAATGCCCGGATGCGCTTCGCGCACGACTTCCAGCGCGGTATCTTCATCGAACGCCACGACCAGGCTCACTGACTCAAGCGCTGCAATCACGGCCATCCGGTCCGGGCAATGGTTGAGCGGCCGGTCGCCACCCTTGCCGAGACGCTTGACCGACGCATCGGTATTAACTGCTACGACCAGGGAAGCACCGAGTGCGCGGGCCTGCGCCAGGTAGGTAACATGACCGCGATGCAGGATATCGAAGACGCCATTGGTCATCACGACAGGCTGGGGAAGATGCGCAATGCGCGAGGCAAGCTCGGTACGACGGCAAATCTTGTGCTCGAAATCGGACATGGCAAGTCTCCTGTCAGGAATAGAAAAGCCGCAAGAAAATTCTTGCGGCTCTTGTTAAATCACGCATAGGTCAACTGCTGGTCAGGCAGCGGCAACCGGTAACGCCATCCGGTTAATCACTTCCTTGCGGTAGCGATTGAGTTCTTGCACGGTCGTAAAACTGCGCTCGAACAACAGCGACATGTTATGCAGAATCCGGTCGACCACTTTCTTTTCCCATTCGCCGTCGAACTTGATCTGACCATCGAGCCAGTGCTCCAGCCACTCCGGGTCCGGCAAGCGCGATTGCACCGTATCGTTCGGAAACAACGACTGATTCACATGCAGGTTAGTCGGATGCAATGGCTTTTCAGTGCGTCGGGCCGACGCCATCAGTACGCCAATCTTGGCGAACGCGGCGCGTGCTGTGTCACCGGAAACACCCAATGCTTTTTTCATGTAGCGCAGGTACGCACCGCCGTGGCGTGCTTCATCCTGGCTGATCATTTTGTAGATTTGCTTGATGACCGGCTCGGAGTGCCAGTCGGAGGCACAGCGGTACCAGTGATTGAGCCGGATCTCGCCGCAGAAATGCATCATCAGTGTTTCAAGTGCCGGTGCCGGATCAAATTCGAAACGGACATTGTCCAGCTCGGCTTCGGTTGGTACAAACTCGGGACGGAAGCGGCGCAAGTATTCCATCAGGACCAGCGAATGCTTTTGCTCTTCGAAGAACCAGACCGACATGAAAGCCGAAAAGTCACTGTCGCCACGATTGTCACGCAAAAACATTTCAGTAGCGGGAAGCGCCGACCACTCGGTAATCGCATTCATACGGATCGTCTGAGCCTGCTCATCCGTGAGTTTCGACGCGTCGAACTGATCCCAGGGAACGTCGGTATCCATGTTCCAGCGGACTTGCTCGAGCGATTTAAACAGTTCTGGATACAGCATAAGTGCCTTAATAAAATAAAGTAACTGGTTGATTTTACCAATAAATACGTCTGCAGCAAGTTCAGCGGAGTCCGTACCAGAAGTCCTTTTCAACTACCCAAACTCATCGTCGCCCTAACCTCACAACGTGTCGATCCGCCCCAGCATGTCGGCTGCCAGCACACGAATACCGGCACGCTCCTCACTCGACAGGCGCGTGATGTTTTTCGCCATCAGCGCTGTGCGCGGATTGCCGACCAGTGTCGCTTCATGCTTGTCGATGAAATTCCAATACAGCGTCGTGAACGGACAGGCACGCTCGCCAAGGCGCTGCGCCGGATCATACCGGCAACCGCTGCAATAGTTGCTCTGGCGCTTGATGTAGGCACCGCTCGAAATATACGGCTTGCTGGTGAACCGGTTGCCCAGCGCATGCAGCGCCATCCCCGCGACGTTCGGCAGCTCGGCCCACTCAACCGCATCGACATAGACTGCCAGATACCAGTCACTGACCTGCTGCGGCGACAACTCGGCGAGTAACGCAAAATTCCCGGTCACCATTAATCGCTGGATGTGATGGGCATAACCATGCTCCAGCGTCTGACCGATGGCCGCCTTCATGCAAGCCATACCGGTGTCGCCGGTCCAGTACAAGCGCGGCAGCGCGCGTTGATGATCGTAGTGATTGGCCAGTTTCATGCCCGGCATGTCGAGCCAGTAGACCCCGCGAATAAATTCGCGCCAGCCGAGTACCTGACGAATGAAGCCTTCAGCACCGGCCAATGGCACGGCCCCGGCTCGGTAGGCCGCTTCAGCAGCGGCAATCACTTCGGCAGGGGACAACAAATGCAGATTCAGACTGGTCGACAGCAGCGCATGCCAGCCGAACGGCGTGTCGGTCCACATCGCATCCTGATATGTGCCGAAGCCAACCAGCCGGGTCGCGATGAACGCGTCGAGCGCCTGCAAAGCCTGGGCCCGATCGACCGGCCAGATGAACTGGTCGGTGCTGCCCGGATGATCCGTGAACTCGGCCTCGACCAGCGCAATGACTTCGCGGGTAATCGCATCCGGCGCAAAACGGGCCAGTGGCGGAATCGCGCCGGGACCGGTACGTTTCGGAAACGCGCTGCGGTTCTCGGCATCGTAATTCCACTCGCCACCCTCGGGCTGCTCGCCATCCATCAGAACCCGGTGCTTCTTGCGCATCACGCGGTAAAAAAACTCCATGCGTAATTCTTTTTTGCCTTTGGCCCAGGTCGCAAATTCGCTGCGGCTGCACAGGAAATGGGTGTCGTCGATGACGCGCAACGGCGTCTGCGCCGTGGCACAAACCTGCTCCAGCAATTGCTGCATGCGCCACTCGCCCGGATCTGCCACGTACAGCGCCTGCGGCTGATGTTCGGCCAGCACCGCAGCGAGCCGGGCTGCATAGTCGCCAGGCAGCGGGTCGTTGAGTTTCACGTAAATGAACGGCCAGCCGCGCTCGCCGAGCGCCAATACAAAATGCCGCATCGCCGACAGAAACAGCGTGATGCGCGCCTTGTGCGACCACACCGCCATGCCTTCGCTGGCGGCCTCGATCATCACCACCGTATCGCCTTGCGGATCAAAATCTGCCAGCGCCGGGTTGTCCATCGAGAGCTGATCGCCCAATACCAGAACCAACCGGCGCATCATGGCGTTGCCACAAAAAAAGGTGCATTGATCATCAAGGGTGTCTTTCACATCCGGCGACAAAAAGAGCTTGCCGGTCTGCGGTGGCAAGCGCCATATCATACCGGCGAAGTAGGGGTTAAAAATCAGTTAAACTGATAAGCCCAGAATAATACCAGCGAGTCTTCAATCATGAATTTGCGCCAACGGATCATCGCCTTTTTGCTGTTTGCCATCGCCACCACCGGCATGTTGCCGGCCGCCCTGGCGCAAACTCAGCCGGCTGCGCCGGGCACCTGTCCCGCCGTATTGCAACAGCAATTCAAGCGATTGCAGGACGAAACGCCGCAAAATCTTTGCCAATACGCGGGTAAGGTAACGCTGGTCGTCAATACCGCCAGCTACTGCGGCTTCACCACGCAATACCAAGGTCTCGAAGCACTCTATGCCAAATATCAGGGACGCGGGCTGGTCGTGCTCGGCTTTCCATCCAATGATTTTGGCAAGCAGGAGCCCGGCTCGAGCAAGGAAATCGCCGACTTCTGCTTCAACACGTATGGCGTGAAATTCCCGATGTTTTCGAAAGCCGTAGTCACCGGTCCGAACGCCAACCCGCTGTATGCCACGCTGGCCAAAGCGACCGGCAAAACCCCGCAATGGAATTTCCATAAATATCTGATCGACCGCAGCGGCAAGGTCATCACCAGCTTTGCCAGTGAAATCGAACCGGGCAACCCGAACCTGGTGAACGCCATCGAAAAAGCGCTGAGCCAGCCCGGCTAACCGATTAACCAACCGGAGTGAATCCGTTTGAACCGCAGACACGTAGTAGTGTGATGGGTTGTTGAAATTTCGCTGTTGAATTTATTAACGTCGTCAGGGCAGGAGAGAAGTCATGAAAATAGCAGTTGTAGGTGCCGGCATTTCCGGCTTGTCATGCGCTTACCGCCTGTCCGAAGCTGGCCATGATGTCACCCTGTTCGAAGCCAATGATTATTTTGGCGGCCATACGCATACCGTCGATGTGACGCTCGATGGCCATACCTACGGTGTCGATACCGGCTTTCTGGTGTTCAATCACAAAACCTATCCGAACCTGGTAGCACTGTTCAAGGAGCTCGATGTCGAGACCGTCGGCACCGACATGTCGTTCTCGGTCAAGCTGCCACTGGCCAAGCGCACGCTCGAATGGGCCGGCGGCAATCTCGACGCCGTGTTCGCCCAGCGCCGCAATCTGTTCAGCCCGCGCTTCATCGGCATGCTGCGCGACATCCTGCGCTTCAATCGCGAAACGACCGCGATGGCGCTGGCCGGCGATGACCTCGCGTCCGGCATTTCGCTCGGCAAGTTCCTCGAGCAGAACAACTACACCGAACAGTTCCGCGCCTGGTATCTGCTACCGATGGCCGGCTGTATCTGGTCCTGTCCGACCGAACAGATGCTGGCGTTTCCGCTCTCGACCTTCGTGCGCTTTTGCCATAACCACGGTCTGCTGCAAGTCAATGGTCGACCGCAATGGCAAACCGTGCGTGGCGGCGCGCGCCAGTATGTCGACAAGCTGCTGGCAAAAATTGGTAATCCCGTGCTGCACACGCCGGTACGCGAAATCCTCCGCGCGCCACACGGCACGGATACCCGCATTACCCTCCGCACCGACGATGGCGAACACCAGTTCGAGCACGTCGTCCTGGCCAGCCACAGCGACCAGAGTCTGGCGCTGCTCGGTGACGCCAGCGCTGACGAGCACGCCGTGCTGTCGGCGGTGCGCTACGAGCCGAACCGTGCCGTGCTGCATACCGATGCCACCTGCCTGCCGGAAAGCCGTAAAACCTGGTCAGCCTGGAATTATCAGAGCCAGAACAGCCAGACGCCAAAAGTCTGCGTGCATTACCTGATTAACCAGTTGCAGCCGCTGCCATTTACAACACCGGTGATTGTTTCGCTCAATCCGATCGACGAACCGGATCCGGCCAAAGTGATTGCCGAATACGACTATGCGCATCCGGTGTTCGATGCTGCAGCAATCCACGCACAAGGCCGTTTGCCGTCGCTGCAAGGCGTGCGCAATACCTGGTTTGCCGGAGCCTGGACCGGCTATGGTTTTCATGAAGATGGCCTGAAGTCCGGCCTGGCCGTCGCCCAGTCAATCGCTATGCTGGAGCGCCAGCAAGCACTGCGCGTGGCGGCCTGAGATGAACCAGGCCAATGCTCCGCAACTGTGCTTTGGCAAAGTGGCCCACAGCCGCTTGCGTCCGGTTGCCAATGCCTTCACCTATGGCGTGTATTTCCTGCGCTTGCCGCTGCGAACGCTGGGTGCCAACGGCTTTGGCCCAAGCCTGTTTTCGCGCAACCGTTTCAACCTGCTGTCATTTCGCGACCGCGACCATGGCGATGGCCAGCAAGCCTTACTGCCCTGGATAGACAACTTGCTGCACAGCGAAGGCATCACCGATGCCAGCGGCGAAATCTGGCTGCAGACTTTTCCGCGCGTGCTCGGCTATGTCTTCAATCCGGTCTCGTTCTGGTTTTGCCACCGTCCCGATGGTGCGCTGCGCGCGATTCTCTGCGAGGTCAGCAACACCTTTGGCGAGAAACATTGCTACCTGCTCGACAGCGGCACGGAGATGACCCTTGGTGAAGAAATGACCGCGCGCAAGGTGTTCCATGTTTCGCCGTTTTGTGCGACCTCGGGCACCTATCGCTTTCGCTTCCTGCACAAAGACGAGCACACGATTGCCCGCATCGACCATGACGATGCCAGCGGTCCGCTGCTGCTGACCAGTGTCGCGGGTACTGCCACCGTATTGAGTAACCGCAGCGTACTGCGCGGCTTTTTTACTTACCCGCTGATGACGTTCGGCGTGATCGTACGCATCCACTGGCAAGCGCTGAAGCTGTTTTTCAAACGCGTTCCGTTTTATAGCAAACCCGCACCACCGACCAAAGAGCTGAGCCGATGACCACCACTACCGCCAAACTTCCCGTGCACAGCGAGCACCTGTCCACCGAGGGCTTCCCGTCGCAAGTACAGTTCGTGCTGCAACTGCTGCGCAAGATCGATCAGGGCGCGATCGTGATGGAATTCCCGGACGGCCAGAGCGCCCGCTTCGGCGATAGCTCACCGCCGGTGACAATGAGGCTCAACAACTGGGAAGTCTGCAGCGCCGCGCTGAAATCCGGTGATATCGGCTTTGCTGAAACCTTCATCGATGGTCACTGGACTACCGACAACCTGCCGGCCTTGGTCGAGCTGTTCACACGCAACCGGCATGCCGTCGAGTCGGTGATTTATGGCACCTGGTGGGGCAGCCTGCTGTATCGCATTAAGCACCTGTTTAACCGCAATTCGCGCTCGGGCAGCCGCAAGAATATCCATGCCCACTACGACATCGGCAACAATTTTTACCAGCTCTGGCTGGATCCATCGATGACCTATTCGAGCGCGCTGTTTTCGAACGGCCACATCGATAATTTGCAAGACGGTCAGCATGCCAAATACCGCCGCATTCTCAGCGAACTGGACGTCGGCAAAGACGCCCGCATCCTGGAAATCGGCTGCGGCTGGGGCGGCTTTGCCGAGATCGCCGCGCGCGATGCCGGCGCCCATGTGACCGGTCTGACGCTATCAACCGAACAGCTGAACTTTGCCCGCCAGCGTCTCACCGATGCCGGCGTGGTCGATCAGGTCGAATTGCTGTTGCAGGACTACCGCGACACCAGCGGCCAGTTCGACGGCATCGCCTCGATCGAGATGTTCGAAGCGGTCGGCGAGAGTTACTGGCCAAGCTACTTCGAATGCATTGCACGCAATCTGAAATCCGGCGGACGGGCCTGCATCCAGACCATCGTCATCGACGACGCGCTGTTCGAACGCTACCGCAAAGGGACCGATTTCATCCAGCAATACATTTTCCCGGGCGGCATGCTGCCGTCGCCGAAAGTCTTCAAGCAATACGCCGAACAATACGGCCTGCAGGTGGTTAATGAATTCAAGTTCGGACTCGATTACGCCCGCACGCTCGACGAGTGGCGCAGCGCATTCAAGGAACAATTGCCGAAGGTGCGGGCGCAAGGTTTCGATGACCGTTTCCTGCGCACCTGGGAATTTTATCTGGCGTATTGCGAAGCCGGTTTTCGTGCCGGCAGCATCGACGTCGCGCAATTCACACTGGAAAAGCCATGAGCGCGCGCCGATTGGGAATGCTGTTTTCCGGCCTGTTGCTGAGTCTGGCAATGACACTCCCGGCATGGTCGGCACCGGCCTATCTTGCGGCCGACGTGCCTGCCGCGCGATTGTCCGGACAAGGCACGTTTCGCTGGTTCGGCCTGTCGATCTACCAGGCCAAGTTATGGGTAGGCGCCAATGGCACCGCCGCCGATGCGCCACTGGCGCTGGAACTGACCTACTCGCGCTCGCTCGATGGTAAAAAAATCGCCGGGTCCAGCGCTGAAGAAATCGCCAAGCTCGGTCTGGGCACCCCCGCGCAACAGGCCGACTGGCTCACTCGCATGACGGCGCTGTTTCCCGACGTCGAAGACGGCACCATCATCACCGGGGTCTACCTGCCGGCACTGGGCGCACGCTTTTATCTCGATGGCAAACCGCTTGGCGAGATCGCCGATCCGGCTTTTGCACGGGCCTTTTTTGCCATCTGGCTGGATCCGAAAACCAGCGCCGACGGCTTGCGCAAAGACTTGCTGATGAATGCGGCAGCGCGTTAATGGCTCGACTTGACCGCACCAGCCTGTTCGCCTACGGCCTGTTCGGCATGCCGCTGGCGATGGTCGCGTTGCCGGTCTATGTGTACGTGCCGCAGTTGTATGCCGAGCGCTTCGGCCTGTCGCTGACACTGATCGGCACGGCGCTGCTGCTGGCGCGCCTGTTCGATGCCTTCCTCGATCCGGCGCTCGGTTTGTGGATTGATGGTGCGCGCCGGGCCGATAGTTACCGGCATTTTGTGTTGCTGTCCTTGCCGATGCTGGCGGTCGGGTTCGTCGCGCTGTTTCATCCGCCGGCGCTGGCAACCGGCCTTCCGCTGACGTGGTTCATGGTCGCGCTGCTGGTGGTCTATGTCGGATTCAGTCTGGCCACGATCAGCCACCAGAGTTGGGGCGCGGCGCTGACGCAAGCGCCGACCGAGCGCTCGCGCCTGACCGCCACGCGCGAAGGCTGCGGGCTAATCGGTGTCATCATCGCCGCCGCCTTGCCCGCGCTGGGTCCGTCATGGTGGCTCACTGCCACCTTCCTCGCGGTACTGGCCGGCTCGGTGCTGCTACTGGCACGCAGCGCTCCGCTACCGCCACGCATACTGCGCAGTCATGGTGGCTGGTCGGAGTTACTGATACCGTTTCGCAGCAAGCTGTTTCGCTGGTTGTTCGCAGTGTTTGTCGTCAACGGGATTGCGGCGGCCATCCCGGCTACGCTATTCCTGTTTTTTGCCAGCGACCGCTTGCGCCTGGGCCAGCAGGCCGGTTTGTTTCTGGTGCTGTATTTTGTGGCTGCCGCCGCGTCGATGCCGCTCTGGGTGGCTCTGGCCAAACGCCTTGGCGAGGCACGTGCATGGATGTTGTCGATGCTGCTGGCGGTGGCTGGTTTCATCTGGGCTTACGCCCTCGGCGCCGGCGACGCTACCGCTTTCGGCGTCATCTGCGTGTTGTCCGGCCTGACGCTGGGCGCTGATCTGGCCCTGCCGCCGGCTTTGCTGGCCGCAGTCATCCATCAGGCCGGCGACAGCGGCAAGCGCGAAGGCGTGTATTTCGGCTCATGGAGCTGGGCCACCAAAATGAACCTGGCGCTGGCGGCCGGCATTTCGTTGCCCCTGCTGGAATGGCTGGGGTATGTGCCCGGTTTGCAAAGTGAATCCGGCGGACAGGCCCTCAGCATTGCCTATGCAGTGGTACCGTGCCTGCTCAAACTATTAGCCGCAGTGCTACTGTGGCGCGCTCCATTGCGCACTATTTGATTGCTCACAACTGAAAGGAATCCCATGAAAATGTTCAAACCCCTGCTCGCACTGTGCTGCGCCTTCCTGATCGCCGGTTGCGGCACCGTCGAGCCATCACGCTACGCCGACCAGAAACCGACGCTCGATCTGCAGCAGTATTTCAATGGCACGCTGGACGCGCAAGGCATGTTCCAGGACAGGTCCGGCGAAGTCATCAAGCGCTTTTCGGTGGTCATGGTCGGTAGCTGGAAAGGCGATGTCGGCACCCTCGACGAGAGCTTCACTTATTCCGACGGCACCAAGGAAAAACGCATCTGGACCTTGACCAAGACCGGCCCCGGTACTTATACCGGTACCGCCGGCGATGTGGTCGGTGTTGCCCAGGGCGTAGTCTCCGGCAATGCGCTGCGCTGGAAATACGTGCTGGCGTTGCCGGTCGACGGCAAGATCATCAACGTCACGATGGAAGACTGGATGTACCTGATGGATGACCGCATCATGCTCAACCGGGCGGCGATGAGCAAATACGGCTTTCACGTCGGCGATGTGACGCTGTCGTTCACGAAGCGTCCATGATGAACAAGGCTATCCGCGACTGGTCCGGCCAGCGCGTCTGGGTCATTGGCGCCTCCACCGGCATCGGCGCCGAAACGGCGCGCCAGTTGCTGGCCAAGGGCGCGCGGGTGGCGCTGTCGGCGCGGCGTGCCGAGCCACTCGAAGAGCTTGCCGCCGGCCATGACAATGCGCTGGTGGCGCTGCTCGACATCACTGATCACGCCAGCGTGCTGGCTGCGCGCGACCAGTTGCTGGCGGCCTGGAAAGGCATCGATCTGATATTGATCGTCGCTGGTGGCTACAACGAAATGCGCGTCGACAATCTCGATCTGGCCAAGGTCAATTTGCTGATCGACCTGAACCTGCGCGGCGTTTTCAATTGTCTCGATGTGGTCTTGCCCGGCTTGCTGGCACAAGGCAGCGGCGGCATCGGCATCGTCGCCTCGGTGGCTGGTTTCGGCGGTCTGCCGAAGGCCTTGATCTATGGCCCGACCAAGGCTGCGCTGATCAATCTGACCGAGTCGCTCTACCTCGATCTGCATCCGCGTGGCGTGGCGGTGTACCAGATCAATCCGGGCTTCGTCGATACGCCGATGACAGCCGTCAATGACTTCAAGATGCCGGCGCTGATCACTGCCACCCAAGCGGCCGAAAAACTGGTGGCCGGCCTCGAAGCGGGTGATTTCCATATTCACTTTCCGAAGCGTTTTACCAACTGGCTGCGACTGGCGCGACTGCTGCCGTACCGATTGTATTTTGCGCTGATCCACAAGGTGACCGGCCTATGAATGACCCGCTGATGCAGCACGCCGATGGCTTGCACGCACTGGTCGATTTTTTCGAAACGCTGACACCCGACAGTACCGCGCGCATCGACAAAATTTACAGCGCCGACGCGTTCTTCAAGGACCCGTTCAATGAAGTCCGTGGCAGAGCCGCCATCGCGCACATTTTCCGTCACATGTTTGCGCAGGTGAATGCGCCGCGCTTTGTCGTGACGACGCAGTTACTGCAGGAGGATCAGGCTTTCCTGACGTGGGATTTTCATTTCAGGATGAAGCGCTTTTCAAACGCCGAACAATGCATTCGCGGCGCGACCCATGTCCGTTTCGATACCGCCGGCCAGGTCTGCCTGCATCGCGATTACTGGGACGCGGCTGAAGAGCTGTATGAAAAATTGCCGGTGCTGGGCAGCCTGATGCGCTGGCTCAAGCGCGCCGGTGGCAAGTGAGTGCCCGAACGGACTGACAACAGTCGACCAAGCAAAGATGGTCTAACCAATAAAAAACTTTCTGTCATGCACATCACTCTGGCGCCAGACTGCTACCATGCCGGCCTGCCCCTTCTGCTGAAGCGCACCACATCGTGACTACGTCCTCGCCCCGACTGACACCCCGCAATGAATGGCTGGTCCTGCTGACGCTGGCAGGCATCCAGTTCACCCACATTCTCGACTTCATGATCATGATGCCGCTCGGTCCGCAACTGATCCGGGTGCTGCACATTGATACCCACCAGTTCGGCCTGCTACTGTCGTCATACACGTTCACGGCAGCGATCTCGGGTTTACTGGCAGCGACCTACGTCGAACGTTTTGATCGGCGCAAGCTGACGCTCACGCTGTATGTGCTGTTCATGCTGGCGACGCTATGCTGCGGTCTGGCGCAGACCTTTCCGCAATTGCTGTTTGCGCGCGCACTCGCCGGTGCCTTTGGCGGCATCCTCGGCGCGATGGTGCAGACCATGGTGGCCGATCTCATTCCGTTCGAACGGCGCGGCAAGGCGATGGGCACGGTGATGGCGGCGTTTTCGCTATCGACGGTGGCCGGCGTGCCGCTCGGCCTGGTGCTGGCCAATCAAGTGCCGGCGCTGGGCTGGCGCGCGCCGTTTTTCTTCATCGTCGCGCTCTCGATGGTGATTTTCGTGATTGGCTACCGCTTGCTGCCTAGCCTGACCGGACACATGCAGCAGGCGCGCAAAGGCAATATTTTCCAGCAGATTTTTCTGGTGGCGCGGCATCCCGAACATCTGAAGGGTTTTCTGTTCATCGCGATGATGATGCTGGGCGGCTTCACGGTGATTCCGTACATCGCGCTGTACATGACCACCAATGTCGGCTTGCCCGAATCGTTCATCACGCTGATTTACCTGTGCGGCGGCGCGGCGACTTTTTTCACGTCGCAGGCGATTGGCCGTCAGGCCGACAAGCGCGGCAAGCTGAAAACTTTCCGCTGGGTGGCGCTGGGATCGATGGTGCCGATATTGATCACGACACATCTGGTGCCAATCGCCTGGTGGCTGGTGCTGATCAATTCGACGATCTTCTTTGTGCTGGTGCCGGGACGCATGGTGCCGGGGATGGCGATGGTCAGTGCGATTGCGCCGCAACAGGTGCGCGGCACCTTCATGAGTCTGGTGTCGTCGGTGCAGATGGCCTTTGCCGGATTGGCGTCACTGATCGCCGGCTTGATCATCACGCGCGCGCCGGGCGGCGAGATCCTGCACTTTAACGTGGTTGGCTATCTGGCCGTCGGTTGCACCTTGCTGGCGTTGCTGGTGGCGCCGATGCTGACGGTGGCAGCTACGCCAGCGGCGGCACCGGCACCCTGACACGACGTCAGGTTTTTTGCGGCTTGGCTGCAGCGACCGGTTTTTTTGCGGGACGGGGCTTGGCTGCCGGTTTGACGGTGCCGGCCGCCTTGGGTGCGCTGTCCGGTTTGGCGCTGGCCACCGGTTCCGGCGGAATCGCATTGGCAACCGCTTGCTGGAACTGCTCCTGCAACATGTTCCACCAGGCGTTCGGATTGGCCATAGGCGGCACCTCGGTGGCCGCCTCGGGAGCCGGTGCTGCTTGCGCTACCGGAGCCGGTGCCGGTGCGGGAGCAGGTACTGGTGCAGCGGCGGCCGGCGCCGCTGCCGCCCTGAAAAATGCTTCGTAAGGCGATGGTTGCGGCGTGGCTGCCGGCTCGGCCGGCTTCATTGCGGAACTGAAATTGGCGCTCATCGACTGCAGTGTGGCGATCGTCGCGCTTTGTACTTCCAGTGCCTTGATGGTCCCGCCCAGCATGTTCATGTTCATCGTCAGCCAGCTTTCGACCGCCTTCAGGTCGGCGATCTGCTTGTCAATTTCCTCCACCGACAAGGTCGGCATGACCATGCCCGGCATGCTGGCACCCGGCAAGGTAATGCCGCCCCACAGTTTTTTCATGAATTCCAGCGTGTCGGTCATTGCGCCTGCGCCGGGCATGTTTGGCATCGAAGATTTCATCATCATGTGTCCCCAAGAGTGAAAAAACAGATTAGCAGAGAACCTCTGCCCGCGAGCAACCAATTCAATAACGCGTCATCGTGCACGTGCCCGGTTGTGCGGTCGCGGAAGGCAACAGATAGCGTTCGGTCTTGAAACCATAGCCGCTGCCCTCGTTATCGAAACGCACTCCATCAGCACCCTGCTTTTGCATCACCGAGACGTATAGCGGCTGGATCAACTGGTGATCCGAAGCACGCATGGTTGCCTCATGAAAACCGTTGGCGAAACGGGCACCTTCGAGCGCCCTGGCAACGCCGGCCGCTTCAGTACTGCCGGCGCGTTCGATGGCGCTGACCAGCATCTCGATCATCACGCGCATGCGCAAGTGCACGTAGTCATCCTGCGGCTCCGGATAGCGCTGGCGAAACGATTGGTAAAACGCATCACTGGCCGCCCCACCGACATTCGGATGCCATTCAGCCACGGCGCGTACACGCCCGACACCGGCATCGCCGATCGCCGCCGGCGCACCCAGACCGTTACCGTAAAACGTATAGAACTTCAGATTCAGGCCGGACTCGCGCGCCGCCTTGACCAGCAGCGTCAAGTCGTTACCCCAGTTACCTGTGATCACCGTGTCAGCACCACTGGCGCGGATCTTGGCTGCATATGGCGCGAAATCCTTGATCTTGCCGATCGGATGAAACTCGTCGCCGACGATGCGGATATCGGGTCGCTTGGCCGCGAGCTGGCTGCGCGCGGCGCTCGCCACTTGATGGCCGAAGCTGTAATCCTGACCGATCAGATAGACCTTGCTGGCGCGGGTGTCGTCCTGAATGACATCGGTCAGCGCCTGCATGCGCATGTCGGCATTGGCGTCGAATCTGAAATGCCAGAAGCTGCATTTTTCATTGGTCAGGACCGGGTCGACTGCCGAGTAATTCAGGAACAGCAGGCGGTTATCGGGACTGCGTTCGTTGTGCTTGTTGAGTGCATCGACCAGACCGGCCGCCACCGCCGAACTGTTGCCCTGCAAGACAAACGGGATATGCCGGTCGACCACCTGACGCAGGGCGATCAGTGATTGGTCGATGGTCTGCTTGTTATCGAAGACGCTCAGCGCCAGCGGATGGCGACCATCCTTGAGGCGCACGCCACCACGGACATTGACGACTTCGATGGCCAGTTGCACGTTGCGCTGCACGGCTTCGCCGGCATTGGCAAACGGGCCGGACATGCCTTCGATCATGGCGAGCTGGATCGGCAGTAGCGCTGCGTTGGCACTGCTCCCTACACAGAGCAGGCAGGCTGCCATCAAGAAGTGTCGCATTGGCGTTGACATTGGCGGGTTCCGTCAAAAAAGAAGGCATTTTACGCGCCGGGATGATTCAGAGTGTGACACCGCACGGCGATAGCGCGCCGCAACGTTTACACTCCCGCCATGACACATCCGGCCACTCCCGAGAAGCTGCTGCAACGCTGGTGCCGTCCCGCGGCAATCGCCATCGTGGCGCTGCTGCTGCATGTGATCGCGTTTAACGCGATCACTACGCACCCGGTGCATCCGGTGCTGCGCCCTGACACGGCGCCCGTCGTCACATTGCAGTTGCGCGCCGAGGCGGTGGTGCCCGCACCCGTTGCACCGCCGTTGCCGCAAGCCCGTCCGCCCGCACCGCGCAAACTGCCGCCGCCGGCCTTGCCGGTACTACCGGTGATTATTACGGCAGTTCCGGACTCGCCGGTGACCATCACACAAGCACCGGCCGTCATCGCCAGCGCTACTGCTGCGACAGAAACGATCGCTGCGCCCGTCGAACCGGTGGCGCAAGCCGCGCCGGAACCGGAACCTGAACCAGCTCCTGCATCTGCACCTGCTCCTGCATTCAACACCGCACCACCGCCCTCGGCCGAAGTGAAATACGATGTGCAGGCGCTGCGCGACGGCAAGATCGTCTATGGCAGCGGCAAGATCAGCTGGCGCCGCAGCGGTGAAAATTACCTGATCAATGGCGAAGCCAGCGTGCTGTTTTTTACGGTACTCAGTTTCCAGAGTCTGGGCAGTCTCGACATGCAAGGCGTCGCGCCGCTGAAGTACAGCGAAAAGCGTTTTCGCAAACCCGAGACCAATACCCACTTCCAGCAAGCCAACAAGCTGATCAGTTTTTCCTCATCGACGATGACTTATCCGCGCACCGGTGGTGAGCAGGACCGTGCCAGCATCGTCTGGCAACTCGCCTCGATCGGTCGCGGCGATGCCACCCGGCTGGTTCCCGGCAGCGCGCTCGATATCTTCGTCGCCGGTGTGCGCGATGCCGAAACCTGGCATATCAAGGTAGTCGGCCAGGAAACCCTCACGCTGGGTGGCGAGCAATTCGCCACCTGGCATTTCCTGCGCCAGCCGCGCCCCGGTTCTTACGACACGCAGGTCGAATTCTGGCTGGCGCCAGCCCGTGACTGGTATCCGGTGCGGCTGCGCCAGACCGAGACCAACGGTGATTATCTCGACATGTCGATGTCCTCGATCACGCCGCTGGACGAACGCTAACCATTTTTTATGAACGGAGTTTTCATGCGATCCATCCCGCTGCGACACCTTGTCGCGACCACCATTTTCCTTTGCGCCAGCATGTCGGCCAGTGCCCAGCATGCGGTGCACAAGCGCACTTTCATGTTGCCGCCGCCAGCCGACCTGAGCTATGCGATCCGGGCCCGCCAGAGTGGTTTTTCGCTCAGCGGCGAAGCGCTGTTCAAGTGGCGCACCACGCCCGGCAAATACAGCATCAGCACCGAAACCCGCTCTCCGCTACTCGGCAAAATCGTCGATGCCACCAGTGACGGCAACATTAATGACTTCGGTCTGGCACCCGCGACCTTTGTCGAAAACCGCTGGCGCAAAGAGCCGACCACGACCACCTTCGACCGTGCCGCCAAGGTCATCCGCTTTGACCCCGCAGCTGACACCTTCCCGTTGCTGGGCGGCGAACAGGATCGCAATAGCGTGATCTGGCAACTGATCGCCGTGGCACGCGCCAACGCTGCCTCGTTCAAGGCCGACTCATCGTGGGATTTCTTTGTCGCCGGCCCGCGCGATGCTGAACCGTGGATTTTCACCGTCATCAAGGAAGAGCAACTCACCACCACGCTGGGTCCGCAGCGTACCGTCCATGTGACGCGTGCGCCACCGCCGGACTCGAAAGGCCAGCAGCTCGATATCTGGCTGGCACCGGGACTCGAATGGTATCCGGTGAAAGTACGCTTCTCGGAAGCCGATGGCGACTTCATCGAGCAGTCGCTGGAGCAGATCGGTAAAGTCGCAGGCTAAACCTGCCCGCACCGGCAATACCAACAGTACCAACAGCACGACAGCTGCGCCACATCAAGAAGCGCCGCGTCAGAACTTTCAGAATCAAACAGGCAATTTGTCCCCTGCAAACGTCGACCGGAATTTAGCCGGTCGACGATCTTCCACGGAGCCCGTCATGAAAAACCGGATCACCCTGACCGTGCGTTTTCCCGCATGGATGTCCTGTCCCGTCGCTGCCTTGTTCCTTGTCTTGACCGGCAGCGCGCTGGCTGCACCGTTTGTCACGGTCGGCAATCAATCGACCAACGAAGTCAGCGTCATCGACATGGCCAACTTCACTGCGCGGGTCATCGCCCCACTCGACGGGGCCACCCGTATTATTGCCAGCAAACCGGCCGGCAAGGTGTTCATGAACACCACGACCGGCATCGCGATCATTGATCCCGCGTCGGCAAAAATTATCCATCGCATTCCGATCCCCGTCCCGGTAACCGATCTGGTGATTGACGCAGCCGGCAGCCGGTTGTACGCGCTCAGTGCGGCTTCCGTGCGCGTCATCAATATCGCGATGCAGTCCGTGCTGACGACGATACCGCTGGACGCAGCCCCACTGGCACTGGTAGCCGATGATGAAGGGGCGCGCGCCTACGTGCTCACGCCGGGCCGGCTCGACATGATCTATGCGCCCGGCGGTGCCGTGATCAAATCGGTGGCGGTCGACTCTTCGGCCAGTGCGCTGGCACGGACCCACGACAATGGCAAACTGATCGTCGCCAGCAGTGGCAACAATGGCGGCATCGCCGGCGTCGCGATCGTGCACGGCGCGACTCTCGCCATTGAAAAATCCATTCCGACCGCCGCTCTGGCGGCTGACGTGCATCCATCCAGACTTCTCATTAGTCCGGATGACGACAAGGTGGTCGTGTTTGGCGGTGGTTCGACCAGCAAAACGGTCAGCTATCTGGTGCTCGACATGGCCAACGCCTCCGTACGTGCAGTGCAGGTGCCGATTACGCAATCGCCGCAATCGTTGTTGACGGCTTTCAATGGTCCGGTTCTACTTGGCCCGGACGGCAAAAAACTCTACGTCGGCGGCGGCTCGACACCGGGTACCAACGTCGTCGCAGAAATCGACACCGTTACTGACACCAACAGCCGCGTGCTCGCGCTGCCAACTAACGGTGCCGAATACCATTACCTCAACGGTTTAGCCAGCAGCTATAACGACGGACGTTTTGTACTGGCCGGATTCATTTTCGAGCATCGCATCCATAGCGCGAGCGAGCCGCATAGCGTCGGCTTCGTTGATGTCGCCAGCGCAACGGCGATGGCCAACGTCGTGTTCGCGCAAAGTGAACTGCGCAGCGCGACTCTTTTCGGCGACGTACTCGATCCCGGACCACAGGAAGTCCATTCGACGACGACATTGCTGCTGAGCGAACCGAACCCGGCTGCCATGGCAGCAACCCAGACCTTCAGCGCGAACGTCAGCGGCAAAGAACCGGGCGGGCAAGTCGTCTTTCTCTTCAAGGATGGGAGTCAGATCGATCCGCCAATTGCGCGCGTGACTGTGGCGCTCAAGAACAACATCGCCAAGCTGACACTCCCTTCTTGTGCCACCAACTGGCCGAACGCGACCCTGCACCGAATCGCCTGCTCGCCACGTTTTCTGGTAACGGCAAAATATAAAGGGGATGACGACTACCTCAAGAGCCGTTCACAAGAAATAGTTGCTTCACGCTACTGATCCGCAAAGCCCTTACCAGCAACCGGTCGTTGCGTTGGCCCCGTTGCTGACGGTCAGGTTCGACTGCACACCGAAGTTATTGAGTTGATAGATAGCACAAGGATCATTGATCTGGTCACCGACCGGCGTGGCGGTAATGGTGTAGTCCGTCACTGCGCCTTGTGTCACTGTCATCGTGTACGACGTAACGCCTCCGGTAACCAGGCTGATCGGGAATTCACTACCGTAATTGAGCGACAAACCAGAGACCGAATAGCGGTTGTTCGTCACGAAAAATTTTTCCTGACGGGCAGCCAGATCCAGCATTGCCGACTTCGCATCCACCCGCCGTCCCTTGCGCACTTGTTGCGCATAGGACGGATAAGCGATCGCTGCAAGGATGGCCACGATGGCGACCACGATCATCAGTTCGACTAGGGTGAAGCCGGATTGCGGTTGCGGTTGTTGCTTTTTCTGTTGCTTTTTCTGTTGCTGTTGCTGCTGTCTATCGGTCATTGCAAATACCTTTCCAGGAGAATAGTAAGCACAGTCATTGCGGCTATTCATCGCAGTTTGACCCAGGTGAGACGGCCTGATCGACCCGGGATGGGATCAATGCGGGTCACAATGCCGACGCCGGTGACCGTTTGCTGTACCAGGAACGGATTGCCACCGGCCGTCACAATCGACGGCGACCCGGTCGCACTCAGGCCCAAACCGGAAATGATCGCGTTACCCGTCGCGGAGATCGCCGCCGCCTTTGCAGCTGTCGTGAATAGCGACGTCGTCAGCGCGCCGCCGGTATCGGGCGAAATCGCCATCGTGTAGCCGGTGGAGGGCTGATTCGAGCAACTCAGGGTCTGTGTGACAGCCGGCAACGTCGTATTGAAAATCAATGCCCCGTAAGCCAGTCGCGGATTGAAAATTACCTGCTCGGTCGATGAAAAATTAATCCGCCAACCGAACTTGGTGTTGCTGCTGGTGCCGCCGGCGCAGACGCCGCTGCCGCTCCAGCACACCGGATTTTGCGATATGGTCCGGAAATTAGCAATACTACCGGTACCACCTGTCAGCGTGGTGATGGTCTGCAGCGTGAGGTCACTGGCAGAAAAAGACGGTGTCGCGTCCAGTGACACATATTTGACCTGGCTCCTGGCATTCCAGCTCGTCATATTCCAGTCCCAGATGCCATAAAACGACTGGGTACTGCTGGCATACGATGCGCCGCTATTGAGCGTTTGCGGCAACTGCTCACCGGTACCAAAAGCCACGACGATGCGTGAATTGCCGGTCGACTGCACCACGGCATTGACGGTCAAGGCGGTCGTGATCGGCTGACCGGAAGCGGTCGTGAACAGCAGCTTGGTGTTGGCTGACCATTGCGCCGGATCGCTGCTGGTCAGGTCAAAGCGCCAGACCTTGCCCTGATAGTCGCCGGCATACAGGTAATCGGTCACATGGTCACCGTCGAGATCGGCAGAAGCAACGTAATCAATGCCGTTCTTGTTGCTGAGACTGGCGGCACCGGTATCGAGAAAGCGAAACGAACGCGCCCCGGTAGTGGCATTGACCGTCATGATGAAAACTCCTGCCGTACCCGTCGCACTGTTGCGGCCATTTCCAAAAATCACTGCCCAATTACCATCATGCAGACGCCGGATAATCGGTGTGCCATACACGCTTCCCAGACTGGTCTTGCAGGTCACATTGACGCAGACGATGTTTGACGAATCCCACTCGCCCTTCACCAGACTGGCGGCATTGCTTTCCCTGAACTGCGCCGGATCGGTAATGTCGAGCGCGTACAGCACTCCATTGGCGGTACTGGTTTTGTCATTGATCGTCCCGCCGGCATTGCCGCCGGCGCCAAGTCCACCCACCAGCCAGGTATGCCATGCGCCGCTGTAGTAGAGATCACCGGTGCCCGGTGTCGCGTCGACATAGGCGTTGTGCGCGTACTGCGGCGACGAATAATCGAGTGCCGCGTTCGACGGATGAATACTGTTGATGACTGCCGACGGGACATAGCTCAGTACATCGATGCCATCGTTGGGCGTGACGCTGGTCGTGAAGTTGTTGCTGGCGTCATAAGCCCCGGCGCGAAAGCCGTGCAACATGCCGTCATTGGCACCGACGTAGACCGTATTCGGACGGGTCGCATTGGTGCTGGAAAAGCTGGCGTACGCGCTGCCGAATTCGGCCACGGTCGCATTGGATAACAAATCTTTTCCGGCCAGGCCATACGGCGACGACGGTGCACCGACCCAGGTCGGACTGGAATTGACGATGTCACCCAATACGCTATCGCGCCGCCGGTACGTACCGGTCCCGATGCCACTGAGCGGCACTTCAAGTGTGCGATCACCGCGCAGAAAACTGGTGCGTAACAAGCCGTCGGTCGTCCCCATCAAAATTTTCTGTGCCGTCGTCATGCTGAGGTACTGGAAAGGAATCCCGCCGGTGCCGCTCCAGCTGAGCATGGTGCGCGCCGATGGTCCCTGCCCGGCGGGTGCCGTACCAGTGGCTGCGCAAGTGCCGCCTGTCAGCGAACAGCTCGCATCCCAATTGGCTACGGGATTGATCGTCACATTGCCGGTGGCATCGGCTACCAGCGAGGACGCGGTCAGCTGACCCCAGGAGTTTTGCGGATGGTAGTACGCTAGATAGACTTGCGAGCCGGCCTGTACGCGCGCCGATTCCTGGATGTTGGTGCCGGCAGAACTGGAAGCGGCGTTGATCTGGGCCGCCTTGAAACACAGGATTTCATGGACATTGCTGCCGCCACCGGTGCCGGAAGTGAAGCCGAAATGAAAACTCGATGGCAGCGGACCGTTCTTTGCCGTGATCGACTGTTTCGAGATGACCGGCTGCGCCACGCCGTTGTTGACGTTGTAGGACAGGCTGAGCAAACCATCTTGCGTAATGCTCAGGTCGTACGAGAAAATATTCGCTTTGCTGCGCAACGGAGTGAAGGTGGCTTCCTGATTGTAAATTGGCTTGGACACCAATTGCGGCAAAGCCAGCAAGGGGTAATTTTGGATCGATTGATTAGTTTTTTTTACGTTAGACGAATCGCTCCAGTCCTGTAGAGCCCCGTCCTTACATGTACCTTTTACTGCTTTGATTCTGTTAGCCGACGACAAATTGTCGGGATAGTAAGTTTTGTTCAGTTCCTGCAGTCTCGCGAAGGTAACACTCCCCGAACCACGCACGACGATGGTGCCAGGACTCCGCACCAGGTTGCCAGAAGAAGTGGTGTCAGTCTGATTGGAGAAATTACCATATTCGTCAATCGCCACAGCAAGATAGCCACCATCGACACCATCTCCCGGATCGTTGATATTTGAACAGCTGTAGCCCAGGCTGCCGCCCGGTGACCCTATGGACGGTATCTTTGCACCGTCCATTAGAAAAAAAGCAATACCATCTGCGCCCGAAGTGCTCAATCCATCACCACCGTAGGTCGCGGTCGTAAAGGTCACTTTCACTCCCTGCGACGTCGGGAAATTCGCTGTCGACACAACTGAACCGGCCTGGTTATCACCGTTACTTCCAGCAGCGACATCGCCATTCGTCAAGCGCAACGCACCTTGCCCGACCGGATCGGGCAACCGTCCGGTCAGACCGCCCACCTGAATTTTTCCGCTGTAAGCCGGCAAGTTTTTGCATCCCGGAATTGAGCCTGTGCCATCGCCCGCAGTAAGACATGCCCCACCGAGTGGTGTCCAGTTGTAGGTCGCCGACGCACCGGTGAGCGTATCGCTCACCACCAACTGCGCCAATGCCGTCAGCGGCATCAAGCCGGCCAGTGGCAGCACCCACAATGCGCTGACGGCATGTCTTCTGAAATTTTTCATGGTTTGCTTTCTCTACAGTCCGGTCAGCGAAGTCACTGTTGCGGTTTGACGAACGACGCTCTGCACTACCGCCGCACTGGTATTGCTGCCACCGTAACCGACGCCCGTGACGGCATACAGCGCATCGGTACCGTTAGGACCCAGCCCGAGGTAAGCGATATGCAGTACGGGTGACATAGCGTAGTTGATGTCGGCATTGTTGTTACTGTTGACGATTGCGCCGCCAGCGGCCTGCACTTGCATGCCCAGTGGTGTGTAGGTTGAACCGCCGCCCCAACTGGCAGGATCGGCCGGCGTCACCAGAGCGGTGTCGCAGACCCGCATGTCGACAGCGGAGGCAATCGTGATCGTCGATGTACATGACATGCCGGTCATTCCCTGGTTTTTCGTTAGCCAGAATTCGCCGTACTGCAAGGCACTTTGTGCCGCCTCAAACGCACGCGATTTTTCCAGTACGTTACCGGCGATTTTTTGCTGCAAACCGAAACCGCGAAACATCGACAGTGCCAGTAAGGTCAACATCACGAGGACCAGCATCGCACTGATCAAGGCGATGCCTTGTGCCGCCGGTCGACGACGAAAGCGCCTGTTCATGGCTTGATTTCCGGATAAGTCTTGTTCATCAGATTGATCGTGTGCGTGAGTACCGGCAAGGTTGTCGTGATCGCTGCGGTGGAATTGACCAAGTCATTCAATACGATGCTCAGCCGCACGGAATGAACGTCCGTGTACGGATAGATGGTGTCGATATCGATGGCGCTGACGTAGCGACCGACATTATTGTTGATATTGTTGGGGGCCTTTGAGTCGACTCCGTACAGCACCCGCAACGACGCGACGTTATCGATCAATACAACGGGCGCGCCGGGCGCGCCACCGTCGACACTCACGGTGCAGGTCAGGTGGTTGTTCGCATCGACGGCGAAGGTGTTACTCCAGCTGACCTTGCCAGCCGTTTTGTTCGTATCACCAATGCAGTTCGACAAGCCATCGTTGCCGGCAGTCTGAAAACGCACGGTGATCGTGTCGCTGACTGACCCGGTACCCGCCGAACCGGTAATACTCTGGCC
>JBLHMB010000023.1:0-49087 GCA_047621665.1 Bradyrhizobium sp. | reverse complement strand
GCATGGGCGGCGGTACCGGTACCGGTGCGGCACCGATCATTGCGCAGATTGCCAAGGAGCAGGGCGCGTTGACCGTGGCCGTCGTCTCGAAGCCGTTTTCGTACGAAGGGCAGAAGTGCATGGACATCGCCGACGAAGGTCTGGAAGCGCTGTCGCAGCATGTCGATTCGTTGATCATCATCCTCAATGAAAAGCTCGAAGAGATCTACGAAGACGACAGCATGATCGAATGGCTGCAACATGCCGACGATGTGCTCAACAATGCCGTCGCCGGAATTGCCGAGATCATCAACGTGCCGGGTCATATCAACGTCGACTTCAATGACGTCAAGACCATCATGGGCGAGCAGGGCAAGGCGATGATGGGTACGGCCACCGCCTCGGGTGTTGATCGTGCACGGATTGCGGCAGAACAAGCCGTGGCGTCACCGCTGCTCGATGGTATCGACCTGTCCGGCGCGCGCGGCGTGCTGGTCAACGTCACGGCCAGCCGTAGCCTCAAGGGCAAGGAAATCAAGGAAGTCATGGCCACCGTGCGCGCTTTTGCGGCGGCTGATGCCTCGATCGCGCAAGGAATCGCCTACGACGATTCGATGGGCGACGATATCCGTGTCACCGTGGTGGCAACCGGTCTGGGCCGTGCCCGCAAGAACGTGCAACTGGTTCCGACACCGATGCTGCGTACCGGCACCCACAACGAGCCGATGATTGGCCATGCCGCCATCAACTCGGGTGTGGCCGGCTCGACAATGGGTAATGGCAAAGCAACGGGTTCGTTCGAAGGCCTGAAAGCGCCGGCAGTCTGGCGTCGCGAGTCGGCCTCGGAAACGGTCCGTGCGCTGGAAAAAAATGGCATGGAAACGTACGACATTCCGGCTTTCCTGCGCAAGCAGGCGGACTGATGCCCGGGCGTGGGCACTGTTTCATGGTGCTCACGCGGAACCGTACATCATCAAGCGCAATTTAATTGTGTACACTCTAATTTCAATCCCAACACGAAAGGATCACCATGACCATCAAGATCGGCGACCACCTGCCTGAAGGCAAACTGGCAGAATTCATTGAAGTCGAATCCGCCGGATGTTCGCTCGGGCCGAATACCTTCGCGCTGTCGGACCTGACCAAGGGCAAGAAAATTGCCGTGTTCGGTCTGCCGGGTGCGTACACACCGACCTGTTCGGCACAGCATGTTCCCAGTTATCTGAAGCATGCGGATGATCTGAAGGCCAAGGGCGTCGACGAGATCTGGTGCGTAGCGGTCAATGATGCGTTCGTGATGGGTGCCTGGGGTCGCGAGCAAAAAGCTACCGGTGTGATTCGCATGCTGGCCGATGGTAATGCCGATTTCTGCAAGTCGCTCGGCCTCGATGCCGACTTCAGCAAGTTCGGCATGGGCACACGCTCGCAGCGCTATTCAATGCTCATCGATGATGGCGTGGTCAAGCAACTCAATGTCGAACAAGCTGGTAAATTCGAGGTCTCGAATGCCGAAACACTGGTCGGTCAGCTCGGCTGATTCATCGGTAGAAGTGAAAAACATGGCGCAGCGATGCGCCATTTTTGTTGGTTCCGACCGCACGCACGGACTTGCTCTGCGTGTATCTGTATTGGTCACGCCATGCTCAAACAACGTACTGTCAAACAACTGGTCAAGAGCGTCGGCGTCGGTTTGCATTCCGGCACCAAGGTCGCTCTGACGTTGCGCCCGGCTCCCCCCGATAGCGGCATCCTGTTTCGCCGCGTCGATCTCGATCCGCTGGTAGAACTGCCGGCCAATGCAATGGGGGTCGGCGATACCCGCATGGCATCAACACTGGATAAGCAGGGCGTCAAGGTATCGACCGTCGAGCACCTGATGTCGGCTTGTGCCGGTCTGGGCATCGACAACCTGATCGTCGACGTCACTGCGGAAGAAATTCCGATCATGGATGGCTCTGCCTCCTCTTTTGTCTATCTGCTGCAGCAAGCCGGTTTGCAGGAACAGGAAGCGGCGCGCAAATTCATCCGCGTGCTGCGCAACGTCGAAGTCTCCGAAGGCGAGGGCGCAGCACGCAAGTGGGCGCGGCTGGAACCGATGAATGGTTTCAAGCTGAAGTTTTTCATTGAATTCAATCACCCTGCGGTCGATGGCACCGGCCAGACCGCCGAGGTTGATTTCGAGATCGAATCGTATGTGAAGGAAGTGTCACGGGCCCGTACCTTCGGCTTCATGCAGGATGTCGAAATGCTGCGCGGGATGGGATTGGCGCGCGGCGGCTCGCTCGAAAACGCCATCGTGATGGATGAGTACCGCATCCTCAATACCGATGGCCTGCGCTACGACAATGAATTTGTGCGCCACAAGATTCTCGATGCCATCGGTGACCTGTACCTGATCGGTCATCCGCTGCTGGCCAGCTATGTCGCGCACAAGTCCGGTCATGGGCTCAACAACCAGTTGTTGCGGGCCTTGCTGGCGGCACCGGATTCCTACGAGATTGTCAGTTTCGATGCGCTCGAGCACGCACCACCCACTTATGTGCGGCAAGCAGCACTGGAATGGAGCAGGAACTAGTCGCGCACGCTTGCCTGCGGGCGTCTTTTCCGGTGCTTAGTTATCCGCTGCCGGTGCTTTTTCACTTGCCCGGTAATTCAACACGTCATCCGGACCGGCGGTGGAGTGCAGGGTAAAAATCTTACGGATCAGGATCGCGGCCGGTTAGCCAGAGCATGGATGGCACTGAGCAGCGTGGCATTGCGCGGGGTGTTTTCCAGCATGCCCTCGAGCTGCATCAAGGCCGACACGGCCGGGTCCGGTAATCTAAGTTGTTTCTGCGGCGGCGGATTATCGCGCGGGCGGCCAACTTGCACTTTCAGTCTAATTGCATTAACTTGCCAGCCACGTTGAATCAATGCATCCTGAAGTTTTGGTAGCTGTTGCTTGAGCTTGGACGCCAAGGCGGCGTTCGGTGTCGATAGCACCAGTTGATTTGACTCGAATTGCAGAACAGCACAGCCGGAAAACATCGCCGGCAACGTCGCAGCACAGTCGGACTGCAAGGTCATCATGCGCGTAATCGATGGCAGCAGCGCTGCCATCTTGTCATGGTTTTGCAAAAAATCGGTGATGCCGCGCGAAGTCGGTTTTTTCCGGAGTGTGGTCCTGGCGGGTACGAAAGTGGAGGGGCGGGTCATCGCTGAACCTTACCATAACCGGTCCGCCGGCAGCCCGCCGGGCACGCCATTTTCCGGGGTGACGTCAGGGACATTTCCAGTGATGTGTACGTGTGCTTACGGCATCACGGAATTAACGGAGTCTAGATGCAAATCATTTTGCTGCACCCGCGTTTTACGCAGGCCCGATCGCTCACGCTCACGTTCAGGCACTGGTTGCTGGCGTTCGTGCTGCTACTGGTACTGGTGCTTGGTAGCACAGCGGCAATGACCTGGTTGACGCTGACGCAGGTACTGGACATGCATTCGCCGCTGGTGCAAAAACTGCTCGATAGTGGCAATCAGGGCGAGGCTGCCCGCAACGAGCGCTATGTGCGTGAAAACATCGCTGCGATGGCAATCAAGTTAGGTGAAATGCAAGCGCAGTTGATGCGGCTCGATGCGCTTGGCGAACGGGTTCAGGGCTTGTCCGGAGTGAAACCGGAAGAATTCAATTTTAAGGAATTGCCGGGTCGTGGCGGCGCTGCGCCATCAGGCGCTCGGATCGCGCCGCCGCTGGGCGTCAGTCAGTTCCAGCAAGCACTCAATGCGCTGTTCGTCGATATCGAACACCGTTCCGACTACATGAATGCGGTCGAGACCACGCTGATGTTCGACAAGATACGCAGTAAATTGCTGCCGACGATACAGCCGGTCAACGTGTCCTACAACGCTTCCGGTTTTGGCTGGCGCATGGATCCGTTCACCGGTCGCAGTACTTTTCACGAGGGGATTGATTTTCCTGCGCCGACCGGCACGGCTATCATTGCGGCGGCGGGCGGTGTTGTCATCGCGGCCGAATTCCATCCTCAGTTTGGCAACATGCTGGAGATCGATCATGGCAACGATATCGTGACCCGTTATGCGCATGCATCGCGCCTGTTGATGAAAGTCGGCGATATCGTACAACGGGGCCAGCATGTCGCCGACATCGGCACCACCGGCCGTTCGACGGGCGCGCATCTGCATTTTGAAGTGCTGGTCAAGGGTGTTCAGCAGGATCCGCACAAATTTCTGATCGCCGGTTCGGGGCAGGCCGCCGTGCCGCAAGTGACGCGAAAATAGTTGGTTATTAATCGTCAGCTATTGTTTCCCTGTCCGTAACCCCAACGTTCGCAATATCGCATGATAGACTCACTCCTTTTCCGCTAACGTCCGTTCCTGTCGCGCCCGGCTTGCTTGTCCTGCTTGCTGTGTATTAGCGGAATCAACGGCGCCTATTTTAGAATCCAAGCATGTCATTACTGACCCAGATTTTCGGTAGCCGCAACCAGCGCCTGCTCAAGCAATATCAAAAAACGGTACGCGAAATCAACGCGATGGAGCCCGTCATCGAGAAACTGTCCGATGCGGAACTGCAAGCCAAAACGCCGGCATTGCGCGAGCGCATAGCACAAGGTGAGTCGATTGACTCCCTGCTGCCCGAGGCGTTCGCCGTGTGTCGCGAAGCCAGCCGGCGCGTGTTAAAGATGCGGCACTTCGATGTGCAGCTGGTTGGCGGCATGGCGCTCCATTACGGCAAAATTGCCGAAATGGGGACCGGTGAGGGCAAGACGCTGATGGCAACGCTGCCGGCCTACCTCAATGCACTGGCCGGCAAGGGCGTGCACGTCGTAACGGTCAACGATTACCTCGCCCAGCGCGATGCCGAGTGGATGGGTCAGCTGTATCTCTGGCTCGGTCTGTCTAGCGGTGTCAATATGTCGCAGATGGATCATGACGACAAGCAGCTCGCTTATGCCGCCGATATCACCTACGGCACCAACAATGAATTCGGCTTTGACTATCTGCGTGACAACATGGTCTTCGATGCCGCCGACCGGGTTCAGCGTAGTCTCAATTTTGCGATCGTCGACGAAGTCGATTCGATCCTGATCGATGAAGCCCGCACGCCGTTGATTATTTCCGGTCAGGCAGAAAATCATACCGAGCTATATCACAAGATCAATGAAGTGCCGCCGCTGCTGACCTTGCAGATCGGCGAAGAAACGCCGGACGGCAAGAGCACTGTCAGTGTTCCCGGTGATTTCACAAAGGATGAAAAAGCGCATCAGGTGCTGCTGACCGAAGCCGGTCACGAAAAAGCCGAGCAGATCCTGACCAGCATGGGCTTGCTGCCGGAAGGCGCGTCGCTGTACGACTCGGCCAACATCACGCTGATCCATCACCTGTATGCCGCGCTGCGCGCTCACACGCTGTATCACAAGGACCAGCACTACGTGGTGCAGGACAATGAAGTCATCATCGTCGATGAATTCACCGGTCGCCTGATGACCGGCCGGCGCTGGTCCGACGGCTTGCACCAGGCAGTCGAATCGAAAGAGCACGTCAAAATCCAGAACGAGAATCAAACGCTGGCGTCGATCACCTTCCAGAATTATTTCCGTATGTACGGCAAGCTGGCCGGCATGACCGGTACGGCCGATACCGAGGCGTACGAGTTCCAGGAAATCTACAGCCTCGAAACGGTCGTCATTCCGCAGAACCGGCCGAACCAGCGCAAGGACAGGCAGGATCAGGTCTACAAGACCAATGACGAGAAATACAAGGCGATGCTGGTCGACATCAAGGATTGCTACAAGCGTGGGCAGCCGGTGTTGGTGGGAACCACCTCGATTGAAAATTCCGAACTGCTGTCCGGTATTCTTGATACGGCCGGTTTGCCGCACAACGTGCTTAATGCCAAACAGCATGCCCGCGAAGCCGAAATCATTGCACAGGCAGGTAGCCCGAAAGCCATCACGATCGCGACTAACATGGCCGGTCGCGGTACTGATATCGTGCTGGGTGGCAGCGTAGAAAAGCAGTCACAGCACGTCGATGTCGACGACGCGCTCAGCGATACGGAAAAGCAGGTCCGCATTCAAAAGCTGCGCGACGAGTGGCAATCGCTGCATGACCTTGTCGTGAAGGCCGGTGGCCTGCACATCATCGGTACCGAACGGCATGAATCGCGTCGTGTTGATAACCAGTTGCGCGGTCGCTCCGCCCGTCAGGGCGATCCGGGCTCCTCGCGTTTCTATCTGTCGCTCGATGATGCGTTGCTGCGTATTTTTGCCGGTGACCGGGTCCGCGCCATCATGGACCGGCTCAAAATGCCGGAAGGCGAACCGATCGAAGCCGGCATCGTGTCGCGCTCGATTGAATCGGCGCAGCGCAAGGTCGAGGCGCGCAACTTTGATATTCGTAAGCAATTGCTCGAATACGATGATGTCGCCAATGACCAACGTAAAGTGATTTACACCCAGCGTAACGAACTGCTCGAAGCAACGGATGTGACGCCGCTCATTGCATCGCTGCGCCATGGTGTCTTCAATGATTTGTTCCGTGAGTTCGTCCCGGCCGAATCAGTCGAAGAACAATGGAGTGTGCCGGCGCTGCAAGCCGCGTTGGCAGCCGAGTGGACGCTCGATGTGCCGCTGGTCGAGACCCTGGCCGCGAATGACAGCATGACCGACGAAGAGCTACTCGACAAGGTCCTGCAGGCTGCTGATGCATCGTACGACAGCAAGATCGCCATCGTCGGTCAGGAATCGTTTTCCGGCTTCGAGCGCAGTGTCATGCTGGGTAGTATCGATACCCACTGGCGCGAGCATCTGGCGGCACTGGATCACCTGCGTCAGGGTATCCACCTGCGCGGTTATGCGCAAAAAAATCCGAAGCAGGAATACAAGCGCGAAGCCTTCGAGCTGTTCGGCCAGATGCTTGAGTTAATCAAGAATGACGTTGTCAAGACCGTCATGACGGTACGGATTCAGTCACGTGAAGAAATTGATGCGGCCGAAGAACAGTTGGCGCAATCAAGGCTGGCCAATGTCAATTTCCAGCACGCCGATTTCAATCCTGATCTGGATCCGTCCGAGTTGCTCGCACCGACTGCCCGGCCGGCCGGCGAGACCGACGAGCCGCTGATCAATGCGATGAAGGTCGGTCGCAATGATTCGTGCCCGTGCGGTAGCGGCAAGAAGTACAAGCAGTGTCACGGCAAGTTGTCCTGACCCGCGCATGGCTCAAAAAAAGGCAGGATTTCCTGCCTTTTTTTACGCCCGCAAAATCACCCGCCTACAATATGATTACCTTCCTTGTTCGCTCCTTTGATCCACTACACAGATTGCCCCTACACCATGGCCGTTAATTCTCCTCTCCCTATCGCCTCGCACCTGAAACCTGTCGCCGGCATCGAACTCGGCCATGCCGAAGCCGGCGTGCGCAAGCCCAACCGCAAGGATGTGCTGGTGATGACGCTGGCACCGACGGCCACCGTGGCCGGGGTGTTCACGCTCAACCGCTTTTGTGCGGCTCCAGTACAAGTTTGCAAAGCCCATCTGGAAGGCTTGCATATTGCCGGTACGCCGATTCGTGCGCTGGTGATCAATACCGGCAATGCCAATGCAGGGACCGGCGAAGCCGGCCTCGCCGATGCCAATGCCGTGTGCGCTGCGCTGGCCGGTTTGCTGGGCTGCGACGGTGCGCAAATCCTGCCGTTTTCGACCGGTGTAATCCTGGAGCCGCTGCCGGTGTCGCGCGTCAATGCCGGTCTGCCGCAAGCACTGAGCAACCTGCAAGCCGACAACTGGTACAACGCCGCCGAAACCATCATGACCACCGATACCCAGCCCAAGGCAGGCTCGGCCACCGTCGTCATCAATGGTGAAACGATTACCCTGACCGGCATCAGCAAGGGTGCCGGCATGATCAAGCCGAACATGGCCACCATGCTGGGCTTTCTGGCTACCGATGCGGGCGTTGCGCAAAATGTGCTGGAACACATGGTCAAGCAGGCGGCCGATCAGTCATTCAATTGCATCACTATCGATGGCGATACGTCGACCAATGATTCGTTCATGCTCATTGCCACCGGTGCCGCCAAGCTGCAGATCACCGAGATTGATTCACCCGAATTCGTGTTGCTGGCCGAGGCCGTTACGAACCTGTCACGCCAATTAGCGCAGATGATCGTGCGGGACGGCGAAGGCGCCACCAAGTTCATCACCATTACGGTGGAAGAGGGCACGAGCATCGAGGAGTGCCGCAAGATCGCCTATTCGATTGGCCATTCGCCACTGGTCAAGACGGCCTTTTTTGCGTCGGATCCGAATCTGGGCCGCATCCTTGCAGCGATCGGCTATGCCGGTATCGATGACCTGGATGTCAGCAAGCTCGATCTGTACCTCGACGACGTCCTGGTGGCGCGTCAAGGCGGTCGTAATCCGGCCTATCTGGAAGCCGATGGCCAGCGCGTGATGAAGCAGAGCGAAATCACAGTGCGCGTCAAACTCGGTCGCGGCGATGCGGTAGCCACCATCTGGACCTGCGACCTGTCGCACGATTACGTCACGATTAACGCCGACTACCGTTCTTAACACCCGTTTTTAATACCCGCTCATAAGAGACACCTGACCCATGACCCAGCTAGATCAATTCCTGCAACGTGCCGAACAACTGCTGGCTCGCCTTGAGACCGTCTTGCCCCAAAGTCCTGCCGCGATCGACTGGCAAGCCGGTACCGCATTCCGCTGGCGCAAGCGTAACGGCGTCGGCAGCTTGCAGGTAGTGCGGCAAGTCGCCGCGATTACGTTGTCCGACTTGCAGAACATCGCTCCGCAAAAAGAACAGATCGAACAGAACACGCTGCAATTCGTCTCCGGCCGGCCAGCCAACAATGTCTTGCTCACTGGAGCGCGTGGCACCGGGAAATCCTCGTTGATCAAGGCCTGCCTGAACCAGTTTGCCGTACAGGGCTTGCGCCTGATTGAGGTCGACAAGGAAGACCTGGCCGACCTGGCCGACATCGTCGATCTGATCGCCAGCCGGCCGGAACGCTTCATCATTTTTTGCGATGACCTGTCCTTCGAGGAAGGCGAGCATGGCTACAAGGCACTGAAGGTCGCACTCGACGGCAGTATTGCCGCACAATCGGACAACGTGCTCATTTATGCGACCTCGAACCGGCGCCACCTGATGCCGGAGCGGATGGCTGACAATGCTACCTACAGGAATGATGAGACGGGCGACTTGCATCCGGGCGAAACCGTCGAAGAGAAAATTTCTCTCTCCGAGCGGTTCGGCCTGTGGGTCTCGTTCTATCCATTCAAGCAGGACGACTACCTGGCCATCGCCGGACACTGGCTGGTGCATTTCGGTTGTTCGCCGGAGCAGGTGCTGGCGGCGCGCGGCGATGCGCTGCGCTGGGCCTTGCAGCGCGGTTCGCGCTCGGGTCGGGTGGCATGGCAATTTGCGCGTGACTTTGCTGGCAAGTTGCATGACTGATCCGGCACCTGCAGCCGCACCGATCGATGTGGCGGTCGGTATCCTGATGCAACCGAACGGCGATGTCTTGTTAGGGCAGCGTCCGGATGGCAAACCGTACGCCGGTTACTGGGAATTCCCTGGCGGAAAAGTCGAGCCGGGCGAATCGATTTTCGCCGCCTTGCAGCGCGAGTTCGTCGAAGAGTTAGGAATCGAGATTCGCAGCGCGCAGCCATGGTGCGGCGTCGAGTATGTCTATCCACATGCGCATGTCCGGCTGCATTTTTACATCAGTCGGGATTGGCACGGCATACCGCAAAGCCTGGAAGGTCAGGCTTTTGCGTGGCAGGGCACAGTCAATCTTGAGCCGTTATTACCGGCGACCATTCCGTTGATCACCTGGCTCGATCAGTTACGTTTTTGCGGGAGCCGGGAGTAACGAGGCAACCTTTGCTGCATAAACCAGTGCGCGGGGTTGTTGCCGCTGGCGACGTGCATCAACGTTGCGGGGTCTCGTCAGTATCCTCGTCCGGGTCATCGAGCGGCGGGCTGGCCGGAATGGTGTACTTTTCTTCGGCCCATGCGCCGAGGTCAATCTGTTTGCAACGTTCGGAACAGAACGGACGGTACTTACTGGCTTCCGACCATTCCACCTTGGTGCCGCATGTCGGGCAATCCACTACTGTTGCCATGTGCTGGTATTCACTTAAAAAAGAGGAGATTAAAAACTGCAGAGGGTCAGCTCGAACGGCACATCTGCTTCGCTGGGTTTGGGTTTCATGTCGCCATCCTGCGATGTAAACCGTACCCACAGCATGTACTTGTTGGCGGAAATTTCTGGAATCGCGCCAAGCTGCACATCGATGGTCAACCGCAGCATCTGGTAGACCTTGCCCTGCAACATTTGCTGGTAACTGCCGGCGTGCGCCACCATGGGGATAGAGCGTCCGGATTCGCGTAGCAGTCGCAGCACGAGATTGATGGCCCCGAACAGCGGTGCCATCGGTGCAAACCAGGCGGCGATGTCATTGAAACGTTTTTGGGCCGGGCCCTGCTGCCACGCGTAATACGAGGGCAAATCGAATTCACAGGCGCCGCCCGGAATGATGGTGCGTCCGCGGATGCTCATCAGCCACTCATTGTCGCGCACGTTCTGGCCGGTTTTGCCCTGGGCGGCGATCAATGCGCTGCTGACCTGGTCGAGTTCGGCAAGCACCGCGTCGAGGCGTTCGGGTTGTACGTTCGGATTCGAGCGGAAACCCATCAAGGTCTGTTTTTGTCGTTCGAGTTCCTGTAAGAGATCTGATTTCAGATCAGCACGACCGGCCACTTCAAGCATCTCGAAAATCGTCGAGAGAGCGACGTGATGTTGCAGCGGGTGTTCCTGCTGCAGGAAAAAGGCGAATTTTTCGTACAGGTCTTCGAGTCGCAGCAACGTGCGAATACGCTCATTGAAAGGGTATTCGTAAACAATCAAAATGGCATCCCTAAAAAATTCGGCAACCGATACTGGCGTGATTCTGAACGATGCAGCGTGAAATTACAAACGCAGACAAATGCCGGCGTCACTGCTGCGCCGCCAGCGCGCTGTATAACTTATGCAGGCGATCGACCTGCGGCACCAGTGCAGTAGCATCACGATCATTCCAGATCAGGTCATCCGCCGCCGCGCTGCGTTGTGCGCGCGTGCTCTGGGTGGCCATGATGGCACGAACCTGCTCTTCAGGGAGACCATTACGTTGCATTACCCGTGCGATTTGCAGTTCTTCCGGGCAATCAACGACCAGAATACGCGTAACCCGTTCGCGCCAGCGGCCGGATTCTACCAGTAGCGGCACCACGAATAGCTGGTACAGGCCGGTCGCCTGCGCGGCGGCGCGGACCACTTCCTGACCGATCAGCGGATGCAGGATCGCTTCGAGCTTTTTTTTGGCGGCCGGATTACTGAACACCTGGTCACGCATCAGCGCGCGGTTCATCGCGCCATCGACTTGCAGGAATTGTGGTCCGAACGCATCGGCGATGGCCGGCAGGGCGGCACCACCCGGCGCGGTTAGCTTGTGTGCAATCAGATCGGTATCAATCAATGTGACGCCACGTTCGGCGAACAGGTCGGCAACGGTACTTTTGCCGCTGCCGATACCACCGGTCAGACCAACCGAAAAATCACCGGAGCCGGCGTCGTTCACGCCAGCCATTGCAGGTAGGTACGCGTCAGAGCCTGACCCGCCACCAGAGCAAGCAACCCGGCCGCGGCCAGATACGGGCCGAACGGAATCGGATTATCCCGTCCGCGCTTGCCGAACAGGATCAGGCAGAGGCCGACAACGGCACCAACCAGTGAGGACAGCAGGATAATCAATGGCAGCATTTGCCAGCCCAGCCATGCGCCTAGCGCAGCGAGCAACTTGAAGTCGCCATAGCCCATGCCTTCCTTGCCGGTCAGCAGCTTGAAGATCCAGTAAATTGACCACAAGCACAGGTAGCCGGCGACGGCGCCAATGACGGCATCACCGAGCGGTACGAAGGTTGCCTGTATGTTGAGCAGCAAGCCGATCCACAGCAATGGATAAGTCAGATCGTCGGGAAGCAACTGGGTATCGGCATCAATGCCGCTCATCGCAATGAGCAGCCAGGCAAAGATCAGCGCGGCCAGGCCGGTGATGCCGGCACCGAAATGCCAGACCAGCGCGGCCGACACCAGCGCGGTGAACAATTCAACGATCGGGTAGCGCGCCGAAATCGGTTCCTTGCACTGTTTGCATTTCCCGCCCAGCGCCAGATAGCTGATGACGGGGATATTCTCGATGCCGCTAATGGCGTGGTGGCAATTCGGGCAAGCCGAGCGCGGCAACATCAGGTTATAGCGATCGGTGTGCGGCAACGGCCGCCCGCTCTCGCTGGCAACGTAATTATCGGATTCACGTTGCATCATCTTCGGGATCCGATGAATGACAACGTTGAGAAAACTGCCGATCAGCAAACCGAGAATCCCGGCGATGAGAGCGCCCGGTGCATTACCGGGCGTCGCCAGAAAGACATAATCCTGCATCAAACCACGGCTCCCAATTTAAAGATCGGCAAGTACATCGCGATCACCAGACCGCCGATGATGACACCGAGGACCACCATGATCAGCGGTTCCATCAGGCTGGAAATGGCGGCGACGGCATCATCGACTTCGTTTTCGTAGAAATCGGCGACTTTACCCAGCATGTTGTCGAGCGAACCCGACTCTTCGCCGATCGAAACCATTTGGGTAACCATATTCGGGAAGACATTCGCGTTTTGCATTGCAACCGTGAGGCTGGTGCCGGTACTGACTTCGGCCTGAATTTTCTTGGTTGCATCGAGATAGACGGCGTTACCTGCCGCTCCACCGACTGAATCAAGCGATTCGACCAGTGGTACGCCGGCGGCAAACATGGTCGCAAGCGTGCGGGTCCAGCGCGCAATGGTGGCTTTGCGAATCACCGCACCGAAGATAGGTGCCTGCAACAATGCCCGGTCCATGAAACGCTGGACCTTGAGCGAACGCCGCCAGGATTGGAAGAACAGGTAGAAGCTACCAAAAATCAGACCGAAGATCAGGTACCAGTAGGCTACGAAGAAGTCCGAGATCGCCATCACGACCAGCGTCGGCGCCGGCAAATCCGCACCGAAGCTCTTGAATACTTCCTTGAAGGCCGGCACGACGAAAATCATGATTACGGCGGTGACGACAAAAGCGACGACCAGAATCGAGATCGGATAAAACAGTGCCGACTTGATCTTGCCTTTAATAGCGATTGTTTTTTCCTTGTAGATCGCCAGCCGGGTCAGCAAGTCCTCAAGAATGCCGGCCTGTTCGCCGGCGCCGACCAGATTGCAAAACAGGGGATCGAAATACAGCGGGAATTTGCGGAAAGCCTGATTCAGACTGGTGCCGGTTTCGACATCACCCCGGATTTCCATAATCAGTTTCGACATCGACGGATTGGCATGGCCCTTGGCGACGATATCAAACGACTGTAGCAACGGTACGCCGGCTTTCATCATGGTGGCCAGCTGGCGGGTGAACAGGCTGATGTCCTTGTCGGTGATTTTTTTGCCGCTGCGGAAGACTTTTTTCTTGACCTTGGTCGTCATGACGCCCTGACGGCGCAGCGTGGCATTGACGATGGCCTCGCCGTTGGCGCGCATTTCACCACGGACAATCTTGCCCGATTTGTCCTTGCCTTCCCAGGCGTAGATTGATTCCTTGACGGCTAATGAACCACCTGTTTTTCGGGCTGCGGTTGCCATGATTACTCCTGGGTTATTCTTGATTACTCATTGGTACAGCCGAGGATTTCGTCGAGGCTGGTCAAGCCTTGTTTTACCTTGATGAGGCCTGACTGGCGCAGTGTGCGCACACCGTCGAGCTTGGCCTGCGCTTCGATTTCAAGAGCGGTGCCATGACTCAGGATGACCCGTTCTATTTCTTCCGTGATCGGCATGATCTGGTAAATGCCGAGTCGTCCTTTGTAGCCGCTGCCACTGCAATGTTCGCAACCGACGGCCTTGTTGGGTTTCCAGCTGCCGTCGAGGTCGTCGGCAAGAAAGCCGGCTTCGAGCAGGACCTCGTTCGGAATATCCGCCGGGACCTTGCAGGTGCAGAGCCGGCGTGTCAGCCGCTGCGCAGTAATCAGGATCACCGAGGAGGCGATATTGAAGGGCGCGACGCCCATGTTCATCAGTCGCGTTAGTGTCGAGGGCGCATCGTTGGTATGCAGCGTGGAAAAGACCATATGACCGGTCTGCGCTGCCTTGATTGCAATGTCGGCGGTTTCGAGGTCGCGGATTTCACCGACCATGATGATGTCCGGATCCTGACGCAGGAAGGCTTTCAGCGCGACCGGAAAAGTCAGGCCGGCACGGTCATTAATGTTGACCTGATTGACGCCGGGCAGGTTGATTTCGGCCGGGTCCTCGGCCGTGGCGATATTGATGCCGGGTTGGTTCAGGATGTTCAGGCAGGTGTACAGCGAGACGGTTTTGCCCGAGCCGGTCGGGCCGGTGACCAGCACCATGCCATACGGCCGCTGGATCGCTTTCATCAGCGTTTCTTTTTGATCCGGATCGTAGCCGAGTGCTTCGATACCCATTTGCGCTTGCGACCCGTCGAGGATACGCATGACGATTTTTTCGCCAAACAGGGTCGGCAGGGTGCTGACACGAAAATCAATCGAACGTGTTTTGCTCAGTACGAGCTTCATGCGGCCGTCTTGCGGTACCCGCTTTTCGGAAATGTCCAGCTTCGAAATGACCTTGATGCGCGAGGCCAATTTTTCCTTGATGGCCAGTGGCGGCTGGGCGATTTCACGCAGCACGCCGTCGACGCGAAAACGGATCCGGTAGAACTTTTCAAAGGGTTCGAAATGCAAGTCGGACGCGCCCAGGTTGATGGCGTCGATCAGCATTTTTTGCAGGAACTTGACCACCGGTGCGTCATCGATATCGGTCAAGCCGGGATCATTCTGAATGACGGTTTCTTCGATGGCGAAGTCGATGTCGAGGCCGTCACCACTGAGGTCACTGAGATTTTGTTCTGCGCTCTGACTGAACAGCTCGATCAACTTGAGCAGGCCGGTGTGTTCGACGATGACCGGTTCGACCGTCAGTTCGGTCTGGAACTTAATCTGGTCGAGTACGGCTGTATTGGTCGGGTCCGAGATGGCGATCGAAATTTTGTTACCGCGCTTGGCCAGCGCAATGACGCGCTGGCTTTGCATCAGCTTGTTATCGATGACGCCTTCCGGTCGCAGTGCCATATTGAAGAGCGAAAAATCGAGTAACGGATAGCCGAACGTTTCAGAGCAAAAATTGGCCAGTGACCGGGCATCGATGATCCCGGAAGAGATCAATGCGTCAATGAACTGGATCTTGTCGCTACTGGCTTGTTTGCTGAGGGTGTCGGCTTGCAATGCCGACAGCCGACCGGCCTGGAGTAACGCGCGCGCCAGCCCCGACATGGTCGTGTTGGAAACCGGGTTGGACAACACTGCAGCCATATGTTTTTCAATTCAATGTTGGATCGGAATCCGGCGTGATGTGTCTCACTTGCCGATATTGCTGACGTTGAGTGTCGATGATGCCTACAGGCACCCTTAATGTAAAGGTATTGCCAGTTTTGACTGACGCGGGTCGTGGGTGTGTCGCGACAATCATCCGCCGCGGCCCGGGCTGCGGATAGTTGGCGGGGGCCGGATCAACTTGACGACCTTGATCGACTGGTTTTTTACCTGGACGATTTCGATCACGCAGCCATTGATCTTCAGGCACACACTTGCTTCGGGAATATCCTGCAGGTATTCCAGCAGCAATCCATTGATAGTTTTCGGGCCATCGAGCGCGAACTGCAAATCCAGTTGTTTGTTGATATCGCGTAGGGTGGAGGAGCCTTCGAGCAGGCAGGTGCCGTGCTCGTCCCAGCTGACATTATCGGCGCGTGCCGCCGCCGGTGTCGACGTCGTGAATTCGCCGATCATTTCCTCAATGATGTCTTCCAGCGTGACTAGGCCCTGCACCTCGCCGTATTCGTCGACGATGATGGCAAGTCGTTCATGGTTCTCCTGAAAGTACTGCAGCTGCGTCAGCACGTCGGTATCTTCTGGGATGAAATACGGTGGTGTCAGCAAGGCCCGGAAATGGCTGGTAGCCAGCTCTTCGTCTTCATTGAGCAGTCCGATGGCCTTACGCACATGCAGGATACCGATGATCCGGTTGATCTCGCCATCGTGGACGGGCAGTTTGTTGTGATAGCAGGTGGTCAGCTGACGCTTGATTTCATCGATGCTCTGCGCCAGGTTCAGTGACTCGATCTGGGCCCGCGGCGTCATCACGTCTTCGACCGACATATGCTCCAGATCGAATAGATTGAGCAGGATGCTCTGGTGTTTTTTTGGAATGAAATTACCACCTTCCAGTACCATCGAGCGCAGTTCTTCCGGTGACAGTCTGTGGTCGCGCTTGGTTTCCTTGCGAATGCGTACCAGGCGCAGCAGGGCAGTGACGAACAGGTTGACGAACCAGATGACTGGTTTGCTGAATGCCATCAGCGGTTTGAGGATCAGCGAGGCAGGCAGCGCAATTCTTTCCGGGAAGGTTGCGCCAATGATCTTTGGCGAGATTTCCGCAAACACGATCAGCATGAACGCCACTGCGCCGGTGGTGATGGCAATGACCCCTTCTTCGCGGCCGAAACTGGCAATCGCAATGGTGGTCACAAGTGCGGTAGCCAGCGCATTAATCAGTGTATTGGCAATGAGCACCAGCGACAGGACCTGGTCCGTGCGGTCAAGTAACCACAGTGTCGTTATGGCGGCGTGGCTGCCGCGCTTGGCCAGGTGACGCAGACGATGACGGTTGGCCGACATCAGTGCTGTTTCGGCCATCGCGAAAAAAGCGGAAAGTACGATCAGGCAGGCGAGCGTTAATAGTTGCGCCCAGAATGGAACGGTATCCAAAGAGTCATCGCAAAGAAGTGAACAGCATGAAGAATAGGGCCGGCGTGATGTTGGCGTTCATCAACCGGTCATGGCAAGTAAGGTAACGCACCGCGTGCGCGTGCGACTGACTAAGCTCAATGATTGCGGTCGACAGCGAACGTGCACAAGTCTAGCAGCGAAGTTTTGTACTGGCTATCGGGTAATCCTGCAATCGACTGGCTGGCGCGGGTGGCTGCTTTTTCTGCTTCATTGCGGGTGTAATCGAGCGCGCCGGAACTGCTGATGGCCGCCAGGATCACATCGAAATGCTGCTCGTCACCCTGTTCTATACAGCTACGGACCAGCGCGCGCTGCTCGGTGCTGCCGTTGTGCATCAAATGAATCAGCGGTAGCGTCGGCTTGCCTTCGCGCAGGTCATCCCCCACATTTTTGCCAATATCGTCCGCATTGCCCGAATAGTCGAGCACGTCGTCGATCAGCTGGAACGCGGTGCCGAGCGAGCGGCCATATTCGGCGGCCGCTTCCACATCCTGTTCCGACGCCCCGGCAATCAGCGCGCCTAGCTGGGCGGCCGCTTCGAACAGTTTGGCTGTCTTCGAGCGGATCACTTGCAGATAACGCGCTTCGGTAACGTCGGGGTCATGCATGTTCAGTAGTTGCAATACCTCACCTTCGGCGATCACATTGGTCGCATCCGACAGGATGCGCATGACCCGCATGTCGTCGACCGACACCATCATCTGGAAAGCCCGTGAATAAACAAAGTCGCCCACTAGCACCGACGCCGCATTGCCGAACAGGGCATTGGCTGTCTGGCGGCCGCGCCGCAACGACGATTCATCAACGACATCATCGTGCAGCAGGGTCGCGGTATGGATGAATTCGACGACTGCCGCGAGGTCGTGGTGACTGGTCCCGGTATAGCCAAAGGCGCGTGCCATCATCAATACCAATGCGGGCCGGATGCGTTTTCCGCCGGCGCTGATGATGTATTCTGCTATCTGATTGACCAGCGCAACCTCGGAGTGAAGTTGCTGGCGAATGACCAGATTGACGGCATCCATGTCGCCGGCAACGGTGTGCGTGGCGGGAGGTCGTGTTGCGGAAGCTTGGGCAGCGAACAAGGTAGGCCTGATAGGTATCGGAAATTGCAGCGATTATACGATGACATGGGGTTGGCCTTCTTGGCGCGCTGCCGGCGGCAGACGCGTCCACACGAAGTATTCCGGATTGAATTTTGACCGGGTTGGAAACATCATGTATGATTTGCGGTTTTCCCGAATCCGCGTGTAACATTTTGCGTTTCGTGCAGCGAGTTCAGCGAGAAAAAGTCCCTTAATAATTGATGAGGTTTCATATGTACGCGGTCATAAAAACCGGTGGCAAGCAATACAAAGTTGTCGCTGGTGAAAAATTTAAAGTAGAACAGATACCGGCAGACATAGGTTCCGAAATCACCATTGATCAAGTGCTCGCAGTGGGCTCCGGCGAAACCATTAAATTTGGTGCGCCCTTGGTTGAAGGTGCTACGGTCCTGGTGACGGTTTTGTCGCATGGTCGACACGACAAGGTAAAGATTTTCAAGATGCGCCGTCGTAAGCATTACCAGAAGCACCAAGGCCATCGTCAGAACTATACCGAGTTGCAAATCGTCTCGATCAACGGCTGATTCAGCCACGTTGATCAGATAACCAGAATCCAAGGAGTTTCAAATGGCACATAAAAAAGGCGGCGGCACTACGCGCAACGGCCGCGATTCAGAATCAAAGCGCTTAGGCGTCAAGGTTTACGGCGGCCAGGCTATCAATGCAGGCGGCATCATCATTCGCCAGCGTGGTACCAAGACCCATCCTGGTGAAAACGTCGGCATGGGCAAGGATCACACCTTGTTCGCACTGATTCCAGGCAAAGTTCAATTTTTGGTCAAGGGTGCTACCCAGCGTCAGTTCGTAACTGTCGTTCCTGCTTAATTATTAAGCATTAGCATTTAGTATCAAGCAAGGCGCAAGCCTTCAATCAAGAGGCTCTGCCAGCGGTAGAGCCTTTTTAGTTTATGGCGGGACATCATGAAGTTTATCGACGAAGCAAAAATCGAAGTCATTGCTGGTGACGGTGGCAACGGCGTCGCCTCCTTTTGTCGGGAAAAGTTCAGGCCGTTCGGCGGCCCAGACGGTGGTGACGGCGGCAAGGGCGGCACCATATGGGCAGTCGCGGATCGCAACATCAATACGCTGGTCGACTACCGGTTTTCCAAAATGCACAAGGCGCGCAACGGCGAAAACGGCCGCGGTGCAGATTGTTACGGCAAGGGCGCGGATGATGTTTTCCTGCGCATGCCGGTTGGTACCCTGATCATTGATCATGTGAATGGCGAAGTCATCGCCGACATGACCGAGCACGGTCAGCAAGCCATGCTCGCCAAAGGCGGCGAGGGCGGTTGGGGCAACATCCATTTCAAGACATCGACAAACCGTGCGCCACGTCAAAAGGGCGACGGCAAGGAAGGCGAGCGACGCGAATTGCGGCTCGAATTGAAAGTGCTGGCGGATGTAGGCCTGCTCGGCATGCCGAACGCCGGCAAGTCGACGTTTATTTCGGCGGTATCGAATGCCCGTCCGAAAATCGCTGACTACCCGTTCACGACCTTGCATCCGAATCTAGGTGTAGTACGCGTCAGTCACGAAAAGAGTTTCGTGATTGCCGATATTCCGGGGTTGATCGAAGGTGCCGCCGAAGGTGCCGGTCTCGGTATCCAGTTTCTGCGTCATCTGCAGCGCACACGCGTGCTGTTGCACATCGTCGATCTGGCGCCATTTGACACCGTTGATCCGGTCAAGGAAGCCAAGGCGATCGTCAAGGAGCTGCAAAAGTACGACGAATCCCTGCACGACAAGCCACGCTGGCTAGTGCTGAACAAACTCGACGTCGTACCGGAAGAAGAGCGCAAGAAGCGCGTCAAGGACTTCGTCAAGCGCTTTGGCTGGAAGGGCCCGACCTTTGAAATTTCGGCATTGAACCATGATGGTTGTCCGGAACTGGTGATTGCGATCTACAATTACCTGGCCGAGCAGCGCGCACTTGAATATCGCGCGGAAGAAACCCAGATGTCCGAAGAGGCGCGCCAGATCGTGTCGATTGATCCGGACGATCCACGCTTCAAGGTCATGGACTGAGTTTCAGGACTATCCCCGGCGCGAGTTGTTCTCGCGCTTTTTTTACGCCTGCTGCAGCAAGCAACTCGCAAGCAACGCGCAGGTGATTTTGTGAACGATGACCGATGACAGCAACAACACAACCGCAATCGCTGGTCCGGCAAGCCAAGCGTCTGATCATCAAGGTCGGATCTTCGTTGGTCACCAACGACGGCAAGGGGCTTGACCATGCCGCTATCGCAAACTGGGCGGCGCAAATTGCGCAATTGCGCGCGCTGGGCAAGGAAGTGGTGCTGGTCAGTTCCGGTGCCATAGCCGAAGGCATGCAGCGTCTGGGTTTTGACAAGCGACCGACCGGTATTCACGAGCTGCAAGCTTGTGCTGCGGTCGGTCAGATGGGTCTCGCTCAAGTGTATGAAACCAGTTTTCGTGCGCATGGCCTCGGTACGGCACAAGTGCTGCTCACCCATGCCGACCTGGCTGATCGTGAGCGCTACCTTAATGCCCGCTCGACGTTATTCACGCTATTGCGTTTCGGTGTGGTACCGGTCATCAACGAAAACGATACCGTGGTCACTGATGAGATCAAGGTCGGAGATAACGACACGCTCGGTGCGCTGGTGGCGAATCTGATCGAAGGCGATGTCCTGATTATTCTGACTGACCAGCGTGGTCTTTACACCGCGGATCCGCGCAAGGACCCGCTGGCCGGTTTTGTCGAGCACGGCAAGGCTGGCGATAGTGCGCTCGAAGCGATGGCGGGCGGTGCCGGCAGCAATATTGGTAGCGGTGGCATGCTGACCAAAATACTGGCGGCGCGACGTGCCGCGACATCGGGAGCGCATACAGTGATTGCTTCAGGGCGCGAGGATAATGTTCTGGTGCGACTGGCTGCGGGCGAGTCGATCGGCACTCAGTTGCATGCACAAACGGCGCAACTGACCGCGCGCAAGCAATGGATGGCTGATCATTTGCACACAGCCGGCAAGGTAGTTCTCGATGACGGCGCCGTCAAGAAGCTGACTGGCGAAGGCAAGTCGTTGTTATCGATTGGTGTGGTGGCGGTCAACGGCGAGTTCGGTCGCGGTGAGGTGATCACTTGCGTCGACCAGGCCGGTAAGCCCATCGCACGCGGCATGACCAATTACACCAGCGCGGAAGCGCGCCGCATCATGCGGCGGCCCTCTTCGGAGATTCTATCCATTCTCGGATTTGTCGAGCAGCCCGAGCTGATCCACCGCGATAATATGGTGCTGCTGTAAGGTCCGGTGGTCCGGCTATTGGGATAGATGCATGATGATGGACTGGCCGGACTTCAGGCGCTTGATGATATCGCCGGCTTTGCCGGCAACCGTGCTGCCATTACAAAAATAATCCTGCGCCAGCGCGGCATGGCGCCGATTGGCGGCGTTGCCGCTGATTGGCTCCCATGCATCATTGCGCGAGCGTGACCAGCTGCCGTCGGCCCGGCCGAATGCATAGAGCTTTTTTTCCAGCGATGTGCAACGCAATCCCTGGTAGCTGATGTTGAGCGCGCCGCTGCTGCTGCGCGCCACCATCACATAACGGATGACCCCGTCGGCGCCGACAGTCAGCGATTCAGGGGCGACCGAGAATGTCTGGGTCGCCGTAGCACTGACTTCGAACGGCAGCAGATTGGCCATGTCCGGCATCGCTGGCAAATGAATGGCAATTTCTTGCCATGTCTTGCCGGTGTCGTCAAATTCTTCGTCGAAACTGGCTTGCGCGTTGGCACCGGTGTGGGCCAGCAGCAGTATTACTGCTGCGGCGATGGTCGCGCCGTGATGCCGGAGATGGTTCAGATTCATGTCGGCTTTACTCATGGTCAGGAGTTTCGGGCAGGGCGGGCAACAACGGCAAGTTGCTATCGGCGATTTCATCCATGCGTTGGTGGCGGTGCGGTGGACGTACCTGCAAATCGGCTAGCGGACGCAACAGATAGCGCGATAGCTCCTGCAGCGCACGCTGGTACACATCCCTCTTGAATTCGATGACGACGTCCAGCGGTATCCAATAATCATGCCAGCGCCATGCATCGAATTCCGGATGGCTGGTCAGGCGCAGGTTGACATCGCAGTCGCGTCCGACCATTCTCAGCAAGTACCAAATCTGCTTCTGGCCGCGATAATGGCCGCGAATGTCGCGTTTGATAAAGCGATCGGGAACCTCATAGCGTAGCCAGTCGCGCGTGCGACCGACTATTTTGACGTGTTCGGCACGAAGCCCGACCTCTTCTTCGAGTTCGCGGAACATGGCCTGCTCTGGTGTTTCGCCGTATTTGATTCCGCCCTGGGGGAATTGCCACGAGTGCTCTCGTACCCGTTTTCCCCACCACACCTCATTGTGGGTGTTGAGCAGAATGATGCCGACGTTCGGGCGAAAGCCTTCACGATCAAGCATTAGTGCACCTCGAAACTTTCTGCGGCCAGGTGCGCCGGTCTCTGATTCGCGCCATCTGCGCTTAAGAAAAATTGTCTGCCACGGCGTTGCTGCGGCAGTCGATCAACTCAAATGCTGCCTAATGTGCGAAGAGTGGGCGCATCGGCCAACTAATCCTTTAAAATTGAAGTCGATTATAACCCTCTCTTTTTAAAAAGAATTCATCGTCATGCGCGCCTCCCGATTTTTTATTTCCACCCTTAAAGAAGCTCCTGCCGACGCAGAAATTGTCAGTCATCAATTGATGATGCGGGCCGGCATGATCAAGCGTCTCGGTTCCGGAATCTATACCTATATGCCGATGGGACTGCGAGTGATCCGCAAGGTCGAAGCGATCGTGCGCGAAGAAATGAACCGTGCCGGTGCCGTCGAACTGCTGATGCCGGTCGTGCAACCGGCCGAACTGTGGCAGGAGACCGGGCGCTGGCAGGAATACGGCGCCGAGCTGATGCGCGTGAAAGACCGCCATGGCCGCGATTTCATCATCCAGCCGACCTCCGAAGAAGTCATTACCGATATCGCCCGCACCGAGATCAAGTCGTACCGGCAGTTGCCGGTTAATTTTTATCATGTCCAGACCAAGTTCCGCGACGAGCGCCGGCCCCGTTTCGGCCTGATGCGCGGGCGTGAATTCACGATGAAGGATGCGTATTCGTTTGACCGTGATCCGGCCGCCATGAAGCAGTCCTACCAGATCATGTTTGACGCCTATGTGCGGATCTTCACGCGTTTTGGCCTTGGCTTTCGTCCGGTCGCGGCCGACAACGGTGCCATCGGTGGTTCCGGATCGCACGAATTCCACGTCATTGCCGATACCGGTGAAGATGCCATCGTGTATTGTCCGACCTCCGATTACGCGGCCAACATGGAAGCCGCCGAAGCCGCACCGATCGCGACGCCGCGCGCCGCACCGGCACAGGACCTGGTCAAGACCGCGACCCCCGGCAAAGCCAAGTGCGAAGATGTCGCTGCGCTGCTGGCGGTGCCGCTGCAGCAGACCGTGAAATCGCTGGTCCTGACGGTCGACACCGACGTTGACGGTGTCATCGTCGACAAGCAAGTCTGGCTGCTGTTGCTGCGCGGCGATCATGATCTCAACGAAATCAAGGCCAGCAAGGTGCCTGGTCTGGCCGGCTACCGGTTTTCGACCGAAGCGGAAATCATCGAGTATTTCGGCACGCCACCGGGTTACCTCGGGCCGATCCATACCGTCAAGCCGGTACATGTGGTGGCGGACTTGAGCGTCGCCCACATGAGCGATTTCATCTGCGGTGCGAATGCCGTCGACTTCCATTTCACCGGCGTCAACTGGGGCCGCGACTTGCCGGAGCCCGTCAGTTTCGACTTGCGCAATGTAGTCGCCGGTGACGCATCTCCCGACGGCAAGGGCGTGCTGGCAATCCAGCGCGGCATCGAGGTTGGCCATGTCTTCCAGCTCGGTACGCGCTACTCGGAAGACATGAAGGCGACTTTTCTCGACGAAAACGGCAAGCCGCAGTTGCTGCAGATGGGTTGTTACGGCATTGGTGTCACGCGTATCCTGGGTGCGGCGATCGAACAGAATTTCGATGACAAGGGCATCATCTGGCCGGTATCGATTGCGCCGTTCGAAATCGTACTGTGCCCGATGGGTTACGATCGTAACGAAGCCGTCAAAGCGGCCGCAGATACCTTGCTAGCCGACTTGCTCGCCGCCGGTATCGATGCCATTCTCGATGACCGTGGCGAGCGCCCGGGCGCGATGTTCGCGGACTGGGAGCTGATCGGCGTGCCACACCGGATAGTAATCGGCGACCGTGGCCTCAAGGACGGCAAGCTTGAATATCAGGGGCGGCACGACACCACCGCGACAGCGGTCGACCTGGCCGATGCCGTGGCCTTTGTCAGGGCGCGCTTGCTGGCCTAGGCTGGCGCTACACCGACGGAACGTTCTGCCTTGTGATCCCACCTATCGACGTTGGAGCGCTGGAACGTCGTATCGCGAGGCAGGTTCGGGGACGTTCAAATCCGGAGAAGAAATGAAAGTAATCTTGACGTTACTGATATTGATGCTTTTGCAGATCACTGGCAGTGCTTGGGCAGGCAATCAGCAAGAAGAGGCGATGGCCGACTCGGTCCGGCTCGCCTTGTCGCACGCCATTACCGGGTCAGCACCGATGAAGGTGCGCTTTACGGACGTCGAGGACCGTATCCAGTATCTGTCCTGGCTGGGTGAAATGTCCGATCGCCTGAAAAAGAGATTACCCGATGTGCAGGTGCGCCTTGAGTTCCTTGAAACGGTCTGGTACGAAGCCCGCCGTGCGGGTCTCGATCCGGCCATGGTGCTAGGACTGATTCAGGTGGAGTCGGCCTTTCGCAAATACGCCCTGTCACCGGTTGGTGCGCATGGCTATATGCAAGTCATGCCATTCTGGTCGCGTGTGATCGGGGATAGTGATCGCAGCAAACTGTTCAACATGCAGGCTAACCTGCGCTACGGATGTTCTATTTTGCGCATGTACATCGACATGGAGCGGGGCGACTTGTACCTCGCTCTGGGTCGTTATAACGGCAGTCGCGGGCGGCCTGAATATCCGAACGCCGTGCTGTCAGCCTGGCATAAATGGAAATTTAATAGCGTTTGATATAACTCAAAATCTGTTCTTGTTTGTTTGTCATCAAGCTGTCATGTGCGCTACATACACTCTGCATTTTTAACAGGAGTGAACCATGCGCATTCGTTTGATTGGCTTGCTGATTGCCTCGGCTTGGGGACTTTCCGCCTGCGGAACATCGGCAACATCCACTGTAGCCCCCCCTAAAAATGTGATTCTTTTCCTTGGTGATGGCTACGGCATGGTGCCAATGACTGCAGCGCGCATTTATGCAGTCGGCGAAGATGGCGAATTGACCATCGACCAGTTTCCCGAAACTGCTTTCGTTAAGACGTATTCGAACGATGCCCAGGTCACCGACAGCGCGCCATCGATGGCCGCCTACATGACTGGCGTCAAAACTAACAATGAAGTCATTTCCTCGAGTGCGGATACCCACCCTGCCGATGCCAACGGCAAAGCCTATCTGAGCGGTGCCGATAGCACCTGCCCGACGACCGGCAATGGTTCGTCGGTAACGACCTTGCTCGAACTGGCCAAGGCTGCCGGTCGCGGCACGGCGGTTGTCACGACAACCCGTGTGACTCATGCCACACCCGCAGCAACGTATGCGCACGTCTGTCACCGCGATGCGGAGAACACGATTGCCGCACAACTGGTGCCAGGCGGTGCCGGCTATAACGCTGCACTCGGCGCTGATGGTGTCGACGTGGTCCTCGGTGGCGGCTGGAAAAATTTTCTGCCCAAAGACGCAGCAACCGGTTCGTCACGCAGTGATGCCCGCGACCTGACTGCCGAAATGAAGAGCAAGGGCTACACCTACATTACCGACAAGGCCGGTCTTGATGGCGTGCCGGCTACCACCACGAAATTGCTGGGACTGTTCACTGCTAGTCACATGAATTTCGACATCGATCGCAATCCGGCCATAGAGCCTAGCCTGGCCCAGATGGCCGGCACAGCGCTCGATATTGTTTCGAAAAATCAGAAGGGCTACTTCATGATGGTCGAGGGCGGAAGAATCGACCAGGCGTTGCACCCGACGCTGGCCCGTAAAGCGCTGCAGGATGCCAAGGCTTTCGATGATGCGATCAAAGCAACCATCGCCAAGGTGCGCCTGACCGATCCGACGCTGGCCAATACACTGATCATTGTCACTGCCGACCACGATCACACGATGGTCATGAATGGCTACGCGGCGCTGACTGGCAAAACCACCGATGCCAATCCCGGCATCCTCGGTTTGATGCGCGCGTACACCGATCCAAGCAAGCCTGCCAAGGACATTGATGGCAAGCCTTTCACCACGCTGGTGTTTGGTAATGGCGAAAATCGCGTGCAAGCCAACCGCAGCACGACAGTGGATCTGACCGATGCGCTGGTCTACGACAAAAATTACCATCAGGAAGCGGCAGTGCGCGTACCCGCCGGTAGCGAAACGCACGGCGGAGCCGATGTCTTCCTTGGAGCGATGGGCCTCGGTGCCGATACGTTCCACGGCACGCTCGACAACACACAGGTCTTCACGCTGATGAAATCAGCGGCCGGACTTTGATCACGACATCACGGAGAACAACAACATGATCAAGAAACTGGTACTGAATGCGACTGCTGCAAGTGTCGCCGCGAGTCTAGCTACAACTCTGGCTGTCGTTTTTGCCGCCCCGGCCATGGCCGCCGGCGAAGCCAAAAATGTGATTTTTTTCCTCGGTGACGGCATGGGTCCGGTCACCAAGACTGCCGCGCGCATCTATAAATACAAAGAAGAGGGCTCGCTGGGCATGGACACGATGCCCTACACCGCCCGCATCAAGACCTATTCGCTGGATGCGCAAACGACCGACAGCGCACCGTCGATGGCGGCCTACATGACCGGCGTCAAGGAACGCAACGACGTCATTTCGATGAGCGGCGATACGATCGCCAAGGCGCCCTCCAAAGACGTCGCCACCGGCGTTTCGAATGCGGTCACTAATTGTGCCGCCACCGGTAACGGCACGGCTGTCATGACGCTGACCGAATACGCGATTGCCCAGGGCAAGGCCACCGGTACCGTGACCACGGCACGCCTGACACATGCCACGCCGGCGGCGACCTATGCCCATTCCTGCCATCGCGATGCCGAGTATGAAATCGCCCGTCAGGCAATACCGGGCGGTAGTGGTTTCAATACGAAGCTGGGTGCGGGTCTCGATGTGATGATGGGTGGAATCAGTTATTACTGGCGTCCGTATGTAGCCGCCACAACACCACGTGGACGGCCGGATGGTCGCGATCTGGTTGCTGAGTTGCAAGGCAAGGGTTACACCTTTGCCAGTGACCTGGCCAGCATGAATGCAGCACCGACGACGCCTGGCAGCAAGCTTATTGCGCTGTTCGATCAGGCCCTGGTGCAAGGTCATATGTCCTACGACGCGGACCGCAATCCTGCCGTGGAGCCGAGTCTGGCGCAGATGACCACTAAAGCCATCGAATTGCTGTCGAAGAATTCGAAGGGCTATTTCCTGATGGTTGAAGGCGGTCGTATCGATCACGCACTGCACGCCACCAATGCCCGTCGCGCGCTGGTCGATACGATTGCGTTCGACGATGCGATCAAGGCAGCACTGGCCACGGTCGACCTGACCAACACGCTGATCGTTGTCACTGCCGACCATGACCATACGATGGCTTTCAACGGATACGGCAAGCGCGGCACGCCTATTCTGGGTAACAACATTAGCTACCAGACTGGCAAGCTCAGTCTCGATGCCGATGGCGTGCCGTATTCGACGCTGGTATTTGGCAATGGACCCAATCGCAAGGATACCCGCGTGACGGTCGACACCAGTGTCGTCGAAGGACTCGATTATCAGCAAGAGTCGGCGATCAGGACCCAGAATGGTGGTGAGAGCCATGGTGGTGGTGATGTCCAGTTGTACGGCGCCGGTGCCGGTGCCAAGATATTCAAGGGTACGATCGACAACACCAAGGTGTTTTCGTTAGTCAAGAGCGCTGCCGGCCTGTAAAACCGGTCGCAGCACGACAGTGGCAGTGCTTCGCGCTGCCACTTTTTTCTTTTTTGGATTTCGATGAAAAAATTTTCATTAGCCCTGTTGTTGCTCACTGCAACGTTTGCGGTACAGGCGGCAGAATTGCCATCGCTGGATGCCACCGTGACCTACGACAGCAAGTTCGTCTCGCATGCCGGCGTCACCGAAACGCGCCAGTTCACCAATATTCTGATCCGTCGTCCCGGTCATGTCTGGATGGAGCGCGTGTTGCCCGCCCAGGCGCAAGAGCATGCCGACGAGCATGGCGGCCACAAGCACTTTGATTTTGAAACATCGACCCAGCATCTGACGCGCACGGCCACGGGTGCGATTCGCGCCGAGTATGTCGATCGCGGCCAACGTCGCGTGGTCTTCGTGCCGCCGACTGAATACAGCGTTAGCGGTTTTGACGGTTCGTGGGATAACGCGGCGGCAATGGTGTCTGAAAAAACCGTCAAGGCCATGCCGCTGTCAAAGCGCGTTACCAAAGTCGCTGACACCGAATGGCGCGAAGAGTCGCGCAATGGCTGGTACAACCGGGTGCTCTGGTCGAACGCGCAGAAAATTGCGCTGGTGGTGGAGTCAGGCAAAACCGATGGCAGTACCACGCGCAGGACCATACTCGAATTACGGCCTGCTACGGCTGAGGCAGCGTTGCCATGGAAGCAGCTCGGTACCTATGCCCAAATGGAGTATGACGACTTCATGGACTAATTACCCGCAGCGGGCGCAAGCCGGCTGTTCAACAACAAAAACGCCCGCTGCTTGCGGGCGTTTCTTTATCCGTTTTGTGGTCACACACCGGGCGATTTATGACAGATGATTAGAGATCAGCTTGGTCATTTCGAACATCGAGACTTGGGTCTTTCCGCCAAACACTGCGACCAGCTTGGCGTCGCCGTTAATCATGCGTTTGTTGGCATCATCCTGCAGGGCATTTTTTTTGATGTATTCCCAGATTTTTTTTGTCACTTCGGTCCGCGGGAGCGGATCGGCGCCGACAACGGCGGCTAGCGTTGCCGATGGCGTCATCGGTTTCATGAAAGCAGCATTCGGTTTGCGCGCGACCACCGGTTTGGCGGCGGCGGGAGCCTTGGTTGCGGCTTTTTTCACGACGGCATTGGCCGGCGCTGCCTTCATTGCTGCCGCCGGTTCAGCGGCTGCGGGTTTTTTTGCTGTTGCCATCTTCAAAGCTCCTTCACGAATTTTTCGGTCGATGCGCCGTTTCACGCAGCGCTTATAGTGGTGGGGATTTTCTGGTCATGCAAGCATTTTTTGAGACTTTGTAGTCCTCCTGTTTGCCTGTGTTCATCGTGGAAAACCTTGGCCCGCGCCACTTCCCTGTCAATTCGATCGTGTCCTTGTGGTTGACCTGTCCGCTAAAGACGGGTGACCGCAAGTTGGCTTCAGGCTTGCCTCAGCGCATTCCGCCGCCCGGCATCATGCCTTTCATGCTGCGCATCATTTTCATCATGCCGCCGCCCTTGAGCTTTTTCATCATGGTTTGCATTTGATCGAACTGCGCCAGCATGCGATTGACTTCCTGGACTTGCACGCCGGCACCGTTGGCAATGCGACGCTTGCGCGTGGCCTTGATAATTTCCGGCTTGGCGCGCTCCTGTTTGGTCATCGAGTTGATGATGCCTTCCATGCGGCGTACTTGTTTGTCGGCATTGCCCATGTTGGCACCGGCAGCGGCTTGCTGGAATTGCGCCGGCAGCTTGTCCATCATGCTGGCCATGCCGCCCATTTTTTTCATTTGTCCGAGTTGGGCCTTGAAGTCGTTCAGGTCAAAGCGACCACCCGATTTGATCTTCTGTGCCATGTCTTGCGCCGCCGCCGTATCGACACCGCGCTGCGCTTCTTCGACCAGCGCCAGAATGTCGCCCATGCCGAGGATGCGGTTGGCCATCCGTTGCGGGTCGAACGCTTCCAGGCCATCCAGCTTCTCGGCGGTACCGGCAAACTTGATCGGCTTGCCGGTGATGTGCCGCACCGACAGCGCCGCACCACCGCGGGCATCGCCATCGAGCTTGGTCAGTACGATACCGGTCAGTGGCAGCGTGTCGTTGAAAGCCTTGGCAGTATTGATCGCATCCTGACCCAGCATCGCGTCGACCACGAACAGGGTTTCGATCGGCTTGACGGCAGCATGCAGCGCAGCGATCTCGGCCATCATGTCGGCATCGATACCAAGGCGACCGGCGGTGTCGATGATCAGCACATCGTGATAGTGGCGCTTGGCAAAATCGAGCGCCGCCAGCGCGATAGCGACCGGCTTGTCGGTGGTCAGTGACGGGAAAAAGTCGGCGCCGACTTGCGCCGTGACCGTTTGCAACTGCCCGATGGCGGCCGGGCGATATACGTCGGCCGACACGGTCAGGACTTTTTTCTTGTGCTTCTCTTTAAGGAACTTGGCCAGCTTGCCGACCGTGGTGGTTTTGCCGGCGCCTTGCAGGCCGGCCATCAGGATCACGGCTGGCGGTTGCGTCGCAAAACTCAGCAGCGACGCTTCGGGACCCAGGTCGCCGCCCATCATCGCCGCCAGTTCGCGCTGGACCACGCCGACCAGTGCCTGCCCCGGCGACAGCGAGCCGATGACGTCCTCGCCCATGGCTTTTTGCTTGACCTTGGCAATGAAGTCGCGCACCGCCGGCAGAGCGACGTCGGCTTCAAGCAGTGCCAGGCGCACTTCGCGTAGCATCTCGGCAGTATTGGTTTCCGTCAGGCGGGCTTCGCCGCGCATGGTCTTGACGACCTTGGCAAGGCGTTGGGTCAGATTGTCTAGCATCGGAGGGCCATCGAAAAAAGGAGTGCGGTGAAAGGGCGCGGCATGTCGCGCGGGTTGCCGCATTTTACCTGATGCGACTGGCGCATCGATAGCCTTTGGCTGCGCGACAATCCGGACTGCTCCGGCGGGATGTGTGCGGATTTCCGCGCAAATTTGCCGACTTCCGGTATTCTCGGCGAGGCGACAGCACGCCTGCGCTGCCAGGCACGGCGCTGGCACGAAGTCTGCATTGTGCTGAAGACAATTCAATCAACAGGAGACCAGCATGTCCACAAAAATATTCCCGCAACTGTGCCTTGCCGTTGCCATTGCCGGCACCGCGATGTCTGTTCAGGCGCAAGAAGTAATTCGCCTTGGCAATCTCAAGCTCGCGCATTTCGCGGCAATCTCGTACATCAAGGAAATCGCGCCACAGTGCGGTATCAAGATCGAAGAGCGTACTTTCGCCAAGGGTCTTGATGTGATGCAAGCGATCATCGCCGGTGAACTCGATGTCGGTGCCACCGCTTCCGAAGCGGCGATTTCCGGTCGTGCCAATGGCACGCCGATTTACGTCGTGGCCGGTTTCGCCAAGGGTGGCGCGCAATTGGTGGCGCGTCCGGACGCTGGCATCAAATCGGTCAAGGATTTGAAGGGCAAGAAGGTCGGTGTTACGCGCGGCAGCATTCAGGAAGTCCTGCTGGCCGCCGAGCTGGGTCAGAACGGTCTGAGCTCGGCCGATTCGCCGGGCAAGGATGTGCAGATCATTTATCTGTCTTATCCCGACCTGAATCAGGCGCTGCTGGGCAAGAATGTCGATGCGATCATGCAGACCGAGCCGCAATCGTCGCAAGCCATTAACAAGGGTTTTGGTGTCGGTGTGATGAAGCCGTATGACACGCCGATCGGCGAACCGGTCCGTACGCTGGTGATGACCGAGAAGTTCTACAAGGAGCATCGTCCTACCGCCGAGAAGTTCATGCGCTGTTTTGTTCAGGCCACCAAGACCTTCATCGATTCGAAAAGCACGGCTGAAAAGTTCGTGACTGAAACTGTTTTCAAGGGTCAGATCAGCAAGAGTGATTTCAATGACGCGATCGATAATTCGCCGTACTCGTTCGACATCACGCCCGCGCATATCCAGACCACTACCGACATCATGTTCAAGTATGGTGTCGGCCGGATGTCGAAGCCGCCTGTGGCCGTAGATTTCGTCAAGACCGACTTGCTTGAGTCGGCCAAAAAATCCCTGAACGTTCAATAAGGTAAGCGTCATGGCGAATTTTAACTGGCGTCAAGCCGGTACCGGGGTGATCGTCCCTATTGTTGTCATCGCAATCTGGCAAGCCTGTACGTCAATGGGTTGGGTCAATGCGCTGGTACTGCCGTCGCCGTATGCAGTCATGCACAGGTGGTTTGAATATCTGCTGCCACTGACGCCGTACACCCCGGAGTCCGGTAGCTGGTTCAAGTGGATTTTTTCGGGCGAGCTCATCATCGATACGTACAACAGCATGTACCGGGTTGTCGTCGGTTTTGCGGTCGGAGCCGGCCTGGCCTTGCCGCTGGGCTTGTCAATGGGTGCCAGCAAGCGCGTGTATGCCTGGCTCAATCCGCTGATGCAGGTGCTGCGGCCGATTCCGCCGATTGCGTATATCCCGCTGTCGATCCTGTGGTTCGGTCTGGGTAATCCGCCCGCGTTGTTTCTGATCGCCATTGGCGCGTTCTTTCCGGTGCTGATCAACACGATTGCCGGCGTGCGCAATGTCGACAGTATTTATCTGCGCGCCGCGCGCAACCTCGGTGCCAGCCAGAGCACGCTGTTCCTGCGCGTGATGCTGCCGGCGTCGGTGCCCTACATCCTGTCGGGCGTGCGGATCGGGATCGGTACCGCTTTCATTGTCGTGATCGTGGCAGAAATGATTGCGGTCAATAACGGCCTGGGCTTTCGCATCCTCGAAGCACGCGAGTACTTCTGGTCCGACAAGATCATTGCCGGCATGATCAGTATCGGCATGCTGGGTCTGGTCATCGATCTGGCGGTAACGCGCCTGAATAATCATTTGCTGCGCTGGCATCGTGGTCTGGAGAATTGAAATGAGTGCATCCCCCATCAGCATCACCGGCGTCAACAAGGTCTTCACGACCGTCGATCACGACGTCATCGCGCTGCAAAATATCAATCTCGAGATCCCGAGCGGCCAGTTCGTCTGCCTGCTGGGGCCCTCCGGCTGCGGCAAGTCGACCTTGCTCAACGCGGTGGCCGGCTTTGCGCTGCCGACTTCCGGCCGCATCGTCACCGGCGACACCACCGTGACCGGGCCGGGTCCGGATCGCGGCATGGTGTTCCAGGAGTACGCGCTCTTTCCGTGGATGACGGTCGAAGAAAATATCGCCTTCGGTCTTGAAATTAAGGGCATGGGCAAGGCCGATATTGTCGTGCGCGTGCGGGCCCTGCTGGAGACGCTGGGCTTGAAGGATTTCGGCAACCGCTTCCCGAAAGACTTGTCCGGCGGCATGCGCCAGCGCGTGGCCATTGCCCGCGTGCTGGCTCTGGATTCGCCGATCATGTTGATGGATGAGCCGTTCGGCGCGCTTGATTCACTGACCCGGCGCACGTTGCAAGATGAGTTGTTGCGCATCTGGGCCGAGCTGAAAAAAACTATCCTGTTCGTCACCCACAGCATCGAGGAAGCCATCTATCTGGCCGATCGTATCGTCGTGATGACGTACCGCCCGGGCACGGTCAAGCGCGATATTCTGGTTGACTTGCCGCGCCTGCGCGACCCGTCGTCGGCCCAATTCAATGCCCTCAAACGTGAGCTCGGTCAGCTGGTGATGGAAGAGCAGCAACGCCATCAGCATGATGAAATCAGGATGGCTGCGGTCGATTAATGAGGTCGCTGTCAACCCGGCACCGCTTGCTGCTGGGTCTCGCTGGCGCGCTGGTGGTGGTCACTCTGACCTATTGGCTCGCTGCACGGATGGCGCGCAGCGAGATCGAGCAACAGAGCGAACGGCAGTTGCAGGTCATCGGGCTGGACCTGCAATCGATGCTGGAAAAATTCGAGACACTGCCGTTTGCGCTGTCCGTGCACCCGGATCTGGTGCTGGCATTGCGCCAGCCCGGCGACGCGACTATCGTGAGCCGCGTCAGTCAGACCCTGCAAACCGTTCAGCGCCAGGCCCGCGTGGCCGCGATCTATTTGATGGATCCGCAAGGGCTGACCATCGCGGCCAGCAACTGGGACAATTCACAAAATTATATCGGCCGCAACTTCGGTTTCCGGCCCTATTTCCGTGATGCGATCAATGGCAGTGCCGGGCGCTTTTACGGTATCGGTAGCACCACCAACGAGCCGGGGTATTTTATTGCCCAGCCGGTGTACGCGAGTGCGCAGGATGGCTCCGGACACACACCGCTCGGCGTGCTGGCCGTCAAGATCAGTCTTACTGAATTTGAGCGTACCTGGCAAACCAGTGAAGAGCCGATCGTGCTGGCTGATAAGGACGGCGTGGTTTTCCTTGGCAACCGGCCCGCCTGGCAATATCGTAGCCTGGTGCCGATCGACGCGGCTGTACGCGAAAAAATTACGGCGACGCTGCAATATGTGGGCAAAGCAATCACGCCAATCGCCAGTTTGCCGGCTGCCAGTCGGCAGGGCTATGACGCCTCGGTGATGCGTCCGGTCGGTCGGCTGGGCTGGCAACTGCGCCTGTTTCCGGCGCAAGCACGCATTACGCGGGCGGCGTTGCTGTGGTCCGGCGCGATGACGCTGCTGTTGTTCAGTGTGATGCTGTCGTTATGGGCGCGCCATCAGCGTCGCCGCAGGCTCGAAGAGCGACAGGCCTCGCGCCAGGCATTGCAGCAGGCAGCCGAAGAACTGGACCGGCAAATCGCCGTGCGGACCGACGAGCTATTGCAGGCCAACCGCGACCTCGGTGACAAGTACGCCCGCCTCGAACATGCCGAACGGCTGTTGCGCACGACTCAGGACGAGCTGGTGCAAGCCGGCAAACTGGCGATGCTGGGCCAGATGGCCGCCGGCGTCACCCATGAACTCAATCAACCGCTGGCGGCGATCCGCGCCTTTGCCGATAATGCCGTGACCTTTCTGGAGCGTGGCCAACCGGTGCAGGCCAGCGCGAACCTGGCACACATCAGCGCGGCCAGCGCCCGAATGGGCATCATCATCGGCCAGCTCAAAGCCTTTGCACGCAAAAGTCATGGCAATGTCGCCGTGGTCGAGCTGACATCATCGGTCCACGCGTCGGCGCTGTTGCTGCAAGCCGAATGTGACCGGCTCGGCGTGGTGCTGCAGATCGAGATTGCCGAGTCGTTACAACTTACCGGCGACGCCGTGCGCACCGAGCAGGTGCTGATCAATCTGTTGCGCAATGCGCTAGACGCAGTCGAGGAAGCGGCCCAGCGCCGGGTCGCGCTGAGCGTGACGCGCGACGGTGACCACGCGCTGATCTGCGTACGCGATTCCGGTCCGGGGATTCCCGACGATGTTGCGGCACAATTGTTTGCTCCCTTTTTTACGACTAAACCCAGCGGCAAGGGACTCGGGCTCGGACTGGCGATTTCATCGTCGATCGTACAGGCGATGCGTGGACAACTGTCAGCGCATAACTTGCCCGAAGGCGGTGCCGAATTCCAGTTGCGTTTGCCGTTGTATTCACCGATAGCGAAAAATTGAAATGAAGGCACAAATGACATCGCAAATGACATCGCATCACGTCGTGCTGGTCGAAGACGAAGCGGCGCTGCGCCTGGCTACCGGTCAGACGCTGGAACTCGGTGGCTTTGCCGTGGCCGCCTGTGCCAGCGCCGAACAGGCCGAGGGTTTGCTCGATGCCGGTTACCCGGGCGTACTCGTTACCGACGTGCGCTTGCCGGGGCGCACCGGTTTGCAGTTGCTGGCGCAGGTCATGGCTATCGATACCGATTTGCCGGTGGTGCTGGTGACCGGTCATGGTGATGTCGAGATGGCTGTCGAAGCAATGCGCGCCGGTGCCTATGACTTCATTGAAAAGCCGTTTGCGTCCGAGCGTTTGCTGGCGACCGTGCGGCGGGCGCAGGAAAAGCGCGATCTGGTAATGGCTAACCGGCGCTTGCAAGCGGCGTGGTTGCAGCAACCGGATTTGCCGCCGCTGCTCGGACAATCAGCGGCGATCGAACGGGTCCGTACGCTGGTCGCTTCGCTTGGTCCGGCCCCGGTCGATGTGCTGATCAATGGTCAGACCGGCACTGGCAAGGAAGTGGTCGCACGCCAGTTGCATGCAGCCAGCGGACGCAAGGGGCATTTTGTGGCCATCAATTGTGGCGCGTTGCCGGAGTCGGTGTTCGAGTCCGAAATGTTCGGCCACGAAGCTGGAGCCTTCACGAGCGCGCAAAAGCGCCGCATCGGCAAGCTCGAATACGCCGACGGCGGCACGCTGTTCCTTGATGAAATCGAAAGCATGCCACTGAACTTGCAAGTCAAATTGTTGCGCGTGCTACAGGAGCGCAAGCTCGAACGACTTGGCGGTAACGAACCGATACCGTTCGATTGCCGTGTCATTGCCGCCAGCAAGGTCGACCTGTTGCAGCTCAGTGCCAGCGGTACTTTCCGGGAAGACCTGTATTACCGCCTCAGCGTGGTCAGCATAGTTTTGCCGCAGTTGTCGCAGCGCCGCGAGGATATTGCGCTGTTGCTGGCGTATTTTGTTCAGGCCGCGGCTCTGCGGCAGCAGCGGCCGTTGCCAACCTGGAGTGCCGCGCAGATGGTGCGCTGGCAATCGCGCGACTGGCCTGGCAATGTGCGCGAGCTGCGCAATGTCGCAGAACGATTGGTGCTCGGGATTGACGACGACAGCAGCGTTGCGGCCGACGGGGAGGCCGGCACCCATCACCTGACCGCGTCGCTGGATGCCTATGAAAACATGCTGATCACGGCGGCACTCCAGGCCACCGGTGCCAGCGTAGCGCTAGCCGCAGAGCGTCTCGGCGTACCCAAAAAAACCCTGTACGACAAACTGAAAAAACACCGGATCACGGCGGGTCGTTCGACTGACTGAGCGCCGGCGGCATCGTGTCGGGACAACCGCGCCTGCTTCAATGAAGCGGTGTTGAGGGCGCGGTAGTGGTCCGGCTTGGTGTAAACTCAAGGTATGCAAAATTACTTCTTTCTTGTTGCCGCCGTGCTCTATGCAGGGTGCGCTTTCTTGCCCACACGCTTGCGCGTGGTCATCTCCATCGGCTCGGCACTGGGCTGGTCGCTACATGGCCTGGCTTTATGGTCCGATGTGGTGGTTGCGGAATCCCTGCGCATGGGCTTTGCGCAAATGCTATCGGCCGCGATGTGGATTTCGGTCGCCGTGTATTGGGTCGAGAATCGCAACATGGTGCTCGACAGCATGCGTGTCCTGATGTTGCCGGTAGCTGCCGTAGCCGCGTTGTTGCCGATTGTTTTTCCCGGCAGTCTGATGTCGTTGCAAGACAAGACCGTGCTGTTTCCGTGGCATGTTGCGATCGCACTGCTCGCCTACAGCACGCTGACGGTTGCTGCCTTTCATTCAGTATTGATGGCGGTACAGGAGTCGTATCTCCATGCCCATCGTGGCCTGCTCAATGAGGGCAAGGGCGGTTGGTATGCCGCCGCTATTGCACGTTTGCCGGCGCTGCTGACGATGGAAAAAATGCTGTTCCGGCTGATCGGAATCGGATTTTTCCTGCTGACGTTGACGGTGTTGTCGGGACTGCTGTTTTCCGAGCAGTTGTTCGGCAAGGCCCTGACCTGGAATCACAAGACTATTTTCACGCTGCTGTCGTGGATCCTGTTTGGCGTTCTGCTGGCTGGGCGGTATTGGCGCGGCTGGCGCGGCAAGACGGCGCTGACCTTCACGCTCACCGGATTCATGACCCTGCTGCTGGCGTATGTCGGCAGCCGTTTCGTGCTGGAAGTTGTGTTGCACAGGGGGCTGACATGAGGTTCCTGGCCTGGTTGGTGCTCGTCGTCGTCGTGATCTACGTCGTGCGTAAAAAAATGACCGCGGCGATGCGGCCGCCGCCCGCATCAGCGGAGCAGGCGCGCCGCTCGGTCGAAGGCGAATCGATGGTCAGTTGCGCCCATTGCGGCATCTATATCCCGGCATCCGAAGCCTTGTCCGGCCCGCATGACCAGTTGTATTGCAGTCCGGAGCACCGCGCTCTCCACGTCTCGTCCTGATGCTGCCCGGGCGCACTCACCAACTCACGCTGGCGCCGGACGAGGTGCACGATCCGTTCGTGTATGCCGCTGCCGGCAGTCCGTTGTGGCGGACATTGCAAGCGTTTAATTTTTCGCGTTTTGTAATTGCCCTGTTGCTGATGGTGTTCCTGGGGGCGGTCGAAATGCGCCGGACCGGTGGCGATGACGCGATTCCCTACTTGCAATTGTGCAGCGTCTACCTGTTCGCTGCGGTGGCATTCTGGGTGCTGGCTGTGCGCTCGCGCGAGCGCTTTCTGTTGCAACTGTCGAGTCAGATCGGCGTTGATATCGTCATTATTGCGACGCTGTTCGTGCTGGCTGGAGGTACCCGCAGCGGACTGGCGATCCTTTTCCTGTTCCCGCTGGCAGGCGGCGCGATTCTTGCCCCGCTGATTTTGGCGTTGTTCTTTACTTCGGTTGTGGCGCTGATACTACTTTTTGACAGTATCTGGCAATCGCTGCGAATGACTCCGGATGTATCGATGTCCACTGCCGGGTTGTATGGCATGGGATTTTTCGCCGCCGCGTTGCTGCTCAACCGGCTGGCGTCGCGGTTGATCAAGCAAGAAGGTCTTGCCGCGCAACGCGGACAGGCCTTGCAATTACAGGAGGCCATCAATGGGCTGATCGTCGCCGACATGGGCGATGGCATCCTGGTGCTCGAAAAAGACAGCACTATTGTGACCGGCAATCCGGCTGCGCAAGCGATGCTTGGTATCACGCTGGGTGATGAGGGTTCACTGCAGCGACTGGTCGACAGTGCCGCGCTGGTACCGATTGCCGAAGCCTGGCTGGCATGGACCCGGCGCCTGCCTGACGACGACGCTTTTGCTATTTATGTGATGCTCAAGCCGGCCGGCCGGCGCGACCTGTCGGCGCACCTGAAGCTGCGTTTTGCGATGGTACACGTGCCCGGCCTGGATGCGGAGCGGACCGTGATTTTCCTGCAGGATGTCACCGAAATAGAAAACCGGGCGCAGGATCTGAAGCTGGCATCGATGGGACGCCTGACCGCCAGCATTGCGCATGAAGTGCGCAACCCGCTATCGGCGATTTCGCATGCCGCATCGTTGCTCGAAGAGGATGCGCCGGACCCGACCCGGGTGAGGCTGCTGGCAATCATCGAAGATAACGTGGCGCGCCTCAACCGCATGATTGAAGACATCCTCAAGCTGTCGCGCAAGGCGCAACCGCTGGGTGAGCCGCTGTTACTGTCGGCTTTTTTTGCTGACCTGTTGCCCGAATTCAGGGACATCCACGGTTTGCCGGAGCCGGTCATTGTCGTCACGGGTGCAACGGATTGCCGGGTGCGTTTCGATCCGCTGCACTTGCGCGAAGTGGTCCTGAACCTGTTGTCGAACGCTTTGCGTTACGCCAGCGGACGCAGTGGCAGCATTCGCATGGAAGTCATCGCGCAGACTGCCAACCGCATCGAACTGCATGTACAGGATGACGGTGTGCCTATTACGCCTTCGATACGCGCACACCTGTTCGAGCCGTTTTACACGACGTCGAGCAAAGGTACCGGCCTTGGTCTTTACCTGGCAAGGGAACTGTGTCTCAATAACGAAGCCATGCTGGATTACGAATACCGTCAGGAGTCGGGCGATAGTACCGGACCAAGTGGGCGCTTCGTGATTACCTTTGCCACCGCCACTATTCTTTAACGGACATTCCTGATGAGTTCACCCCGCATCCTGGTCATCGACGATGAAGCTGATCTGCGCGAATTGCTGGAAATTACGCTGCTCAAGATGGGACTTGATGTTGATAGCGCCGAGACCCTGGCGCAGGCCCGTGCCTGTCTGGCGCAGCACGATTATGCGCTGGTACTGACCGATATGCGCTTGCCGGACGGTTTGGGTATCGAGCTGGTCCATGAAATCAGCGCTGCTGCGCGACCGATACCGATTGCCGTCATCACCGCGTTCGGTAGCGCCGACAATGCCGTCACGGCGCTCAAGGCGGGCGCATTCGATTATCTGTCCAAGCCGGTCCGGGTCGAGCAGTTGCGCCAGGTCGTTCATTCCGCGCTGCGTATCGACAAGGCGGAGTCGCCCGCTGCCGGCGCGGCGGCACCGTTGTTACGACTGGTTGGCGAGTCCGCCGCGATGCAGGATGTGCGGGCCCAGATCGTGCGTCTGGCACGCAGCATGGCACCGGTAGCCATCACCGGCGAGTCGGGTAGCGGCAAGGAACTGGCGGCACGCGATATCCACAGCCAGAGCGTTCGTGCCGGCAAGGCCTTCGTTGCCGTCAATTGCGGTGCGATCCCCGAAGCACTGATGGAAGCCGAATTTTTTGGTTATCGCAAAGGCGCTTTCACCGGTGCCGCCGAAGACCGCGACGGATTTTTTCAGGCGGCCAGCGGCGGCACCCTGATGCTCGATGAAGTCGCTGACCTGCCACTGGCAATGCAAGTGAAGTTGTTGCGGGCGATACAGGAGCGACGCGTGCGCAAGGTCGGGGCGACGGCCGAAGAGCCGGTCGATGTGCGCCTCATCAGTGCCACGCATCAAAACCTGGCCGACTGGGTCGAGCAAGGCAAGTTCAGGCAAGACCTGTACTACCGTCTCAATGTGATCGAATTGCGCCTGCCGCCATTGCGCGAACGGCGCGACGATGTCGGTTTGCTGGCCGGCGTGATCCTGCAGCGACTTGCCGGTACGGACGTCGTGACCGTGTTGTCGCCGCAGGCACTGGTGGCTTTGCAGGGCTGCACTTTTCCGGGCAACGTGCGCGAACTCGAAAACATCCTCGAACGGGCGATGGCGTTTGCCGGCGATCACCTCATTGAAGTCGCCGATCTGGCACTGCGCCAGAGTCTGCCTCTGCCTCTGCCGGCTGCAGGGCCGCCGGCAGAGGCTGCCAGCATCGTTACGCCGGCCGATGAGAAGCGGGCGGCGAAGTTACCTGATCCGTTACCGGAGTCGCTGCCCGACCATCTTGATGACGTCGAACGGGACATCATCCGGCGCGCACTGGCACGGACCCACTTCAACCGCACCCAGGCTGCCGAACTACTCGGCATCAGTTTCCGGCAACTGCGCTACCGGATGCAGCGGCTCGAGATCCATGGCCCTGAATAACCCGGCCGGCGCAGCGTTACAGATCGATGCGGATGGCTGGTGCCCGCAAGCGCAGCAGCTGCGCTCGCCCAATTGCGATGCTCGTGGTGCCGGCAGCGTCATCGATGTGCTGGTCATTCACAATATCAGCCTGCCGCCGCAACAATATGGCGGTCCGTACATTGCACAATTGTTTACCAATACGCTAGCCTTCGACGCCGACCCGTACTTCGATCAGTTGCGTACCTTGCGCGTCTCCAGTCATTTCGTGATTCGTCGCGATGGCAGTTTGCAGCAGTTTGTTTCGACCTTGCAGCGTGCCTGGCATGCCGGCATCTCGCAATTGGGTGAACGTGCGCGCTGCAATGATTTTTCGATCGGCATCGAGCTCGAAGGCTGTGATGTTGACTCCTTCTCCGATCCGCAATACGCCTGTCTGTGTCAACTGAGCCATGCGCTGCATCAGACCTATCCGCTGTCCGCAGTGACGGGTCACCAGCATATTGCGCCCGGTCGCAAAACTGACCCCGGCCCCTTTTTTGACTGGCCTCGCTACCACGCGCAGTGGGCTGCCGGCTTGTCCTGTGATACGGCGGCAGCACTGCCTGTTTTTGTCACGACAGAGCAAAAAACGCAACCATAAAATCTTTTTTTTCTTCAATTTAAATATTGCAGCGAGCGTTTTGGCGAACTAGAATTAGTCAAAATCAAGAGAGCATCACTAGATATAGTCAGATACAATAGCGAACACGGTGATTTACCTTGATGGTTTGTCCGTTAAATGTACCGGCTCGCCAAGCCGTACAGGGATCGCAGAGCGTCGCTGTTTTAGCGTCGTGCTGAGGTCGCCGCGGCTGCCAGTGCCAGCAATACACAGGGAACCTCCGCGGCCGGGAGGGTCAATTAACCACCGGCGGTAATGTGCCTGCTGCCCGGAATCACGATAAAGGTAACTCATGCAATCCTCCTCGAGCAACGCCATCAAATCCCGCTTCGAATTCAGCACCGCTGCCAACGCGCCCGGCGCGCCGCAGCAGCAAGCTGCCTTGTCCGACTACCGTATCCTGCGGCGCAACGGCGCGGTCGTCGCGTTCGAACCGTCGAAGATTTCGATTGCTGTCACGAAGGCCTTTCTCGCCGTCAATGGCGGCCAGGGCGCGGCTTCAGCGCGCGTGCGTGAACTGGTCGAGCAACTGACCGCCACGGTCGTCGCTGCGCTGGTGCGACGCCAGCCAGCCGGCGGTACTTTCCATATCGAAGACATTCAGGATCAGGTCGAACTGGCGCTGATGCGTTCAGGCGAACATGACGTTGCCCGCGCCTACGTGCTGTATCGGGCCAAGCGCATGGAAGAGCGCGCGCTGCAGCAAGCGGCTCGTCCGGCCGGTGAGTCGGTGCAATTGCATGTGACCGAAGACGGCCAGCGCCGCCCGCTCGACATGCAGCAAGTGCACAATCTGATCGATGCCGCCTGTATCGGTCTTGAAAAGCATGTCGACGCCAATGCCATTTTTGCCGAGACCGTCAAGAATCTGTATGACGGCGTGCCGGTCGAAGAGCTGCACAAGTCGGCCATTCTGGCAGCGCGTGCGCTGATGGAAAAAGACCCGGCCTACACCACCGTCACCGCACGCATCCTGATGCATGTGATCCGCAAGGAAGTGTTCGGCAAAGAAGTCGCGCAGGCTGATGCGCAAGCGCATTACCTTGAATACTTCCCGCAATTTATCCGCAAGGGTATTGATGCCGAACTGCTTGACGCCAAGCTGGCCGAGTTCGACCTGGCCCGTCTGGCCAAAGCGCTGGTGCCGGACCGCGATCTGCAATTTGGCTATATCGGTTTGCAGACCCTGTATGACCGTTATTTCCTGCACATCCGTGAGATCCGCATCGAAATGCCGCAGGCGTTTTACATGCGGGTAGCGATGGGCCTGGCATTGGACGAAGCCAACCGCGAAGAGCGCGCAATCGAGTTCTACAACTTGCTGTCGAGTTTCGATTTCATGAGTTCGACGCCGACGCTGTTCAACTCCGGCACGCTGCGTTCGCAACTGTCGTCGTGCTATCTGACGACGGTGGCCGATGACCTTGAAGGCATTTACGATGCGATCAAGGACAACGCGCTGCTGGCCAAATATGCAGGTGGTCTGGGTAACGACTGGACCCCGGTGCGCTCGCTCGGTGCGCACATCAAGGGTACCAACGGCAAATCGCAAGGCGTGGTGCCGTTCCTGAAAGTGGTCAACGATACCGCGGTGGCAGTCAATCAGGGCGGCAAGCGCAAGGGTGCAGTCTGCGCGTATCTCGAAACCTGGCACATGGACATCGAGGAATTCCTCGACCTGCGCAAGAACACCGGCGACGATCGCCGCCGCACGCACGATATGAACACGGCCAACTGGATTCCTGACCTGTTCATGAAACGTGTGATGGAAAAAGGGTCGTGGATGCTGTTCTCGCCAAGCGAAGTGACGGACCTGCATGACAAAGTCGGTCGTGCTTTCGAAACTGCGTACACCGGCTACGAAGCAGCAGCGGCGCGTGGCGAACTGCGCATGTTCAAGAAGGTCGAAGCGCTCGACCTGTGGCGCAAGATGCTGTCGATGCTGTTCGAAACCGGCCATCCATGGATCACCTTCAAGGATCCGTGCAACATCCGTTCGCCGCAGCAGCACGTTGGCGTCGTGCACAGCTCGAACCTGTGTACCGAGATCACGTTAAATACCAACGCCTCCGAAATCGCCGTCTGCAATCTCGGCTCGGTGAACTTGCCGGCACACATGAAAGACGGCCAGCTCGACCACGTCAAATTGCAGAAAACCATACGCATTGCGATGCGCATGCTCGATAACGTGATCGATATCAATTACTACGCAGTGCAAAAGGCGCGCGATTCGAACATGCGCCACCGTCCGGTCGGCCTCGGCATCATGGGCTTCCAGGATTGCCTGCACATGATGCGGGTGCCGTATGCGTCGGCTGAGGCGGTGAGTTTTGCCGACAAGTCAATGGAAGCGGTCTGCTATTACGCCTACACCGCCTCGACCGAACTGGCCGAAGAACGTGGTCAGTACAGTTCGTACAAAGGCTCGTTGTGGGACCGTGGCATCCTGCCGCAGGATTCGCTGAAGCTGCTGATGGAAGAGCGTGGCGGCTATCTTGAAACCGATCTGTCGGAGGCTATGGACTGGACCCCGCTGCGCGCACGCATCAAGCAGTTCGGCATGCGTAATTCGAACTGCGTGGCGATTGCACCGACAGCGACGATTTCGAACATCATCGGCGTCGCCGCCTGTATCGAGCCAACGTATCAAAACCTGTACGTCAAGTCCAACCTGTCGGGCGAGTTCACCGAAATCAATGCTTACCTTGTGCGCGATTTAAAAGCACGCGATTTATGGGATGAAGTGATGATTTCCGACCTCAAGTATTTTGACGGCAGTCTGGCCCGCATTGATCGCGTGCCACAGGAATTGCGCGCTATCTATGCGACCGCATTCGAGATCGAACCGTCGTGGTTGGTCGAAGCGGCATCGCGTCGGCAGAAGTGGATTGACCAGGCGCAGTCGCTCAATATTTATATGGCAGGTGCTTCCGGCAAGAAGCTCGACGAAACCTACAAGCTGGCTTGGTTGCGCGGGTTGAAGACCACCTATTACTTGCGCACGATAGGCGCCACGCATACGGAAAAATCGACTTCCAAAACCGGTTCGCTCAATGCGGTGTCGGCCGATGGTGTCAGCAGTGGTGTGGCACTCAGTGCTTACACGACAGCCGGCAGCGCGGTCGCTGAAGTCGATGGACCGTCCTGTGTGCTGCGTCCCGGTGACGATGGTTTTGAAGAGTGTGAGGCGTGTCAATAATTGAAGTAAGGGATGCCGCATCCTCGCCATCAGGCGATCGGCATCCGGCGGGATAATATTCAGCAAGCTGAATCAGAAAAGGAAAATACTATGTTGAGTTGGGATGAAGAAGTAACGCCGGCAGTCAATCCTGCCATTCGCTCTGTCGCTTTGCCGGCTGTGCTGCCGGCATCGGTGCCGGATGCGACCGCTGAAGTTGCGCTCGACCCGTCACTGGTGTCGCAGGACGCCCCGACGATTGAACCGCCGCGCCGCATGAATGCTGCCGACAAGCGCATTATCAATGGCAATACCGATGTCAATCAGCTGGTGCCGTTCAAGTACAAGTGGGCCTGGGACAAATACCTGGCCGGTTGTGCCAACCACTGGATGCCGCAAGAAATCAACATGCAGCGCGATATCGAATTGTGGAAAAGCCCGAATGGCCTGACCGATGACGAGCGGCGTCTGGTCAAGCGCAACCTCGGTTTTTTTGTCACCGCCGATTCGCTGGCGGCCAACAATATCGTGCTCGGTACCTATCGCCACATCACTGCGCCGGAGTGCCGTCAGTACTTGTTGCGTCAGGCCTTCGAAGAAGCAATCCATACGCACGCGTATCAATACATTACCGAATCGCTCGGCCTCGATGAAGCCGAAATTTTCAATGCGTACCACGAAGTTAAATCGATTCGCGACAAGGATGAGTTCCTGATTCCGTTTATCGATACGCTGTCTGATCCGTTGTTCACCACCGGCACCACCATCAACGACCAGAAATTGCTGAAGTCGCTGATCGTGTTTTCCTGCCTGATGGAAGGACTGTTTTTCTATGTCGGTTTTGCGCAGATTCTGGCGCTTGGCCGGCAAAATAAAATGGTCGGCGCTGCCGAGCAATATCAATATATTTTGCGTGATGAATCGATGCACTGTAACTTCGGCATTGATCTGGTCAATACGATCAAAATGGAAAACCCGCTGCTGTGGACACCTGAATTCCGCGACGAAATCAAAGCGTTGTTTTTAACCGCAGTTGAGTTGGAATATCGTTACGCAGAAGATACAATGCCGCGTGGTGTGCTAGGGTTGAATGCGCCGATGTTCAAAGGGTATTTGCGCTTCATCGCCAACCGGCGTGCGCAGCAAATCGGACTGGAACCAATGTTTGAAAACGAAGAAAATCCGTTTCCGTGGATGAGCGAAATGATCGATCTGAAAAAGGAACGTAACTTCTTCGAGACGCGCGTGATCGAGTACCAGACCGGTGGTGCGCTAAGCTGGGAATAAGTACTTGAGTACCTGGTTAGCATCAGGGAAAAGCACCATGAGATCTTCAACATCGGCTCATGGCGGCACAAGAAAAACAGGCAGTCAAAAAGAACAAAATTCTGTGCCCGCTTTTATCAGGAAAGGCGATAACCAAATTTAATGGATAGCCAGAGACGACCGGAAGTTGTTCTGTTTGCGCCGCGGCATCTGGTCTTGCCAGTTGCTGCGGCGTGTCTGTTTAAACATGGTGTCTGCACGTCGTACAAGATTCTGACGCTGGCAAGTTAGCCGGCGTTTTTTTTGGCTGTAAAGATTGCGTTCCGCTCGTCCGTCGTGCGGCGCTGTCCCCCGTAACAGCAAGGCAGTGTTACGGAGTGCTTCAGCCGGAAGGCCGAAGTGCTGCATCAGTGAGGAGATGCAGCAGTTCGGCTGAGCCCCATTCATAAGCGTAAACAGCCGCTGTTTGCGCCGATGAATAACCCGACCTGATCATCGCGCGATGCGCCGGTCGGGTTCAGTCGAAGCAGAATTTTTTCCATCACGTGAAGGAGAAACAAAAATGGCAACAGTACCAAAAAAGGCGGCAGCGAAGTCTGTCGAGAAGAAAGCCGTACCGGCCAAGAAAGTCGTTGCAGCCATCAAGGCCGAAGTGAAAAAAGTTGTCGCCAAGGTGGCGGCAAAACCGGTAGCAAAAAAAGTCGCTGCGGTAGCAAAAGCGGTCGCCAAGCCAGTCGCTAAGAATGCAGCTGTCGCAGTCAAGGCGGTCGCCAAAAAAGTCGCTGCAAAGCCAGTGGCCAAAAAGGCTGTCGCGGTCGCCAAGCCGGCGGCAAAGAAAGTCGCTGTCGCTACCAAGCCGGTCGCCAAGCCAGCTGCTGTGAAACCCGTCGCGAAAAAGGCGGCGGTAGTCGCCAAAGTCGTCGCCAAGCCAGTCGCCGGGAAAGCGGTTGCGGCAGTCAAACCTGCGGCTAAAAAAGCGGCGCCGGTAAAAGCAGTGGTTGCCAAAAAACCGGTCGCCAAAGTTGCTGCGAAAGTGGTTGCCAAACCTGCTGCCAAGGTCGCTGCGAAAGCAGTTGCCAAGCCAGCTGCCAAGGTAGCGGCAAAACCAGCGGCGAAGGCGGTTGCCAAGCCTGCTGCTAAAGTCGCGGCCAAACCGGTCGTGAAAGCAGCTGTCAAGCCAGTGGCCAAGGTGGCTGCAAAACCGGCACCGAAAGTCGTTGCCAAGCCGGTCGAAAAGCCAGCTGCCGCGCCTAAAAAAGCAGCAGCAAAAACCGCTGCAGCAGCACCTGTCGTCGCACCGAAAAAAGCGGCTGCGGCCAAGAAAAGTGCTGCGCCAGCGGCCGCCGCACCGGCTGTCAAGACAGTGTTGAATCCGGCTGCTGCCTGGCCGTTTCCGACCGGGACACGGCCTTCGTAAAGCGTTCCTGATCAGGTTTCAGGCACAATGCCCGTTGCATGACGTTTGTCGTGCAACGGGTTTTTTTTGGAGAGTGCATTTTGTTGACTAGTATTTTCACGCTGATTATCGATACCGTCGCCGGCATGCTTGCCGGTATGTTGCTGCTGCGATTCTGGATGCAGGCCATCCGCGTGAGGCCTCCCAATCAGGTAGCGCAATTTATTTTTCAATTGACTGACTGGCTGGTCTTGCCGCTGCGCCGCTCGCTGCCGGGGCTGGGAGGATACGACTGGTCCAGTCTGGTTGGCGCAATCCTGATCGCGCTGGTGGCAACGGCGGTCGAAGTGGCCCTGGTGGCCGGATTTGATTTGTCGTTGTTACTCGTGTTGACGCTGATGCGTACCGGTCAGTGGATCCTGTATGGTTTCATGGGCATGATCCTTATCAGTGCCGTGTTTAGCTGGGTCAATCCGCATGCGCCGCTGGCACCGTTCATTGCCTCGCTGTCGGATCCGTTGCTGCGACCGCTACGACGTATCGTTCCGCTGATCGGGAATATTGACTTGAGTCCGCTGGCGGCGCTGCTGCTACTGCAGATCGCGCTGCGGTTACTGCAAACATTAGGCGGGTCACTGGCCTGATGGTGCAGCCGTCCCATCCGTGGTGTAGCGTGCACGCGGAAGGTGTGCGGTTGGCCGTGCAGGTCGCCGCAAATGCCAAAAAGACCGGGGTCACCGGCGTGGCCGATGACCTGCTGAAAATTAAGCTGCATGCGCAGCCGATCGAAGGCAAGGCGAATGACGCGCTGGTGCGTTTTATTGCAGAGCAGTTGCATGTGCCGCGCACCGCCGTCAGCGTCACGCATGGTCTCACCAGCAAGCGCAAGTTGCTGCTGGTGCGCTCGACTGGACTGAGTCTCGATGAAGTACTGCAGGCGCTGTGGCCATCCGCGCAAGCCGGTTCATCGAACCGGTAACTGAAGGCCGCTCTGATGGGCAATCTGGATCTAGCTCATCAGACTGCAGGGAGTAATAACCTCAGGGCAATGCACCGAATGGATTGACGGAGTGCGTCAAATAATGTGTGGCTCCGGTGTAGTCGTGCCGGCTATTAGCGAATGCAACAGCTGAGCCGCGTGGACATCGCCGTTCATTTCCTTCCCGGATATTTTTATGCAGAGCAATTCCGGTCACGGTCATCAGGCCGGTAACCGGATGTGGTGCCGGATCGCGCTGACGCTGCGTCAAAAACAGCGCAATGGGACCGGCAGATGATCGAAGCACCGCTGACCTAGCCTGAGCGGACGTCGCCTTCAGCAATGCGGGCAGCGCTCCCCCGCTACAAACGCCGCCGACAATT
>JBLHMB010000022.1:0-52099 GCA_047621665.1 Bradyrhizobium sp. | reverse complement strand
ATACGGCAGCACCCACGGTAGTAATCACCAGCAATGACAGTACGCTGAGGGCGGGTAAAGTAGCCATGCTGACTTTTACGCTGAACGAAGCCGCCAGCAACTTTTCGGCAGGTGACATCAGCGTCACGGGCGGCTCTCTCAGCGGCTTCACTACGGTCAGCGGCACCGTCTACACCGCCACCTTCACGCCCACCGCCAACAGCACCACGCCGGCCACCGTCGATGTGGCTGGGAGCGCCTTCACCGATGCCGCTGGCAACGCCAACATCGCTGCCACTCAATTGAGATTGAGCGTCGAGACGCAAGCGCCCACGGTCGTCATCACCAGCAATGACAGCGCCCTCAGCGTAGGTGAAACGGCCACATTGACCTTCACGCTGAGTGAGGCAGCCAGCAACTTTGCAGCCGGTGACATCAGCGTCGCGGGCGGCTCTCTCAGCGGATTTACTACGGTCAGCGGCACCGTCTATACCGCCACCTTCACGCCCACCGCCAACAGCAATACCCCGGCCACTATCGATGTAGCCGGTGCCACTTTTACCAATGCCGCTGGTAACACCAACACCGCTGCCACTCAATTGAGCTTAAACGTCGACACGCTGGCTCCCACGGTCGTCATCACCAGCAATGACAGCGCCCTCAGCGTAGGCGAAACTGCCACATTGACCTTCACGCTGAGTGAGGCAGCAAGCAACTTTGCAGCCGGTGACATCAGCGTCACGGGCGGCGTGCTCAGCGGCTTCACTTCCGTTAGCAGCACCCTCTACACCGCGACCTTTACGCCCACCGCCAACAGCAATACGCCGGCAACCATCAATGTGGCCGGTGCCACTTTTACCGATGCTGCGGGCAACGCCAACACTGCTGCCACGCAGTTGGGTCTGAGCGTCGATACGCTCGCTCCCACGGTCGTCATCACCAGCAATGACAGCGCCCTCAGCGTAGGTGAAACGGCCACACTCACCTTCACGCTGAGTGAGGCAGCAAGCAACTTTGCAGCCGGTGACATCAGCGTCACGGGCGGCATCCTCAGCGGCTTCAACACGATCAGCAGCACCGTCTATACCGCCACCTTCACGCCCACTCTTAACAGCAATACACCGGCCACTATCGATGTAGCCGGTGCCACTTTTACCAATGCCGCTGGTAACACCAACACCGCTGCCACTCAATTGAGCTTAAACGTCGACACGCTGGCTCCCACGGTCGTCATCACCAGCAATGACAGTGCCCTCAGCGTAGGCGAAGCTGCCACATTGACCTTCACTCTGAGTGAGGCAGCCAACAACTTTACAGTCGGTGACATCAGCGTCGCGGGAGGTTCTCTCAGCGGATTTTCCACCGTCAGCGGCACCGTCTACACCGCCATCTTCACGCCCAATACCAACAGCAATACGCCGGCAACCATCGATGTAGCCGGTGCCACTTTTACCGATGCTGCGGGTAACGCCAACACCGCTGCAACCCAGTTGAGCTTGAGCGTCGATACGCAAGCACCCACGGTCGTCATCACCAGCAATGACATCGCCTTGAGTATCGGCGAAATGGCTACGCTGACTTTTACATTGAGCGAAGCAGCGAACAACTTTGCAGTCGGTGACATCAGCGTCACGGGCGGCATTCTCAGCGGCTTCAACACGATCAGCAGCACCGTCTGTACCGCCACCTTCACGCCCACCGCCAACAGCAATACGCCGGCAACCATTGATGTGGCCGGCGCCACCTTTACCGATGCTGCGGGCAACGCCAACATCGCTGCCACTCAATTGAGCTTGAACGTCGACACGCAAGCGCCCACGGTCGTCATCACCAGCAACGACAGCGCCTTGAACATTGGTGAAATGGCTACGCTGACTTTTACATTGAGCGAAGCAGCCAGCAACTTTGCAGCTGGTGACATCAGCGTCACAGGCGGCGCGCTCAGCGGCTTCACTACGATCAGCAGCACCGTCTACACCGCCACCTTCACGCCCACCGCCAACAGCAATACGCCGGCAACCATCGATGTGGCCGGTGCCACTTTTACCGATGCTGCGGGTAATGCCAACACTGCTGCCACTCAATTGAGCTTGAGCGTCGATACGCAAGCGCCCACGGTCGTCATCACCAGCAACGACAGTGCCTTGAACATTGGAGAAATGGCTACGCTGACTTTTACATTGAGCGAAGCAGCCAGCAACTTTGCAGCTGGTGACATCAGCGTCACAGGCGGCGCGCTCAGCGGCTTCACTACGATCAGCAGCACCGTCTACACCGCCACCTTCACGCCCACCACCAACAGCAATACACCGGCAACCATCGATGTGGCCGGCGCCACCTTTACCGATGCTGCGGGCAACGCCAACATCGCTGCCACTCAATTGAGCTTGAGCGTCGATACGCAAGCGCCCACGATCGTCATCACCAGCAACGACAGCGCCTTGAACATTGGTGAAATGGCTACGCTGACTTTTACATTGAGCGAAGCAGCCAGCAACTTTGCAGCTGGTGACATCAGCGTCACAGGCGGCACGCTCAGCGGCTTCACTACGATCAGCAGCACCGTCTACACCGCGACCTTCACGCCCAATGCCAACAGCAATACGCCGGCAACCATCGATGTAGCCGGTGCCACTTTTACCGATGCTGCGGGCAACGCCAACATCGCTGCCACTCAATTGAGCTTGAGCGTCGACACGCAAGCGCCCACGGTCGTCATCACCAGCAATGACAGCGCCCTCAGCGTAGGCGAAGCTGCCACATTGACCTTCACGCTGAGTGAGGCAGCCAGCAACTTTGCAGTCGGCGACATCAGCGTCGCGGGAGGTTCTCTCAGCAGCTTCACTACGATCAGCAGCACCGTCTATACCGCCACCTTCACGCCCAATACCAACAGCAATACGCCGGCAACCATCGATGTGGCCGGTGCCACTTTTACCGATGCTGCAGGTAACGCCAACATCGCTGCTACCCAGTTAGCCCTGAGCGTGGATACGCTAATTGCCATCGAGTTGTCAGTCATCGCAGCCGGCATAGGCGGCTTCGTCATCAACGGTCAGTGCGCCGGTGACAAAAGCGGTTGTACTGTGAATAGCGCCGGAGATGTCAACGGAGACGGCTTGAATGACCTGATCATCGGGGCATACCTCAGTGACCCCGCCGCCGGCTCCAATGCCGGGCGCAGCTATGTGGTGTTCGGCAAAACGGGCACCAACGCCATTGACCTCTCTGCCATCGCAACAGGCGTGGGAGGCTTTGTCATCAATGGTCAGGGTGCAAGCGACAGGACCAGCTATGGCACGAGTGGCGTCAATAGTATCGGGGACATCAATGGCGATGGTCTGAGTGATCTGATCATCGGGGCAAAATACGGTACAGCCGCCGCTGGACTCAAGGCTGGACGCAGCTATGTGGTGTTCGGCAAAACCGATACCAACGCCATTGACCTCTCTGCCATCGCAACCGGCGTGGGAGGCTTTGTCATCAATGGCCAGTGTGCAGGTGACCAGAATGGTTTTTCTGTCAGTGGTGCCGGGGACGTCAATGGCGATGGATTGAGTGACCTGGTCGTCGGGGCATGGAAAAGCGACCCGACAGCCGGCAGCAATGCCGGCCGTAGTTACGTGGTGTTCGGCAAAACTGACAGTAACACCATCGACCTGTCGACGATTGCAGGGGGTACAGGAGGTTTTGTCATCAATGGCCAATGTGCAAACGATTCAAGCGGCAATAAGGTAACCAGTGCCGGGGACGTCAACGGCGACGGATTAAGTGACCTGATTGTCGGCGCATTTCTCAGTGACCCCACTGCCGGCACGAATGCCGGACGCAGCTACGTCGTGTTTGGCAAAGCCGGTACGGGCGCGATCAATCTCTCGGCGATTGCGACAGGGACTGGTGGCTTCGTGATTAATGGTCAGGGTGCCTCTGACTATAGCGGCGTTAGCGTCAATAGCGCCGGGGACGTCAACGGTGACGGATTGAGCGACCTGATCGTCGGGGCACATCAAAGCGATCCCGCTTCCGGCAGCAATGCCGGGCGCAGCTATGTGGTGTTCGGCAAAGCCGGCATTAGTGCCGTCGACCTCTCGGCGATTGCGGCGGGGTCGGGAGGCTTCGTGATCAACGGCCAGTGTGCCGGCGATCAAAACGGTTTTTGTGTAACCAGTGCCGGAGACGTCAACGGCGACGGCTTGAGTGATCTGATCGTCGGGTCACGCCGCAGCGATCCTGCGGCCGGCACCGATGCCGGCCGCAGCTATGTCGTTTTCGGCAAAACGGATACCAGCGCCGTTGACCTCTCCGCCATCGCAGCGGGCTCGGGCGGCTTTGTCATCAACGGCCAGTGTGCAGGTGACCAAAGCGGCTACAGCGTGGCCAGCGCCGGGGACGTCAATGGAGACGGGTTGAGCGACCTGATCGTCGGCGGCTACGTCAGCGATCCCGCCAGCGGTGTCGATGCCGGACGTAGCTACGTGATATTCGGCTCGACCGCAGGAGTGTTTTATCAGACCGCTGTCGATCAACTGGGTACCAGCGGTGATGACACGCTAACTGGCACCAGCGCCGCCGAGACGCTGGTTGGAGGCGCTGGCAACGACACCCTCATCGGTGCTGGTGGGGCCGATGTGCTGTATAGCGGCGCGGGCAATGACACCATCGTCATTAACGCCGGTAACGTCACCGCACTTGCCGCCAGCTTTGGCGCCGGTGGCAACACGGTCCAGCTGGCGCGCATCGACGGCGGCAGCGGGATCGATACGCTCAGCCTGCAAGGCGCAGGCATCACGCTGGATCTCACCGGCATCGCCAACCAGGGAGCTAGCTCGCCAAACAGCACCTCGCGCATTGAATCGATCGAACGCATTGACCTGACGGGCAGCGGTAACAACACGCTGAACATCAGCCTCAAGGATGTGCTCGACATGACCGGCATGAACAACTTCAACAACGCCAACGGCTGGGTGAATGGCACGTACACCCTTAAAGCTGGCGGCGCTAACGGTGCCAATCCAGAGCAGCGCCATCAACTGGTTATCGATGGCAATACAGGCGACGTAGTCAACGCCGTCGGTTGGGGGAGCTCTGTGGGCACGGTCACCAACGGCGGGCATACCTATGACGTCTACAACCAGGGAACCTTTGCCCAACTACTGATCGATACGGCGTTGACCCGCACTGTCATTTAGGATCGCGCTCCCTGAGCCGACAGTGCGATGCCGGCAATGTATTACGTGGGGCTTGGCAAACGTCTCTGTAACTGCAGCAAGAAGCATGATTCTTTACGATATGAATCATTACCAATAAACAATAGTTGCAATGTACTATTTGTACTTATTCATTTGCCATGCGGCTATTGTGACGACACTATCCCCGACGACAATTTCATCTTACTGGAAGGCGCTACGGGTATCGGTCAACGCGCCGCAGGTCTGGCTGGCACTGTCCCGCGCCTATGCGCGCGACGGTATGCCTTGGCAGGCAGCCTATGCGGCGCGTCTGGCCTTACGCTGTGATGCAAGCTTGCACCCGCAGTTGAGTGCATTCAATGAAGGACACTGGGAAGATCCTGTGACCAGCGATCAGCTGTTTGGCCGCGATCATCCGGCAGGTGCTGCAGTACTCATCGCGCAGTTCTCCGCATGTCTGAAGCAGGACTCCGGAGACTGGCTGAGTTGGCTTTACCTCGCGCGCCTGTACGACATGCAAGACCAACAGGACGCCACTGCGAGCGCGTTGGACCAAGCCGTGCGCTTCGAAGTGGTTGCCGGGGAATCGCATCACTGGCTAGGAGTCTGGCGCTTGCGGGCCGGTGATGCGACCGGTGCGGTGAAGGCCTTTTCCGCCTTGCTGGATATCCGCCCGTTGCGTTATGGATCGATGATGCATCTGGGTGAGGCCCTGATCCGTACCGGCAACCATCCAGCTGCAGAAAAAGCATTTTCCCGTGCCTCCCTTTCTTCCAATCCTTCTTTTTTGCAACAGTTGGCCGCCGCCGCTTACGCGCACAATTACTGGCAGGAGGCGATCGCGATTTTACGCAAGGCGCTGGCGCTGCAACCCGCCGAGGTACCAATTTGGCTGGCATTGGCGAAAACTCAGTCCGAAGTCTATGACCTGGCCGATTGTCGCGACAGTCTGCAGCAAGTACGTACGTTGCAGCCTGACAATCCTGAAGCGTTGCTGCTGGAAGCGGGTCTACGGGGACGCATGGGCGACGCGCGAGGGCACCTCCAGTGCCTGCATCGCGCCTACCGGCAAGGTGGTGATCCGCTGAGTCGACTCGCCTCCGGCATCGCCATGACCTCGCTCTATCACGACACGCTGACGCCGGCCGGCGTGGCTGCTTTGCATGGTCGTCTGTGCGCACCGATCGAGGCGGCGGTGATGCCGCAGCGTGACTTTCCCAACCTGCGAAACAGCAATCGGCGCCTGCGTGTCGGCTATATCACCGGCGACCTGCACCGCCAGCATCCGGTCAATATCTTCATGCTGCCGATACTTCAACGTCACCAACGCAGCGTAGTGGAAATCTGCATCTATTACACCGGCACCATGCACGACACCTACACCCGCCAGGCGATGGCTTGCGCCGGCCACTGGACCGACGCCGCGCATCTGGACGACGCCGCCTTGCGCAGCATTATCCTGGCAGATGGCATCGATCTGCTGATCGATCTTGCCGGCCATACCAGCACCCACCGGCTGGGCGTGTTTGCCCTGCGCGCTGCACCGGTGCAGGCGACCTTTCTGGGCTACCCGCACTCTACCGGACTGACGACGATGGACTGGATCATCGGCGACCCGGTAGTGACACCGGCAGATCACGCAACACTCTTTTCAGAAGGGCTGGCGCAATTACCGGACAGCGTATTTTGCTGGGCGCCGGTCGATCACTACCCCTTGCCGGCGGCACGCACCACTGCCGCACCGCTGGTGTTTGGCTCATTCAACAATGCCATGAAGCTGAATTCCTGCACCATCGCCTTGTGGGCACGCGTGCTACAGGCGGTACCGGATGCATTGTTGCTGCTAAAAGCGCCGTCATTGCGCGACCAGGAAGTAAGGGCACGCTTTATAGCCTTGTTTGCCGGGCACGGCGTGGCCTCCGGGCGTCTGATCCTGCGCGGACCCACCGGCCTGACCGAGATGATGCAGGAATACGGCGACGTCGATATCGCTCTTGATCCGAGTCCTTACAACGGCGGCACTACCAGCCTGCAGGCGCTCTGGATGGGTGTGCCGCTGGTGACACTTGCTGGCGGTAATTTTGTCAGCCGCATGGGTACCAGTTTCCTGCATACCCTGGGTCAGCCGGAATGGATTGGCGCGGATGCCGATGGCTTCGTTCTGGCTGCCGTGCAACTGGCGCAGCAACGTGACACCGTGCGCGCCGCTCGCGCCAGCCTGCGCGCAAAGATGGCGGCCTCGCCCCTGTGTGCCATCGACTCCTATGTCAGGAACATGGAGGCACTGTTTTTCCGGATGTGGAAAATCTATTGCGATGACGGTACCGAACGCGTCATTGAGGCCAACTCTTATGTTGTTGAATTCACTAACGATGAAAGCACGTCATGACGATCATGGAAGCAGCACCGGTATCGCCTCTTGAAATTACGACCTCGCGCCAGATGCTGGCCTGGATGCATGAACAAAAACTGTCGATGGCGCTGACCACCTATCAGATCGGCAAGCTGTTCTTCCTGGGCCTGAAGAGCGATGGCGAGATCTCGATCTTCGAGCGTAGCTTCAATCGCTGCATGGGCCTGTGCGCTACCGGGAATGGCTTGTACATGAGCACCCTGCATCAAGTTTGGCGTTTCGAAAACCTGTTTCAACCGGGCCAGATGCAGGACGATTTTGACCGGCTGTATCTGCCGCAGGTCGGCAACACTACCGGTGACATCGATATCCATGACATGGCGGTCGACGCCGCCGGCCGGCTGATATTCGTCAACACTCTCTTCGGCTGCCTGGCAAACCTGAGCGAGACCCACAGCTTCAAGCCACTCTGGCAACCGCCGTTCCTCAGCAAGCTGGCCGCCGAAGACCGCTGCCACTTGAACGGACTGGCCATGAAGGATGGCCATCCGGCGTATGTCACGGCTGTCAGCCAGTCTGATGTGGTCGATGGCTGGCGTGATCATCGTGTCAATGGCGGCGTTGTGGTCGATGTCCAAAGCAATGCGATTGTCGCCAGCGGGCTGTCGATGCCGCACTCCCCGCGCTGGCATCAGGGCAAGCTCTGGCTTTGCAATTCCGGTACTGGCGAATTCGGTTACATCGAACCGCAGGCCGGACGTTTCGTACCCGTGACGTTTTGCGCCGGCTATCTGCGCGGACTGAGTTTTCATGGCGATTTTGCGCTGGTCGGGCTATCCAGGCCCCGTCATAACAAGACCTTCAGCGGCCTGCCGCTGGAAGCCAACCTGCAGGCACGCCAGGCCGGGCCGCGCTGCGGCGTGCAAGTGATCGACCTGCGCTCCGGTGACGTGGTGCACTGGCTGCGTATCGAAGGCGTGGTTGACGAGCTCTATGATGTCGTCGCCCTGCCCGGTGTACGCCGGCCGATGGCGCTGGGTTTCAAGACTGACGAAATCCGCCGCGTCCTGAGTGTTGAATCATGAGCCGAATCATGGACATCGGACAAATCATGGAATCAGTGTCGGGCAGCGTCTTGCAGAGATGAGTCGAGTCGACCGCCACCTGCTATCACTGTGCTGCGATCAAATTGATCCGTCTCTGTAACCGCGCCACATCCTCCGGATCACCAGCCTCCTGGGCACTCCTGACCTGTACACCCAGCCATGCCAGCAACGGCCGGCGCCATCCTTGTGCAGAAGCCGTGTCCGTTGCACTAATCATGTCTGCCGGCGTCAACCGGCCAGCTTGCAGCAGAACACCGGCCGCGATGAGTCGTGCCAACGGGTCGTCGATCGTGCCAACCGGCGTCGCCGATGAACCCGGTATGGCACGATGCTGAACCGGCAACAACGCGACATCGACGTCTTGCCAGCGGGCGCTCAGATAAGCCGCATAGCTGCGTTCGGTTTTGGCGGCATCAGCGGCGAACGGCTGATAGCCGGCGCAGTCATCGAATTCCAGGCTGGCAACCCGCACTGCGCAGCGCACCAGCTCGGCACGCGCCAGTAAATCTGCACGGCCGGTGCTACTGATTTCGCCCCGGGCACGCGCAAAGTCAGCCGCGGCAGTGCGCGTGTTTCCCTTCAGATAGGTCGAGGTAAAACTGTCGAGCGCGCTGTAGGCGTTACCCTGCCAGTCCGGGGAAGGCGGGTTGCTGGCACAACCGGCCAGTAGAAAAGATAAGGTCAGCGCAAGTATTTTCATGGAAGTTTGATCTGGGTATCACGGGCAAAGGGCCACTTGCGATTGATTTCGTCGACCAGGCTGGTTACTTTGCGCAAGCTGGTATCAACTTCCGCGCGCAATGCGCCGAGGTCGTTGGTGGCAACGCGGGCGTTGGCGCCAACCGCCTGCGCCTCGGCTAGCACTGCATCCACTTTAGTGAGACTGGTACGGGCATCGGCCAGTACGGCATTGAGCTGGACGATGGTTGCCTGGACATCGTCCAGCACGCCTTTTTTGCCGAAGACACGCTGATCGGTTTTGGTCAGCAAAGTATTGACGTTATCGAGCGACGCAATCAGTTTTTTGGCGTTCTCATCACTGCCTAACGCACCACCCAACAAACCATATTTACCCGATAAATTTGCCGTCACACCTTGCACGTTGGCCAACGTAGCATTGAGCGGCGCCTCTCTGGAAGTCATCGTACCGAGGTTATCGAGCAGACTGCGTGCGGCAGCCACGAGACGGGGGATTTCCGCGGCAGTGTCGCCGCGCAGTACGGTGCGCTCGGCACCGGGCGGCAACGGCGGATCGGAAAATATCCCGGTAAACGCCCGAATCCGGGTGTCGCCCACCATGCCGCGCTCCATCGTGAAGATGCTGGAGGTCCGCAACCAGTGCGCATCCTGATGTGGCACATCGAGCAGGATCCGGGCCTTGCCATCCGGCGACAGTTCGATACGCTGAACCCGCCCGATCGGAAACCCTGAAAACGTCAGATCCATTCCAACAAGCACACCTTCCGAGTCATCCGATATCAGCACCAGACGCTGGGTGCTTTCAAACACGCCACGCGCATACATGACGTACAGCAAAAAACTGATGATGAGTGCTGTCATCACGATCAGCAAGACGACTGCCTTGAATTCGACGTGGGCAACGGCAGTGGTTTCGGGTGGATTTTCCATGGGCTCCATAGGGTTGAATCAGCTGTACTTAAAGGCGAGAGAGCCTGCTTCGATCAGCAACAAGACGGTCAGCAATCGAATCGCTCCAGGCTGGACCGGCGATGCCAGCGTCTGCTGCTTGCGCGACTCTTCCAGCAGTGCGGCCATCGGGATCACGGCGACGGCCATACCAAAGAGCAGAGTTTTCAATACAAAACCGATCGTTACGATGGGATCGAAAACACGCCCAACCGTGCGGGTGTAGTCGACCAATCCCCAAGGCAACAATCCGTACACATTGACGTAGGCCAGTACCAGAACGATGACACTGCTCACCATGGCCAGGCTGACGACAGCAAAAGCGCCGGCAACCACTTGTGGCACAACTTCGCTGCGTAGGCGCTTAACATCGACGCGGGTCAGGGTAGCCGGCTCGACAGGTGTTGGCAACGCCGTACTGGCATTAAATGCCAAACCAGAGCGCAACGCGACAAACATGGCAGCGGAAAGAGGAATCAATTCCAGGACCAGCACGCGTACGACCATTTCGAGCGCGTACTGCGACAACCCATAACTGATGGCGGTCACGACAACGATGTGAATGATCACCTGACAAACCAGCGCGCTGAGCAACGTGAACCACAGCAGCACTTGCCAGGTACTGACATAAATATATCGGGAGGTAACAGCCCTGTTCGCCCGGTAATAAGTCGACGGTGAAAAAGCCATCACCAGCGCGATCGCTCCGAGATGAAACATGGTCCACCAGCTCAGCGCCATGCGCACCAGCGCATGGCCCCATGTCTCCGGTTTCATGGTCAGAAATGAATGTAGTCGCATGTCCGCATCATAACGCACCGGATAGACGGGAAAGCGACACCTTGTCACGGCGAACTGATCGATCAAGTCGTGGCCAGAGGATGCTGGTCACGGCATTTATCCGCCTGCCCGTGCCGCCTGCCGAATGTGTCAGAAAAAAAATCGCCGTCAGGGACCATGTTCCTGACGGCGATTCAAGTGCGGCAGCGAAGCTGCGCTAACGATTAACGTTGGCCTGGCACGATCACAACTGTATCGCCAGTCGGGGCGGCGCGGGCGCCTGCTGCGCCACGCGCACCTGCGTTACCCGTTGCACCGGTGTTACCCGTCGCGCCGGTGTAGCCGGTCGCACCAGTACTGCCGGTCGCGCCGGTATAGCCGGTCGCACCGGTCGCACCTGTATCACCTGTATAGCCGGTTGCCCCGGTACTGCCGGTTGCGCCGGTATTTCCGGTTGCCCCTGTATAGCCGGTTGCGCCGGTGCTTCCAGTCGCGCCGGTGTAACCCGTTGATCCCGGTTTCCCGGTTGCACCGGTGAATCCTGGCTCACCTTGCGGGCCCGCCGGGCCGGCTGGCAATGTGATGCAACCGCCAAGGGCAAGCGTTGCAGCGATAACGACGAGCTGTTTTGAATACATCATGATGTTTTCCTTTTTTTAACGGGAACTACACACGGTCTTGTGGGCAGCCGTCCAGAAATGATCGGTCTCCCGCAATAGTAATGAGCGCGGGCAGATCAAGCCGGCGCTATGGCAAACGAGGCTGCGGATAGTTACCGGCGCCTGTCTGCGAGTGGAATGAAGGCTACCTGCATCATGGACGTTGCTCGGTTCGGTACCCCGCTTATCCGGGAATTGTTACGATCACTTACTAGTTAGCCAGTCGCGCGACCACTCAGCTATCTTTTGGCGCCAACGCCATCGCAATCGCCTGCGTAGCAATAAAAAAGCCCCGGACTCATTGAGTCCGGGGCTTTTTTCACAACCGGTTCGGTCGCAGCCGTTGCAATTAAGCGGCTGGCGTTTCCAGTGATTTTTGATACGCAGCAACGCCAGACATGATCTCTGCCTTCGCTTCGTCAGGACCGGCCCATCCTTCGATCTTCACCCACTTGCCTTTTTCCAGATCCTTGTAATGCTCAAAGAAATGCTGGATCTGCTGCAAGCGCAAATCATTCATGTCTTCCGGTTTTTGCCAGTGGGTATAGATCGACAGCACCTTATCAACCGGCACCGCCAGGACTTTGGCGTCACCGCCGGCTTCATCCGACATTTTCAGCACACCAATTGCGCGGCAGCGTACGACGACACCGGGGAAAAGCGGGAACGGGGTGATCACCAGAACATCAACCGGGTCGCCATCGTCCGAAATCGTCCGTGGAACATAACCGTAGTTGCATGGATAGTGCATTGCCGTACCCATGAAGCGATCAACAAAAATCGCACCGGACTCCTTGTCGACTTCATACTTGATCGGATCGGCGTTCATCGGAATTTCAATGATGACGTTGAAATCATTCGGCAGATCGCGTCCGGCAGATACGTTATTCAAGCTCATGTGCTCTTTCAGTTGTGTGGAATTCGTTAGGAAGACGGGACCGGGTTTTCAGGAAATGCGAGCAACTGGATAACGCACCTGATCCAGCAGTCCGGCCAGAGCGCATTGTCGATAGTGCGCAGCGGCCTGCTCGGCATGGTTCAGCGACTCATGCAGCTGGGCCAACTTCAAATGACTGGTACGAACCGTCTCTGTCTCGCTGGCATTCGACAACGCCTGTTCCAGATGACGCTGGGCTTTACCCCACAGTTTTTGCTTTAAGCACAGCGCGCCCAACGTCAGCGCCAGCTCAGGATCGGTGGGCCGGGCTAGCATCCATGCTTCACAGTGTTCAATCTGAACCAGCAAGGTTGCCGTACTTTCCATCGCAGCAACATCCCTGTAAGCCTTGATCAGGCGATCATCCCATTCGACCGCAAGCGCCCGTTCGATAACCGAGCGGGCTTCATCAGTCAACCCCCGGCTGCCAAACGCTTCGGCAGCACGGACGGCAACGAGCGGTGTGGTGCGGTCCGATGCCGGCACGCCAGCCCATGTGCGGCGAATCGATTCGGGATCATTGCTGCGGTCCGATAACAAATCATCGTAAGCGAGTTCACGCAAACGGCGCGACGCTACCGGATGCAAGGCATTGTTCTTGTCGAGAGTCCGGACCAATCGCAGTACTTCGGCCCAGTTGCGTGCCTGATGGCTGGCTTTCAACGCCAGCCTCAGCACATGGATGTGGCGTGTTCCACTGGCATTCAACTCACTGACTGCCTCCAGTGCCCGTTCCGGCTTGTGATCGTCAACCAGCAACTCCAACGCCGTCATCAAGCGTGCCGTGCGTAATCCGTTGTCGTCGGCAATCCGGTAAAGCCATTCATCGCGACGGGCAGTCTGTTGCATGCGATGCGCTGCACGCGCGCCGATCAGCGCAGCCAATCCCGCATTCTCGGGCGACTCGCCTGCTCTGACCGCCGCTTTTTCGGCATGTCCGAAACGTCCCTCGAATAGTGCCTTGAGGGAATCACGCAGAGCCTGGACACCTTCGCGTGCCCGCTTTTCACGCCGGTAAGCAGCGACACGCGACGGCATTTTTTGGGTAATCGACAAAGTATTGAGCAACAGGAAGCATAGCCAGAACAGCAATGCCAGCAATAACAGGAAAAAATTGAGCGACAGGTCGATCCGGTAAGGCGGATAAAACAGCACCACATTACCGGGATTGAAGCGCGAGGCAACCGCCAGGCCAACGGCTATTGCGAACAGCAACAGGAGACGAAGTAGGAGGCGCACTATGGTTTGGCTTTGTAATTACGCACGGCGTTGAGGCTTTCGGACAGCGTTGGCATCTCAATCGACAGATTGCTGCTCTGGATTTGCTTGAGCAAGACCTGTGTATTCTGGGTCTGGCGCGCACGGGTGTCGAAGTACTTTGTGATCGCATCCTGCGACGCGATCATATCGCTGCGAAAGGCACCCTCATTACGCGACAGCAGGGCCAAGCGGGCATTGAGTAGCCGCAGCTTGAGGTTTTCGCGCGCGTAGTAGGCCTGGGTCGGCGACAACAGCAACGCATCGGAGGTTTCGACACTGCGCACCCGGATCAACTGGCTGACTTCGACCCACATTTCACTCGTTAAACTATTCCATTTATTGCGTAAGTCTTCCGGCCATTCGGCCGGCTGATTTCCATGCCCTGCTGCTGGCTTGGCCACCGGCACCAGTCGAACTGGCGTACGCCGGTTATTTTTCGGGGACGCCGCGAGAACCGCCGGTTTTTCATCCGATAACAGCGGCATGCCATCAATTTGACCGATGACACTATCAAGACGTAGCGCGATCCCTGTCAGGTCCAACGAAGGCAACGACTTCAACCGGTCAATGTCCCGGGCAATGGCGCGACGGATGGTTATAAATTGCGGCTTGTCGGAACGGGACAGACTGCGGTCGGCGTTTTGCAGTGCAATTAACGCACCCGGCACATTGCCGGCAAGCTGCAACTGCTGGCTCGCCGTTGACAGCACCTGCTCGATCTCCGCCAGCGCCCAGTCGTCGCGATTTTTTGACAGATCCTGGTACAACTGTTCCAGCGACAATTGCTGGCTCTGTGCTTCGCTCTGGCGATTTTCAAGGACGCCGACCTTGCTCTGCAGCTCGCGGGTGCCATCCTGCAGTGATTTGACGATACCTTTGGTTTCGCTGTTGCCACTGTCACCGGCTTGCAGGCGCTGCGCTGTCTCGGTGCGCAAGATGTGCATCTCCGAGCGCCACGACCACCACTGTGCCACCAGCAATACTGCCACCAGCGCAATGAGCGCATAGAGCAGCCATTGCGACGATGCCGGTCGCAACGAAGGCGAATTGGAGGTATCGCTACGGTCATGCGTAGCCGGGACAGTTGGCATCACGCCGGGCGTGTTGGGGGTTGGCGTATCGTTCATGGCGTGGATTGTAACGCGGTAAGTAGGCCTTCGTCGCCGGATCCTGTCAGGAAAACAGAGTGAAAACCCAATGAAACCGCTGTTTCTGCGATCCTGCGGTGCGGCACAAACAAGTTCTTATGTTGTATTTTTTCCACACCCGTTTCAGCATCGACTTGCTGCACAAAGCCCATCAGGACCTGCAGTGCTTCGGAGCTGGTAATGATCCAGTCGCCGTCTTGTGCCAGCAGATCAGCAAGCCGCTGCCTCAACGCCGCATCCAGCAGTGGCGCAGCGCGGCGATAGGCCGCGACTTGCTGCACGTCGACGCCGGCGTCCCGCAGGGCGTCCGCAAGCAATTCCCGGCCACCATCGCCACGAATAATCAGTACCCGCTGCCCCTGCAGGCGGGGCAAGTCCAGCGCCTGCAACAATGTCTGCGAGTCGGTGCGCTGCGGATCGAGCGGGCTGGTGATCTGATAAGGACCGGACACCACGCCATGCAGTGCCAGCGCGCGCCGGCTGCCTTCACCCATCACCGCCAGCGGCACCGATGCGGGCCAGGTCGCAATGTGAGCGAACGTCGCATCGATGGCATTCGGACTGACGAACGCCACCAGCGCGAACGACGCTAATTGCGCCAGCGTGGCTTGCAGTAACGAATCATCCGCTAACGGAAGAATCTCCAGCAGAGGCAAAATGACGACCTCGCGACCGCAATCACCCAGGAGTCGCGCCAGTCCGAGCGACTGTGCCAGCGGGCGGGTAATAACTAGCTTACGCAACATTACGGCGCGATCAACTCGCTGCCTTCGATGGCCGCTTCGGCTTTGCAGATTGCCAGAATCGCGTCGGCGTCCTGATCACTCAGCGCCTTTGCCACCTGCTGACCAAGTGCTTCCGGATTGTTCGCGGGTCCATAGGCCTCGGCCACGGCAACACGCGTGCCGTCAGGAGTTGCCACCATCGCACGCAAATGCAACTGATCTCCCGCAACAGTTGCGTATGCCGCCAACGGAATTTGGCAACTACCGCCAAAGGCGCGTGACAGGGTCCGTTCGGCCTGCACTGCGCAAGACGTCGCGAGATGATCGAGCGGCGCCAGCAGGGCGAGCAGATCGGCGCGTCCGGACTTGATCTCGATTGCCATGGCACCCTGCCCCGGTGCCGGCAAACTGTGCCCCGGCTCCAGCGAGACACGAATACGTTGCGGGATGCCAAGTCGTTCCAGGCCCGCGGCAGCCAGAATGATGGCAGCGTAGTCGCCACGATCGAGCTTGCCGAGCCGCGTATCAAGGTTGCCGCGCAACGGCCGGATCACCAGGTGCGGATAACGCGCAGAAATCAATGCCTGGCGACGCAGACTGCTGGTGCCGACCACCGCGCCGGCAGGCAAAGCATCCAGCGACGCATAGTCATTCGAAACAAACGCATCGCGCGGATTGCCGCGTTCGAGCATGGCTGCCAGCACGAAACCCTCTGGCAACTCCATCGGCACATCCTTGAGCGAATGCACCGCCAGGTCGGCACGCCCTTCGGCGATCGCCACTTCAAGCTCCTTGACGAACAGTCCTTTGCCGCCGACCTTGGACAAGGTGCGATCAAGGATCTGGTCACCACGGGTCGTCATACCAAGAATTTCGACAACACACTGCGGATATAATGCGATGAGCCGATCGCGGACATGCTCGGCCTGCCACATGGCCAGCCGACTTTCACGAGAAGCGATCACAAGCTTTGCTGGAGGGGAAACTATCGACACGTTTTCTTTCGGTTATTTGCAGCACTGCAGTACCTGTAGCGGTACCGGTCCGGGCTAATTCGACGGCGCGAAGTTTATCATGCGTCGCTCCTGTTTCCTGCAGCGGTACGGCATCATTCACCGTCTCATCGACCACGCCGATTGCTTCCCACATGGCCAAACACGCCCGCACTACCCTTCCTGACGATGACAAAGACGCCCCTTTGAAAGAGGATATCCGGCTGCTCGGCCGCCTGCTCGGCGATGTCTTGCGCAGTCAGGAAGGCGACGCCGTCTTCGAAGTAGTCGAGACAGTACGCCAGACCGCGGTACGCTTTCGCCGCGAGGATGACACGCAATCCAGTGACGACCTCAACGAGATGCTGAAAAATTTAACGCGCGAGCAGACCATCTCGGTTGTCAGGGCGTTTTCGTATTTTTCGCATCTGGCCAACATTGCCGAAGACCAGCACCGCAACCGGCGTCGCCGCGCCCACCAGATGGCCGGCTCGGTCGCACAACAAGGTAGTGTGGGCTACGCGCTGGCCCGGCTCGACAACGCCGGCGTAACCGGGGCGACGGTACGGGAGTTTTTCAATGAAGCGCTGATCTCGCCAGTCCTGACCGCCCATCCGACCGAGGTCCAGCGCAAAAGCATCCTCGACGCCGAACACGATATTGCGCGTCTGCTAGCCCAGCGCGATCTGGCACTGACGCCACGCGAAAGCAGCCGCAATACCGAGTTGCTGCACGCCCGCATCGCCACGCTGTGGCAAACCCGCATGTTGCGCTACTCCAAACTGACGGTTGCCGACGAGATCGATAATGCCCTTTCGTATTACCGGATTACCTTCCTGCGCGAATTGCCAGGTCTGTATGACGATATTGACGAGGAGGTGGCAAGGCATTTTCCGGCCAAGGCCGCCGAGACCTCAACCACTCCGACCTACGTTCAAATGGGCAGCTGGATCGGTGGTGACCGCGACGGCAATCCGAACGTCAACGCCGGCACAATGGAACATGCACTCAAACGCCAGTCCACCACCATCCTCGATTTTTACCTTGAAGAAGCCCATGCCCTGGGTGCCGAGCTATCGATCTCGACTTTGCTGGTCGATGTCAGTCCGGCCCTGCAAGCACTTGCCGATGCGTCGCCGGATCGCTCGGTCCACCGTACCGACGAGCCATACCGGCGCGCGCTGGTTAGCATTTATGCGCGTCTGGCCGCAACCGCCCGCGCACTCGGTGCGACCAATATCCTGCGCAAGGAAGTGGCTCAGGCCATCCCCTACGGAGCAGCCGGTGAGTTCGCCGCCGACCTGCAGGTACTGGCCGATTCACTGGCGAGTCACCATGGCGCATTCCTGATCAAACCGCGCCTGGCTATCCTGAAACGCGCCGCCGATATTTTCGGCTTTCATCTGGCCACGCTCGACATGCGCCAAAGTTCGGATGTCCATGAACGGGTACTGGCCGAATTATTCACCAGCGCCGGCGTCGAAGTCGACTACACCGCGCTCGATGAAGTCCAGAAAATCGCGCTGCTGCTGGCAGAACTGGCACAACCCCGCCTGCTGACTTCGCCGTACCAGACCTACTCGGCTGAAACCAGCTCGGAACTGACCATCCTGTGCACGGCCCGCTCGATCCGCGCGCGCTATGGCGCGCGCGCCATCCGCAATTACATCATCTCCCACACGGAAACCGTCTCCGACCTGCTGGAGCTGCTGTTGCTGCAAAAAGAGACCGGCTTGCTGCGTATCGGCGCTGCTGGTGCAGATGGCATCGACGGGACAGAACTCGACTTGATGGTCATCCCGCTGTTCGAAACTATTCCCGACCTGCGCCTGGCTGCCAGCATCATGGAACAGTGGATGGCGCTACCCCTGATGGTCGGATTGATTGCGCGCCAAAATCAGATTCAAGAAGTCATGCTGGGCTACTCGGACTCCAACAAGGACGGCGGCTTCCTGACCTCAACCTGGGAGCTGTACAAGACCGAAACCCAGCTGGTACAGGTGTTCGACCGGGCCGGCGTCAAGCTGCGTTTGTTCCACGGTCGCGGCGGCACCGTGGGTCGCGGCGGCGGTCCGAGCTACGAAGCGATTCTGGCGCAACCCGCCGGGACCGTGAACGGCCAGATCCGGCTTACCGAGCAGGGCGAAATCATAGCGTCGAAATTTTCCAATCCGGAAATCGGCCGGCGCAACCTCGAACTGCTGGTCGCAGCCACCCTGGAAGCGAGCCTGATGCCGCAAGTCACCGACCCGAAGCGCGCCAAAAAAAGCGCCGGTTTCGAGGCTGTCATGGAGCAATTATCCGAACGTGCTTACCGCGCCTATCGCCACCTCGTCTATGAAACACCGGGCTTCACGGACTACTTCTTTGAAGCCACGCCGATCGCCGAAATTGCCGAACTCAACATCGGCTCCCGCCCGGCCTCACGCAAGGCAACCCGCCGCATTGAAGATCTGCGCGCCATACCCTGGGGATTTTCGTGGGGACAATGCCGCTTGCTATTGCCCGGCTGGTACGGCTTTGGCAGCGCCATGGCAGAGTGGCTCGATGACGCCACCGACGGGAAAAGCCGCGCCGCAAAAATAACCACGCTCAGGACCATGGAACGCGACTGGCCATTTTTTGCCACGCTGCTGTCGAACATGGACATGGTGCTCTCGAAAACCGATCTGGCGCTAGCCTCCCGTTACGCCGAACTGGTGGTCGACAAAAAACTGCGCAACAGCATTTTCAAACGCATCACCGACGAACACCGCCGCACGATTGCCTGCCTGTTCGACATTACCGGTGCCAGTGAACGACTGGCGAGTAACCCGTTGCTGGCACGGTCGATCAAGAATCGCTTTGCCTACCTTGATCCGCTCAATCATCTGCAAGTCGAACTGATCAAGCGCCACCGCGCTGCCACCGAGGGCGAGCAACCGCTCGATGAACGGGTCCGGCGCGGCATTCACTTATCGATCAACGGTATCGCGGCAGGATTGCGCAATACAGGCTGAGGTGGCCAGGCAGGGCTGCCACAAAATGCACTGCATTTGATGCAGGTCAATTTGTTAAATATGGATTTCCAAAGCGGTCTAGCCATGATCGGCTTGCCGCAGACGGATGCACACCAGCAGGCTGGCCGTTTCAAGGAACAGCCGATACCATCTATTTCGAATATAAAAGTACCAAGTGTTAAATTTACAGCTTGCAAACTTGGCGCATAATCCAAAATACAGTAAGTCGACGTGACTTAAATGACTAACTTTTGACATCGCATGACCATCCCATGTGCCCGCAAGCCTCTCTGCCGAACCCGAAACTGCGCGACAGCGCCGCTCCGGTCACCTTGGCTCCGACCGCTCCCGATAGCGCAGTTTTACAAGACGACGTTGCCATCATGCAATCTCACTCCAGTGCCATGACTTCTGCCTGCGACAAGACCCATTCAAACCACGATGTCGGCGCAACGGCAACGCATCTGGCCGACGCCTCCGTGCTGCGCCAGCAAATTGCCAGCTTGCAGGCCGAGGTCACGCATTTGCGGGGCCTGGTGTCTGACAACGAGGCGCGTGACAAAAAGATCGAGCAACTGCGCGAAGCCAATCAAAATTTGATCCTCGCCACATTCGGCGCACAAGACTTGCAAGCCAGTGCCGAAGCCGATAACCATGCGAAAGAAGAATTCCTGTCGATGCTGGCCCACGAATTACGTAATCCGCTGGCGCCCATCGTGATGGCCAATGCACTGATCGGCAAACTGCTTGCCGCGCACCCGATGCTGCCCAAGCTACATGGCATCATCGATCGCCAGTCACTGCATCTGAAACGTCTGGTCGAAGATTTGCTCGATGCCTCCCGGATCAACAGCGGCAAGATCACGCTGCAGCACGAACCGGTCGCGCTGTCCGAAATCATCGACAGCGCCATCGAAACCAGTCAACCGGCACTCGCTTCGCGCAACCAGACTCTGCAACTCGACATGCCGTCGGAAGTGATCATGCTCGATGGTGACGCGATCCGGCTGGCCCAGGTGTTTTCGAACCTGCTGATCAATGCCGCCAAATTTTCGGCCAACGGCAGCGCGATTGACATCCTCATCCGCAATCAGGCAGACGCGGTAAAAGTCATCGTCAGGGACAACGGCGACGGCATTGACGCGGCATTCCAGCCGTTCATTTTCGACCTGTTCAAACAAGGTCCCAAAACACTGGACCGCGCTCATGGCGGTCTCGGCATCGGCCTGTCACTGGTGCGCTCCATCGTCGACATGCACGGCGGCAATACCAGCGTTCACAGCGCCGGCCTCGGTCACGGCAGTGAATTTACCGTGATCCTGCCAACGCACTCGGGAACCGTGCCGAGCGTTGTCGCCAGCGCGCCGATTGTTGCCAGCACCCGTCAAGGACGACTACTGCTCATCGAAGACAATGTGGATGCCAACGACACGCTGACCAGTCTGTTGACGCTGGAAGGTTACTGCGTCGACTCGGCGCTGGACGGTCACGGCGGCATGCTGATGGCCTGCGCGCAACCGTATGACATCATCATTTGCGACATCGGATTACCGACGATGGATGGCTACGAAATCATCGCCACCTTGCGCAAAGCACTCGCGCACCGGCCCTGCTTCATTGCGCTGAGTGGCTACAACCAGACGCAGGACAGACGCCGCGCGCTCGATGCCGGCTTCGATCATTTTCTGGCCAAGCCGGCATCAGTGGATGTGTTGCTCGACCTGATTGCCTCGGTCATGGTGGCCCATTGATGATGCCCTTCTTGCACAGCGCGTTTCACGCAGGCAGTTGCAATGTCACCCGTCCAGACAGGACGCTGGATTTTTCTTATTTTTGTTGCATCGCGATCAGGCATTAACTATGGCAACAACCAACATTGAACGCAACGAGATGATCCGGCAAGCCGTCATGCGCCAACCCGAGAATTTCCTCAACGTTACCGTTCATTTATGGGAGCGACTGGCGACCGAACTGATTTCGCTGATTGGCGAAAATGGCTTTCAGTCGCTCTATGTGCGCAGCGTGCACCTGACCCGTGCCACCTACCCATGGATCGTCGAAGGCAACCCGACCCAGCGTTCGGAGAAGCGGTTCACTGGGTTGCAAAACAGTCTCGCAAAATATGACCTCGAGGTTGCCAGCGCAGCAAATATCCTGTTACTGACGACGCTGGTCGATATAATTGCGCTACTCATAGGCAATATTTTAATGACTCGAATCTTAAGCACTGTGTGGACTAACGACGCGCACGATGGTGCTGGCAAGGAACTGCAAGAATGAATAATAAAGTCATCATCAAGCGTCTCCCAACGGGCGTACCCGGACTCGACGATCTGCTCGGCGGTGGACTGCCTGAATTCTCCTTCAACCTGGTTGCCGGCACCCCCGGCAGTGGCAAGACCACGCTAGCCCACCAGATCATGTTTTCGCTGGCGAACCCGGACCGGCGTGCGCTGTTTTTCACTGTGCTGGGCGAACCGCCACTGAAGATGCTGCGCTACCAGCAGCAGTTTCCCTTTTTTGATATCGACAAGATCAACCACTCGATCAAATTTGTTAATCTGGCCGCCGACCTGATCGGCGGTAATTTCGACCGGGTGCTTGCACGCATCGATGAAGAAGTCCAGAAATTTTCGCCGAGTCTGGTATTCGTCGACTCGTTTCGCTCGGTCGTGCAATCGGCCAAGACGATGGAAGCCGGTGCGATTGGCCTGCACCATTTCGTCCAGCAATTGGGTATGCAGATGACTAGCTGGCAGGCCACCACGTTCCTGATTGGTGAATATCTGGCACCGGAAGCCGAATCGAGTCCGGTCTTCACCGTTGCCGACGGTATTTTGTGGATGTCACAACTGGTGCACCGCGACGCGATGATCCGCAAGATTCAGGTTGTCAAAATGCGCGGCCAGGCCCAGAGTCCCGGCGTTCATACTTTTCGGATCAACGACGACGGCGTTGAAGTTTTTCCGCGCGCAATGGTCAAAACCAACTTGCCGGGCGATACCGTAATCACCGGTGACAGACGCCTGTCAACCGGTGTTGTCGAACTTGACAAGATGATGGGCGGCGGCCTGCCAGCCGGTTACTCGTGCCTCGTGGTGGGTCCGTCCGGTTCCGGCAAGACTATTCTGGCCACACAATTCCTTGCCGAAGGCGCCCGCAAAGGCGAGCCTGGCGTCGTTGCCGCCTTCGAAAAAAGTCCGAACCAGTTACTCAGCCATCAACTCAACCTGATGGTCGAGCGCGGCCAAGTCGGCTACATCAACACCCGCACGCTGGACTTATCGCTCGATGAAATCTTGCATGATCTGGTCACCATGATCACCCGCATGCAGGCCAAACGGGTCGTCATCGACTCCCTGTCAGGTTTCGAACTGGCGCTGGCCTCGGTCTTTCGCGAAGACTTCCGCGAAGCGCTGTACCGGATGATTGCGGTCCTGACTGGCATGGGCGTGACGGTACTGATGACGGCGGAGCTCGAAGACCATTACGATTTCCTGCGTTTCAGTGCGTATGGCAATGCTTTCCTGGCTGACGCCATCATCATGCAGCGCTACGTCGAAATCGCCGGCGAATTCAAGCGCGCGATGTCGGTCGTCAAGGTACGTGGCAGCGCACACAGCAAGGCAATCCGCTTCTTCGACATCGTCGGCGATGACCTGCAAATTGGTGATGCGACCAGCGACTATCAGGGCATTTTGTCAAACCAGCCGCACAAGCGGCAGTGATACGTGGGGTAGATTCCACGCTATCGTCGACAGTTCTGGAATTGGAAGTAAAAAGAAAGCACCGCATGCCGGTCCGCTCCCGGCTTGGTCGTGACGGAGCAGTGCCAGGTCAGCAACCACTGCTCGGAAATTGGATGGCAAGCGCTCTGAATCCGCAAGCAGGGTCAGAGTAATTTTCGCGATAAAGCCGCGAAAAAAAACTCTGACCCTGGTTGCTGCCGATGGCGGTTTGCGACCACTGGGAAAGGCGAACCGGAGCGACTCTCCGGTAGTCATTACTACGTGAAAATCATCAGCGGTCTGCCTTCAACAAAAGATCGAAATCGTTGTCAAGACGAGCCAAAGCGGCATCAATCCGAACCCGGCGTTCCTTGACCCATGCATCTTGCTGCGCCAGCGAGGCTTCGGCGAGCTTGAGCATGCGCTCCATCTCTTTCGGTTGCGGACCACCCGTCGTGGCGCGGTTGTTGATGATGGCGACAGGATCAAGGGTTGAACGGAATTCCGATTCACGCATTGGCAATTCGCCGCCGCCATAATTTGCCACCGCATCCCGATAAATCCGCTGCGCCTGATCGTAAGGAAAGTCGAGTGGCTTGATATTGTGTTGTTTGGCGAAGTCGACAATCTCCGACGCAAAATGGTGACCGAGCCGGAACGGCAGTTTGTATTTGCGCATCAGCACATCCGCCAGTTCCTGTGACGCGGTCCAGTCGCTATTCAATTCTTCCAGTGAGCGCTGTGGATCAACGACCAATGCGTTGAGAATCTTGTCCCAGCCTTTAAGAAAGACCATCGCGCTATTGACCATCGCACTGTTGGCACTGACTTCCTTGGCATCGCCCATCCCCGGCGTAATGTTATGTGCCTGAATAATCGTCCCCATCGCCAGTGATATGGCAGTCGACGCGTCACGGCGGGTTGCATTGAGCAAACCCGGGTTGCGCTTTTGCGGCATGGCACTCGAGACATACGTGTTGCCATTCCCCTCCTGCAACAAGATCCACGGTCGCGGCTGGGCGTACTGCGTCATCAGGTCTTCAATGAAATTGCCGGCGTGCAGGGCAATGCTGGTAACAACCGCACCGACCTCGACCGGTTCCTCCGTCGAGGATATCTGCGCCGCGTCGTAGGCATTGTCGACGATCGCCGCAAAGCCAAGGTAGCTCGCCATACGCAAACGATTGAGCGGCCAGCTGGTGCCGTTGAGCACGGTAGTCCCCATTGCACTGCGGTCGATCCGGCCGTAGGTTTCGCGGATGCGTTGCGCATCGCGCTCAAGACCTGCAGCATGCCCGAGCAGGTAATGGCCGAAGCTGTTGGGCTGGGCCGCGACGCCATTGGTGTAATTGGGTACGATCGTGGCGCGGTGCTTTGCAGCCAGCCTGACCATCGAGGCGGAGGTCCGGTTCAGTTGATCAGCCAGATTGAGCAGGTCCTCGCGCAGAATCGCCGCACGGTAGGTTGCATGCATGTCCTGGCTTGACCTTCCGGCATGCAGCAGAGTGACCTCCGGGCCTGCCGCTGCAATGAGCAACGGCTCGAACGTGATGACCGTCGACGGCCGCTTTGCACCCGGCCGGCTGCCGTCGAGCAGTACTTTCGCGAGTCCGCCGGCAACACGCGGCACCATCGCTTTATCGAGCAATCCCTCGTCGGTATTGATAACGGCAGTAGCCTTGTTCATTTCACCAAGCCAGAAAAATTCATCGCGACGTGGCGCGGTCTCCGCCAGAACGGGAGCGATCTGAACTGAGAGGATCAGGGCGAGGGCAACGGCGGGTAATCGAGACATGGGATCCTATCGGAATTAGTTGAACAACCGGGGTCTGATTATAGACACGCCCTCACTGCAGCCCGATCTACTTGTTAGCAAGCACCAGGACCTACCTGACAAGTCCCTTGATAATGCTCCACTGCCGCCGTGAGATCGGCAAGCGATGCGCGGTACCGGACAGTATGACTTGCCAGGTATCGAGGCACCGTTCGACACCGGTGATCGCCGCGCGGGCAACCAGCGCATTGCGATGCACCCGCACAAACACGCTGGCTAGTTCTTGCTCAATCGACAGCAGTGATTCTTCGATAAGGTAGTTACGCGTACCCGTGCGCAGCGTCACGTACTTGGTTTCCGCCCGCAAATAAATCACCTCGGCCACCGGCACCAGTAACAGCCGGCCACGCTCGTGTACCGGAAAATGCCGGCGCGTCGCATGGAGTTCACGCGCCACGGCGGTAATGGTTTCTTGCTGATGGCCGTGCAGGCGGCCGACACGCAAGAGCGCTTCAGCCAGACGCGCCGCGCGCACGGGCTTGAGCAGGTAGTCCAGCGCACGTACTTCAAACGCCTTGAGCGCAAAATCATCAAACGCACTGATGAAAATAATCGCCGGCACGACTACCCACTGCTTTCCCATCAGCGCCGCCAGTTCGATCCCCGACATGCCCGGCATCTGCACATCGAGCAGCACGATATCCGGAAATTGCTCGACGGCCAGCGCACCAAGGCCATCGAGAGCCGACTGGGCATCAGCAGCTTCACCCACCACCTGATGCGGGCACTGCACCGCGATGTCGGACAACACATCACGCAGCCGGGCACGGGCCGGCGCTTCATCATCAACGATAAAAAGACGCAGGCTCATGGCAGGACCTTTTTATAGGGGATGAACAGCCGGACTTCAAAATTGCCACCAATGACACGGGCACTCAGGCTCGATTCGAGGTCATACAGCAAACGCAGTCGACCGCGGATGTTCTCGAGCGCCATGTGATTGCTGCGCGCAACCGGATTTTTACCCGGCCACGGATTGCTGATCACGACGCTGATGCTGTCGCGCACCCGCCGTAACTCGATCCGGATCAGCGCCGGTGCGGTACTTTGCTCGACGCCGTAGTGCACGGCGTTTTCGAACAACGGCTGCAACAACAGCAAGGGAATCTGCGCCTGCCGCAATACATCGGCATGGATCGCGCTGGTATCCCAGTGCACCTGCAAGCGTTCACCAAGACGGACTTTTTCAATCGACAGATATTGCTCGCACAAACGAATTTCTTCGGCCAGCGAGGTCAGGTCGCGGCCATCACGCATCAACACCCGGAACAGGTCAGCCATATCTTCGAGTGTGGTTTCGGCGCGCTGGGGATCACTGCGGATCAGCGCCAGTACCGCATTGAGGCTGTTGAACAAAAAATGCGGACGGATACGCGCCTGCAAAGCCTGTAACTGCGCTTCGCCCAACGCCGGCGAAAAGGCACGTGCACGCAATTCCAGATAATGCTGCAGCGCCGCCCCGAATATGGCCGCCAGCAGTACGCCAACCGGCAGCGACAAGTTTGGAAAACTATTACGAAACCATTCCAGCTGCAGCAGGATCCGCAGCACCGGAATACTCACCAGTGCTGGCACCAGAGCACACAGCAGGCGCTGCTGCCAATGCGCCAGCAGCGCGATGAGGAGATGACGGCGCACGCCGCACAGGCATACCAGCGACAACATGCAGATCAGTTCCAGCGGCAATGCGCATTCAATAAAAGCCAGCAAACCCGCGCTGCGCGTATCGGCCTGCAGCACGATAGCCAGCAGCATTACCAGATTGACGATGGAAAGCACGCGCAGGATGACGCCGGTATTGCAGTAATCCGGAATCACGACCCCGGCAGACCCGGCGTTTATGGGTAGCGCCTTGGCTGGCACCTTAGCTGGCACGATTGGCATCAACGACTCAATTCTGAAAATCAGGATGGGGCTTGTTTTATAATCGGCCGGTTCAGACACCAACTTTCCGGAAATCCAATTATGACAGCACAATTCTCCAAAAAAAGCGAAGCCTGGTCGGCCCGTTTTTCAGAACCGGTTTCCGATCTGGTAAAACGCTACACCGCGTCGGTTTTTTTCGACAAGCGCCTTGCCGAAGTGGACATTCAGGGCTCGCTGGCCCATGCCCAAATGCTGGCGCAGCAAAAAATCATCAGCAGCGAAGACCTCTCTGCGATCCGTGGCGGCCTGCAGCAAATCGGCAACGAAATTGCCGAAGGCAGTTTCGAGTGGTTGCTGGATCTGGAAGATGTCCATCTGAATATTGAAAAGCGCCTGACCGAACTGGTCGGCGACGCCGGCAAGCGGCTACATACCGGGCGGTCACGCAACGATCAGGTCGCCACCGACATCCGCTTGTACTTGCGCGGCGCGATCGACGATCTGACCATTCTGCTGGGCGAGTTGCGTCTGGCACTGGTGGATCTGGCCGAGCAGCACGCCGACACCATCCTGCCCGGCTTTACCCACATGCAAGTCGCCCAACCGGTCACCTTCGGCCACCACTTGCTGGCCTATGTCGAGATGTTCGGCCGGGATACCGAGCGCCTTGCCGATTGTCGCAAACGCGTTAATCGCCTGCCGCTCGGCGCCGCCGCACTGGCCGGCACGACCTTCCCGATTGACCGTGAGCTGGTCGCGCAATTGCTGGGCTTCGATGAAGTCTGCTACAACTCTCTGGATGCCGTCTCGGATCGCGACTTCGCCATCGAATTCTGCGCGGCAGCGGCACTGGTGATGACCCACATTTCGCGCATGTCGGAAGAGCTGGTGATCTGGATGAGTCCGCGCGTCGGCTTCATCGACATTGCCGACCGCTTCTGTACCGGCTCGTCGATCATGCCGCAAAAGAAAAATCCTGACGTACCGGAACTGGCACGTGGCAAGACCGGCCGCGTCACCGGCCATCTGATGTGCCTGCTGACCTTGATGAAGGGCCAGCCGCTGGCCTACAACAAGGACAATCAGGAAGACAAGGAGCCGCTGTTCGACACCGTCGACACCCTCACCGACACGCTGCGCATCTTTGCCGACATGGCGCGCGGCATCACCGTCAAACCGGAAGCCATGCGTGCGGCGGCATTGCAGGGGTATGCCACTGCGACTGACCTGGCTGATTATCTGGTCAAGAAAGGCTTGCCGTTTCGCGATGCCCACGAAGCGGTGGCGCATGCAGTGCGCATTTGCGTTGACAAGGAATGCGATCTGGCTGACCTGACACTGACACAGCTCAAGGCGTTTTCAGCACTGATCGAGGATGATATCTACGCAGTACTCACGCTCGAAGGCTCGGTCGCAGCACGTGACCATGTCGGCGGCACGGCACCACGCCAGGTTCGTCTGGCGATCGCCCGGGTGCGCACACAACTGGCCGGATGAGACAGTCAAGACATCTCGACACAGACTGATTCAAAATAAATGCGAACTTTTTCAAATAGTTGAATCCGATCTGAATTCTCCTTCGTAAAGTGTTTGGTAACTCAGGCCCAACCGGGCAAAACCCTTTGAAGGAGACCGCAATGAAGTCATCGATCGCCAAAACCACCTGCTGTGCAGCGCTTGTTGCCAGTGCACTTGCCACCATGTTTGCGGTGCCCGCCCTGGCGTCCAGCCATCGCGAGGCACCATTTATTACCAGTATGCCGAAGGTCGATGGCACGGATCTCTACATGTTCCGTAGTTATGAAGCCAACCGCGCTGCGTACACCACGCTGATCGCCAACTACGCGCCACTGCAAGATGCCTACGGCGGCCCGAATTACTTTGCGATGGATGGCGATGCGCTGTACGAAATCCATATCAACAACAACGGTAACGGCAAGGAACAACTGACGTATCAGTTCCGCTTCAACAACACCAACAAAGACACACAGCTGACCGTCGGCGGCAAAAAAGTCTCGATCCCGCTGGTCATCAATGGCGGCGCAATCAATGCACCGAACGCTGCCGGTGCCAATGTCCGTGAAACCTATACCGTCACACTGGTCACCGGCGATCGTCGCACTGGTACCAAAGCTGCTGTCACCAATGCAGCCGGTGGTTCAGCCACGTTTGACAAGCCACTCGACAACATCGGTAACAAGTCAATTCCCGACTACGCCGCGTATGCCGCACAACACGTCGTATCGATCAACATTCCCGGCTGCGCGATGCCCGGCAAAATGTTCGTCGGTCAGCGTAAAGATCCTTTCGTCGTCAACCTGGGCGAAACATTTGACTTGATCAACATCAAGGCACCGGCTACCGCATTTGATCCGAACGCCGAGCGCGCCGCCCATGATGATCTGGCCGACAAAAACGTTACTTCGATCGAACTCGAAATCCCGACAGTCTGCCTGACCAATGGCACTGAGCCGGTCATCGGTGCATGGACCACCGCCAGCGTGCGTCAAGGTCGTTTGATCAACCCGACTCCGAACTCCAGCAAGGCATCGAAACAAGGCGGCGCCTGGACCCAGGTATCGCGTCTTGGTGCACCGTTGGTCAACGAAGTCGTGATCGGTCTGAAAGACAAAGACCAGTTCAACCACAGCATGCCAAGCGGCGATGGTCAGTTCATCGACTACGTCACCAACCCGACCTTGCCAGCCCTGGTAGAAATCCTGTTCGGTTCGGCTGGCGTCAAAGCACCAACCAACTTCCCGCGTAACGATCTGGTCGCTGCCTTCCTGACCGGTGTCAAGGGTGTCAACCAGCCCGCCAACGTGGTCGGTTCGGAGATGTTGCGTCTCAACACCTCGATCGCTGCAACAGCGCCTGCCGCACAGAAGCGCCTTGGTGTCATCGGTGGCGATAACGCCGGTTTCCCGAATGGTCGTCGTCCTGGTGACGATGTCGTCGACATCGCTCTGCGCGTCGTCATGGGTCGCTTGTGCACACTGAACATCGGTTGCGTTCCTGGCGACGCTCCGTCCGGTGCGATCGACTTCACCGATGGTGCCTTCGTCGACTACACGTTCTTCGACAATGCGTTCCCTTACCTGAAAACGCCCCTCGCTGGCTCGTTGAAGCACTAAAACCAGCCAACCTTCAAGGCAATTTATCAGGAGAGCACCATGAGAAAAATCTTACTTTTATGCGCCATGACAGCCGCAGTGTCGCTGTCAGCGTGCGGCGGTAGCACCAACGGCTCGGAAGTGGTCACGCCGCCGGCCGGTACCACGTTCGTCGATGGCTTCATCACCTTCATCACCAACCTGGTCAGCACCGCACCGGAAGACACCCAGCCGCGTGAAATTGACAGTATCAGCACCACCTCGCCGGAAGATACAACTCCTGCACCGGTCAAGTAATACGACCTTGTAGTAGCGAAAGCACCCCTACCGTCTGCCCGTTCACAAGAACCGGCAGACGGTTTTTTTTGTGCGTCTTTTTGCCCCGGATTGACGCTGCTGCGTGAGTTTGGTTCGTCGCAGTTGATACCGCACGCAGACCCTGCTACCCTCTCGACCGTTCGTTACAAAAACACTGCGCGCAATAAAGCGGTGATCGATAACAGTAGAGACATGCCACTTCCCGGAGATTCCATGCACACCACGTTGACCATCAAGAAACTGTCCCTGGCGCTAATCGCCGCCGGCATCGGTTGTTCAGCCTTTGCCGCCGACATCAAGCTCGGGGCGGCAGAAGCACTCACCGGCCCGGCCGCCAAATACGGCAGCGCCATCAAGAATGGCCTGACGCTGGCCGCTGACGAAATCAACGCCAAGGGCGGCGTCGATGGCAACAAGCTGGTGCTGATCATCGAAGACGAGCAAGGCAAAAAAGAAGAAGCCATCAACGTCTTCAAGAAACTGATTTTTCAGGACAAGGTCCTGATGGTTTTCGGACCGACCCTATCGAATTCGGCCTTTGCCGCTGACCCGATCGCGGTCGCCACCAAAGTCGTCGTATTCGGCACCAGCAACACCGCGGATGGCATCAGCACAATGGGACCGACGGTATTCCGTAACTCGGTCATGGAAGCCGATGTGTTGCCGGTCACTACCGCCGCTGCCGTCAAGCATTTCGGCCTGAAAAAAGTCGCTGTGGTCTATGGCAACGATGACGCCTTTACCAAAAGCGGCTACGACGTCTTCAAGACCACTCTCGATGCACAAAAAATCGAGATCACCACGACCGAAACCTATGCCAAGGGCGATGTCGATTTCAAGGCCCAGCTGACTAAAATCAAGGCCACCAACCCTGACGCCATCGTCTGCTCCTGCCTGGCCGAAGAAGCCGCCAACATCATTTTGCAAACCCGCACGCTGGGTATGAAGCAACCATTCATCGGCGGCAACGGCTTCAATTCGCCCAAGCTGTTCGAGATCGCCAAGGATGCGGCCGACAACACCATCATGGGCAGCCCGTGGTCGTCCGAGAACATGACGCCTGCTAACAAGGCCTTCATCGCCGCCTACAAGACTAAGTTCAATGCCGAGCCGGATCAATTTGCAGCCCAGGCCTATGACGCGATTTACATCGTCGCCGACGCGCTCAGGAAAATGAAACTGACCGGCGCGCTCGACAAGGATAGGCTGGCGCTGGCCACTGCGTTGCCGGGCGTCAAGCTCAACGGTGCCACCGGTCCGTTCGAGTTCCGTCGCGCGACCGGCAAGGATGGCAAGCCGGCCGGTTTTGATGCGAATCAGGATGCCATCGTCAACATCGCCAAAGGCGGCAAGTTTGTGCTGCTGAAATAAACCACGCATTCTCTTTTCGGCACAACCGTATTAACTGCGGCATTTCCGGCTTACCCCCGGCTGTGCCGCATATTCATTTTATGCAGGGACTATGCTCGAACAACAACTGATTAATGCCTTGTCGCTGGGTAGCGTGTATGCGCTGTTCGCACTAGGCTTCACGCTAGTTTTCGGCGTGCTTGGCGTCATCAATTTATCGCATGGGGCGATCTTCATGCTGGGCAGTTACTCGGCCCTGCTGCTGGTCGAGAAGATGGCGTTTCCGCTCTGGCTGGCACTGCTGGCCGCGATGCTGGTGGCCGGCCTGATCGGTTTGCTGGTCGACTATCTGGTGCTGCGACCACTGCGCAAGCGCAACGCACCCCACTTATCCCCGATGATTGCCTCGATCGGCGTGGCCATCATGCTGACCAGCCTGGCGCAGGGTCTGTTCGGTGCCGAGAACAATCGCTTTTCGGTCGGCACCATCCCCGAACAAAGCATCACCTTCGGCAGCGTCCATGTGACCGCGGTCCAGATCGGCATCGTCGCGATCTCATTTCTGCTGATGATCGTGTTGCTGGTCGTGATGCGTCGCACGCAACTAGGTCGCGCACTACGCGCGATTGCCGAATCACCGAAAGCCGCCGCGCTGCTGGGCATCAATGTCGAAGGTTTGTTCCTGCTGACTTCGTTCACCGCGGCGGCACTCGGCGGTGTCGCCGGCGTACTGGTCGGTTTGTCGTTCAACGCGATCTCGCCATTCATGGGACAGCCGATGCTGCACAAGGGCATCGCCGTCATTATTTTGGGCGGCATGGGTGATATCCGTGGCGCGATGATCGGCGGCCTGTTCCTCGGCTTTGCCGAAGTCATGAGCGTGGCTTACCTGTCGAGCGATTTCCGCGATGCCGTTGCCTTCGGTTTGCTGTTCGTAATTCTGCTGGTACGGCCATCCGGCATGTTCGGCAAAGTGCTGGAAAGGAAGGCCTGACATGATGGAATGGTGGCAGGCTTTCTGGTCGACTTACAACACCGTCATCTTCAGCATCGGCGTCAATGCGATGCTGGCGCTGTCGATCTACATCACGCTGTCGTGCGGTTTGCTGTCACTGGCAAATGCCGCGTTCATGGGCATCGGTGCCTATGCCGCAGCGATGCTGACAATGCAGGCCGATGTGGCGTTCCCGCTGGCCTTGCTGGCTGCTGCTGTGCTGCCGGCGCTGGTGGCACTCCTCATCGGCATCCCGACGCTGCGCCTGTCCGGAGTCTATCTCGCGATGGCCACGCTGGGCTTTGGCGAAGTGGTGCGCGTCGTCGTGCTTAACCTGGACGTGACCGGCGGTCCGATGGGGCTCAACGGCATCCCGCTCAAGACCGAGTGGTGGCACATCGTGCTGCTGCTGGCACTGACGCTATTCGTGCTGGCACGCATGCGCCGCTCGAAAATCGGCCGCGCCTTCGAAGCCATCAAGGCCGATGAAGTCGCAGCACAACTCATGGGCATCAACGTGGCCGGTTACAAGCTGCTGGCTTTCGTCACCGGCGCGGTGATTGCCGGCGTTGCCGGCGGCCTCAATGCGCACTACACCTTCACGATCGGACCGGGCAATTACGCGTTTGAAAACGCTGTCGATATTCTGACCATGGCGGTCTTCGGCGGCACCGTCAACCTGATCGGCCCGACCCTGGGTGCGACCATCCTGACCCTGTTGCCCGAAGTGCTACGCGAATTCAAGCACTTCAGGCTGGCCTTCAACGGCCTGATCCTGATCGTCGTCATCCTGTATCTGCCGAAAGGCATCTGGGATCCGGCACGGTTACGCGCATTGTTCAAGCGCACCTCAACAAAGAAGGAGATCTGATGCTGCAAATGAATCAGATCAGCAAGCAGTTCGGCGGCCTCAAGGTGCTGCAGGATGTCAGCTTCACGGTGCCGCAGGGCGGCATCTTCGGCATGATCGGGCCGAACGGCGCGGGCAAGACCACGGTCTTCAACCTGCTGACCGGCCTGTTGCAACCAACGGGTGGTAACATCGTCTTCAATGGCAAAAACCTCGGTGCAGTCGCACCGCACAAGATCACCGAACTCGGGATTGCACGGACCTTCCAGAACATCCGCATTTTCAAGGAAATGACGCTGCTCGAAAATGTCATCGTCGGCATGCATGACCATCTCGATTACGGTTTTGCCAGCCTGCTATTGAATCTGGCCTCCTTCCGCAATGCCGAAGCCAAAGCCCGCGAGCGCGCCCGCGAACTGCTGTCGTGGGTACGACTCGATCACAAAGCCGACATGCTGGCCGAGAGCCTGTCTTACGGTGAACAACGCCGGCTCGAATTTGCCCGTGCGCTAGCCACCGAGCCGAAGCTGCTACTGCTCGACGAACCGGTGGCCGGCATGAACCCGTCCGAAAAATCCGATCTGATGGCAGAGATCGTCAACATCAAGCAACGTGGTTACACCATCTTCCTGATCGAACACGACATGCGTTTCGTGATGGGCCTGTGCGACCGCATCGCGGTACTCAACTTCGGTCGCATCATCGCCGAAGGTACGCCGTCCGAGATCAAGAATAATCCCGAAGTCATCGAAGCCTATCTCGGCAAGGAAGAAGCATGAGCGCGATTCTGCAGGTCACCGACCTGGCCGTCTCGTACGGACAGATCGCCGCCGTCAAAGGCATCGACCTGGTTCTGCAGGAAGGCGAAATCACCGCGCTGGTTGGTGCCAATGGCGCCGGCAAAAGCACTGCGCTGCTGGCTATTTCCGGCTTGCTGAAAACCGTCGGTGGTCAGGTCCTGTTCGACGGCGCTGACCTGACCAAACTGGCACCGCACCAGATCGTCGGTCGTGGCATCGTGCAGGTCGCCGAAGGACGGGCCATCCTGACGACACTAACCGTCGGCGAAAATCTGGCCTTGAGCACCTATGCCCGCAAAGATAAAAGTGGCGTCGCGCAGGATCTGGAATGGGTTTTTACATTGTTCCCGGTGCTCAAGGAACGGCGTGACGGCATGGCAGGCAACCTCTCCGGCGGCGAACAGCAAATGCTGGCCATCGGCCGCGCGCTGATGGCCAAGCCGCGCGTACTACTGCTTGATGAACCATCGATGGGACTGGCGCCATTGATGGTGCAGGAGATTTTCCGCATCCTCAAGGAAATCAACCTGACCGGACTGACTATCCTGCTGGTCGAACAGAATGTGCGTCAGGCATTACGCATCGCGCATCGTGGTTACGTACTCGAGACCGGCAAGATCGTCTTGACCGGCACGGGTCGCGAGTTGCTCGATGATCCGAAGGTGGTCGAAGCGTATCTGGGCGGGTAATCCACAACAAGCACGTATTGGCATTCGTAGCCCGGGCCCGCAAAGCGTGCCCGGGCACCAGGACAGGAGTTAGCAACTCATCCGATCAATACAGCACCCGGGTCCGGATCGTCCCTTCGATCTCGTGCAGTTTCTCCATCGCGACCGTCGAGCAACCCACCGGCACATCCATCACCAGATAACCAATCGACTCGTTGGTCATCAGACTTTGCGCCGAAATGTTGATGCCGTTCTCGGCGAAGATGCGGTTGATCGCCGACAGCACACCAGGCACGTTGCGGTGGATATGCAGCAAGCGATGCTTGCCACCAAACAGTGGCACTGCGACTTCAGGGAAATTGACCGCCGACAGCGTCGAACCGGTATCCGAATAGCGGGCGAATTTTTCAGCGACTTCGAGCCCGATGTTGGCTTGTGCTTCCAGCGTCGAGCCACCGATATGCGGCGTCAGGATCACGTTATCGAACTTGCGCAACGGCGACAAAAATTCTTCGCTGTTGGCTTTCGGCTCGGAAGGAAACACATCGACCGCAGCGCCACCAAGATGCTTGCGCTCAATCATGCCGGCCAGCGCATCGATGTCGACACAGGTACCGCGCGCGGCATTGATGAAAATACTACCGATTTTCATTTTCGCAAATTGCTCGGCACCCATCATGTTTTTGGTCGAGTCGTTCTCGGGCACATGCAAGGTCACGACATCAGCCAGCGCCAGCAGATCGTCGAGCGAATCCACCTGATGGGCATTGCCGATCGGTAATTTGGTGATGACGTCGTAGTACACCACCGTCATGCCGAGCCCTTCGGCCAATACCGACAACTGCGTGCCGATGCTGCCGTAGCCGATGATACCGAGCGTCTTGCCGCGCGTTTCGAAGGAGCCTTCAGCCGACTTCGACCAGCCGCCACGATGGACCAGCGCGTTCTTTTCCGGAATGCCGCGCAACAGCAGAATGGTTTCGGCCAGCACCAGTTCGGCGACCGAGCGGGTATTCGAAAACGGCGCATTAAAAACCGGAATCCCGCGCTGCATCGCCGCACGCAAATCGACCTGATTGGTGCCAATGCAAAAGCAGCCGACCGCGATCAGCTTCTCGGCGGCCGCCAGCACCTTCTCGGTAATCTGGGTGCGTGAGCGGATACCCACAAAATGCGCATCGCGGATTTTTTCGATAAGCACCGCTTCATCCAGTGCCGTCGGCAGCAATTCAATATTGGTGTAGCCGTTGCGCCCCAGTACATCGAGCGCATTCTTGTGCAGTCCTTCGAGTAACAGAAAACGGATTTTGTCTTTTTGTAGCGATAGATGATGGCTCATGCAAGGTCCCGGGTTCGTGGAATATTGCCCTCATATGGGGACGAGCATCGCATTGACCAGTGCTAAATCAGGAAATGCCAGCACCGTATTGTGATAATCGGTCAGCGGCCCCCATCCCGGGAGTACGGCGCCACTGACGTCATAGCCAATCGCCTTGAACTTCCAGAGGCCCTGAGCAAGTTTGAGGTTGCCGACATGCGCGCCCTGCCCGGTCAGTACGCGAAATACCGCGTCACTGACCGGCTCAAGTACCAGCTGCATTGGTGTACTCACGCCGACTTGCGACTCGCCAGCTCACGCAACACGTAATGCAGGATGCCGCCGTGGCGGAAGTACTCGACTTCTTTCGGCGTCAGCAGCAAGACTTCCACCTGGAATCCCGTGACCCGGCCATCGCTGCCGGTGGCCATCACTTCGGCAATCCGGCTTTCGCCATACCGCAAACCTGTGATGTCGAAGTGATCATCGGCACGCAACCCCAGCGAGGCGGCGCTCTGGCCATCCATGAAACGCAACGGCAGTACGCCCATGCCGACCAGATTGGAACGGTGGATGCGCTCGAAACTCTCGGCGATCACCGCCTTCACGCCGAGCATCATGGTGCCCTTGGCGGCCCAGTCGCGTGACGAACCGGTGCCGTACTCCTTGCCGGCGATGACGACCAGCGGCACACCGTCGGCCTTGTACTGCATCGCCGCGTCATAGATGGCGAGCTTGCGCCCGGACGGGAAGTGAATCGTCTTGCCGCCCTCTTCGCCATCGAGCATCAGATTACGAATCCGGATATTGGCAAAGGTGCCGCGCACCATCACGTCATCATTGCCGCGCCGCGAACCGTACGAATTGAAATCGGCCGGCAACACGTTCAACGATTGCAGAAACAAGCCGGCCGGCGAATCGGCCTTGATATTGCCGGCCGGCGAAATATGGTCGGTCGTGATCGAGTCGCCGAACAGGCCCAGCAAACCGGCTCCGTGGATATCGTCAATGGTGCCGACAGCCATCTGCATGCCGTCGAAGTACGGCGGATTCTTGATGTAGGTCGAGGCAGCGTCCCATGCAAACGCCGTACCGTCCGGCGAGGCGATCTGGTTCCAGCGGCTGTCGCCGGCAAACACGTTGGCGTAATTGCGGGTGAACATCTCCGGTCCGACGCTGGCGACGATCAGGTCGCCAATTTCCTTGTTCGAGGGCCAGATATCGCGCAGAAAAACCGGCTGGCCGTCACTGCCGTTACCGAGCGGCTCGGTCGCCATGTCGATGTCGACAGTACCCGCCAGCGCATAGGCCACCACCAGCGGTGGCGAGCCGAGGTAATTCATCTTGACCTCGGGATGAACCCGGCCCTCGAAATTGCGGTTGCCGGACAAGACCGCAGCGACCACCAGATCATCGGCCGCAATATCGTGCGAAACGGCTTCGGGCAACGGTCCCGAATTGCCGATACAGGTCGTACAGCCATAACCGACAATGAAAAAGCCGAGCTGTTCGAGCGGCGACAATAGGTCGGCGCGGGTCAGGTAATCAGTCACCACCAGCGAACCCGGTGCCATCGAGGTCTTGACCCACGGTGCGGCGGTCAGACCACGGGCCACCGCGTTGCGCGCGAGCAGTCCGGCGGCCAGCATTACGGCCGGATTGGAGGTGTTGGTACACGACGTAATCGCGGCAATCACGACCGCGCCATCGCGCAACGCGAACTCGTCCGGCGCGATTACCGCACTGGACTCAACCGCGACGTGTGTCGTGGCGCCGCCCTCGCCTTCGAAGCGCTGTACCGATTTTTCGAACGGCTTGCGATTGGTCACCATGCCGATCAGGTTGTCATGCACATTGGCTTTCATGTCCGACAGCAGCACCCTATCCTGCGGCCGTTTCGGGCCGGCCAGCGAAGGCAGGACGGTGCCCATGTCTAGCTCCAGCGTCTCGCTGTAAATGGCCTCGACCTCGGTGCGCCACAAACCTTGCGCTCTGGCATAGGCTTCGACCAGCGCGACCTGCTCGTCGCTGCGACCGGACAGACGCAAGTAAGCAAGCGACTCGTCATCAATCGGAAAGATGCCGCACGTGGCACCGTATTCCGGCGCCATGTTGGCAATCGTCGCGCGGTCGGCCAACGGCAATGCCGACAAACCATCGCCATAAAACTCGACGAACTTGCCGACCACGCCAAGCGAACGCAACATTTGCGTCACGGTCAGCACCAGATCTGTCGCAGTGACGCCCTCCGGCAACTTGCCGGTCAGCTTGAAACCGACCACTTGCGGTATCAGCATCGAACTGGGCTGACCCAGCATCGCCGCTTCAGCCTCAATCCCGCCGACGCCCCAGCCCAGCACACCGAGGCCATTGACCATGGTGGTATGCGAATCGGTGCCGAAGACGGTGTCCGGAAACGCATATTGCACGCCATCGATCTCGCGCGTCATGACTACGCGGGCAAGGTTTTCCAGATTGACCTGATGGACGATGCCGGTGTTCGGCGGCACCACTTTGAAATTGTCGAAGGCTTTCTGGCCCCAGCGCAAAAAGCTGTAGCGCTCGCGATTACGGCTAAATTCGATGCGGCCGTTGATATCGAGCGAATCGGCCTGACCGAACGAATCGACCTGCACCGAATGGTCAATCACCAGCTCGGCCGGAATCAGCGGATTAATATTGTCAACCGACCCGCCTAACCGGACCACTGCATCGCGCATCGCGGCAAGGTCAACCATGCAGGGCACGCCAGTGAAATCCTGCAGCACCACGCGGGCCGGCATGAAGGCGATCTCGACCGAGGGTTCGGCCTGCGCATCCCAGCCTGCTACGGCCTCGATCGCGGCACGCGTGACAGAGACACCGTCTTCGCAGCGCAACAGGTTTTCGAGCAGGATTTTCATCGAGAACGGCAAGCGCGTGAGATCGAATTGCTGACCCAGTTTGGTCAGGCTAAAAATGGTGACCTTGGCGCCATTAACGGCAAGCAGTTCGCGGGTGGAAAATGAATCAATCACGGTATTCCCCTATGAATAACAAAGATAAGTAATTTATTTTTAAAAAATAACGTTGAATCAACGTTGAATCAGTATTGGAATAATCGGGCAATAATTCCTTTTTAATAAATCGGAAAAGCAAGTCACATCCCGTATTAGAACTACCAATCAGCGCAAATTGAATTGCATAGTCAGTTAACAAAAAAGCGGATTCATCGCATTAAATGATGACGCTTCGACACTGTTTTATATTGAATCCCATTTTTTAATCGGCGAAACAAGGTTGCTGCATGGTTGGGGTGAATCGATCGACTGACCGCTTCACCACATCTGACACTGCATGATACTGCCGCCGTGAATTTGTGACTCGATGCGCATCCGTTCGAGCGGTTCCGGCAGTGGCTCTGACAAATTGCTTTTATACAACGCGAATGATCATTTCGGCTCGTTGCCGCATGCGCATAAACCTCGAATATACCAATATTTAGGGAAATTTTTTATTGCTCCTCACTTAACAAGTGACGTTTTACAAATAACAATTTGTCGTATTTATTTTGTAAAGAGGTAGACAGCCAAAACAGGCCAACACTTTATTTTATCAAAATAAGATTAATCAGTTTTATTTATTCAAATATTTTATATAAATACGAAATTAACGATTTGTTGTTAATTAATAGTCATAAGATTTAGTGAGTAAGTGGTAATTGGAGAGTATTTATTTGCATTGACTGTATTACCATAAGGAAACGTAACTGCGAAATGCATCATTTCCATTTTTAATTAAGTGTCACTCACCTGATTAAATATACCAATAAGCATATTCACTTCACAACTCGATTGCATATCAATGGCTCACATCCTTCTGTTTGAAGATAATTCGTCTACGCCCTGTTCCAATAAAGGTTTTATTGACGAGGCGTCGAATAACCACGATCTGGTTGTGGTTGGCAACGTCACCACAATGTGGTCAGCGCTACAACGGCAACAGGCCGATATCCTGATTGTCGATCTTGATATGCCCAATGATTACGGCCAGGCGATTGTCAAGCGCATGCAAGCGACTTACCCGGGTACCGGCGTGCTGGTTCTGACACAAGGTGACCAGCTGGAGCAACGCACCAACTGTTTGCTGCAGGGCGCCGACCAGATATTGACCAAGCCCGTGCCGGCATCCAAGTTAAGTGCGCACGTCGTTGCCTTATGCCGACGCATCAAACGCCACCGCGGTGCGGTCTTCACGACGACACCGCTGCAATGGCGCTTGCACACCACCGAGCGGCAACTGCAGATCGATGATCAGCTCGCCGTCAACTTGACCGAAAAAGAATTCAGTTTTCTGGAATTGCTGACCCACAGCAGCAAGCCGGTCGCGCGCGACACGCTGAACAAGGAAATGCATATCGATGTCAGCGGCGACGAACGACGTGACACCAAAAAAATCGACATGCTGATTTACCGGCTGCGACGCAAGGTAAAAGCCGCGCTGCGGGTCGATCTGCCGGTGCGCAATGCCTATGGTAGCGGCTACAGCCTGACCACCACACTCAAACTGGCCTGAAAATGCGCTCGCTAACAGAGGAAATTTTTACCGGACTGCACTGGATGCCGGCCGCACTGGGTCTTGCCGGTGCCGGAGCGGTCGCGATCAGCGGCGGCTGGAGCGGACTGGCCATTGGCCTCATGGCGCTACTGGTCATCGCCGGCATCGTCATGAGCCTGATGGCGGTGGCGCGCCAGCGTACCGACTGGCGCAACATCGATGCCTATCTGGTCAGTCAGCAGCAATTCGGCGCTGCCATCGTACCGGTCTGGAGCGCCCATATCGAATCGTCACGGGCACAAATGGACAGTGCCATCGATGATTTGTCACAGCGCTTTTCGGGCATCGTCGACAAGCTCGATGATGCAGTCCACGCATCAAGCCTCGCAACGGCATCAATCGGCGACAGCGACGACGGCCTGGTGGCTGTCTTTGCCCGCAGCCAGAAGCAACTCGGCAGCGTCGTCGCATCACAAAAAGCGGCGATGCAGAGCATGACCGGCATGCTGGAACAAGTGCAGGCACTCGACCGTTTTGTCGCCGAATTGCAGGAGATGGCGACCGACGTCGCGCAAATCGCCGCGCAATCCAACCTGCTGGCACTCAACGCGGCCATCGAAGCCGCGCGGGCCGGAGAAATGGGTCGTGGCTTCACTGTCGTGGCCCGCGAATTTCGCATGTTGTCGCGCCAGTCCGGCGATACCGGTCAGCACATCGCCAGCAAAGTGAAAGTCATCAGTGAAGCCATCACGGCGGCCGTGCGCTCGGTGAGCGCCTCGGTCCGGCAGGAAGAGATCACGCTGCGCTCGGCCGAAACCACGATCGACACGGTACTGAACGACTTCCGCACGATTACCGATGCGCTGGTGCAATCGAGTTCGCTACTTAAAGAAGAGAGCATCGGCATCAAGAGCGAGGTCGGCGCCGCGCTGGTCCAGTTGCAATTCCAGGACCGGGTCAGCCAGATCATGAATCACGTCAAGAACAATATCGAACAGCTGCCGGTTTATCTCGACCAGCATCACCAGGACATCACCGGTGCCGGCAGCTTGCAGCCGCTCGACGCCCGCATCCTGCTCGACGAACTCAAAGAAACCTACGTGATGGCCGACCAGCATGCGATCCACAGCGGCACGACGGTCGACCGCAGCAACCGCAACACCGATAACGACATTACCTTTTTTTAGGAAACACCATGGTCAAGACCATCATGATTGTCGATGACTCCGCATCGATGCGGCAAGTTGTGGGCATTGCACTCAAGGGTGCCGGCTACGACGTCCTCGAGGGACGCGACGGCAAGGACGCGCTAGACAAACTCACCGGCCAAAAAGTCCACCTGATCATCAGCGACGTCAACATGCCCAACATGGATGGCATCGCGTTTGTCAGCGCGGTCAAGCTATTGCCGGCCTACCGCTTTACGCCGGTCATCATGCTGACCACCGAGACCGACATCGACAAGAAAAACGCCAGCCGCGCTGCCGGTGCCAAAGCCTGGGTGGTCAAGCCGTTCAAGCCCGAACAACTGCTAGACGCGGTCCAGAAACTCTGCCTGCCATGACCGTCCGCCAAGTACGTTTAGACGGTGAATTGACGATTTATCGCGCCGATGAAATTAAGTCGTTGCTCCTGGCGGCACTGGCCGAACCGGGCGACCTGGAACTGGATTTGTCCGGTGTCAGTGAAATCGATACGGCAGGTTTGCAGTTGCTGATGCTGGCCAAAAAAACGGCACTGACCGGATTTACCGCGTTGCATCTGGTCGGCCATAGCGCCGCCGTTGTCGAGGTGTTCGAGCTGCTCGATCTGGCAGGCTATTTCGGTGATCCGCTGGTGCTGCCCCACCCCGCCCAGTCGACCTCGACAGGACAACCATCATGAATCTTGACGACGCACTGCAAACGTTTTTTGCCGAATGCCGCGAACTGTTGATCGAGATGGAAGATTCGCTGCTGGTGGTCTTGCAGACCGAACCAAAAGACGAACTGGTGAATGCGATTTTTCGCGCCGCTCATACCATCAAGGGCTCGTCCGGCCTGTTCGGCCTGGACCATATTGTCGCCTTCACGCATGTCGTCGAAAGCGTGCTGGACCGCGTGCGCGATGGCAAGCTGCCGGTCACCGAAACACTGGTGAGCTTGCTGCTGGGCTGTTGTGACCAGATCGGCCGGCTGGTCGAAGCGGTCGCCGCCGGCCACGACGGCATTGAGGAAGCACTCGAAGCGCAGGGTGCGCCGTTGATCGCGCAATTGTCAGCGTATCTCGAGACGCCGGCCCCAACAGCGCTGCCATCCAACGCCATCACGGTTGCCAGCAGCAGCGCCCCCGTCGAACGCATTCACATCGACGGCGTTGATGCCGATCACTGGCACATCTCGATTCGTTTTGGTCCGGACGTGCTGCGCAACGGCATGGACCCGCTCTCGTTTTTGCGCTACCTCTCAACAATAGGCAACATCGTTGGTATTGCCACACTGGCCAACAGCATTCCGGATGCCGCGACCATGGATCCGGAAACCTGCTATCTCGGTTTTGAAATCGGTTTCCAAACCGATGCCGACAAGGCCACCATCGAAAACGTGTTCGAGTTCGTACTTGACGATTGCCAGCTGCATATCCTGCCGCCACATAGCCTGATTGCCGACTACCAGCGTCTGCTGCGCGAATCCTCCAAACAGCCTGAACTGCTGGGCGAACTGCTGGTGCATTGCGGCACGCTGACCAGACGCGAACTCGACGGCGCACTCGCGACTCAGAGCGCGCATCCGGCCACGCCAATCGGCGTCATCCTGGTCGAGCAATTGCTGGTGCAACCGGCCGTCGTCGATGCCGCGCTGACCCGTCAGCAGCAAGTGCGCGACACCGGCGCGCAGGAAAACCGTTCGATCCGCGTCGATGCCGACAAGCTCGACCAGCTCATCAATCTGGTCGGCGAACTGATCATCGCCGGTGCCGGCGTGAACCTGATTGCCCGTCGCGCCCAGAACAGCGAATTACAGGAAAGCAGTTCGAAACTGTCGAGTCTGGTGCAGGAAGTGCGCGACAGCGCGCTGCAACTGCGGATGGTAAAAATCGGCGCGACCTTTAACCGTTTCCAGCGCGTGGTGCACGATGTCTCGCGTGAAATCGGCAAGGATATCGCGCTGGAAATCAACGGCGAAGACACCGAACTCGACAAGACCGTGGTCGAGAAAATCGGCGATCCGCTGTTGCATCTGGTTCGCAATGCGATCGACCACGGCATCGAACCGGCGCCAGTGCGACTGGCCAGCGGCAAACCGGCACGCGGACGCGTCACGCTGGACGCCTGCCATGATTCCGGTGCCATCGTCATCACCGTCAGCGACGACGGCGGTGGTCTCAAGCGCGAGCGCATTCTGGCCAAGGCAATTGAGCGCGGACTGGTCGATGCCGGGCGCGAAATGAGCGATGGTGAAATTTACGACCTGATCTTCGAACCCGGTTTTTCGACCGCGGCTGAAGTGACCAACCTGTCCGGTCGCGGTGTCGGCATGGATGTCGTCAAGCGCAACATCACCGCGCTGCGCGGCAGCGTCAGCGTCGCCAGTAGCGAAGGGGTCGGCACCACCGTCACGGTGTGCCTGCCACTGACACTGGCCATCATCGATGGCTTCATGGTCGAGATCGGCAAATCGGTATTTGCGATTCCGCTCGACATGATCGAGGAATGCATCGAATACAGCGCCGAACCCGGCCACGATTACACCGACCTGCGCGGCAGCGTGCTGCCATTCATCCGGTTGCGCGATTTGTTCGATGTCGGCGATGTGCCGGCCCGGCGCGAAAATATCGTCGTTCTCAAACATGCCGGACAACGTGCCGGCCTCGTGGTCGACACCTTGCTGGGCGAATTCCAGACTGTCATCAAGCCGCTTGGCCAGTTGTTCAGCCAGGTTGATTGCATCAGTGGTTCCACCATTCTGGGCAGCGGCGATGTCGCGCTGATCCTCGATGTACCCGCGCTCGTCCGGCAAGCCAGTCTCACCCGTAGTAATCCGATCCCCGGATAATTTTTTAACCCACCACGCGTTCGCTCACTTCACCCACAGGACTCATCATGTTTTCCAATATCAAAATCGGCGTACGACTGCTAGTCGGCTTTATCCTGGTGGCTGCCATCAGCATCGTGGTGGGCGGGATTGGTATCAACAGCGCCAACCGGATCAACGACATGGCTGATTCGATGTACCAGCAAGAACTGATGGGCATCTCGCTGGTCAAGGAAGCCAACATCAACCTGATCTATGTCGGCCGCGCACGAGCGAACTACTTGCTGTCGACGACGCAGGAAGAGCGTGCCAGCACCCTCGCATCACTGACCAAAAGCAGCACGGCCGTCAAGGATTTGCTGGCCAAGTCGCGACCGTTATTCAATTCGGTGCGCGCCAAGGAAGTGTTCGTTACCTTTGACAAGAACTGGGAAGAATATCAGCGCGACCTGCAGCAAATCATCACGCTGGCTGCCGTCGAGCCATTGCAGCAGCGCAGTGAAGCATTGATAAAAATAATGGGGCAGACCCGCGCCAAGGCCGATGTCATCGATGACCTGATGACCGAACTGACCGTGATCAAGGAAGTCCGCGCCAAGGAAGCCTCGGTCGAAACGTCCGCGCTCTACGAAAACAGCCGGATGCTGATGCTGACAGCGATTGCTATTGGCGTACTGCTCGGGATCGCCCTCGGTGTCCTGATCAGCCGCAGCGTTACCACACCGCTGAACAAAGCCCGCGACGCTGCCAACCGGTTGGCCGAAGGTGATCTGACCGTGCGGATCGACTCGACGGCAACGGATGAAACCGGCCAGATGCTGCGCTCGATGCAATTGATGATTGCCAAATTGTCGCAGGTGGTGTCCGACGTCAACAGTGGCGCCCAAGCGCTGGCCAGTGCTTCCGAAGAAGTCAGCGCCACCTCGCTGTCGCTGTCGCAAGCCTCCAGCGAACAAGCAGCCAGCGTCGAAGAAACCAGCGCCTCGATCGAAGAAATGTCCTCCTCGATTGCGCAAAATACCGAGAACGCCAAGGTCACCGATGGCATGGCCAGCAAGGCTGCGCGCGAAGCCGCCGAAGGCGGTGTGTCGGTCAATGCCACCGTCGCGGCCATGAAGCAGATCGCCCGCAAGATCGGCATCATCGATGACATCGCTTACCAGACCAATTTGCTGGCACTCAATGCCGCCATCGAAGCCGCCCGTGCCGGTGAACACGGCAAAGGTTTTGCAGTAGTGGCCGCCGAAGTGCGCAAGCTGGCCGAACGCAGCCAGATCGCCGCACAGGAAATCGGTGAACTCGCTACCAGCAGCGTCGATCTGGCCGAAAAAGCCGGCAAGCTGCTCGATGAAATGGTCCCGAGTATTCGCAAGACCTCGGACCTGGTGCAGGAAATTGCGGCCGCCTCCAGCGAGCAATCGTCCGGTGTTAGCCAGATCAATTCCGCTGTCATGCAATTGAGCCAGACCACGCAGCAAAATGCATCGAGTTCGGAAGAACTGGCGGCAACCGCCGAAGAAATGAGCAGCCAGGCCGAGCAACTGCAAGCCACGATGTCGTTCTTCAAGCTCGACGGGATTTCCCGCAGCCCGGTTCAGTCGGCAAGCGCACGCAACACGGGTTCCAGCTACGGCAGCAAGAGCGGCCCGAAAGCCGGCAATAGCAAGCCCGCCGTCGCCTTGACCCGCCCCAGCGCCGGCGAGCTCGACGAATCCCAATTCACCCGTTTCTGAAAGTAGTCACCATGAACGCACTTGTACAGGCCGACAACAAGGCCCTGGTCATCGCGAAAAATACACCGGTAGCGAGCGGACCTAAACAGTATCTGACGTTTCTGCTTGGTGGCGAAATGTTTGCCATCGGCATCCTCGGCATCAAGGAAATCATCGAATACGACGGCTTGACGCGCGTGCCGATGATGCCCGAATGCATACTTGGCGTGATCAATCTGCGCGGTGCCGTGGTGCCGGTGATGGATCTGGCGGCACGCTTCGGCAAGCCGCCAACCGTCATCACCAAACGTACTTGCACCGTCATCGTCGAAGTGGAAGCCGCCGATGGCGAGCGTCAGGACATGACGCACGACATGGGGTTGGTAGTCGACGCGGTCAACGCGGTGCTCGATATTCCGGACGCCGATATCGAGCCGGCACCGGCTTTCGGCGCGCGCATCCGTACCGACTTCATCGATGGGATGGGCAAGGTCAACGGCAAGTTCGTGATCCTGCTCAACATCAGCCGGGTACTGTCGATTCAGGAGCTGGGCGCGCTGGCGCAACTCAGTGAATCGCCGCCTGCCTTGATTTCCTGAGTGACGATGGCTCCACCAATCATCACTGATCAGGAATTCGGCCAGTTCCAGCGCTTCATTTTCGAGGCGGCCGGCATCACGCTGTCCTCGTCGAAAAAAGCGCTGGTCAGCGGCCGGCTGTCGAAGCGACTGGCGTATTACCAGCTCACCAGTTTCAGCGCGTATTTCCGTCTGCTTCAAAGCGATGAAAAGCCGGGCGAAGTACAAACCGCAATCGACCTGCTGACAACCAACGAAACCTATTTTTTTCGCGAACCGGCGCACTTCGATTTTTTGCGCGCCCGCGCACTGGCTGCAGTTGGCCGGGGCCAGCCCTTCCGGGTCTGGAGTGCCGCCAGCTCGACCGGCGAAGAGGCCTACAGCATTGCGATGGTCCTGGCCGACAACATGGGCAGTACGCAGTGGGAAGTGTTCGGCTCCGACATCAGCAGCAGCGTGCTGGTCGGCGCGCGCAGCGGCCACTATTCGATGAACCGCACCGGCCAGATTCCGCCGACCTATCTGACGCGGTTCTGTCTCAAAGGCAGTGGCACGCAGGAGGGCACGCTCCTCATTGATCGCGCGGTGCGCAGCAAGGTGCGCTTCGCTCAGGTCAATCTGAATGACACGTTGCCTGATATCGGATTATTCGATGTGATTTTCCTGCGCAATGTCATGATTTATTTCAGCGACGATACCAAACGCGGCGTGGTGACACGCGTGCTCTCGAAACTCAAACCGGGCGGCCATTTCTGTATCGGCCATTCGGAAAGCCTCAACGACATCACCACCGCAGTCGAGACGCTATCGCCCTCGATTTATCGCAAGCCCTAGCACTATTGCCAACAACAGAATTTCGGCGACCCATCCTCGCCTGAAAGCTAAAAAATGAACAATCTGAAATCGGTATCGACAGCGCCGATGCGACTGCAAAACCGCCTGGCAACTGTCAAACCATCGGGTAACAAGGCGACCAGCAGCGCGCTGAATAAATCCCAGTTCACGCGGTTTTGAGTGACAACAACGCACAGTCGTCCACGCTGTTGGCGATGCATGAACAGGACGGCAAGGGACATCAATGGCGCTAATTAAAGTCATGCTGGTCGACGATTCGGCGGTGGTGCGTCAGGTACTGAGCGCCATGCTCGATGCTGATCCGCACATCGAAGTCATCAGCGCGGTGGCCGACCCGTTGCTGGCGATGGCGCGCATGAAGACGCAATGGCCCGACGTGATCGTGCTCGATATCGAGATGCCGCGCATGGATGGACTGACCTTTTTGCGTCAAATCATGCGCGAACGACCGACACCGGTGGTGATCTGTTCGACGTTGACCGAGGCCGGTGCACGGACCTCGATCGAGGCCCTGTCGGCCGGTGCGGTGGCCATTATCACCAAGCCCAAGCTGGGCCTCAAGCAGTTTCTCAGCGATCATTCGAATGACTTGATCAACGCGGTCAAGACGGCCTCGAAAGCCAATATCAAGCGGCTGATGGTGGTCGAAAAATTGAGTGCCGATGCCGTTCTGCCAGCGGCAACCGGTCATGGCGCGATGATTCAGACCACCCAGCGCATCGTCGCGCTGGGCACATCGACCGGCGGCACGCAGGCGCTTGAAAAAGTCCTGGTGACGTTGCCGCGCGTATCCCCGGGCATCGTCATCGTCCAGCACATGCCGGAAAAATTTACTGCCGAATTTGCCGCCCGCCTGAACACGCTGTGCCAGATCGAAGTGCGCGAAGCCTGTCACAAGGATCGCGTCACGCAAGGTCTGGCGCTGATCGCGCCGGGTGGCAAACACATGCTGCTACGCCGCGTCGGTGCGCAGTATTTTGTTGACGTGATTGATGGCCCGCTGGTCAACCGGCACCGGCCATCGGTCGATGTACTGTTCCGTTCGGTCGCAAAAAGCGCCGGGGCCAACGCGCTCGGCGTGATCATGACCGGCATGGGCGACGATGGCGCTCTTGGCTTGCTGGAGATGCGTCAGGCCGGTGCCCGCACACTGGCGCAAGATGAAGATAGCTGTGTCGTCTTCGGCATGCCGAAGGAAGCCATCAAGCTCGATGCGGTCGACAGGATTGTGCCGCTGAGTGCGATCGGACGCGAGATTTTGCAGCAGTTGTAACCTGCAGAATTGTCAGTCGCCGGCAATCGTCATGCTCTCGATGAGCACCGAGCCGGTTTGCTTGGTACCGCGCAAATAGGTGTCGGCACCGATTGCGACGAGTTGCTTGAACATGGTTTGCATGTTGCCGGCGATGGTGATTTCTTCGACCGGATACTGGATCACGCCGCCTTCAACCCAGAAGCCGGACGCGCCGCGCGAGTAATCGCCGGTGACGTAGTTGGTCCCCTCACCCATCAGTTCAGTGACCAGCAAGCCCGTACCCAGTTTTTTGAGCATGGCCTTGAAGTCGTCGGTCGGCTTCGTCAGACGGGACGACATGGTCAGGTTGTGCGAGCCACCGGCATTGCCGGTACTTGGCATGCCCAACTTGCGCGCCGAATAGGTCGACAAAAAATAACCTTGCACGACGCCATCAACGACGACATCGCGCGCGTGCGTGCGGCAACCTTCATCATCGAACGGTGCCGACCCGACCGCACCGATGACGTAAGGATCTTCGGCAATGCAGATGTGGTCCGACAGCGCTTGCTTGCCGAGCGAGTCGAGCAGGAATGTTGATTTGCGATACAGCGCGCCACCCGAAACCGCCTGCACAAAAGTACCCAGCAAACCAACCGCCAGCGGCGCTTCGAACAGCACTGCACATTTACGGGTCGATAACTGGCGTGCGCGCAACCGGGCCAACGCACGCTCTGCGGCATAGCGACCAATGGCTTCGGGACTGGCCAGTCGTTGCGGATCACGCTGCGACGAATACCAGTCATCGCGCTGCATGCCGTTGCCACGACCGGCAATCGGCGAGACCGACAGCGTGTGCCGCGAAAACGCATAACCGCCCAGAAAATCGCGCGTGTTGGCCATCATGAATTGCGAATGCTGTGCGTAGACGCCGGCCCCTTCGCTATTGGTGATGCGCGGGTCGACGGCGAATGCGGCTGCCTCGCAGCGCTGCGCCAGCGACACTGCCTGAGCCGTGTCGATATCCCAGTGGTGATACAGCTGCAAGTCGCGCGGGTTTTTTTCGTACTGATCGGGATCGGGCAGGCCGGCACAATCGTCTTCTGCAGTAAATCGAGCGATGTTCCAGGCCGCTTCGACGGTAGCTTTCAATGCCTGCTGCGAGAAGTCGGAGGTGTCGGCATTACCGCTGCGCATATGCCCTTCGCTGCCGAGGTACAGCGTCACGGACACACCCTTGTCCTTGTTTTGTTCGATGGTTTCGACCCGCCCCTTGCGCACCATCACCGACAGTCCCTGCGCCTCGTTGACTTCGACGGACGCATCCGACGCGCCGCATTCTCGGGCGTAGCGCAAAACATCTTGCGTCAGTTGCTGCATTTGTTCCTGGGTATGGCTAAATACGGGTGCGCTCATGGATGGATTTCGGGGGCGGGACGGTAAAGCGGTTATCATAGCAGTCGTTTACAGAATGGCTTTGCGCCTTACCACTTCATCATGCCTAATCCCAATCGCGGCAACTGCGGCTTCCAATCGACCGAATTCGAACAGGAATACGACCGCCCTTCCAAGTCCCAACTCAAGCGCGACATGACTGCGCTGCAAAAGCTCGGTGCCGAGCTCGTCGCCGAAGCCCGTGACCGCGTCAAGCGCGTGCCGATGCCCGAAGATGTGCGTGAAGCCATCCTCGAATGCCAACTGATCAAGGACCACGAAGGTCGCCGTCGTCAGTTGCAGTACGTCGGCAAAAAAATGCGCACGCTCAACGACGACGAACTCGCTGCGATCCAGCGCACGCTCGACAGCTGGCGCGGTCTGTCGAAAGCCGACACGAATGCGATGCACGCGCTGGAGCGCCGCCGCGACAAATTGCTGACCGATGAAAAAGTTCTGACCGACCTGCTCGACCAGAATCCGGAACTCGATGGCCAGCATGTGCGCGGGTTGATCCGCAATGCGCGCAAGGAACAAGCTGAAAGCAAACCGCCGAAGGCGTACCGCGAACTGTTCCAGATTCTCAAGCAGGTTGCTGCCAAATCCAAGCCGGATGACGAAGTCGATGATGACAGCGACGAAGACTGAATTGCCTGAGCCGGAGTTACTGCGTGTCGGCCTGATCTCGGTGTCCGACCGCGCGTCGGCCGGGGTCTACGAAGACCAGGGTATTCCGGCATTGCGCGACTGGTTCACTGGCGCGCTGACCAGCCCCTGGGTTTTTGTGACCCGACTGATTCCGGATGAACGTGCGGCGATCGAAGCTGCATTGATCGAACTGGTGGATGTCGAGCACTGTCATCTGGTATTGACCACTGGTGGTACCGGCCCGGCGCGGCGCGATGTGACACCGGAAGCCACGCTGGCTATCGCCACCAAAGAGATGCCGGGGTTCGGCGAGCAGATGCGCCAGATCAGCTTGCGTTTTGTGCCGACCGCGATCCTGTCGCGCCAAGTCGCCGTGATTCGCGAAACCACCGACCATGCTGCGCTGATCATGAATTTGCCCGGCCAGCCGAAGTCGATCCGCGAAACACTGGAAGGATTGAAAGATGCCGACGGCA
>JBLHMB010000021.1:0-54234 GCA_047621665.1 Bradyrhizobium sp. | reverse complement strand
CGAGCACGCCGGGCAAGGCGGCCAGGTCGGTGTCGCGCTGGTACTTGTTGCCGGTGATGAGGTTGATCGGATTGCCGGCGCAGGCGTTGCCGGGATTGCCGGCGGTTGGTGCGGTGCATTGCGCTTTACTTTGGGGTTGCGAACTCTGGGCGTTTGCAGGAAACGCGCCAATCACTACCATGGCCAACAGCATGCAGAGCCTGCGGATAGCCTGGAAAATCGATGCCCTGGCGAGCAAGGCAAAACCGTGAGGGGAGCTCAGGAGTGTCATGGATTTGTACGTATGGCGCGCCGGCAAGCACAGGGTATTCCAGTAATCGGCAATGCCGACTATCAGTTATCGAATGCTACTGGAGTAGTTGGCCATACGGTCGCCACACCACCAATGGATGTGTTGAGATACCCGGACAAACAACACGGCGAAGGAGATCGCCCATGCCGGCGTTCGACGACGCCCACAGTCCATGTCGGGAAAGCGCCGGCTTCGGTGCTTGTCATGTCGGGAGCAATAACCGGATGGCAGGCTCCCTACAGACTTATCGATTTATCGCTGCACGATGAACGGCTTGGTGCCGCCCGCATCCTGGATTTTTTGTGCGGCGGTGGCGGCATCCGCACGACTCGAAAACGGCCCGCTGTAGAGACGGTATACCGCGCCGGTTTGCACGACTTCCGTCGATGACAACGCGTTGGGTGAAGTACGCTGCGCACGCACGCGTGCCGCTTCGGCGTTCGGTGCTTGCGAATACGCGCCCAGCTGCAAGTAGTATCCGGCGCTGCTGACCGGAGCCGTGGCGCTTGACGCCACCGGAGCCGGCAGTGCCAACGACAGTGGCACGATCGTTACCGACGGTGGTGGTGCCGGCATGTCGATGGTCAATGCCGTGCCGGAAGTCATGGCCGGCGGAATCACTGCGCCTTGTTCAGGCACGGGGCCGGCCACGAAGGTCTTGACCGGCAGCGACTTCACCTCCAGCGCAGCGAGCACCGGCATCGGTGCCCGCGCTGCAACCGGCTCGTCAAGCGGCAATGCGCGCTCCCCTAACCGGTTTTTTTCCATGCGCGCGATTTCATCCGGCATCAGTCGTTCGATCTCGACTTCGCTACTGCCCTCATCGAGATAATCGAGCTTCAGGGCGGCCGTGTAGGACAGATCCATGATGCGATTCGAATGGAACGGGCCGCGATCATTGATGCGCACGATAACTTGCCTGCCGTTGGACACGTTGGTGACGCGTACATACGACGGCAATGGCAGTGTCGGATGGGCCCCGGTCATCTTGTACATGTCGTAGAGCTCACCCGACGAGGTTTTCTGACCCTGAAATTTTTTGCCGTACCAGCTGGCGATGCCGCGCTGTTTGAGCGGTGCATCGACCGGCATCGGGGTGTAGTTCTCGCCAAACACCACATACGGCCGGTTGTTACGGGCGAAGTTTTCTTCGATCTTCGGCTCCGCATCGGGGATGGCCAGCAGGTTATCGGGTGGATTGTCGCCCGGACCGTCATCGAGATAATAGCCACCGCGTCCGGAACCGGCGGCCGGCATCGCTGGTGCCCGTTTGGCCTTGGGCGGCTTTGCCTCCCGCTTTGCGATGGGCGCCGCAGGAGCAGGCGGTGGTGTCAGTGGCACGCTGCTGCACGCTGCCAGCAACAATGCTACGACGCCTGACAACAGGCGTCCCAACGCGGAAAATCGGACTTGATCTTGCATGGAATTTCCTTAACTTTGGACCAGCGTGCGATGCCGCTGGATGCTCATCAGGATGCCGGCGCCCAGGCCGAGCGTGACCAGTGCGGTGCCGCCGTAACTCATGAAGGGCAGCGGCACACCGACCACGGGCAGGATACCACTGACCATTCCCATGTTGACGAACGCATAGGTGAAGAAAATCATCGTGATGGCACCAGCCAGCAAGCGGGAAAACATGGTCGGGGCGTTGGATGCAATGACCAGTCCGCGACCGATCAGCAGCAGGTAGAGAATGAGCAGGACAAGGTTACCGACCAGCCCGAATTCTTCGGAATACACGGCAAAAATAAAGTCGGTGGTGCGTTCCGGAATGAACTCCAGATGCGCTTGCGTGCCCTTGAGCCAACCCTTGCCAAACAGTCCGCCCGAGCCGACCGCTATCGTCGACTGGATAATATGGAAGCCCTTGCCGAGCGGGTCCGAGGTCGGATCGATCAGCATCATCACGCGCTGACGCTGGTAATCGTGCAGGAAAGTCCAGAGTACCGGCAGGCTGGCCGCGACCGTGAAGAACAAACCGGCGAGAACTTTCCACGACAACCCGGCCAGGAAAATCACGTAAAAACCGGCGGCCAGTACCAGCAGCGCCGTGCCGAGGTCGGGCTGGCGCGCGATCAGCGCGACCGGAATCAACAGCAATATTGCTGCCACCAGGTACTCGGTCCAGCGGATCATGCCTTCGCGTTTCTGGAAAAACCAGGCCAGCATCAGCGGCATCGCAATTTTCATGATCTCGGATGGCTGGATCACGACGCCGAGGTTGATCCAGCGTCGCGCACCTTTCTTGACCATACCGAACACCGCCACCGCGATCAGCAACGCAATGCCGAAACTGTAGATCGGCACGGCAAAGCGCATCAGTGTTTGCGGCGGAATCGTGGCCGCAACCCACATCACGACGAAGGCAATCAGGATGTTGCGCAGCTGGTCTTCGACCCGTCCGGGGAAGTCGATGCCGGCCGAATACAGGGTGACCAGCCCGACTGAGACGATCAGAAAAACAATCAGTGCGAGGGCGCCGTCGAACACCGTCAATAACGGTTTGATGCGCGGCCAGAACGGGCGTCGTTCAATCATGGGAGTGTCTTCCATCCTTGTTGCTGCCGGAGACGGCAACGGTTTTCAGACCATCACTGGATTGGGCGTTAGTCTTCAAGGGCGCGACCCGGGCGCTGCCCGGCGGTGCCGGTGTCTGCGGCTGTTCCGGCTTGTCCTTGTCGCCCGGACGTTTGCCGAGCAGATAAAAGTCGAGCGCTTTCTTGACAATTGGCGCCGCCGTTTCGGCACCGAAGCCACCGTTCTCGACGATGATCGCAATGGCAATGCGCGGTTTGTCGGCCGGCGCAAACGCGGTGTACAGCGAGTGATCGTGATGCCGCTCATCAAGCTTCGAGGCATCGTACTTTTCATTTTTTTTGATCGCAATGACCTGTGCGGTGCCGGTTTTGCCGGCCGAAATGTATTCGGCCTTGGCGAAGGTCCGGTATCCGGTACCGCCGGGTTCGGTGGTGACGCCGACCATGGCGTCCTTGACGATGTCGATATTGGCCTGGTCGAGCGGGATCCGGTAGCTTTGCTTGGGCACAGTCACGGTACGTTCGCGCGTGGTGCCGTTTTCAATAATCTTTACCAGGTGCGGTTTCATGACGACGCCATTGTTGGCCAGCGTCGATACCGCGTGCGCCAACTGTAGCGGTGTGAAGGCGTTGTAGCCCTGGCCGATGCCCAGCGAAATGGTTTCGCCGGCATACCATTTCTGCTGTTCACGCTTGCGGTAGGCGCTGCGCTTCCAGGCGGTCGAGGGCAACAAGCCGGTGCGCTCGTTTTCCAGATCGATACCGGTCAATTGGCCGAAACCGAACGGTTTCATGAAGTCATGCATCGCATCGACCCCGAGGTCATTGGCCAGCAGGTAGTAGTAAGTGTCGCAGGAAGCGACAATGGAACGGCGCATGTCGACCATGCCGTGGCCACCTTCCTTGTCATCGCGGAAGCGGTGGTTGCCGAGCACGAAAAATCCGGGATCCGAAATCGTGTCACTTGGCTTGCGCTTGCCCAGCTCGAGTGCGGCCAGCGCCATGAACGGCTTGTAGGTCGAGCCGGGCGGATAAGTTCCCGACAACGGCCGGTTGAGCAGCGGCCGGTCCGGCGAGGTATTGAGCTGATCCCAGCTTTGCTGGTCGATACCCTCGACGAACAGGTTAGGATCGAAATTGGGCATCGAGACGTAGGCGAGGATATCGCCGGTGGCCGGCTCGATGGCGACCAGCGCACCGCGGTGATCGCCGAAGGCTTCTTCGACTACTTTCTGCAATTCGATATCGATCGACAGGATCAGGTTGTTGCCGGGGCTGGCGGGGGTGCGCGACAGCGTGCGCACCGCGCGGCCGCCGGCCGAGACTTCGACTTCTTCGTAGCCGGTGATGCCATGCAATTGCTGCTCGTAGCTTTTCTCCAGGCCTTGCTTGCCGATGTGATCGCTTCCACTGTAATTGGCGCTGTCATCGCGCTCCTCGATGGCGATCACGTCTTTCGGGCTGATGCGGCCAATGTAGCCGGTGACATGCGAGGCCACTGCGCCCAGCGGGTACTGGCGAAACAGCCGGGCCTGGATTTCGACACCGGGAAAACGATAGCGCTGTACCGTGAAGCGCGCCACTTCGTCATCCGTCAGACGGGTGCGGATCGGCGAACTTTCGAAGTTGCGGTTATCTTCCAGCAACTTGCGAAAACGTTTGCGATCCTTTGTCGTGATCTCGACGAGTTCAGATAATTGATCAATAGTTTCATCAAGTTCGGTCTTGAGCTTGGACGGGGTAATTTCGAGCGTGTAGGCAGAAAAATTACGCGCCAGTACCACGCCATTACGGTCCAGTATCAAGCCCCGGTTCGGCACCACCGGCACCACCGAAATCCGGTTGTCTTCGGCCTGGGCCGCGTAGTGGTCGTGCCGGTAGACCTGCAGCCAGACATAGCGGGCCGCCAGCAAACTGAAACAGAAGAACGCGAAAAATCCCGCGACCAAAACCCGGATCCGGAAGAAATGCAGTTCTCGTTCAGTATTCTTGAATTCAGTCATGCCCGCTCGGGTGATAGAAACGCAGTGGAATGGGAAAAAATAGCAGTAGTCAGATCAAATCCGATCAAATCGGACGCGTATCGTCGCGGTTGATCGCACGGCGTTGTGGTGCCAGCAGCAACCAGGTCACCAGCGGCCAAAGTGCCACCGAAGTCAGTGACTCCATGAAAAACAGCCAGCCCGGGTATTTGCCCGACACCCACAAGCGGATCACCAGTTGCACGACTTGCGTGATCAGCAGCAGCGGCAAAATGTGCAAAGCCTGTGTACGCACCGGGAACCACAACACGCGGCGGTGGATCATGATGGCCAGATACGACAGCAGCGTATAGACCAGTGCGTTCTCGCCCAGCAGAGCGGCATTGTGCACATCCATCAGCAAACCCAGACAAAAGGCCAGGCCGATGCCGACCTTGCGCGGCTGGTGGATGCTCCAGAAGATCACCACCAGCGCAACAAAATCAGGCACGCCGACCAGACCGCCCCACGGCAACAAGTTCAGCAGAAAGGCACCGACCAGACTGGCCGCAATAAACAGCGGGCTGACCGGCAGCAGGATGTAATGTGGCTGGCTCATTGAATGACTCTCCTGACGGTCGTGGCAGGCGTTGGTACCGCCGGCAACTCCTTGACCGGACCACGCAAACGCGTCTTGCCGGCGGCATTCTTTTTGGCATTCGCGTCGTCCGGCGGCGGTCGCGGGGCAGACATCGGCTGCGCCAGCAAGATCAGCAGCTGCTTGTGGCGATCGATGCCGGCCGATGGCTGACAAACGATGGTGGCGAACATATCGCCGGACTTGTTTTCGACCGCGACGACCGTTGCCACCGACAAGCCGCCCGGGTACAGCCCGTCAATGCCCGAGGTGACCAGCTTGTCGCCCTTGCGGATGTCGGCGTTGGCCGGCATGAAACGCAAATCGAGCAAACCGCTCTGCCCGCGCCCGTAGGCCACACTGCGCAAGCCATTGCGCACGACCTGCACAGGGATCGCCTCGTCCTTATCGGTCAGCAGCGTAGCTTCGGAGGTCAGCGGAAAGACCCGCGTGATTTGTCCGACCACGCCGGTGTCATCGATAACCGGCTGACCGAGCATGACGTCGTGCCGCGAGCCACGGTCAAGGACGATCTTGCGGGTGAAAATGTCGCGCGCATCGTAGAGGATTTCGCTCATCACCGATTTGACCGGCAATTGTTCGCTGGTACCGAGCAATCTGCGCAATTGGGCATTTTCGGAAAACAGTTGCTGGGCACGTTGCAGCGTCTGGGCGTTGGTCGCTTGCTCGCGAAGTAGCGCTTTGTTCTCGCGCTCGAGCGAGGCCAGCGACGTGAAGTAGTCGCTCACGCTGTAGAGCGCATCGCGCGGAAACAACGCCGCCATCTGTACCGGGTACAGCGCGGTGCCGACCACTTTCCGGATCAGTGCCAGTGACTGCATGTGCGAATCGACCACCAGCAGGATGATCGCAATGAGCGAGAAGAACACCACTTTGACGCGTGCCGAAGCACCTTGCTTGAACAGTGGCGGTGGGCTGTATTCCATTTAATACTTGTCAGGTGTCCTGGAGGCTTGCAATTGACGGCACCGACGCCGGCGACGGGAACAACGGAGTGCTGATTTATTCGTACGAAAAAATCGAACCCAGCTTGTCCATCCGTTCGAGCGCCATACCCGAACCACGCACGACGCAGGTCAGCGGATCTTCGGCGACGATCACCGGTAAGCCGGTTTCTTCCATCAGCAAACGGTCGAGGTCGCGCAGCAACGCGCCGCCACCGGTGAGCATCATGCCTTTTTCGGCAATGTCGGCACCGAGTTCCGGCGGAGTCTGTTCAAGCGCGTTCTTGACGGCCGAGACGATGTTGTTGAGCGGATCGGTCAGCGCCTCAAGGATTTCATTGCTCGAAATAGTGAACGAGCGCGGGATGCCTTCGGACAGGTTGCGGCCCTTGACTTCCATTTCGCGCACTTCGGAGCCGGGAAAGGCTGAACCGATTTCTTTCTTGATGGCTTCGGCAGTTTGCTCGCCGATCAGCATGCCGTAGTTGCGGCGGATGTAATTGACGATGGCTTCGTCGAATTTGTCACCACCGACCCGCACCGAGCCTTTATAGACCATGCCGCCGAGCGAAATGATGCCGACTTCGGTGGTGCCGCCGCCGATGTCGACAACCATCGAACCGGTCGCTTCCGATACCGGCAGGCCGGCACCGATGGCAGCGGCCATCGGCTCTTCGATCAGGAATACTTGCGACGCGCCGGCACCGAGCGCCGACTCGCGAATCGCCCGGCGTTCGACCTGGGTCGAACCGCACGGCACGCAGATGATGATGCGCGGCGATGGCTTGAACAGTTTGGAGTCGTGCACCATGCGGATGAATTGCTTGAGCATTTGCTCGGTGACGGTGAAATCGGCGATGACGCCGTCTTTCATTGGCCGGATGGCTTCGATATTGCCCGGCACTTTGCCGAGCATCTGCTTGGCTTCGCGACCGACCGCCTGGATTGTTTTTTTGCCGTTCGGACCGCCTTGCTGGCGGATCGCGACGACCGATGGCTCGTCGAGCACAATGCCCTGACCGCGGACATAAATCAGCGTATTGGCGGTGCCCAGATCGATAGCCAGATCATTGGAAAAGTAGCTGCGGAGAAATCCAAACATGTATTGTCCTGATGCGCAACGGGTGTGCGCGGTTTCGATATGGGGTTGAGTGATGTTTCATCGCGACCCGAGGCAGCCTGAGATTCGGCGCCAAGCCGGTGAACGCTCCACATTCTACCTTATAATTCAAGCAAATCTGCCTCTATAAACCCACCAGAATGTTGATTTGATGCGGTTTTTCTAACCGCGATGACCGGCCCTTTGATGGTGTTTTGGTGCCTCCCGATCCATTTTCCGGTGCGCTCGCTGCGTGCCTTACTGCCATGTCGCTTACCCTCTCGAACGTTACTGTCCTGGCCAACCTGGCCCACCTTGAACTGACCGACGCGCAAGCAGAAAAATCGCTCGTCAAGCTCAATGAAATCTTTGCGCTGGTCGAGCAAATGCAAGCCGTCGACACCACCGGTGTGGAGCCGCTGAGCCACCCGATTTTCGCGCTGCACAGCGCGACGCCGGAAGATCTGTCGCTGCGCTTGCGCGACGACGTCGTCACCGAAACCGATCACCGCGCGGCGTATCAACAACCCGCACCGGCCACCCAGGACGGCTTGTACCTGGTGCCCAAAGTTCTCGATTAAAGAGTCTCCATGCATACCAAATCACTCAAGCAATTGTCGGCACTGCTGCAATCGAAGCAGGTCTCGGCCACCGAACTGGCCCAGCACTTTCTGGCGCGTATCGACACCAGCGATCTCAATGCCTTTCTGCATGTTGATCCGGAACTGACGCTGCAACAGGCGGCGCTAGCCGACCGCCGGCTGGCCGGCGAAGACCACACCGCACTGACAGGCATTCCGATCGCCCACAAAGATATTTTTGTCACGCGCGACTGGCGTGCCACGGCCGGCTCGAAAATGCTGGCCAATTACACCAGCCCGTTCGATGCGACGGTCGTCGAGCGTCTCGGCAAGGCCGGCATGGTCACGCTGGGAAAACTCAACTGCGATGAATTTGCGATGGGTTCATCGAACCAGAATTCGTTCTTTGGCCCGGTCAGCAATCCGTGGGACAAAAACGCTATTCCGGGCGGCTCATCGGGCGGCTCGGCGGCAGCGGTCGCGGCGCGACTGGCACCGGCCGCCACCGGCACCGATACCGGCGGCTCGATTCGCCAGCCGGCGGCCATGTGCGGCATTACCGGCATCAAGCCGACTTACGGACGCGTCTCGCGCTTCGGCATGATCGCGTTTGCGTCGTCGCTCGATCAGGGCGGACCGATGGCACAAAGCGCCGAGGATTGTGCGCTGCTGCTGTCGGCCATGGCCGGTTTTGATGAGCGTGATTCGACCAGCCTGCAACGTCCCGATGAAGATTTTTCACGCGACCTGACCAACGATCTGCGCGGTGTGCGCATCGGTGTACCGCGCGAATATTTTGGCCCCGGACTGGCCGCCGATGTCGAACTGGCGGTGCGCGCTGCGCTGGCCGAGTACGAAAAACTGGGCGCCACGCTGGTCGATATTTCGCTGCCCAATACCGAGCTGTCGATCCCTGCGTATTACGTGATTGCACCGGCCGAGGCGTCGTCGAACCTGAGTCGCTTCGATGGCGTGCGCTACGGCCACCGGGCCGAAAAATACAGCGATCTGACCGAGATGTACAAACGCACCCGTGCCGAAGGCTTTGGTGAAGAAGTCAAGCTGCGCATTCTGGTCGGTGCGTATGTGCTGTCGCATGGTTACTTTGATGCGTACTATTTGAAGGCGCAAAAAATCCGCCGTCTGATTGCGCAGGATTTCCAGCAAGCCTTCACGCAATGCGATGTCATCATGGGTCCGGTCTCGCCAACAGTCGCCTGGAATCTCGGTGACAAAGCCGACGATCCGGTGGCCAATTATCTGGCTGACATTTATACCTTGTCGACCAGCCTGGCCGGCTTGCCGGGCATGTCGGTACCGTGCGGATTCGGGCAGGGCAAGGTCAACAGCAAGCGGCCGGTCGGCCTGCAATTGATCGGTAATTATTTTGAGGAAGCCAAATTGCTCAACATCGCCCATCAGTACCAGCAAGCGACCAGCTGGCACTTGATGCAACCGGCTGACTGAGACCCATCATGCGCCCCTTCCTCGCTGCCGCTGCAACCACCCTTCTGCTGCTTTTTTGTGCAGCGACTGCCAGCGCGCAGACGCTGTCGACGCGCTTCGCCTGCAGTCAGGCGGGCGACGATGGCGGCGATCCGATCACGTATGCGGACTCCGGCGAGATTGATCTCGATGGCACGACGGTGAAAACGTTTCGCTGGGAATCGGCGATCTTCCGCTCGACCCATGGCTACGATTGCAACATCGATGACGACGATGGCTTGAAGGCCGAAGTCCGTGGCGACGGTTCGACCGCAGCATGGCGGGTGGCACTCAAGGACGGCAACTTGGCGCGCCTCAAGCGCGGCTACAATTTCGAGCGCGGTGTCAATTGCACGATCCGGCTTGAACGCGATGGCAACACGGTCCATGTGAAACCGACCTGCCCGGCGCTGTGTGGCTCGCGGATCAATTTTTCGGACATCGTGATCGATCTCGACAGCGGCATCTGCCGCTATGATCAACTGAGTAAGTAAGCAGCACATAACAACAAGGAATCATCATGCAATGGGAAGTCGTCATCGGGTTGGAAACGCATACACAGCTGACCACCCAGTCCAAAATTTTCAGTGGCTCGGCGATTCGTTTCGGGGCCGAACCGAACACGCAGGCGTCGCTGGTCGACCTGGCCCTGCCGGGTGCGCTGCCGGTGATGAACAAGCGCGCGGTGGAGCGGGCCATCCAGTTCGGTCTGGCGGTCGATGCGGTGATCGCGCCCAGCTCGGTATTCGCACGCAAAAACTACTTTTATCCGGATCTACCCAAGGGTTACCAGATCAGCCAGTTCGAGATCCCGGTGGTACAGGGCGGGCGCGTGTCGTTCGTCTTCGAGCGCGATGGCAAGACCGAACTGCGTACCGTGCAACTGACCCGTGCGCATCTTGAAGAAGATGCCGGCAAGTCACTGCATGAAGATTATCAGGGCATGACCGGCATCGACCTGAACCGGGCCGGCACACCGCTGCTTGAAATCGTCACCGAGCCGGACATGCGCAGCGCCGCCGAAGCCGTCGCCTATGCCAAGGCACTGCATTCGCTGGTGATGTGGCTCGACATTTGCGATGGCAACATGCAGGAAGGGTCGTTCCGCTGCGACGCCAATGTCTCGGTGCGGCCGGTCGGCCAGGAACAGTACGGCACCCGTTGCGAAGTCAAGAACCTGAACTCGTTCCGCTTTCTGGAAGAGGCGATCAATTTCGAAGTACGGCGCCAGATCGAACTGATCGAAGACGGCGGCCGTGTGGTGCAGGAAACCCGGCTGTACGATCCGGACCGCAAGGAAACCCGCTCGATGCGCAGCAAGGAAGACGCGCAGGATTACCGCTATTTTCCGGACCCCGATCTGCCGCCGCTGGTGATCAGCGCCGATTGGATTGCCCAGGTCAAGGCAGCGATGCCGGAACTGCCGGGCGCGATGCGCGCGCGCTTCATCGGCGACTTCGGCCTGACCGATTACGATGCCGCGGTGCTGACGCAATCGAAGGCGATGGCGCTGTATTTTGAAGCGGTTGCAACGCTGGTTGGTAAGGATCTGGCCAAGCAGGCGGCCAACTGGCTGATGGGCGATCTGGCCTCGGCCGTCAATCGCGATGGCATCGATCCGGGCCAGGCACCGGTTAGTCCGACCCAGCTCGCGCTGTTATTGCAGCGTATCGCCGACAGTACGATCTCGAACAAGATTGCCAAGGAAATTTTCGCGGCGATGTGGGACGCCAGATCGGTTGAGCCGTTGCTGGCCGACCAGTTGATCGAATCGATGGGGCTCAAGCAGATTTCGGATAGCGGTGCACTGGAAGCGATCATTGACGAGGTGCTGGCGGCCAATCCGAAGTCGGTTGAGGAATTCCGCGCCGGCAAGGAAAAAGCCTTCAATGCGTTGATCGGACAAGCCATGAAAGCATCGCGCGGCAAAGCCAATCCGGCCCAGCTGACCGGGCTACTGAAACAAAAACTGGCAGGCTGACCAACCCGGCCAGCGCTAGCGCGGCGGCTCGCTGCCAGTCAGTTCACGGTAGCGTTTGAGGGTGTCATCGAACCAGACGTCCGTTCTGAGCAATTCGCGCTGATGGGCCTGCATCAGGCTCTGCTCTGCGCTGACGGCGCTTTGTGCCTGCTCGACCTGCTGTGCCAGGCGCGGTGGCACAACCTTGTTCCTGGTGCGCAGCGATGCCTCGGCCAGTGCGTCTTTCAATTGACGCTCCGCCGAGATCAACATGCCGCGCTCCTGACGAATTTTTCCATTGACGTCGAGGACCGCCCGCTTGCGTGCCGCCTCGATTTCCGCTTCACTGCGAAAACGTTCGAGGATGGCGGTGTCGCGCCGGCGTAACTCCAGACTGGCATCCGCCTCGGCCTGCAGCCTGGCGCTGTCGCGCTGATGCTGCTCACGTTGCACAGCCGTCAACGGCGCAGGGATCTCCCGCCGCAATACGCCATTGCTGCCCAGTTCACGCATCGCACGCGTGGCACATTCCGGAATCGGCCGGTCTGCTGTCATGGTCCGGCCGTTTGCATCCTTGCAGACATAAATTTGCGCCCCCGCCAGTCCGGGCATTCCGGTCAGGGACAGCATCAGTACAGCTAACGTGATGGTGCGCATGGGGCCGCGTGCTGGCCGGCCTTACGCTACGCCGTAGCGTTCGCGATAGGCACTGATCGCCGGCCGGTAGCGCTGCAGTTCGGCGTTGCCATCGGCGCGACCGAGATAGTCCAGCAGGTCACCGAGGTTACCGATAGAGATGACCGGAATACCATACAGTTGACTCACTTCCTGCACCGCCGATCCGGCCGACAGGGCGTCGTCCTTACCCGAGCGTTCCATACGGTCCAGTGCGATCAATACCGCACAGGGTGTGGCTCCGGCCGCGCGGATCAGGTCGACCGATTCGCGCACCGAGGTGCCGGCAGAAATGACATCGTCGATGATGACGACGCGGCCCTGTAAAGCGGCACCAACAATGGTGCCGCCCTCGCCGTGGTCCTTGGCTTCCTTGCGGTTGAAGGCAAACGGCACATTGCGCTCCTTGCCGGCCAGTGCCACAGCGGTGGCGGACGCCAGCGTGATGCCTTTATAGGCCGGACCGAATAGCATGTCGAATTCAATCCCGGCATCAAGCAGTGACTGCGCATAGAACTGCGCCAGCGTGCCGAGCGTGGCGCCATCGTTGAAGGCTCCCGCATTAAAAAAATACGGCGACGTGCGTCCTGCCTTGGTGACGAATTCGCCGAAGCGCAGGACCCCGCTGTCAACAGCGAAGGCAATGAATTGCTGACGTAAATTATTCAATTTGTTCCCTTTTGAGGCTGGCCGCACCGGGCAGTGTTGACCAAATTTGGCTGTGCGAGGTGGAGAGACCTCATTTTAATGCGATATCCGGCAGATTCGTTAAACAACAGCAAGAATTGCGCCCAAAAACCTGAAGCTAATACGAAAAAGTTTCTGCAAATAGGCCGGACAGGATTGCGATGAGGCAAACCTGTGCAATCATGTTGCCTTGCAACCATTAATTGCTTGTATTTCCATACCTGCGAGTAACGTCACTGTAGCGCTTCTCTCCTGTAAATGGTGTTCCATCAACATTCCGCCTGCCCCGAAGACCGTCGACACCACTCATGCACCGAAGCGTTATCGTCCGCGCTGGTCGGTGCGCTCGCTATTGCTGTTACTGGTACTCACTGTCCTGCTGCCCGGCATCATCGGCGTTACCACGCTGATCCATCACCAATACCGCCAGGAACAACAAGAGCTGGAGCGGGAAGCGAGCCGGATGGCAAAAAGCCTGGCGCTGGCGGTTGACAACGAATTGCTCGGTGCGCGTAAGGTCGCCGAGGCGCTGGCCACCTCCAGGTATTTCACGAAACGCGATTTCCCCGCGCTGCACCGGCAGTTGACCGAGGCATTACAAAAATCCAAACTCGGTTCGCATGCCGTTCTCAGCGACGTCACTGGCCGGCAACTGCTCAATACGCAAAAACCCTATGGCACACCATTGCCCATGCATGCCAACCCGGAGCTGGTACGACAGGTCTTTGCCAGCGGCCAGCCGGCCATTTCCAACATTTATGTCGGAGCGATTGCGCGCCGCCCCCTGGCCAGCGTCGATATACCGGTGGTCATCGATGGTAGCGTCGCCTACGACCTTGGCGTCGGCATCAGTACCGACAAGTTCGATGCCCTCCTGAAAAGTCAGTCGCGACCGTTGAATTGGGAAGTGGGCATTTTCGATCGTCAGGGTAGAGTCGTCGCGCGCACATTTAGTACTCAGCTGGCCGGAAGTGCTGTCAGCCCATCACTGTGGCGCGCAATGCAGGATCACCGCAGCGACATGTCCGACATCACGACGCTCGACGGCACGGTAATGCGCAGCGTGTTCGATCGTGCATCCGCCTCGGGCTGGTATGTGGCTGTTTGCGTACCACGCGTGATTCTCGAAGACGACTTGCAGCAACGCATTGCGCTATTCGGACTGATCCTGCTGCTGATGTTCGGTACCGGTGTCGGATTGGCCTGGTTCATGGGTAACCGGATCGCCCGTTCCGTCAATGCGCTGACAGCACCGGCACGGGCGCTGGAAGCCGGTGAACCCATGCACATTTCGCCGGTGTACTTCCGCGAAGCCGATGACGTTGCCCTGGCCATGGCAGGCACCGCACGGCTGCTGGCGAAACGACAACACGTGCTGCGCGAGCGCGACATCGAACTATTAACGGCACAGCGCCTGGGCCGAATGGGCAGCTGGAACTGGATGCTGGGCAGCGACGTGGTCGAGGCCTCGGCCGAGACCTGCAGAATGTTTGGCCGTGCGACGATTCCAGCCTTCAGCGGACAAAAACACACGATGTTCGCCGCCACGGACTGGTACGTACTCGAACAGGCTCTGCACCGGACCGCCGACACCGGCCAGGCTTGCGAACTGGAAATACAAGCACGTCGTAGCAGCGGCGACACCTTCTGGGCAAACTACTGCTGCGAAGCGATCCGCGATACACGCGACAGGATCGTCGGATTACGCGGCACCGTCCAGGACATCACCGAACGCAAGCAAGCCCAGAACGAACTCGACCGGTACCGCAATGATCTCGAAGTACTGGTCAGCTCGCGCACCGTCGAACTCGAACAAGCCCGCGATGCCGCGGAATCGGCCAACCGCGCCAAGAGTGATTTCCTCGCCACCATGAGCCACGAACTGCGTACGCCGATCAATGCCGTGATCGGACTGTCCCGGCTGCTGGGGGATTCGCCGATGGGCCAGCGCCAGCGCGATCATGCCGACAAGATCCTGCTTTCGGCCGAAGCCTTGCAAATACTGATCGATAACATCCTGGATTTTTCGCGTATCGAAGCCGGCAAGCTACAGCTTGAACATCAGGCTTTTTCGCTTGACGCGATTTTGCGCACCACGGCGACAGTGATCGGCATCGGACTGGGCGACAAACCGGTCGAAGCCTGCTTTGATATCGCGCCGGACATTCCCGACATGCTGATCGGCGACAGCATGCGACTCCAGCAGGTGCTGCTGAACCTGACCAGCAATGCTGTCAAATTTACCGACACGGGCACCGTCGTAATGCAATTGCGCTGCCAGGCCGGCAGCAACAGTAAAGTCGCATTGCAATTTATTTTCAGTGATACCGGAATCGGCATACCGGTCGCTCAGCAGACCACTATTTTCGAGCAATTCACCCAGGCTGATACCTCGACGACCCGCTTGTATGGCGGCTCCGGACTGGGCCTGGCCATCAGCAAGCGGCTAGCCGATCTGATGGGTGGCACCATCAAGGTTGATAGCACGCCAGGCACAGGAAGCACCTTCTGCTTTTGCGTCGAGCTCGAGCGCGGCGTCTCACAGAGCCTGACCGTGCGACCGCTGGCAGGCTTGCGCGTGCTGATCGTCGATGACCATCCGATCGCACGGACATTGCTGTCGCGTCCCTGCATCGCCTCCGGCTGGCACGTCACCACCTGCGACAGCGGTGCCAGCGCCCTGATCGAGCTGCAGCGCAGCGCAGCGGCCGGCGAAGACCATGACGTGATGCTGCTGGACTGGGACATGCCTGGCATGAATGGTGCAGACCTGCTGCGCCAGGCTCGCGCTATCGAGGGACTGCTGTTGCCGGCAACCATACTGCTGGCGCCAATGGGAAAACTGGAACAGGCTGCCACTGCTGATCTGGACATTGATCGCATCGCGGCCAAGCCGCTGCTACCGGCAACATTGCTCGACACAATCCGGCAGGCTTGCCTGGGCGAACTGGGCACGATGTTTCCCGCGCTGGCGACGACCAGCGGGGACGAGCGTCTCGCCGGAATGCATTTTCTGGTGGCGGAAGACAACCTGATTAACCAGACCGTGATCGAGCAGACCCTGACCGGCGCCGGCGCCAGCGTGGAACTGGCCTGCAACGGACAGGAGGCCGTGGCGACGCTGCGCCAGGCCGCGGTACGGCAGACGACACCGTTTGCTGCCGTCCTGATGGATATCCGGATGCCCGTCATGGACGGTTACGAGGCTACCCGCCAAATGCGCGCCGAACCGGGCACGGCACTGTTGCCGATTATTGCGCTGACCGCTTCGGCGCGACGCCAGGACCGCGAGTCGTTCCGGCAGGCCGGCATGTCCGGGGTGATTGCCAAACCACTCGACGTCGGCGATTTGCTGGCGATGCTCAGCGCTCTGACGCAATACCCTGACCAGTTCGCAATGACAACGACTGCCGGCGGCGACGACACCGCCTCCCTGGCGATCCTCAATAGCGCACAGGCGTTACGCAGCTTCGGTGGCGACGGGCAGCAGTTCGCGACTTTATTGCAGCAATTCATGCGCTCGACCAGCGATGACATCCACCAGACCATCCGCCTGCTTGCCGATGGCAATACCGCCGGCGCAGCGGCGCTGGCGCACGGCTTGTCCGGTAGCGCGCGGGTTCTGGGCGCGGAGCAACTGGCCAGAGTGGCGAGTGCCACCGAAGTGGTTCTGCGCGATGGCGATAGTGAAACGGCCGCAGTCCTGCTCGACGAACTGCAGGTCGCTCTGCAACAACTGCATCAGGTCACCGCACAACTCCCGCAACATCGAGACGATCGCACACCACCGACGTGAACGCGGACCGATCAGGTATCCTTGCGCACCGCTCACCAGATCATCAACTCCCCCACCATCATGCTGAAAATCATCGCCGCCAATCTCAACGGCATCCGCTCGGCCAGCAAAAAAGGCTTCTTCGTCTGGATGGCCAGGCAGGATGCCGATTTCATTTGCGTTCAGGAACTCAAGGCGCAGGCCGCCGATATGTCGCCCGGGATGCTGGCACCGGACGGTTACCACGGCTATTTTCACTACGCCGAAAAGAAGGGTTACTCGGGTGCCGGCATTTACAGCAAGCGTCTGCCCGATAAGGTCATCACCGGATTCGGCAATCCCGAATTTGATGCCGAGGGGCGCTACGTCCAGTGCGACTATGGCGACCTGAGCATCATCTCGGTGTATTGCCCGTCGGGTTCGTCCGGCGAAGAACGGCTACAGGCCAAATTCCGTTTCATGGAGGTCTTCCTGCCGCACCTGGCGGCACTCAAGGCGAGCGGCCGCGAAGTCGTCATCAGTGGCGACTGGAATATCGCGCACAAGGAAATCGATCTGAAGAACTGGAAGGGCAACAAGAAAAACTCCGGCTTCCTGCCCGAAGAACGGGCCTGGCTATCGCGCCTGTTCGACGAAGTCGAACTAGTCGATGTGTTTCGCCGGGTCGACGAACGTGCCGAGCAATACACCTGGTGGAGCAACCGCGGCCAGGCCTGGGCCAACAATGTCGGCTGGCGGCTCGATTACCAGATCGCCACACCTGGCATCGCGGCGACCGCAAAGACCGTGGCGATTTACAAGGACGAGCGCTTTTCGGATCATGCGCCACTGACGATTGAATACGATACCTGAGCCGAGGGCCTCAGCGCTCGCGCTGACGCAGCGCGAGTGGCGTCACGCCGAACCAGCGCCGCACGGTCCGGCTGAAATTGGAGGTGTCGACGTAACCGAGTTGCGCGGCGATCTCTTCGATGCTGCAGCGGGTATGTTGCAGCAGCCAGAGCGTACGGGCCTGGCGGGCGTGGTCGAGCAATTGCTGAAACGTCGCACCCTCGGTGTGCAGGCGGCGCATCAACGTGCGCGGCGTCAGGCTCAGGGCGCTGGCCACCTCTACCAGTTGCGGATAATGTCCCGCTGGCGCGACGGCCAGCAGTGCCGCCACACGCTGTGTCATATTGCGACCGCTTTGCTCTTCCAGGCCCTCCTCGCACCCGGCGCAAGCCTGTGCATGGCCATGCCGGTCGGCACCAAGGCACGCTAAATCGCACACCTCCCGGCTGACATGAAACACCAGCGCCGGCTGCCCGAAAGCGATTTCTACCGGAAAGTAGCGACCGTATTGCGCGACCCAGTGCGGTGCCGTAACCGGCATCCCGACCCGCAGTCCGGCCGGCAGCTGACCGAGCGCCGCAGCGATCAAGTGCAGCACGCCACCCACCATCATGTCGAGTACGAAGCCGCGTGCCTCGCCCCAGTCGACCTGCTCGGTGGCCTGCAACACCGCCCCTTGCGGCGTGATTTGTAACTCCCACGAAAACGCCGCGTTGCGCAAGCTGCTGTAACGCGCCAGCACCGCCAGCAAACCGGCAATGTCGCGCGCAGTGACTGCGGCGATACCCAATGCACCATGTGCGGTGACCGGCAAACTGGCAGCCAGGTCCAGTCCCAGCCACGGCTTGCCGGTAGCGGCAATGGCTGACGTCACCAACCGGGTCACCGTGTCCTGCGGCAGGCGACGGTCATCCGTGAGCAACGTGGCCCAGTCGAGCTGTGCGGCAGCCAGGACCCGGTCGCCATCGATCGCGCCTTGCTGCAACAGCATGCGCAATTGCCGCGCATAAATCGGCGGCGTCAGCATGGTCGCTCCAAGCAAGGCAGTGTCGGCAGGCATCGTGTCCTATCAAAAAACAGTTGTCACATTAAGACGATTGCGTGGCATCGGCATCGGTGGCGCACGCAGCGAAAGCGTCGCACACTGTGCTGCATCGGTAGCTCAGATTACCGCGTATCTCAACGATGATGGAGACCATCTGCATGACCACTTCCAATCCCGTGGCGACCTATGTCGACCACAAACGTTTTGCCTGGGTACTCTCGCTGCTGATCCCGCTGTCGATCGCTACCGGCCCGCTGCTGTGGCAGTGGCATCCGGTGACGCTGATGCTGTGGCTGCCGGTGATCTTCACGTATGGCATTGCGCCGCTGATCGACCTGGCGCTCGGCACTGACACCAGCAATCCCCCCGAAGAAGCCGTGCCGGCGCTCGACGCCGACCCGTATTACCGGCGCATCACGTTTGCGCTGGTGCCGCTGCTGTGGGGTGCGTTCATCTATGCAGCGTGGTTCAGCCAAAGTGTGGTGCTGTCGTGGCAGGCGCAACTCGGACTGATTCTGGCCACCGGCGGCGTCGGCGGATTCTGTATTAATCTCGGTCACGAAATCGGTCACAAGCGTGCGCCGCTCGAACAATGGCTGGCGCGGCTGATTCTGGCACCGACGGGTTACGGCCATTTCACAGTCGAGCACAATCGTGGCCATCACCGCGACGTCGCCACACCTGACGATCCGGCCTCATCACGGATGGGCGAATCGATCTGGCGCTTTGTGTTGCGCGAAATGCCGGGCGCATTTCGCCGTGCATGGCAACTCGAACGCGCCCGCCTGCACGCCGACGGCTTGCCGCTCTGGTCGCTGCACAATGCGATCCTGCAACCGGCACTGATCACGTTTGCCTTGTGGGGTAGCTTGTGCCTGTGGCTGGGACCACAGGTGCTGCTGTTCCTGCTGCCGGCGGCGCTGTGGTCGAATTTCCAGCTGACCTCGGCCAACTACATCGAGCATTACGGTTTGCTGCGTCAGGTCAGGCCGAACGGCCGGGTTGAATCCTGCAAGCCGCAGCATTCGTGGAACAGCAACCATGTTTTTTCGAACTGGGCCACGTTCCACTTGCAACGCCATTCCGACCACCATGCGCATCCGCTACGACGCTTCCAGTCGCTGCGCCATTTCGATGCCGCGCCGCAGCTGCCGAACGGCTACTTCGGCATGTTCCCGATCGCTTATTTCCCGCCGCTCTGGTTTGCCATCATGGACCGGCGACTGGTCGCGGCGGTCGGGCACGATCCGGCCCGGATCAACTTTGCGCCGGGCCAGCGCGAGCGGCTGATGGTGCGTCATGGGCTGGTGGCAAAGGAGCAGCCATGAGATCCGACTTCGATTTCGTCATCGTCGGCGGCGGTAGCGCCGGCTGTGTGCTGGCCGCGCGCCTGAGCGCCGACGGCAAATACCGCGTCTGCCTGATCGAAGCCGGCGGCGAAGGCCGCGACCTGCTGATCCGCTTGCCGGCCGGCGTGGTGGCGATGATGCCGGGCAAGCCGGTGAAGATCAATAACTGGGCTTTCGACACGGTGCCGCAAGCCGGCCTGGCCGGACGCAAAGGTTATCAGCCGCGCGGCAAGGCGCTCGGCGGTTCGTCGGCGATCAATGCGATGTTGTACGTGCGTGGCAATGCAGCCGATTACGACGAATGGGCCGTGCTCGGTTGCGATGGCTGGTCGTATGCCGAGGTGCTGCCCTACTTCAAAAAATCGGAAAACAACCAGCGTGGTGCCAGCACCTTGCGCGGTGACAGCGGCCCGCTGCAAGTGGCCGAACAGCAAAGCCCGCGCCCGATCTCGCAAGCCTTCGTCGCAGCGTGTGCCGACAACGGCATTGCCGCTAATCCTGATTACAACGGCCCGCAGCAGGAAGGTGCATTCCTGTATCAGGTCACGCAATTCCATCAGGGCGAGCGCACTGGTCAGCGCTGCTCGGCCGCCGCCGCTTACCTGCATCCGGTCATGGCGCGCCCCAACCTGACTGTGCTGACCGGCGCCCATGCGCGTCGCATCCTGTTCGAGGGCCAGCGCGCCAGCGGCATCGAATACCAGCAGGACGGCAAAATAAAGCAGGTGCGGGCCAGTCGTGAAGTCGTGCTCAGTGGCGGCGCGTTCAATTCACCGCAATTGCTGATGCTGTCGGGCGTCGGCCCGCGCGCCGAGCTCGAGCGCCACGGCATCGCGCCGGTGCAGGTGCTGGAAGGAGTCGGACAGAATCTGCAGGACCATCTCGATTGCGTGATGTCGTTCCGCTCGAAAGACACGGACATGTTTGGCATTGGCTTGGGCGCGCTGGTGACCCAGGTCGGCGCGTACCGGCAATGGCGGCGCGATGGCAGCGGCATGATGGCCACGCCGTTCGCCGAAGGCGGTGCGTTTTTCAAATCGTCGCCCGAGGTGTCGCGGCCCGACCTGCAACTGCATTTCTGTATTTCGATTGTTGATGACCACGCCCGCAAACTGCATCTGGGCTACGGCTTTTCATGCCACGTCTGCGTGGTGCGGCCGGCCTCGCGCGGCACGGTGTCGCTCAACAGTGGCGATCCGCTGGCGCCACCGCGCATCGATCCGCGGTTTTTATCCGACGAGCGTGATCTGCAACTGCTGCTGACCGGCACCCGGACCATGCGCAACATCCTCCATGCGCCGGCGCTGGCAAGCTACCGCGCCAAGGAGCTGTACACCGAAAACGTCCGCACCGAAGCTGAGCTGGAGCAGTATGTGCGCACCCATTCGGACACGATTTACCATCCGGTCGGCACCTGCAAGATGGGCATCGATGCGCTGGCCGTGGTGGACCCGCAATTGCGGGTCCATGGCCTGCATCACTTGCGCGTAGTCGATGCCTCGATCATGCCGCGCCTGATCGGCGGCAATACCAATGCGCCGACGATGATGATTGCCGAAAAGGCGGCCGACCTGATGCTGAAAGCTGCGCTCAGTGCTTCTGCGACCACGGCGCAATTTTCGGCAACATCAGCATCCCCGGTATCGTGAGCGCAAAGCACACGAAGAAGAACAGGAACCAGCCGGTTTCAGCCACGATGTAGCCGGCCGACGCATTGATGAAGGTGCGCGGCACTGCGGCCAGGCTGGAAAACAGTGCGTACTGGGTGGCGGTGTAACGCGGGTCGGTGGCGCGTGACAGGAAGGCGACGAAGGCCGCCGAGCCCAGGCCGGTACTGCCGAATGCTTCAAAAGCGATCACCGTCCCGAGCACCAGCGGGTCGGGGCCGACGAAAGCCAGCCACGCAAAACCGAGCACGGCGACGGCCTGGATCGCACCGAACACCCACAGTCCGCGATTGATACCGAGCTTGAGCATCCAGATGCCGCCGACGATACCGCCGGCCAGGCTGGCCCACAAGCCGGTGGTTTTGGCGATGACGCCGATCTGGGTCATGCTGAAACCGAGGTCGAGATAGAACTTGGTCGACAAGGCCGTGGCCATGCTGTCACCCAGCTTGAACAGGAAAATGAACGCCAGTATCCACAGCGCATGCCGCCAGCCATCGCGGGCAATGAATTCACGGAACGGCAACGTGACGGCCTGCGCCAGATTTTTCGGCGGTTCGCCGTATTGCGCCGGCTCCTTGACCAGCAACGTGCACAGCAATCCGGGCAACATGAACGAGGCGGTAATCCAGAACACCGGTTCCCACGGCATCCGGTCAGCCAGGATCAGCGACAGCGCACCCGGCACCATGCTGGCGACCTTGTAGGCATTGACGTAGACCGCTGCGCCAAGTCCCTGCTGGTTGTCGGGCAGGACTTCGCGCCGGTAGGCATCGACCACGATATCCTGACTGGCCGACAAAAAAGCCACCAGGCTGGCCATCGCCGCCACCAGCGAAATTTGTGTCAGCGGATCGAGCATGCCCATCGTGCCGATCGCCAGAAACAGCGCCGCCTGCGTCAGCGCCATCCAGCCACGGCGCCGTCCGAGCGAACCGAACTGGTAGCGATCCATCAGCGGCGACCAGAGGAATTTCCAGGTGTACGGAAACATCACCAGCGCGAACAGACCGAGCGCCTTGACGTTCAGTCCGGACGTGGCCAGCCACGCTTGCAGCAGGTACAACAGGATGAACAGCGGCAGGCCGGAACTGAAGCCGAACACCAGGATCGCCAGCATGCGCCGGTTCATGTACTCGCGCCACGGCACGGAAGGACTCGTCATCAGGCGCTACCGGTTTTCTTGAGGCGGAACACCGCGAGGTTGCCGCGCCAGTTCGGCAGGAAGCGCACCGGACGGCCATCATGCAAGGCCACGCATTCGAGCACGTCGAGACCGACCTGATTGGCCAGTTCCTCGAAATCCTTGATCGTCGCGCAGCGCAGGTTGGGCGTGTCGTACCACTCGTACGGCAGACTTTTGGAGACCGGCATGCGACCGCGCAGCAAGGCCAACCGATGCGGCCAGTAGGCAAAGTTTGGAAACGAAACGATGGCTTCGCGCCCGACCCGGGCGATATCGGTCAGCACGCCCTCGACGTTTTTCATCATCTGCAAGGCCGACAGGCACAGCACCGTGTCAAAAGCGCTATCGGCAAACATCGCCAGACCCGCTTCCATGTCCTGCTGGATCACCGAGACGCCGCGGGCGAGACATTCCGGAATCTTGTCGTCATCGATTTCGACGCCGTAACCGTGGCAGGCCTTGTCGGTTTGCAGGTAGTCCAGCATGACGCCATCACCGCAACCGAGGTCGAGTACTTCAGTATCGGCGCGTACCCAGTGGGCAATGAAGGCGAGGTCGGGACGCAGGGCGCTGAGTTCATTGAAATTCATGCGCGGCTTTCGGATTCAAGGGACTTCCAGACACTCTGGTAATAGGCACGCACCACATTCATGTAACGCGCGTCTTCCTGCAGAAACGCATCGTGGCCATGCGGCGCATCGATTTCGGCATAGGTGACGCGGCGGCGGTTGTTGACCAGCGCCTGCACCATCTCGCGGCTGCGTTCGGGCGCGAAACGCCAATCGGTCTGAAACGATACCAGCAGGAATTCGGCGCTGGTGTCGGCCAGGGCTTTGGTGAGGTCGCCACCATAAGCGCGGGCCGGGTCAAAATAATCGAGGGCCTTCGTGATCAGCAAATAGGTGTTGGCATCGAAGTACAGCGCGAACTTGTCGCCCTGGTAGCGCAAGTAGGATTCGATTTCGAAATCGACACCGAAGCCGAACTGGTATTCGCCGGAACGCAGGTCACGACCGAATTTTTCGGCCATGTCGTCATCCGACAGATAGGTGATGTGGCCGACCATGCGCGCCACCCGCAGGCCGTTTTTCGGTACCACGCCATGGGCGTAAAAATCACCACCATGAAAATCCGGATCGGTCAGGATCGCCTGGCGCGCGACGTCATTGAAGGCGATGTTCTGAGCCGACAATTTCGGTGTCGAGGCGATGATCACGCAATGACGCAGTCGCTGCGGAAACAGCAGGCTCCAGGCCAGCGCCTGCATGCCACCGAGTGATCCACCCATGACAGCGGCGAATTGTTCGATACCGAGCGCATCGGCCAGACGGGCTTGTGCCTGCACCCAGTCCTCGACGGTGACGACCGGAAAGCTCGCACCGTACGGTTTGCCGGTCGCCGGATTGACATGCATCGGACCGGTCGAGCCAAAACACGAGCCAAGGTTGTTGACGCCAATAACGAAGAAACGATCGGTATCGACCGGTTTGCCGGGACCGACCATGTTGTCCCACCAGCCCGGATTGACCGGCTCGCCGGCGGCATCGGCATACATGCCGGCCACATGGTGCGAGGCATTGAGTGCATGGCAGATCAGGACCGCGTTGGAGCGCGCTGCGTTGAGCGTGCCGTAAGTTTCATAGGTCAGTGCATAACCGGCCAGCGACGCGCCGCTTTGCAACGGCAGCGGGGTCGGGAAATGCATCAATTGCGGCGAGACGATTCCGAGGGATGTCATGATGGGCAGCGCGCGGTTGCCGGGGGCATCCGCCGTGAAACTCCTTGCAGGGCAGTGAACGGGACGGGCGGGGAAGGGATCGTCTGAAGCGCAATAAAAAAGCCCGGCGGGGCTGCTCGGGCTAAGGTGGGCTTGCTGTGCAAGCGCGCTTTAGCCGTATTTTTTACGCGCCCGCAAGCTGATCTCAAATCGGCGCCAAGGACAAAGAATAACCAAGTCGCCGAGGCGCGTCAAACGCGACGCCATCACCCTTAACCATGCGCCGGCGCGCACGCATCGGGATGGCGCTGCGAGGCGAGGACTGCACCGCTTACAGCGCGGCCAGACGCTCGACTCCCTCGCTAATTGCGTTCGGTTCAATTGCACGCAATATTTTTTTGGTCTGCGGCACCAGCAGGCGCAGGTCGCTATTGAGCACTTCCTGCTTGACCGATAACAGCTGCGACGGATGCATCGAAAACTCACGCAGTCCCATGCCAAGCAAAAGCCGGGTCAGGCGCGTATCGCCGGCCATTTCGCCACAGACCGCAACAGGCACACCATGTTTGGCACCGATGGCGATGGTGTTCGACAACAGGTACAGAATAGCCGGATGCAGCGGGTTGTACAGGTGCGCCACTTCATGATCGACACGGTCAATGGCCAGTGTGTACTGGATCAGGTCGTTGGTCCCGATCGACAGGAAATCGAGGCGCTTGACGAACAGCGGCAGCGTCAGGGCAGCAGCGGGAATTTCTATCATCGCGCCCACTTCGATGGCTTCGTCGAATTTTTTGTTCGCGGTGCGTAACTGCGTCTTGGCCTGTTCGATCATTTGCAGCGTCTGGTCGATCTCGAACGCATGCGAGAGCATCGGCACCAGCAAGCGCACTTTACCGAACGCCGAGGCGCGCAAAATGGCGCGCAACTGGATCAGGAACATTTGCGGCTCAGCCAGACAGAAGCGGATGGCACGCAGGCCGAGGGCCGGGTTGAGCGCGGTCTGCTCGGCCATGTCGAGCGGCTTGTCGGCGCCGATGTCGAGCGTACGGATCGTCACCGGCCGGCCTTTCATTGCCACTACGGCCTTGCGGTAGGACTCGAATTGCTCGTCCTCGGTGGGCAACTTGTTGTGATAACCGGTGCGTCCCATGAACAGAAATTCGGAACGGAACAGACCGACCCCGTGCGCGCCTGCATCGAGTGCGGAACCGCAATCCTCGGGTAACTCGATGTTGGCCATCAGCTCGATACTGATGCCGTCGATGGTGACGGCCGGGGTTTTCTTGAGCTTGGTGAGTTTCTTGCGTTCGCGAATCAGGCGCGCCTGGCGTTCACGGTATTGATCGAGTACTTGCGGCGACGGGTCGACAATGACCACACCGGCATCGCCGTCGATGATGACCCAGTCGTCCTGATCGATCAGTGCCGAGGCATTGAACATGCCGACCGCGGCGGGAATATCGAGGCTGCGCGCGACAATGGCGGTATGCGAATTCTGACCACCGACATCGGTGACGAAGCCGGCAAAGGAGCGGTCGCGGAACTGCATCATGTCGGCCGGTGAAATGTCATGCGCGACGACGATCATGTGCGAGATTTTTTCTTCGCTACCGCTCGGTGCCGGAATCGTCGTGGCGGTACCGGTCAGTACTTTCAGGATACGTTCGCCGACCTGCTGGATATCAGCCTTGCGCTCGCGCAGGTACGGGTCTTCGACCTCGTCGAACTGCGCCGACAATTCATCGATCTGCGTGACCAGCGCCCACTCGGCGTTGTAATAGCGCTTGCGAATAATGTTGAGCGGCACTTCGGACAGCATCGGGTCCGACAGAATCAGTACGTGGACATCAATGAAGGCGGCCAGCTCGGCCGGCGCATCCTTGGGCAGTTCGCGCCAAATCGTTTGCAATTCGCCGTGCACGGTCCTGATCGCATCCTTGAGGCGCGCGACTTCGGCTTCCATCTGATCTTGCTCGATCAGGTAATGCTTGACGTCGAGCGTGGCGGGCGTGAGCAGATGTGCGCGCCCGATCGCGATACCGCGCGAAACTGAAATGCCGTGGAGCGTAAAAGAAGCCATCGGGTTCCGTCGTCAGTGAGAGAGTTATTCGCCTTCGCCAAACTTGTTGTCGATCAGCTCCTGCAATGCGGTGAAACAGGCCTGTTCGTCCGGGCCGTCGGTTTCCAGTAACACTTTTGAGCCCTTGCCGGCGGCCAGCATCATGACGCCCATGATGGATTTGGCGTTGACCCGACGCTTGTTACGGGTCAGCCAGACTTCACTCTGGAATTTTGCCGCCAGCTGGGTCAGCTTGGCCGAGGCGCGTGCATGCAGGCCCAGCTTATTGATGATTTCGAGCTCTTGCTGGATCATGGTCGGGTCTTGTCGGGAGAGTCAATAATAAAAAGAAAGGTTCGCAAGGTGGTTCGACAGTCAGGTCAATTGGGCGACAACCGGACCCGGTTATCGACCCGCACCACGCCGCTCTGGCCACCGGCGAGCGCCATCTCGACGACTACGTCAAGCGTGTCGTGACGGTAGGTCAGGGCCCGCAACAGCATCGGCAGACTGATGCCGGCGATGACTTCGACCCGACCCGGATCGTGCAAGGGCAGCGTGCAATTGGACGGTGTCCCTCCCATGACATCGGTAATGACCAGCACGCCGTCGCCGGCATCGAGCCGCTCGATGACGACCTTGGCCAGGCGCTTGACCTCGCAGGGGTCCTGGTCAGCACACACGTCGACCGCTTCGAGCCGTTCCGGACGCGCCCGGAATACATGGGAGGCAGCGTCTATGAAGGCTTGTCCGAGTGGAGCATGCGTTAAAAGGAGAATACCAACCATAAATTATTCCAAGAACCCGTTACAAGAACTCATTACAAGATCGGTCGAGCACGGATCAACTATGCCTGGCGATTTTTTTCCAGCGCGTCGATGAACATGCCCGCCACATTGAAACCGGTCTGTTGCCTGATTTCCTGGAAACAGGTCGGGCTGGTGACGTTAATTTCTGTCATGCAGCCGCCGATCACATCCAATCCTACCAGCAACAGTCCGCGTGCCGCCAGTGTCGGCCCGATGCCATTGGCAATTTCAAGGTCGCGCTCGGACAAGGACTGCGCCACGCCGACGCCACCCGCCGCCAGATTGCCGCGGATTTCAGTCCCCTGGGGAATGCGCGCCAGACTGTGTGGCACGGCCACGCCGTCAATGAGCAGGATGCGCTTGTCGCCCTTGACGATCTCGGGAATATAGCGCTGCGCCATGATGGTCTGGTGCCCGTGGCCAGTGAGCGTTTCAATGATCACGCCAAGGTTCATCGCATCGTCCTTGATGCGGAACACGCCAGCGCCGCCCATGCCGTCAAGTGGCTTGAAAATGACGTCACGATGCTCATCGTGGAATGCGCGCAGGCGCTTTTCGTCACTCGTTACCAGTGTTGTCGTGGTGTACTGCGGGAACTGCAGGATAGCCAGTTTTTCGTTATGGTCGCGAATTGCAGCCGGCTTGTTGACGACACAGGCGCCCTGTTTTTCGGCCAGTTCCAGCAAATACGTCGCGTAGACGTATTCCATGTCGAACGGCGGATCCTTGCGCATCACGACGACATCAAAATCAGCCAGCGAACGGGTCTCGCGCGGCGCGGCGCGGTACCAGTCGAGCGGCTCGCCGGTCAGCGTCAGTTGCGCCACGCTGGTGGTGACCACGCCGCCGGATACCACCATGTCGCGCGGTTCGAAGGCATGGATCTCATGGCCGCGCGAGACGGCTTCGGCCATCATCGCGTAGGTTGAATCCTTGTAAGTCTTGAAGCCGTCCAGCGGATCGGCAATGAAGGCAATTTTCATTAATAGACTTCCGGGTTGGGGTCGGTTTTTTCGAGTTCGATCGAGGCTGCCAGCAACGCCAGTCGCGCCACCACGCCGTACAGGTAAAACCGGTTTGGCGCGGCCGTGCCGGGCTTGGCATGCATGTCCGGCAACGAGTGCTGCTGCGCAAACGCCAGCGGCACAAAGTGCGCGCCGGGTGCATTCAGGTTTTCATTGATATCGCGGTCGGCATGGACGCGGTAATAGCCGCCAACGACGTAGCGATCCATCATCATGACTACCGGCTCGGCCACCGAATCGTTGATCCGCTCGAACGTATGGACGCCTTCCTGCAGGATCACGTCAGTCACTTCGAGGCCATCCTTGCCGACTGCCATCCGGCTGCGCTGCTTGCGGTCCATGCTGCGCACTTCGCTGCCTTCCTTGACCGTCATGATGCCCATGCCGTAGGTGCCGGCGTCGGCCTTGATGATGACGAACGGCGTTTCCTTGATGCCGTATTCGCGGTATTTCTTGCGGATCTTGGTCAGCAAGGCATCGACCGCGACAATTAGTGCATCTTCGCCGGCTTGGTCATTGAAATCGACCTGGCCACATTTGGCAAAGTACGGATTGAGCATCCACGGATCGATGTCATTCATCTTGGCGAATTTTTTGACGACTTCGTCATAGGCCGAAAAATGATTGCTCTTGCGACGTACGGCCCAACCCGCATGCAGCGGCGGCAGCAAGGTTTGTTCGTTCAGATTCTCGAAGATGGACGGAATGCCCGCCGACAGATCATTGTTGAGCAAAATCGTACACGGATCAAAATTTTTCAGTCCGAGGCGGCGGCCATTGAACGAACGTTCCAGTGGCTCCAGCGTCAGCGTGGTGCCATCGGGCAGGTCAATGGGTGTCGGGCCGGTGATGTCGGGTGAAAACGAACCAAGGCGAACGTTCAAACCGGTCTGGCGGAAAATTTGCATCAGCCGCGCGATGTTTTGCAGATAGAACGAGTTGCGGGTATTGCCTTCCGGGATCAGCAGCAAATTCTTGGCGTCCGGGCAGTACTTTTCGATCGCAGCCATGGCTGCCTGTACCGCCAGCGGCAACATTTCCGGCGCCAGATTATTGAAGCCACCCGGATACAAGTTGGTATCGACAGGGGCCAGCTTGAAGCCGGCGTTACGCAAGTCAACCGAGCAATAGAACGGCGGTGTGTGCTCCTGCCATTCGAGGCGGAACCAGCGTTCGATGGACGGCGTGTTGTTGAGAATTTTCTTTTCGAGATCGAGAAGCGGGCCATTCAGGGCCGTGACGAGATGCGGAACCATTTAAGCCTTTGACGGTACGGTGCAGTGTAGGCCTGCAGAATGAGCCAGATTCTAACGGTTATCCTCATGCAAGGCTTGAGACAACCGCAGGACTAATCCCGATTACATCAGGGTAAGACCTTTATTTTAAAGGCCAATAGAAAAAAAGCGCTTCTGAAGAAGCGCTTTCGAGGCGTTGTCTATCAGCGCAAGGCGGACAGACAACCTGTACTGCAACTCAAAATCAGGCGTGGTAAGCCGTTTCGCCGTGGCTGGAAATATCCAGACCTTCGCGCTCGTCTTCCTCCACCACCCGCATACCAATGATCATGTCAACTAGCTTGTAGGCGATCAGCGATACCACTGCCGACCAGATCACTGTGGTGATCACACCTTCTGCCTGAATCAAAACCTGGCCGGCGATTGAATAGTCTGGTGACACTTTATTAGCAACGTAGTCATAAATACCTTGACCGCCGAGCGACGGCGCGGCGAACACGCCAGTGAGCAACGCGCCGAGGATACCGCCAACGCCATGTACGCCGAAGACATCGAGCGAATCATCTGCACCGAGCAGGCGCTTAAGACCACTGACACCCCATAAGCAAACCACACCGGACAGCAAACCGATTACCAGCGCACCCATCGGGCCGACAAAACCGCAAGCAGGTGTAATGGCAACCAGACCGGCAACCGCGCCGGAAGCACCACCAAGCATCGATGGCTTGCCCTTGGTAAGCCACTCTGCAAACACCCATGATGCCGTTGCTGCAGCCGTCGCCAACAAGGTATTGACGAATGCCAGTGCAGCAACATCGTTGGCTTCAAGTGCCGAACCGGCGTTGAAACCGAACCAGCCTACCCACAACAGCGAAGCACCGATCATGGTCATCGTCAACGAATGTGGCGCCATCGATTCCTTGCCGTAGCCAACCCGCTTGCCGATCACGTACGCACCGACCAGGCCGGCGACAGCGGCGTTGATGTGCACCACGGTACCGCCGGCAAAGTCGAGCGCGCCTTTTTGCCACAACCAGCCCGCTTTGGCCGATTCGGAAGCCAGCGAAGCAGCGTCTTTGATGCCATCCGGACCAGGCCAGAACCAGACCATGTGAGCAACTGGCAAATACGAGAACGTGAACCAGATCACGATGAACATCAGCACAGCGGCGAACTTGGCGCGCTCGGCGAAGGCACCGACGATCAGGCCGCAGGTAATCGCAGCGAAGGTTGCCTGGAACACCACAAAAACGAACTCAGGAATGACGACACCCTTACTGAAGGTTGCTGCCGTAGCGAACGTACCCTTGACCGGATCAAAGATACCGTTGAGGAACAGGCGATCGAATTTTCCGATGAACGCGCCACCTTCGGTGAATGCCAGCGAGTAGCCGTAGATGCACCACAAGACGACGATGACAGCGAAGATCGTGAAGACTTGCATCAGGATCGACAGCATGTTTTTGGAGCGGACCAGACCGCCGTAAAACAACGCCAGACCGGGAATCGTCATCAGGATAACGAGGCAGGTGGCAACCATCATCCACGCGGTATCACCCTTGTTCGGCACCGGTGCGGCAGCAGCAGCGGGCACGGCCAATTCTCCGGTTGCGGGAGCCGCAGCAGTTGCTGCAACGGGAGCATCCGCGGCGGGCGCAGCGACAACGGCCGCTTCAACCTTGGCCGGGGCTACCTCATCGGCGGCCACGGCAGCAGGTGCGAAGCCGACTGCCAGCAAGAGCGCGCCGGCAGCCAGGAAGCTTGCAAACTGTTTTTTCATGAATAACTCCTTAAAGGGCTTCTTTGCCGGTTTCACCGGTACGGATACGCACGACATGCTGCAAATCGTAGACAAAAATCTTGCCGTCACCGATCTTGCCGGTGCGGGCAGAGGTTTCGATTGCTTCGATCGCGCGGTCGACGATGTCGTCATCCACGGCGGCTTCGATTTTTGTCTTTGGCAGGAAATCAACGACGTATTCGGCACCGCGATACAGCTCGGTATGCCCCTTCTGACGACCGAAACCCTTGACTTCGGTTACGGTAATACCCTGAACACCGATGGCAGACAACGCCTCGCGGACCTCGTCCAGCTTGAACGGTTTGATGATGGCGGTAATCAGTTTCATGACTGGCCTTGATTAGAAAGTTTTGCTGATAGCGACGACGAGAGCCGTTTTGCCGTTGTCCTTGCCCGAAGGAGTCGAGTAAGCACCTGTTTTTGCATCGGTGCCGATTACGGCAAGGCTGCCACTGAGGAAACCGAAGTCTTTTGTCACACCGGCTTTATAGTCGGTATAGCTGGAACCTGAATTATTCTTAACCTTCTGATGACCGACATGCAGGTTCAGCACGGTACCTTCGGCGATATCGATGTTGGCACCGATATCGAGGTAACCGCTGTTCTTGCTATTAGCAAAACCGAACAAGTCAGTCACCGAATGCGAATATTTAATATAGCCCGGGCCGTAGCCGACTTGTCCGTAGATTTCAGTCGTGTTGGCACTAGGATTAAGATTGTTCGATGGATAGACATAGGTCAGGACACCAACGTCATACGACACGTCCTTGACGATTTCACCGCGTTTGCCGCCATAGACGTCGAGTTCGATATCGCCCTTGCCTTTAGCGTCCTTGATCCACTTGATAGATGAAGCCCACGTACCCACATAAAATCCGGTCGGGTTATTAACTAAGTCGGCACCAATCGATACCGCTGGCTGCAGGCGCGATTGCGAAATACCGCGATAGCGATAGTCCGACGTCAACGCAGCGTTATAGCTCAACTCGTTGTCTGGCTTGGCATCTTCTGCATGAGCAAAATTACCCATAAAGGTGGCTGCGATGGCCGTGACGAGAAGTAGTTTTTTCATTTTGTTTCCCTGGTGAAAGTTTATGGACAAAAAAGACGATGGCGCGTTAAGTTTCGATCTACATTAGCAGGACTCGTGCCACCCATTTTTGACATGAGAAAGTGTCACAACGACAAATAATCATTGCTTGCCCTCGCAACAGTAGCGCAAGTTTTGACTCAATCGCACCAACTTGTGGCGAACCACCAACAGGTGCACACTTACGGTGCTTCGGCACCCGGAAAGGTAGCAATATGAACAAGAGCAACTTTTTTAACGATATGCAAAGCAAAATTAGCCAGGCAATCGAAAATTCGCCTGCCAAGGACATCGAAAAGAACGTCAAGGCGATGATGTCGCAGGGATTTTCAAAGCTCGATCTGGTTACCCGCGATGAATTCGATATTCAGGCTCAGGTACTGGAAAAAACCCGCACCCGGCTCGAAGCGCTCGAAATTCAGGTGGCGGCGCTCGAAGCGCAGTTGAACAAACCGGCATAATTACCCGGTCCGGATGGCGCTAGCCACGCCATCCGGCCCGACTCTGCGCCACATCAACATTCGTCATCATTCCTTATTGCAAACTTGCACGCGATCGCACTGATCCGAACCGCATCACCAGCAAGAATGTGACCCGCCATGAGTCTCGCCGTACTGAAGAGCCGCGCATTAGCCGGCATGCAGGCTCCACAGGTCACTGTGGAAGTGCATCTTGCCAATGGGCTGCCCGGTTTTATGATCGTCGGTTTGCCGGAAACCGAGGTCAAGGAATCCCGTGACCGAGTGCGTGCCGCACTGCAAAACGCCCGCTTCGAATTTCCCGCCCGACGAATTACTGTCAACCTCGCGCCTGCCGATCTACCCAAAGAATCAGGCCGGTTCGACTTGCCGATTGCATTGGGCATTCTGGCGGCCTCGGGGCAAATGCCCGCCGGCGAACTCGATGATTACGAATTCGCCGGAGAGCTCTCGCTTTCCGGCGAGCTGCGACCGATTCGCGGTGCCCTGGCCATGACATTCGCGATGTACCGTGGTGAAGACCCGGATCGCGCACGACGCGGATTTATTTTGCCAAGAAGCAACGCCGACGAAGCGGCTCTGGTCAAGGACGCACGGATCTATCCGGCCAACTCTTTGCTGGAAGTTTGTGCGCACTTCGCCGCTGCGGACGGCAGCAGCCGGTTGGGCAGGCATTCCTGTCAGACTGAACCGGTAACGGACATCCATCCTGATTTTTCCGATGTCAAAGGTCAGCTGCAGGTCAAGCGCGGGCTGGAAATTGCCGCCGCAGGAAATCACAGTGCTTTGTTAATCGGTCCGCCCGGCACCGGCAAATCCATGCTGGCGGCGCGCTTTGCTGGCATCCTGCCGCCGATGACTGACGACGAAGCGCTGGTATCGGCGGCCGTGCAATCGCTATCGGGCGGGTTCACGGCGGCGCGCTGGAAGGTGCGGCCGTTCAGGTCACCTCATCACACCGCTTCGGGCGTGGCACTGGTCGGCGGCGGCGGCACGCCCCGTCCGGGTGAAATTTCACTGGCGCATCGCGGCATCCTGTTCCTCGATGAGTTACCCGAGTTCGATCGTCGCGTGCTTGAGGTGTTGCGCGAACCACTCGAATCAGGCCGCATTACGATTTCCCGCGCCGCACGCCAAGCCGACTTCCCGGCCCGTTTTCAGTTAATCGCCGCAATGAATCCATGCCCGTGCGGCTATGCCGGCCATCCTTCGGGCCAGTGCCGCTGCACGCCAGACAATGTTGCACGCTATCAAAACCGAATTTCCGGACCGCTGCTCGACCGCATCGACATGCAAATCGTCGTCGGGTCGCTGCCGCACGGCGACTTGTTGAAGCCCGCAGCAGGAGAAACGTCGGCCGTCATTGCCGTCAGGGTCAAGCGGGCATTCGAGATACAAAAAATGCGGGCAAACAAGACTAACAACTTGCTGACAACCAGCGAAGTCGATACCCATTGTCAGCCCGATGCGAGCGCAGCGGCTCTGTTACAGGCGGCGATGGTGCGACTGAACTGGTCGGCGCGCTCCTACCATCGGGTACTAAAGGTAGCGCGGACGATTGCCGATCTCGCTGGTGTCACCGGGATCGGGACGCAACATATTGGCGAAGCCATCCAGTACCGGCGGGGCTTGCGCGAGCAATAACGGGCGCAGCCCCGGTGTCGATGCGTCGCGCGCAGTGCCGTTCATTCCGGCAGGCCATCCTGTTACCATGCTGCCATGAAAATTTCCGGTGCTAATACCATGAAGCAATTCGTCACTTTCCTGTTGCTGACTTTGCTGGCGGGTTGCACTCCCGGCCACGACTGGCGCGAAGTACGCGGCAGCGACGCGACCTTTTCAGTGCTGATGCCAGCCAAGCCGTCGACACTCACCCGCCAAATCGATCTGGACGGCATCAAGGTCTCCATGACCATGATGGCTGCTGAAATCGATACGGTGACCTATGCGGTCGGTAGCGTCGAACTGGCTGATGACAGCGCCGCGAAACTCGCGGTCCTGGCCATGAAAACCGCGATGATCAGGAATATCAATGGCACCGTGCGCCATGAAAAATCAGCGGGCAATACAACCGATCTGGAAGCCAGCGGTGCGCCAACCGGTGGTGCGAGCCGTTTGTTGATCGCCCGTTTTGTCAGCAAAAACCAGCGCGCGTACCAGGTCATCGTTACCGGCCCTGAAAAAGCCATTGCGCGCGAGCAGGTCGATACCTTCATGACATCGTTCAAGTTGCCGTGACAATTCGACGCAAAAATCACTTAAGCGACCCGTCGCACAGCAAGGCAAGCACCTTGCAGCTACAATCTCGACGCCAGACGTCCGCCTCACCAACATCAAAAACAGGGAATACGCCATGCTAGTCACTTTCAAATCCAAAGCCGCCGGCGAAGTCACCATGTATCAGATACATGCCCGGCGCCTGCTTGACCTGCTGCATAAAGATGTCACGCGCGGGGTCATCACCGCCGAAGAAACCGGCTACGCGCTGGAGGTCCTCGAGGCTCAAGTAGCTGCCAGCCGTTTGCACCCGACGTCCGACGAACTCGAACACGATGTCCGTGTGCACCACGGCGACAACGGCGACGACAGTGGTCACGAACCGACTACTGCAGTCAGCTTTTCCGCCCGTGCCTACCCGTTAATGGAGATGCTGCGTGCTGCCCACGCCAGCAAAAACGACATTCTCTGGGGCGTCTGAACTCTGCATCGATTACAAGGGCAACAAGGCCTTGGTCATAATGCGCGACTGCAGGCCAAAACCTGCAGCGTCATAGAAGCCGATGGCTTCGCGGTTCGCACTAAATACTTCGAGCCGGATTTCTTCGGCAGCCATGACTTTTGCCCATTGTTCGATTGCACCGAGCAACTGCTTACCTATACCGTTCCCTCGCATCGATGCGGTCACGACGACAGTGCCAATGTGGCATACCTGTCGCATCCTCAGAAATGGCGTTTCAGACGGCTGCATTATTCTCGCGCGCAACAATCCGACCACCCGATGATCGACCACAGATAACAGCAACATGCCTTCGGAATCGTCAATTGCGCGGCGCCAAAATCCGGCATCGCGCTCGATACCTGGCGGCGGCGCAAAAACATGCGCGCTGTGGGAGTGATGCTGCACGTTAATCTCTTCCGCCAGGAAACAAATCGCCTCATGGTCAGATTGAATTGCGCGTCGGATTTCAGTCAGCATGCCCGTTTTTTCCAATAAGAAAACAAGACCGAGGATACACGCGCTCAACAAGATGATTCGAGTCGCTGTGTGCGGCAACGCACATCCGCCACAAACCGCTTCGGAGACTATTTGATCATCGCAGCATCTTGCAGGAACCTGCATGATCGACAGTCAACGCACTCATCCCGAACATGGCTATTTCACCCTCGCGGGCGACATCAACAGCGACATGGTGAGACGGGTTTTCGACGCCCTGGGAAAAATGACTGCCGACGGCATTGATACCGCCCACATCCTGCTGCAATCAAACGGCGGTTACGTCAGCGACGGCATTTGCCTCTACAACACATTGCGCAATGTCCCGCTCAATCTGGTCATGTATAACGGCGGCGCGGTCGCCTCCATTGCGGTGACCGTCTTTCTGGCCGGCCGGCGCCGGGTCGCCAGCGATACGGCACGCTTCATGATCCACAAATCTCATGCTACAGCGCCCATCGGTGCGCGCCCGGAAGCGCTCCAGATCATAGCCGATGGCCTGATGGCCGATGACCGGCGCACCGAAGCAATCCTACGCCGCCACATCAACCTGTCCGCGCACATGTGGGATGTTCATGCGCACTCGGATCTGCATCTGAGCCCGCAGGATGCTCTCGACACCTTGCTCGTAGAGCGACTCGGTGATTTTGCTCCGCCATCCGGCAGCCGGATTTTCAATATCTGACGGGACAGGTGGACGATTCGACCACCATGCCGACGACACAGAACGGCAACAACCCGACTAAATGCTGCACATGCAAAAAAAAAGCCCGCTCAAGGAGCGGGCTGAAATCCATACTCTTGGAGGAGTTATGGAGGAGACGCGCCGAGTATGCCACATTATTTGTGCAACGCACCACAACTATTTGAAACAAATTCCAGAACTTTTTAAAATAAGTTAAAAGTGTTATCAGTAAAGAATTTATTCTTCAAATATTGGATCAAGGCAACTATCAACACGACTTGCCGGGGCCGCAGTTTAAATGTCATAAAAATGGCGCAAGGCACGCGCAAGCCGGCATGCACCGCTACAATCACCGCTTTCCGTTAATGCTACTGGCAAGAACCTTCGATGAGCATTCCCGGCATTCCTGACTTTGGCTACTTCTGCATGGCCGTACTTTTACTGAACGCAACACCTGGCCCCGACACCGCCTTCATCGTCGGGCGCAGCATCGCCCAGGGACGCGCCGCAGGACTGGTATCGGCCCTCGGCATTTCTGCCGGGTGCTGCCTGCACGCCATCGCGGCAACACTCGGCTTGAGCGCATTGCTGGCAACTTCCGCAACAGCGTTTACCTTGATCAAACTGGCAGGTGGCATCTATCTGATGTACCTGGGCTTGCGCATGCTACTCACGCGTGTCAATCACGGCGACACCCCGGCAAAAAATATTTCCACACGCCCGCTGCAAACAATTTTTTTGCAGGCGCTGGTTACCAACCTGCTCAATCCGAAAGTCGTGCTGTTTTTCTTGTCCTTTTTCCCCCAATTCGTCAGCCCGAACTCCACGGGCAAGACCCTTTCGTTTCTCATACTCGGCGTGGTGTTCGTGCTGATGTCGACCGGCTGGAATTGCGGCACCGCGCTGGTTTCCGGAACGCTGGCGCGGCGCGTCGGCTCCAGCCAACGCGTCCGGCTCTGGCTCGAACGCTGCGTCGGCGCCGCCTTCATCGCACTGGGTGCGCGCATTGCCTTTGCCAGGAGCTAAAACATGGCCACATTTGATTTGAAATCCGACTCACTGGCATTCAGCCTGCGCAGCGCAGCCCATGCCGTTGCGCTGGTGCGCGGCGGGACCGCCTTGCCGCAAGCACTCACCCGCGTACAGGGCTATGCCGACACCTCCGGCCAGGCCCGCGGCGCCATTCAGGATATTTCGTACCGGGCCATGCGTGGATTGGGTCGCGCCGATGCGCTGATCACCCTGCTCACCACGCGCGCACCCGAGCCGGCAGCGTTGCACGGATTGCTTTGCTGTGCACTGACACTGATCGACTTCGATGAATCTGATCCCTCAGCGCCGTATGAGATCTTTACCGTAGTCAACCAGGCCGTTCAGGCAGCCAGTGCTGATCCTGCCATGGCGCATGCCAAGGGCATGGTCAATGCGGTGTTGCGCCGCTTCCTGCGCGAACGTCAGGCCCTGGTGGCCGACGTCCTGCGGCAACCGGTTGCCCAATGGAATTACCCGGGCTGGTGGATCGATGCGTTACGCAGCGCGTATCCGAAACACTGGCAAGCGATCCTGAAGGCAGGCAATGCGGCGCCACCGCTGACCTTGCGCGTCAACCAGCGCCGCACAACGCCGCAGGCCTATCTGGCCGTGCTGGCAGAGCAGCAGATCGTCGCACGTCAGGTTGGGCCGGATGCAATCCGCCTGGAGCAGCCGGTACCGGTTCTGCAGATACCGGGCTTTATGGAAGGACTAGTTTCGGTACAGGATGGCGCAGCGCAGTTAGCCGCACCGCTGCTCGATGTGCAAGATGGCATGCGTGTGCTGGATGCCTGCGCCGCGCCGGGTGGCAAAACCGGACATTTACTGGAACGCGCCCGGCTCGACCTGATCGCACTGGATTCCGACCCGCGTCGTCTCAAGCGCATCGAAGAGAATTTGCAACGTCTACAATTACCGGCGCGACTGGTCGCCGGTGACGCTGCCGCCACCGACTGGTGGGATGGCCAACTGTTCGACCGCATCCTGGCCGATGTTCCCTGCACGGCGTCGGGCATCCTGCGACGCCATCCGGACATCCGCTGGCTGCGACGCAAAGCCGACACCGCGCAGCTGGCCGGCCTGTCGTCGCGCATACTCGACAATCTTTGGCGCATGCTGGCACCCGATGGTAAATTGCTCTTTGTGACCTGCTCGCTGTGGCCGCAGGAATCCGAGGCGCAAGCTGCCGCATTTGCGATGCGCAACCAGGCCGAACGGCTTCCCGCCCCCGGCCAGTTATTGCCAACTGCAACCCTTAATGAAGATCATGATGGTTTGTTTTACGCCTTATTCAGGAAGCCGGCGAGCTGATGCGAGCACGTGATACCGCAGCCATGCCAGCGGCCCGGACTGTCGTGGTGACATTGCTACGCAGTTGGCTATTGGCTTTGCTGCTGTTGCTGGCACCAACGGCACGCGCCGACGGCGTCGACATCGTGCAAGCCCATCTGGAGTCGACCGACGACGGTGTGAAGCTGTCCGCGACCTTCGCGTTTGACCTCAATCGCGGGCTGGAAGACGCTATTACTCACGGTCTGCCGCTGTATTTCACGACCGAAATCGAACTGACGCGACCGCGCTGGTATTGGTTCGACGAAAAAACAATCTCCGAATCCCAGACCATCCGCCTGTCCTATAACGTACTGACACGGCAATACCATGCCGCGATCCTTGGCCGGCTGCAACAGAGTTTCAGCTCGCTCGACGATGCGCTTTCACTGATCCGCCGTCCCAGCCGCTGGCTGGTAGCTGAAAATTCCGCACTCAAATCAGGTGCCGTGTATACGGTTGCCGTACGCATGCGCCTCGATGTCGCCCAACTGGCAAAACCGTTTCAGGTCAATGCCATCAACAACGCCGACTGGCGGTTGTCGTCGGACTGGAAAAATTTTCTCTACAAGGCTGAATAGTCGTGCAACGAGCATTACGGTATGCGCTGGTAGTGGGCGGCGCGATTGTCGCTATCCTGCTGTTCCTGCTGGCGTCCGCGTCGGATAACTCCGCATCTTTCGACCAGCACTATCCCTGGTTGCTGGGTCTCAATGTGCTGGTGACGGTAGCGTTGCTGGCGCTGGTGACTTTGCTGCTGGCGCGCTTGTATGCCCGCTACAAACGTCGCCTGTTCGGTTCGCGTCTGATGGCGAGGTTGGTACTGCTGTTTGCCGTCATCGGGATTTTGCCGGGACTGGTGATTTACACCGTATCGGTGCAGTTCGTGTCGCGTTCGATCGAGTCATGGTTTGACGTGCGGGTCGAAGCCGCGCTCGAATCGGGGCTCAATCTCGGCCGTGCCGCACTGGATTCTTCGCTGAGCGATCTGAGTACCAAAGCACGCAACCTCGCGCTTGAATTATCGGATTTGCCTGACAGCGGCCAGATGCGCCAGTTGGGTCGCTGGCGCGAACAAAGCAGCACCCAGGAAGCCATCATTGTCACCGCCAGTGGCCGCGTGATTGCCACCGATGGCGGCGAGCTCAAAACCATCGTGCCCGATATACCCAATGCAGCCATGCTGCGTCAGGCCAGGCTTTCACGCGGCTACACCGGCATGGAAGGCAAGCCCGAATCGCGTGAAATCGATGCAACGGCAGCGTTGACCACACCACCGGCAGCAGATGCCATCAATAACTTGCGCCTGCGAGTCGTGGTCGAAATTCCGCCCGGACGCAACGCGCTGTCACTGCAGTCCGAGGTGCGTTTCCTGCAACTGATCCAGCCGGTGCCGTCTTCGCTAGCCACCAATGCAGAGGCACTCCGAGCGGCCTACAGTGAGTACCAGGAACGCTCCCTGAGTCGCTCGGGTCTACGTAAAATTTATATCGTGACACTGACGCTGACGTTATTGTTGGCAATTTTTGCCGCCATCGTCAGCGCTTTCCTGATCGCCAGCGACCTGGCAGAACCCCTTCTGCTGCTTGCCGAAGGGACCAAAGCCGTCGCCGAGGGTGACCTGTCACCAAGACCGATCGTGGCCACTTCCGATGAACTGGGCACGCTCACCCAATCTTTCAACACAATGACGCGACAATTGTTCGATGCCCGTGCCGCGGTAGAAATCAACCGTACCGAACTCGAAAATGCCAAGGCTTATCTGGAATCGGTACTGGCCAACATGTCGGCAGGCGTGATGGTGCTCGACGACACATTCTGCCTGGTCACCTGTAACGAATCCGTTGAACGGATCCTGCAGCACGACGTCAAACTGTCGCTGAACCAGCCGTTATTGGCAATCGCCGGACTTGAACCTTTTGCCGAAGCGATTCGCTATGCATTTTCGGCGCAGAGCGCGCAATCGGCCGGCGCCGACAACGGCAATGCCGGCCTGCACTGGCAACAGCAAATCGAGCTTCCCCGTCGCAGTGGCGATACCAACCGTGATGATGACATCACGCTGCTGGCGCGCGGATCACGCCTGCCCGGTGCAGGTAGCAGCGGTTACGTCGTCGTCTTCGATAACATTTCGGAAGTCATTTCGGCACAGCGGTCGATCGCATGGGGCGAGGTGGCGCGCCGGCTCGCGCATGAAATCAAGAATCCACTGACCCCGATCCAATTATCGGCCGAGCGCCTGCAAATGAAACTTGAGGACAAATTATTGCCGCAGGATGCCGCCATGTTGAACAAAAGTACCGCAACGATAGTCAATCAAGTGAATGCCATGAAACGGATGGTCGACGATTTCAGGGACTACGCCAGAACACCGCCGGCAGTGCTGTCACAACTCAATCTCAATGCCCTGGTCGAAGAAGTCCTGCATCTTTACACCGGCGGCGATGAACGCGCCGTCATCAATGCCGTCCTGATGCCTGATTTACCGTTGGTCATGGGAGATGCAACCCAGTTGCGGCAGGTAATCCATAACCTGCTGCAAAATGCGCAAGATGCCGTCATTGACCGCCCCGCTGAAAGTGCTGCCCCACGCATCGATGTGCTCACTGAGGCAGTTCATTACCCGGGCGCAAACGGCAAAACCTGCCGCGCAGTACGCTTCACCATCAGCGACAACGGGCCCGGGTTTTCGGCAAAAATTCTTAACCGGGCATTCGAGCCGTATGTCACATCGAAACCGCGCGGGACGGGGCTTGGACTGGCGACGGTGAAAAAAATCGTCGATGAACATGGTGGCCGCATAGATATTCTTAATAGAAACGATTCAGGTGGTGCAAAAGTACTAATTTTGCTGTTAAAGTTGGCGCCAGGAGAGCAACCGTAAGTTACTATCGGATCCGCCCCAAACAAGGACGCTGAGACTAAAACCATTTGAAAAAGGGAGTTCGGCACATGGCAAATATACTAGTAGTAGACGACGAAATGGGGATCCGCGAGTTGCTTTCAGAAATCTTGAGCGACGAGGGTCATGTCATTTTGATCGCCGAAAATGCGCAACAGGCACGCGACGTGCGCGCAACCAGTACACCGGATCTGGTACTGCTCGACATCTGGATGCCAGATACAGACGGCGTTACGCTGCTCAAGGAATGGCAACGTGATGGCTTACTGACCATGCCGGTGATCATGATGTCCGGCCACGCAACCATCGATACGGCGGTGGAAGCGACGCGCATCGGTGCGATGAATTTCCTTGAAAAACCGATCGCCTTGCAAAAACTGCTGAAAGCCGTCCAGCAAGGATTATCACGCGGCAAGGAACCGGTACGGCCGTTAGCATTCCAGCCAAGACCGGTTACGCTCATCAGCGAGGTATCGGCAAATACGCATACCCAGCATATCGTCAGTACCACGCTGATCTCACCAGCCAATTCAACGCTGGTGGGGGACCCCAACGCCGCACCAGTGCAACCCGGATTCACGGTACCGTTCGAATTGCCGCTACGTGAAGCCCGCGACGCGTTCGAGCGTGCTTATTTCGAACATCATCTGGTCCGTGAAGGCGGCAGCATGACGCGGGTAGCGGAGCGGACCGGTCTGGAGCGGACCCATCTTTACCGCAAGCTAAAGCAACTCGGTGTCGAGCCAAGCAAACTGGTCAAGCGCGGCGGATGACGCCAACCACGCTGATCAGCGGGTCAACGGCCCGGCAACGGGAAGCTGTGATTGCCGATGCAATGGCCGAACTGCCTGCTCACAGCAAGGTAGCCATTATTCTGGAGGGGATGCCGGACAGCGCTGGTGCGCTTGCCGGTATGGGTCCTGACAACCACCTGTCGATCACCCGGATCGCCCCCGGCTGTCCATGCTGTATCGGCAATTTGACCATGCGCGTCACACTCAACCGGGTGCTGCGTCGTCCTCCCGATTACCTCTTCATCGGCCTCGCCAGTACCGCGCACTTGCAACAAACCAGACAATTCCTGACCACTGCGCCCTATGATACCCATCTGGTGCTTGGCACGGACATCAGCACCTGACCATTGAATTTGCGTGAAACAGCCCAACTTGCTGTGGGTAAGGATGCAGTCTGCATTCAACCGACCAAGGAAATCTGATGAACCTGATCTATAACAGTGACCAGTACAGTGTCGTGGAATTCGGCGCTGACAGCGCCCTGGAGGCATTGCGCTCCGGTGGCTACGAAATCATGGACAAGCCCGGCAAACGCGAAATTTTTATCGCCGGCCCGATGGCCACTGCGTTTCGCGAGCATGTCGAAAAACTGATTGCCAGCAATCCGGATGCCGAACAGTTCGACGCCTTTCTGGCCAGCTACGACGAGGTGATGCATAACCCCGTGATCATGCACTGAAGATTGAAGCCCGCATGCAGGCGACAGGTATACTGCGCCGCATGCATGCCAACTCCCGCCCCGTTACCAGCAGCCAGACCGAAGTACACGCGCAATTAGCGCGGCTGGTAGCCCGGCACGTCACCTCGCCGTACCAGAAACCCATCTTGCCGTACAACAGGGCAGCCTTTGATCTGTTCGTGCAGCACTGGCGCGCTGCAGGCGAGCCGCCGGTCATCCTTGATGCCGGATGCGGGGTGGGCCTGTCGACCTATCACCTGGCAGCGCAATTCCCCCACAGTTTCGTTGTCGGCGTCGACCAGTCGGCAGACCGGATTGACCGAAACACTCAATGGCCCGGCCCGGCGCCACACAATGCCCTGCTGCTACGGGCGGAATTGGCGGATTTCTGGCGCCTCATGGGTGAGGCTAGTATCCCGCTGGAGCGGCACTACCTGCTCTATCCAAATCCCTGGCCCAAGATCGGTCACCTCGGACGCCGTTGGCATGGCCACCCGGCGTTCCCTGCCGCGGTCGCACTCGGTGGCACGATCGAATGCCGCAGCAACTGGCCCGTTTATATCGAAGAATTCGGCATGGCACTACGCCAGCTCGGAGTCACCGACGTCGCCATCGAACCCTACGTACCGGCCCGCTCAATCACGCCGTTCGAAATCAAATATCTGGCATCCGGCCAACAGTTATGGCGCTGCCACGCCCACATTTCACGGGAGATCGCTGCCCGCATGTAAAAAAAAGTGGCAACGGCGGACACATTAGCCCATCAAGCGGAGAAACCGCCGACACATCGACAGGTTCCAATGACAATCACCCACCCTAGTGAAGGAACAGTGATGCCATCAGTCTGCCATGTTGTTGTACAAGCCCCGGAGGGAAGTATTCGCATAGAAGGTACGCACGCATTCGTGCAAGCCGAACTGGCGCGCTACAGCCAACCTGAATTCGAACTCATCAGCATCACGCATCCGCCGGTAAGTCTGACCAATCCGGCAATCGACGTCACCCACCTGACAGAACTTCCCGGCGACAACATGGCCCAAAAAACCGTCAACGCCGCCTTGTTAATCAGCTACGCCGACCTGTCGAAGGGCATTCGCCAGACGCCTCTGTGGCGCATTCGCGATATCGTCAAGCAACTGCACTGTCACGACACCAATAATTTTTCAGCAGTTTTACGACGCGAAACAAACTTGTTCAACCATAGCGGTGAACCCACTCTCGCCCTCAATGCAGAAGGAATGCAACGCGCAGCCCGGCTCGCCCAACAATTGCAACTTGCGTGACAGGCGTCCAGCCGGTCACCAGCAAATTTTGACTAGTAGAAAACCCGGCTTGGCTTTGTGTATCACCACGTTGCGCAACAGTGGAATAATGAGCACCCGAACCCAGAATCAGGATGCCCGATGGATCGCTTGCAATCGATGCGCGTCTTTGCCAAAGTGGTTGAACAAGGCAGCTTTGCCGGTGCCGGATTGGCACTCGACATGTCGAATGCCGTCGTCACCCGCCATGTTGCCGATCTTGAAAAGCATCTCGGCGTGCGCTTGCTCAACCGCACCACACGCCGGTTATCGTTGACCGAAACCGGCCTGATCTATCTCGAACGTGCAAAGCAGATTTTGCAGGATGTCGACGATGCCGATGCGATGGCCTCGTCCCAGTCGAGCAAGCCTGCAGGCACACTGCGGATCTACTCGCACCTGGGCTTTGGCCAGTTGCAACTGGCGCAGTTACTGCCCCGCTACGCGCTGCTGTTCCCTGACGTCAAACTCGATGTCACGCTATCGGACCATGCGGTCGATCTGGTCGAAGAAGGCTTCGACATCGGCATGTTTATCGAGCTGCAAAAGTTCGATGCCAGCATGATTGCGCGACGGATCGGTCTATCCGACATCATCCTGTGTGCCTCACCCGGCTACATTAAACAGCACGGCGCACCAGGCAAACCGGAAGACATCTCACAGCATATCTGCCTTAATTTTGCGTACGAACAATTGCGTCATCACTGGTCCATCCTCATCGACCAGCAGCGCGTTGATGTGCCGATCACCAGCAAACTGGTGTCCAACGACGGCAACTTGTTACGCCAGTGTGCGCTGGCGGGAATGGGTATTGTGATCCGCTCGTCCTTCACGCTCGGAGATGATCTCAGTTCGGGCCGGCTGGTACGCCTGCTGCCGCAGCATCATCTGGGCACGGTGGCGGTGACCATGGTGTATCCGAGCCGCCGCCAGTTGTCCGCCAAAGTGCGCTCGTTCATCGACTTCATCAGCGCCACGTTTCCTGAGCCGGAATCGGATCCCTGGCAAGCTGTTTGATCCAGTCAGAGTGATGCCGAGCGCACGAACAGCGCCTCCACCTCGGCCCGCGCCCATGGCGTACGGCGCAGGAAAGTCAGGCTGGACTTGATGCTCGGGTCGCTCTTGAAGCAGCGCACGTCAATGCGTTGCGCCAGTCCTTCCCAGCCGTGTTGCGCCACCAGCGCGGTGAGCATTGCTTCGAGGGTCATGCCATGTAAGGGGTCAGTCATCAGGGTCCGTCATATCAGGTAAAGGTTCTTCTAAAACAGCCGTGCAATTGCGGCCATCGAGCTTGGCTTGCAACAGCGCTGCTTCGGCGCGTTGCAGCAGGTAACTGACGCTGTCTGCGGGGGCATTGATCGTTACGCCTGCCGAAAACGTGACCACCGTTCCATCGGTCATGCCAGTGATGCCGGGCCAGTCGCAGGCAGCAACAGCAGCGTGCAGGCGCGTCATTGCCGTGACACCGCTGTCGAGCCAGGTTGCCGGCATCACGATGCCGAACTCCTCGCCCCCGAGCCGGCCAAAACAATCCATGCCCCGCAATAAATTCTGGGCCGTCTCCGACACGGTTTTGAGTACCCGATCGCCAATCGCCATGCCGCATTGTTCATTGATGTGCTTGAAATGATCGAGATCGACGATAGCCAGGCAAAATGGCTGGCCCGTGCGGTGCGAACGCTGCAGTTCCGCGCCCAACGTTTCGATCAGGCTACGCCGATTCAACACGCCGGTCAGTGCATCGTGCCGCATCAGTGAGGAGATACCGGAACGCAAGGCCCGTAGTTCTTCTTCACTGGCAGCGAGCTGCTGGCGCAGCAAGACGATTTCAGCAACAGCATTCGGTTCCGTGGGCATGAGGAGCTCCGTTCAGTGTTACGACAAAGACGTGTCCGGTGAAGGGCCGAACTGGTTGGGTTCTTTCGCTTGCTGCGCCATGAAGATCACGACGATGATCCAGCCAATGAGCGGCACCAGCCACAACAACTGCAACCAGCCGCTGCGGTTGGTGTCGTGCAGGCGACGGCTGGCGGCAGCCGTCGACGGGATTACCGTCACCAGCGAAAACACGACGCTGGCCGTGTTGTCAATCATGTTCAGGATAAGACTGCCGAGCAGCGTGAACAAGGCAAAGTACCAGAACTCTTCGCGGGAAGCGCGACCGCTGAAGTCGGCGTATTTTGAAAAACAGGTCTTGATGGCATCAGCAAAGGTCATGAAAGGATTCCAGATTAGTTAGAAGGAAGCGGAGAAAACTGGACAATCCAATATGCCACAGCCCGCCATGGTTGAAAACACCAAACGACGATACAGGCAATCAGGCAACACCTGTCCGGCATCAACTGCCAAAAACCCGCAAGCCGGCCAGGTCCAGAATCGTGATACCGCCATAGTCGACGCTGAGCAAGCCATCTTTTTCGAGCACCTGCAGAGCCTGATTGGCACGCTGGCGCGAGGTACCGCAGAGGTAACCGATTTCTTCCTGCGAAATTTGCAATTGCAAGCCGTTGTGCGGATTCAGATACGGATTGAACAGCGCCGCCAGGCAACGGGCGACGCGGGTATCAGGGTCCAGCATGCGATCGTACTCGACCAGCGCAATGAACAGTCCGAGACGCTCGTTCAATTGCAGCAGCAAAAAACGGTTGAACGAAATGCTGGTGTCGAGCAGCCAGGTGAACGTCGCGCGCGGCATGATGGCCAGCCGGCTTTCGCGCAGCGCCACCACATCGTAACGACGTACTTCGGTTTTCAGTAGCGAGCCTTCGCCGAACCATCCGCCCGGCCCCATGCCGGTGAAGGTCACGGTCTTGCCTTCAGGCGAGACACTGCTCATTTTCAGCAAACCGGACATGACGCCAATCCACTGATCGACCGGCTCTGCCTTGCGGCAGGCATAGCCGCCCGCCGGCACCACGCGCTCGCTCATTTCGCAGGCAACACGCTCGCGTTGCGACTGGGTCAGCGATGGCGCCCAGAAAGTCTGGTCGAGGAATTGTGCGATGCTGGAAGGGTCTGGGGTCATGGTGCGGTGCGTCAACGAAAGTGGATAAATAAGTGACCGATTGTCATGCGAAAGACAACCTGCGGCAAGCTGACGCCCTAGTATTGATCAAACAAAAAACCGGCGTCGTCATTGTAGACGGCTCGGTGGTGCAGGCACGATTTGATCGTGCACAATCCGATTGCACACCAGTTAAACAGTAAGAGTCGCGTCAGTTTCAACGACCACACTACCCGCAGAGTGCTGCCAGAGAGCAGCGCCGCAGAACGACATCGAGCCATATCGAACCATATCGAGCCGGATCAGTAGCACCAAATATAAGAGGACCATGGTGGAGACAACAACCAAGGCGACGGGAACCACGTTCCCGCACCTGCTCTTGCAACACGCGCAACAACGGCCGCACAAGGCCGCTTTCCGCGAAAAAGACCTCGGCATCTGGCAAGCCACGAGCTGGTCGCAGGTCGCTGCCGAAGTCCGTGCACTGGCCTGCGGGCTGGCAGCGATCGGCTTCAAGCGCGGCATGAATCTGGCCATCATCGGTGACAACCGGCCACGCCTGTACTGGGCGATGTCGGCGGTGCAATGTCTCGGCGGCGTGCCGGTACCGCTGTACCAGGATGCACCGGCGGCCGACATGGCCTACGTGCTGCAGGATGCCGAGATCGACTTTGCCGTGGTCGAAGACCAGGAGCAGGTCGACAAGCTGTTCGAGATCAAGCAGACCCAGCCGGCAATGGCTGAGCGCCTCCAGCACATCATCGTTGATGACGAACGCGGCCTGCGTCATTACGGCCAGCACGAACTCGACAGCTATACCAAGTTACAAGAAATCGGCCGCAAATACGACCTCGCCCATCCCGATTTTTTCATGCGCGAAGTCAACCTCGGCCAGCCCGAAGACACCGCCATCATCCTGTACACCTCGGGCACCACCGGCAAGCCGAAGGGCGTCTGCCATTCGCATGCGGCAATGATCGCCACCGCCACTAACCTGATCGAATTCGACCAGCTGACCGAAGCTGACGACGTGCTCTGCTACCTGCCGCTGGCCTGGGTCGGCGACTTCCTGTATTCGTATGCGCAAGCGCATCTGGTGGGCCTGTGTCTGAACTGTCCGGAGTCACCGGAGACGGTCATGACCGACCTGCGCGAAATCGGCCCGACCTATTATTTCGGCCCGCCGCGGGTGTATGAAAACATCCTCACGCAAGTGATGATCCGCATCGAAGACGCCAGCTGGATCAAGCGCAAGCTGTTCCATCATTACATGGCGGTGGCACGGCGTGTCGGCATTCCCATCCTGGATGGCAAGGGGAGTGTCGGCCTGCTCGACCGGCTCGAATACGCGTTCGGCGAACTGCTCATTTATGGTCCGCTCAAGAACGTCCTCGGCCTGTCGCGCTTGCGCGTGGCCTACACCGGCGGCGAAGCCATCGGGCCGGACCTGTTCGACTTTTATCGCTCGCTCGGCATCAATCTCAAGCAGTTGTATGGCATGACCGAAACCTGCGTCTCGGTCTGCATGCAACGCTCCGGCGACGTCAAGCTCGACACGGTGGGCAAGCCAATGAATGGCGTCGAGATCAAACTCAGCGACAGTGGCGAAGTACTAGTGCGTTCACGCGGCCTGATGACCGGCTACTTCAAGCGGCCCGAAGCCACCGCCGAAGCGCTCGATGCCGACGGCTACTTCCTGACCGGCGACGCCGGCTTCTTCGATGCCGACGGCCACCTGAAAATCATCGACCGCGCCAAGGATGTCGGCAGGATGGCCGACGGCGCCATGTTCGCGCCGAAGTACATCGAAAACAAACTGAAGTTCTTCCCGTATATCAAGGAAGCCGTAGCCTTTGGCGACCAGCGCACGCAATGCAATGCCTTCATCAACATCGACATGGCGGCAGTGGGCAACTGGGCCGAACGACGCGGCCTGGCCTACAGCGGCTATACCGATCTGGCCGCGCTGCCGGCAGTCAACGACCTCATCGCCGAATGCATCGCCAAGGTCAATGCCGACCTGGTGCACGACCCGCTGCTGGCCGGATCACAAGTGCATCGCTTCATGATCCTGCATAAGGAACTCGATCCCGATGATGACGAACTGACCCGCACGCGCAAAGTCAGGCGCGGTTTCATCGCTGAAAAATACGCCGTGCTCATTGATGCGCTGTACTCGGACAAGACCTCGCAATACATCGAAACCCAGGTCAAGTTCGAAGATGGCCGCCAGGGCATGGTCGCCGCCGACCTGCAAATTCGCAGCGCAAAAATTGTCGCCGCCCTCCCGCGCGCAGCCTGATCGGAACTTCATGAGCAACCAACGACAGACCGGCGAAGTCATCCTGAGCCTGCAACATATTTCGCTGGCTTTCGGCGGCGTGAAAGCGCTGACCGATATTTCCTTCGACGTCAAGGAACACGAAATCCGCGCCATCATCGGCCCCAACGGCGCGGGCAAAAGCTCGATGCTCAATATCATCAACGGCGTGTATCACCCGCAGCAGGGCGATATCACTTTCCATGGCGAAAAGCGCCATGCGATGAACCCGACGCGCGTGGCGCATCAGGGTATCGCCCGCACCTTCCAGAACATCGCGCTGTTCAAGGGCATGACGGTACTCGACAACATCATGACCGGTCGCAACACGCGCATGAAGTCGGGCCTGTTTGCCCATGCATTGTGGTGGGGAGCGGCGCGCAACGAAGAAATCATCCATCGCAAGCGGGTCGAGGAAGTCATTGATTTCCTCGAAATCCAGCATATCCGCAAGACTCCGGTCGGACGCCTGCCCTACGGATTACAGAAACGGGTGGAGCTGGCGCGTGCGCTGGCGGCCGAGCCGAGCTTGCTGTTGCTCGACGAGCCGATGGCGGGCATGAACGTCGAAGAAAAACAGGACATGTGCCGCTTCGTGCTCGACGTCAATGACCAGTTCGGCACCACCATCGTACTGATCGAACATGACATGGGCGTCGTGATGGATATCTCGGACCGCGTCGTGGTACTCGATTACGGCAAAAAAATCGGCGACGGCACGCCGGCCGAAGTGATGGCCAATCCGGATGTCATCAAAGCCTATCTCGGCACATCACACTAAGACGCACTAAAGGGACCCCATGAAATTCTTCTTTGAAGTCCTGCTCAGCGGCATGCTGACCGGCCTGATGTATTCGCTGGTCGCACTCGGTTTCGTGCTGATTTACAAGGCCTCCGGCGTGTTCAATTTTGCCCAGGGCGCGATGGTGTATTTCGCCGCGCTGGCCGTGGTCGGGCTGATGGACAAGGGCTTGCCGATGTGGGCGGCGATCATCGGTGCGTTCGTGGTGATGATCCTGGTCGGACTGTCGACCGAACGCTTCGTGTTGCGCAAGCTAGTCAACCAGCCGCCGATCACGCTGTTCATGGCGACCATCGGTCTGACGTTTTTCCTCGAAGGTCTGGGCCCGCTACTGTTCGGTAGCGAAGTACGGCCGATCAACCTCGGCATTGTCGACGAACCGATCCAATCGATCATGGATAACTACGGCATCGGCATCTCGAAATTCGACCTGTTCGCTTCCGGCATGATCATCGTGCTGGTGACCTTGCTGGCACTGTTTTTCCAGAAGACCAAAATCGGCCGGGCCTTGCGCGCCGTCGCCGACGATCACCAGGCCGCGCTCTCGCTGGGCATTCCATTGCAGCATATCTGGGCCATTGTCTGGGGTGTAGCCGGCTTTGTCGCCCTGGCGGCCGGCTTGCTGTGGGGCTCGCGCAATGGCGTGCAGTTTGCGCTGACGATGACGGCGCTCAAAGCCTTGCCGGTACTGATACTCGGCGGCTTCACCTCGGTCCCTGGGGCGATTGTCGGCGGACTGATTATCGGTGCGTCAGAGAAGCTCGCCGAGATCTATATTCCACCGGTCCTGCAGAATGCATTTGGTGGCAATTTCGGTGGTATCGAAGGTTGGTTTCCGTATGTGTTCGCGTTGCTGTTCTTGCTGGTACGACCTGCGGGTCTGTTCGGCGACAAGCACATCGACCGCGTCTAGCGCGTTTAGTCCCAACACATTCAGGAGACATCCATGTTCTATCGAGAAGCCGGCCAGTTTAAAACCAGCTACGTGGCCGACAGCCAGATTTTCCCGTTACGACAGGACCGCATCGGCATCGCCATCGTGCTGGCGATTGCCTTTATCGGTGTTCCGCTGTTCGGTTCCGAGTACTGGTTTTCAGCGATCCTGATTCCATTTCTGGTGCTGGCGCTGGCGGCACTGGGGCTGAATATTTTGACCGGTTATGCCGGCCAGCTATCGCTCGGATCGGCCGCCTTCATGGCTGTCGGTGCCTACGCGGCCTACAATTTCCAGCTGCGCATCGAGGGTATTCCCATCCTCGTGTCGTTCATCCTGGCGGGCTTGTGTGCCGCCGCGGTGGGTGTGCTGTTCGGTTTGCCTTCATTGCGCATCAAAGGCTTTTATCTGGCAGTGGCGACGCTGGCGGCGCAGTTCTTCGTGATCTGGGTGCTGACCAAGTTTTCATGGTTTTCGAATGACAGTTCCTCCGGCGTCATCAGCGCCCAGAAACTGGGAATGTTCGGTTATGCGATTGACTCGCCGGTAAAAAAATACCTGTTCGTGCTGGCCATCGTCACGGTGATGGCGATGATCGCCAAGAACCTGGTGCGCAGCGCGACCGGCCGCGCATGGATGGCAGTGCGCGACATGGATGTGGCGGCCGAAGTGATCGGCATACCGCTGATGAAAACCAAGCTGGTGGCGTTTGCGGTCAGCTCGTTTTATTGCGGCGTAGCCGGTGCGCTGTACGCATTTTGCTACCTCGGCTCGGTCGAGCCGGATGGCTTTTCGCTGGACCTGTCGTTCCGCATCCTGTTCATGATCATCATCGGCGGGGTCGGCAGCATCCTCGGCGCGTTCCTCGGCTCGGCGTTCATTTTGCTGTTCCCGATTTTTCTGGATAACTTCCTGCCACCGCTGGCGACGCTATTGCACCTGCCGTTGTCCGGCTCGGCGGTCTCGCATATCCAGATGATGCTGTTTGGCGCACTGATTATTTTTTTCCTGATTGTCGAACCGCACGGGCTGGCACGCATGTGGGCGATCACCAAGGAAAAGTTGCGCCTGTGGCCGTTCCCGCATTAAGTCTTTACCGTGGCACCCAAAAAAAGTACCTCATCCACATGAAGGAGACAGCATGACCAAGTTACAGAATATTTTGCTCGCCGCAGCCACCGTCGCGACTCTGCTCGCGCCAGTGACCCAAGCGGTAGCACAAGCCAATGACCAGTTCATTGCGATCCCGAGTTATCGCGTTGGCCCGTACGGTGCCAACGGCCAGTCGTTCTACGGCGGCTATGTCGATTACCTGAACTACGTGAACCTGAAAGAAGGCGGCATCAACGGCGTCAAGCTGTCGTGGGAAGAATGCGAAACCGAGTACAACAATGCCAAAGGCGTCGAGTGCTACGAGCGCCTGAAAAACAAGAATCCGGTTACCAAGGGCACCGCCTACAACGTGATGGCGACCGGCATTTCCTACGCGCTGATCGACAAGACCGCTGAAGACAAAGTGCCGCTGATGATGGTCGGTTACGGCCGTACCGATGCGGTCGACGGCTCGGTATTCCCGTACGCATTCCCGCTGGTGACGACCTACCAGATGCAGGCGTCGGCCATCGTCAAGTTCCTCACCACCAAAAACGGCGGCTCGCTGGCCGGCAAGAAAATCGCTTTCCTGTATCACGACTCGGCCTATGGCAAGGAGCCGATCGGTGCGCTTGAGGCCGAAAGTCTGATCGGCAAGTTTGCGCTGGTGCAGATTCCAGTCGCGCATCCGGGTAACGAGCAAGGCGCGCAATGGCTGCGCATTCGCCAGGAAAATCCTGACTACGTGATTTTCTGGGGCTGGGGCGTGATGAACCAGACCGCCATGAAAGCCGCCCAGAAAGTCGGCTACTCACGCGACAAGATGATCGGTTCCTGGTGGGCCGGCTCGGAAGAAGACACGGTACCTGCCGGTGAAGCCGCCAAGGGCTACATGAGCGCGACCTGGAATGTCTCCGGCAAGACCGTGCCGGTGATTGCCGACATCGAAAAAGTCGTCTACGCCGCCGGTAAAGGCAACATGCAAGACCAGGCCAAGGTCGGCACCATCCTGTACAACCGAGGCGTATCAGTAGCGATTGCTACCGTCGAAGCGATCCGGACGGCGCAGGGCAAATACGGCAAAGGCAAAGTCATCTCCGGCGAACAAATGCGCTGGGGCCTCGAAAACCTGAACATCACCAACGCCCGTCTCGGCGCGCTCGGTGCCACCGGCCTGCTGCCTGAAATCAAGACCA
>JBLHMB010000020.1:0-55125 GCA_047621665.1 Bradyrhizobium sp. | reverse complement strand
TCCCATCAATCAAATCAATGATTTCCTGCCCTGGAATGTGACCGAACAACTCGGCACCGCTTCGCGCTAAATCCCGTATTTGCTACGAACCGAAATTGGTCAAGACGTTGCTCGTGAGGCGCTTACATGTGTTTTGCACCCAGCTCGGTCCAATTGAATAACCATTTTTTTCGTCCCATCGGGATGATGCGCAGGGCGCGCTCCAGATTTTTGGTGTCGATCGGTACGTCCGGACCATCGAGGTAATCTTCAAGGTCGGCACGCCGTTCACGCAAGTACGCGAGCGCGCCAGTGAAGGGGTTACTGGGTAAAAATCCCTGATGTTCGAACTGCTTGTCGATCCAGTCAAAGAGCCGTTGGACGACGGGTTTGGCGTGGGTGATTCGCCAAGTCTGTTTCGCGGCACCGGTCAGATGATGTTAACGGATGTGGGCGTCGGCGGCAAAGAGCGCACCGATCCATTCCAGTGCCTGCCCGGCCGGACCGGGTTCGATGTCTTTGGCTTCAAAGATTTTACGTCGTGCATGCGACCAGCATTGTGCGTGCGTTAGTCCGATCTTTCTGGCGTACTGTGTATAGGTTGCATAACCATCGGTTTGCAGCACCGCACCTTGCGGCAGCGACAGGCCGCCAAGTGCTTCCTGAATGTGACCGGCGGTGCGGCTGGAGTAGTAAGGAAAGCAAATTTTATCTTGCGGGCCATACACGGGCCAGAAATACGCAGCCTTTATCTTGCCGGTGCCGGTTGGTCCGGCATTGATCGGTGTTTCATCCATGGCCAGAACACGCGACGTACGAATCGACGCTATCTGCGCATCGTGTATTGGCTCAAGCAGCATGACGGCACGATGCATGAGTTGGGTCAACCATGCCCGAATAACTTGAATGCCGGCGTCACGCAGGCGCTGATGCTGGCGATACAGCGGCAGATGAAAGGCCAGCTTACCGACCATTATGCCGGCGATGAAGCTGATGTCGGCTCGACTACCGCTTTTATTTGCGTTGCGCGGCGATTAATAAGGGCAAACAAATTGCCTGATAGCGGATCCTGCTGCAACCGGTGGCGGGCCAGTGCATACGGACCGTCAAAGGACAGACGCATGTTGACCGGTTCTACGTAGAGGAAGACGCGGACCTGACCTTCGGGGAAGAACATCAGGACTGAAGGAGTCGCAGCACGACGCCATGTCCAAGGTCGAGTTCGATGGTGAGTCTGGCGGGCGGTGATGCGACAGCGACCGGCTTTCGTCTCGACGCACAACGCAATTCAGTTACCGGCCCAAGATCGATGAAGCGCGGCGATACTGCACTGAAGCTCTTCGCGTCATCAACACCATCTGGTGATGTCAGCAACCGCGTGCGCCAGAGATAAAACTACGCCACCGAAATGGATTCGCTGCGACAAAAAGCAGCGACAGTCTGGCTGCTGACGGCGTACCGGGTAAGGCGTTCTCGCCACAACGTGGATTGATTATTCTGCTTTGTTGGTGGTGATGTTGATATCTTCATTATGCCTCAGCGTCATTGATCAACATTCGATTCTGACGGGAGGTTTAATGAGTGGCTATAACGCCGCTGGGTGATCGCTTACCGTACAAGCACCGGCACCATCCCGTCCGATCGCGCGTGGCATCGCCGGTCCAGGATTACTGGCACATGTTCTGGTCGCCAAGTACGGCGGCTATGTGCCGCTCTACCGGCAAAGTCAGATCTATGCACGCGAAGGCGTCGAGCTTGAGCGCTGGACACAGGTCGAATGCGGCGGTGGCGTTAGCTGGTTACTGCGTCCGCTGGTCGATGCGCTACGCCTCCATGTCCTGATCTGACCGACCGTGCATGCCGACGACACGCCAGTGCCGGTGCTGGCACCCGGTCGTGGCAAGACGCTGACCGGACAACTCTGGGCGTATGTGCGGGACAAGCGGCCTACCGGACAAACCAGCGCCCCTGCCTTGTGGATGGCCTATTCGCCGGATCGCAAGGGAGAGCATCCACAAGAACACCTGCAAAATTTCAACGGCGTCATCCATGCCGACGGCTTTGCCGGTTACGGTAGGCTCTGTCACGGTCCGCGTATAGAAGCCGCCTGCTAGGCCTACGTGAGCAGGAAATTCTACGACATCAGCTAGTCGCATCCATCGATTGTGCGCAGTGTCATTAGGCAGAAAAAATTTCATGTTCGTAGGCTCAGACGCGGGCGGTGAGCGGGCTGCAGCAATGTACAGCCTGATCGGCCCGGCTAAACTGAACGGCCTTGATCCTGAAGCGTATCTGCGCAACGTACTGTCACCGATCGCCGAGCATCCGGTGTTTCGAGTCGACGAACTGCTTGCGTGGAGCTTGCCTGCAGCTGCTCTCATTGCAGTTGAAGAGACCGCTGCAGCGTCAGCTTAAGTCCCCACTTAAAAACAAGTGGGAACTTATTTTTAGTCCGACGTATCAACTTCCCTCACCAAATCACGTCATGCAAGATGCCTTGCTTGGACGCTTACGACGAATCTAAAGAGGCCTCGGCTACCAACACGGAAATTGCGACCCGCTAACTAAGCCAGCGGCACCTGTGATGAGTGGCCGACACACTTGACCAACACCGCTTTACTGACGATGTACTGACTCTTGTTGAACGTTACCCTAGCACTATCGACAATGCCATTTGATCGGGTGTGCTCGAGCTCAACGATGACGACGACCAGGCTGGTCCTAAGGCCGCTACCTTGTCGGGTCGTTGCCGATCGACGGCTAGTATTCGATAAACCAGTGAGAGGTCACGGTTATCGGCATCATCTTCGTAGCGATCCTGCAGCGCCATCACCGCGTTATCCTGACTAACGACTTGCTACAATAAAAACTAAGCCTTCAAACAGCGTGATACTTTATCGTCGCCATGACAGAAGCTTGACCCAGGGAAAAAGCCGGCGCACAACCACAAGGCCTTTCCTTCTAAAAAGAAATGGCAATGGCTGGCAGCTTATCGGCAGCTGGCTTGTTTCGCCAAGAGCGTCCTGAAAGAAAAGGACATTCAGCACAAAGCAGCCGCTTGTGCCAAGATCGTGCTCTCCCCTTATGGTGTGTCGCTCCCACCGCTTTTTTGGAAGTTTTGAATGACATCGTTTTTTGTTGGTTTTAATTTTTTTAGACGGGTATCCCTTTTTTTAAGCTTGTTGCTCTTGTCTTTATCATTCCCAGCGAATGCTGCAGATAATTACCTCGAGCCGGAACAAGCGTTTCAATTTTCTGCTGAGGTGTCATCGCCAGGGGTAGTCACAGTTACCTATAAAATTGCCGATGGGTACTATATGTACCGGGATCATTTTCAATTCAAGACGAATCATGGCACTCTTGGTGAGGCGATATTTCCATTAGGTAAAGTGAAATTCGATGATACCTTCCAAAAAAATGTGGAGACTTTCCGGAAAACTTTGCGATTCAATATTCCAATTGTTGCTCAAGGCGAGTTTGAATTAATCGTGACGGGCCAAGGCTGTGCGGATGCGGGCCTTTGTTATGCGCCGATGGACAGCACAATAAAGCTATCAATGCTTTCCACGCCGGGCGTGAATCATGTGCCCCTGTTAGCAAATTTAACCGATAACGAAGCGGTTTCAACTAATGGCGCAGAGACTGAAACAGGACGTATAGCCTCCGTGCTCAAAAGTGGCCGGCTGTTTCTAATTTTGCCTATATTTTTCATCTTGGGTCTCGGCCTGTCCCTCACCCCATGTGTTTTGCCGATGGTGCCAATACTCTCTTCCATTATTGTGGGTGAGGGGGAGAAAGTAAGTCGGCAACGCGGATTTTTGTTGGCGCTTACTTATTCGCTTGGTATGGCGTTCGTCTACACGCTACTTGGAGTTGCTGCGGGATTAATCGGGGAGGGGCTTTCGGCAACATTGCAAAATCCTTGGGTACTTTCCTTGTTTGCTTTGTTAATGGTGGGTTTTGCGTTGTCCATGTTCGGCGTTTATCAATTGCAAGTTCCTCCAGTCATTCAACAAAAGCTCATTCGCCTGTCAGGAAATCACTCTTCCGGAAAACTAGTGGGAGTTTTCGTTATGGGGGCAATCTCGGCATTAATCGTTGGGCCTTGTGTTGCCGCACCACTCGCGGGTGCGCTGGTGTATATCAGCCAATCGCGGGACATTCTGGTTGGCGGCAGCGCGTTGTTTGCGATGGCGATCGGTATGAGCGTCCCACTGTTAATACTTGGTCTCTCCGCAGGTATCCTTCTGCCTCGTACCGGTGCATGGATGGAGGACGTGAAAAAGTTTTTCGGTGTCTTAATGCTCGGAGTTGCCCTTTGGATGGTCTCGCCATTTCTTTTCCCATTAGGACAAATGCTCGGATGGAGTGCAATTGGGATTGGTTATGGGGCGTATTTGTTGTCATCTAAGCCACAAGGATGGATCACAAAATCCATGGGCATCGTCTTCGTTGCGCTAGGCTTGATGCAACTTTTTGGCGTGCTCAGTGGCGGTCGCGATGCGTTCTCACCGTTGGATCACTTGAGAGGTGAGCAAGCACCAAGTCTGCATTTTGAGCGGGTAAAATCAGGAGCCGAACTTGATGAAGTTCTTCAGAAAGTCAAAAATAAAACGGTGATGTTGGACTTCTATGCCGACTGGTGTGTCTCTTGCAAGGAAATGGAAAAGTTGACATTTCCAGATCCACGTGTCCGTCCGATGCTTGAAACCATGGTCTTGATACAAGCTGATGTCACTGCAAATAACGGAGACGATAAGGCGCTACTGAAACGCTTTAATTTATTCGGGCCGCCTGGCATTATTTTTTTCCGCGATGGGGCAGAGTTGTCCGGAACACGAGTCATTGGTTATCAAAATGCCGAGCGCTTCGCTACATCTCTTGAAGCAACGGCTTCAAAGTGAAATCGGAATTTCGATTTAACGTTATTTGTATATACCTTAACTGTTACTACGTGATGGAGCCGGCAGGGGTATAGTTAGTTTTCACTTTTGGAGACTGAGATGACTTTACATTTAGGTGATATTGCACCGGATTTCGAACAGGATAGCTCTTTAGGAAAAATCAATTTTCATGATTGGGCAGGCGATTCCTGGGTTGTGCTGTTTTCCCATCCAGCAGACTTTACCCCCGTTTGCACAACCGAACTTGGTCTCACGGCAAAGCTCAAGCCCGAGTTTGATAAGCGGAATGTCAAAGCTATAGCGCTTTCAGTCGATGCTGCTGATAAACATGTTCAGTGGATTAAGGATATTGAACAAACACAAAAGACGGTAGTCGGATTTCCTATTCTTGCGGATTTAGATAAGTCAGTATCCCGGTTGTACGACATGATTCATCCTAATCAATCGGATACGATGACAGTACGGTCCCTGTTTGTTATTGACCCGAAGAAAAAAATTCGGCTGACGATTACTTATCCGATGAGCACTGGCCGCAATTTCGATGAAGTGCTACGTGTCATTGATGCGCTGCAATTGACTGACGGATATGCTGTGGCAACCCCCGGTAACTGGCGTGACGGTGACGATGTCATTATCCCTCTGTCGATTCAGGATGACGCAGTTATCAAGGACAAATATCCAAAAGGATATATCGCGTCCAAGCCCTACTTACGTATGACCCCACAGCCAAATAAATAAAAAGTTCGTAGAATTTACCGGGGTTTCATTGGCCTTCCAGGTAACGCTTGCGGCGAAAAAAGGCAAGTAACCCAACTACGATTACTGCCATAAAGCCCATCGTCAACCAGAAACCAGTCTTTTCTTTTAGTAAAGGCATCACGTCGAAATTCATGCCGAAGATTCCTGTGATTAAAGTCAACGGCATGAATAGTGCGGTAATGACGGTCAGCGTCCGCATGATCTCGCTTGTCCGATGCGACATGGCTGAAAAATGAATTTGTACTGCAGATTCTAGTGAGGACTCAAGTCTGCGGGCGTTGCTGAGTACCCGGCTGACATGCTCAATGACATCATTGATGCGTACTAACAGCAAATCCTTGTCCCGACTGTCTTCTGCTGCCCGATACGTGTCAATAATGTGGTCTCTCAATTCTTGTAATGCATCCTGTTGCTCTTCACATAAGTGGTCAAGCTTGCGTAATGCAATGCGGGCATCCAGTAATGCGATCCAATCTTTGAAAGGTCTACTCGGGTTAAGTAGTGCACGTTGCCATCGATCGATTTGGCTCGTTAATGGTTGTCGCAAATCAAGATATTGGTCGACCATTGCGTTGAGAAGTCTAAGCATCCATTCCTGGGGCGAAGCCGGAAGTCGGCCGTGCCGACTGCTACTATTTTCTTTTCCGCGATGTTCGAGAAGTTTGATGCGTGCTGTCTGAATGGTTTTTGAGCCAAGTGCATGGACCGTGATAACAACGCGGTCCATCACCACAAAGGTCACTGGATGCGTCAATAATTTACCAAGTACCGGGGGGATTTTTTTGATGCTGTCTGTTTCACTTGTGCGGTCTATCTCTGGAGTCTTCGTGGACATTTCCAGCTTACGAAACACCACCATTTCATAATCATTGGTCGAGTCAAAATAGGACGGATGCGTCAAGTTCATGATGTCGGACAAATGCAGATCATAGATCACCACACCGGTTATATGCTCGATAACATCCCGCCACGCTTCCACATTGACGGCTATTTCGTCCCGGGTAGCATCGATCCATAAAAATCCCTCAGCAGGCAAGCCAGAGGGCACTGCGCTGCACTCCGTGGCTTGGTGGTCGGTAATGTGGAATATGTCCATGCTGCCTTGTCAGCCCAGTTGTAACCGCCGTGCGATATCAAGCGCAAAGTAGGTCAATACACCATCGGCACCTGCACGCTTGAACGCGATCATCGATTCCATCATCACTTTGTCATGGTCGAGCCAACCATTTTGAGCGGCAGCTTTAAGCATCGCATACTCGCCGCTCACCTGATACGCGAAGGTCGGAACTTTGAATTCGTCCTTGACGCGTCTGACAATATCCAAATACGGCATCCCCGGTTTTACCATGACCATATCAGCGCCTTCCGCCAGATCGAGGCCAACTTCCCGTAATGCTTCATCACTATTGGCGGGGTCGATTTGGTAGGTGGCTTTGTCGCTTTTACCTAAATTAACCGCCGATCCGACTGCGTCACGGAACGGACCATAAAAAGCCGATGCATATTTTGCTGAGTAGGCCATGATCCGGGTGTGGATGAAATGATGAGTTTCCAGTGCATTGCGAATTGCGCCAATACGTCCGTCCATCATGTCCGATGGAGCGACGATGTCGACGCCTGCCGCCGCTTGAGTAAGTGCCTGTCTGACGAGTAAGTTGCAGGTTTCGTCATTCAGTACATAGCCTGCGGCATTGATTACGCCATCCTGCCCATGGCTTGTATAAGGATCCAGCGCGGCATCCGTCATGATTCCTAATTCCGGGAAGCGCTTTTTCAGTTCACGCACCGCACGTGGAATGAGCCCATCGGGATTCGTGGCTTCGATACCGTCGGGTGTCTTGAGCGCATTGCTAATTACTGGAAACAAAGCCATCACCGGGATACTCAGTGCGACGCATTCCTCGGCCACGCTCAGAAGTTCGTCGATTGAAAGGCGTTCCACACCAGGCATCGAGCTAATTTTTTCACGTTGATTAATGCCTTCCTGAATGAACACCGGATAGATCAGGTCGGAGGGCGTCAAGACATTCTCGCGCATCATCGCACGCGAGAATGCGTCCTTGCGCATACGACGCATACGAAGGGCTGGAAACTGGCTGGTGTTTGTGAGGTTGGACATGATCGAGAGGTTCCAATGTTGGGAAATGAGGGAATAGTTTACGAAGTAAGTTTGACTGAGAGTCGGAACTTTTTGTTGAGTGAGATCTCATAGAACCAGGTGATGCATTTCGCCTCCCGCTTCTCCTCCCTGAGCGGGGCCGAATCGATCTTCGCGATAAGGCATTCCTCCCCTGGAGTTACTCCCCTTTCTCCAGGGATTTTTTCGTGTTTTCAGGTCAACTACTAGCGTTTTTTGTTGATGGCGAAGCAACAGATGTCTCTGTTTCACCAACCGGTGATAACCCAACGAGATGGCAAATTCGCGCGTCCGCCTCTTCAAGTCCAGTTCTTTTCAATGCTGAAAATAATTGTGCCGTGAACGGAAATGGCTTGCCATCCGTGTCTAGATAACTCGACAGGACACTGCGAGCGACACGTAGAGCCGAGGCCGCGTCGTTTCGATTGAGCTTGTCTGCTTTGGTCAATATGCAGTGAATAGGTTTGCCTGTAGGAGCGAACCACTCCAGCATTTGTATATCCAGATCGGTGAACGGGCGCCGGACGTCAATGATAAGAACCAGCGCGGCCAATTGGTCCCGGCGCTGTACATAGTCACCCAGTAGTTCTTGCCAATGCAACTTGGCAGATCCAGATACCTCAGCGTACCCGTAGCCAGGTAGATCAACAAGCAAGGCCCGTATCTCATCGACCTTTGTTACATCCTTGCGGTGCTGATTAATTTGCGCACCACCAATGGAGAAATAATTGATATGCTGCGTCCGGCCCGGCGTCTTTGAAGCGAAAGCCAGCTTTTTTTGATTGCAAAGGATGTTGATCGCGGTGGATTTTCCTGCGTTGGAACGGCCGGCAAAGGCAATTTCAGGAACGACTGTAGTAGGCAAATCACGGAGATGATTCACCGTAGTGAAAAAACGGGCTTGCCAGAGTTGGGACATAGAGTGAACAGAAAATACGGTGATGGAGGCGAAAATGCCAGGAAGCTATTGTACAATAAGCGGCTTCGCATCAAGCCGCCACTGGCTCACATTGAGCAGCGCAATAGTAGCAAGTCCGTCGCTATCAGGGCAGAATTTTAATATCAAGTCTCAGGGTGTTTGAATGAACCGAGTTTTTTATCCCGCTGTGAAATCACTGTGCATCGCCGTCTTGGCACTGTCTTCCCTTGCGCACGCTGCAGAAGAAAAAAAAGTAGTGAAGGCTGATGTTGCCAAAGGTGAAGCGATTTACACCAACGGTGATGCCACTCGGAACATCACCGCTTGCGTTGCATGCCACGGTGCTGCAGGGAACTCCGCCATTGCACAGAATCCAAAGCTTGCAGGCCAACATGAAGCGTACTTGTATAAGCAGTTAATGAATTTCAAAGGGCCTGATCGTAATAATGCGATCATGTCCATGATCGCAAAAGCATTGACTGAAGACGAGATGAGAAATATCTCCGCTTACTTAAGTGCGCAAGTAATCAAGCCCGGTGCAGCGAAGAACAAAGATACGGTCGAGGCCGGTAAGAAAATTTACCGTGGTGGAATTGCGGAAAAGAACGTACCGGCTTGCGCATCCTGCCATGGGCCAAACGGTGCAGGGATACCAGACCAGTTCGCCCGCCTAGGCGCGCAGCATCAAGAGTACACAGTCGCGCAATTAATGAGCTTTAGATCAGGCGTACGCAAGAATAGCGTGCAGATGACAACCATTGCTAAGCGACTTTCTGACGACGAAATGCAGGCAGTTGCTGATTATATTGCCGGACTTCAATAATTCAGAAAAGCTAATTAACTAATAACCAGAGGGGTGGCTGAGGCCGCCCCTTTTTTATGCCGGGTGACTATGACCACAAGCACGACAGGTGTACAGCTAAAAACTGATCGGCGTTGGCTCGCTACGTCGGTCGAGCTAATCTCATCCATGCGTTTTGCGATCAGCTTGCTGTCGTTGCTCGCAATCGCATCGATCATCGGCACGGTGATGAAGCAAAACGAGCCGATGCCAAATTACGTGAACCAGTTTGGTCCGTTCTGGTTCGAGGTCTTCGGTAAGATTGGCTTGTACTCGGTATATTCGTCCTGGTGGTTTTTACTTATTCTGGCATTCCTTGTTGCCTCTACCTCGTTTTGCATTACGAGGAACGCACCCAAGATGCTAAAGGACATGCGTAGTTGGCGAGAAAATGTCCGGGAGCAATCACTGCGAAATTTTCGTCACAAGGCAGAGTGGAGTTTTGCTGGAACGCGAGAAGCACTTGCTACACAGTTGACGGAGCGCATCACTGCTCGAGGCTACAAAGTCAAGTTGGTTGAAAAAGATCAAGCGATACTTTTAGCCGCCAAGCAAGGTGCGGCAAATAAATGGGGATACATCTTCGCGCATAGCGCTATTGTTATTATTTGCATCGGTGGTTTGCTGGATTCTGATTTACCAATTCGTTTTCAAGGATGGTTCCATGATAAAACGCCGTTCGTCGGTAACGGTGTCATTGCGGACATTTCAGCACAGCACCGACTCGGTCTCGGAAATCCTACTTTCCGTGGAAATACGCTCATTCCGGAGGGCGCTAGTAGTAACACGGCGATTATTGCGCAAAAAAATGGTGTTTATATCCAGGATTTACCCTTTACGATTACTCTCAATCGCTTCATCATCGATTTTTACTCGACGGGCATGCCGAAATTGTTTGCTAGTGAAGTCGAGATTACCGACCATGAAACCGGCAAAAAATTTCCAGCAACCATCAAGGTCAATCACCCGTTAATTTATAAGGGACTGTCTGTTTTTCAGTCCAGTTTTGAAGATGGCGGCACAAAGATGAAGCTGACCGGACATCCCATGTCAGGGGGAAGTGATGCGGCATTTCCGTTGTCCGGCGTAATTGGAAACGCGACGCCGTTGAAAAGTAAGGAGATGGCGTATTCCATTGAATGGTCCGGTTTCCGGCCCTTTAACGTCGAAAACATGGCGCAAAATGGCGAAGATTTACGGTCAGTAAAGGCGCCACAAAGCTTTGCGGCAAGTCTTGGAAAACATCTCGGTTCAGGCGCAAAAAGCGCTATTTCCAAAGATCTGAAGAATGTAGGACCAAGTGTTCAATACAAGTTGCGCGACAAGACAGGGCAGGCGCGCGAGTATCAAAATTACATGATGTCGGTAAAGTCCGATGACGGGTACGTCTTCCTGGCGGGCGTCCGGGACTCGCCGTCCGAACAATTTCGTTATCTACGGATTCCTGCCGATGATAACGATACGGTCGATGAGTGGATGAGATTGCGCGCTGCAATCCAGAATCCAATGTTGCGTGAGCAGGCAGCTGAGAGCTATGCGCAGCGGGCGCTGCCCCAGTCCAGTGAAGAATCGCAGGGACTTCGCAAACAATTAGCGCAATCAGCGGTGCGCGGCATGACTATTTTCGCCGGAGATAGCAAGCAGTCAGGATACGTTGCCGTGTCACGTTTTCTCGAACGTATTCCTCAGGCTGAGCAGGAAAAAGCAGCTGATATTTTTATGAAAATTTTAAACGGCAGTTTGTGGGATCTATGGCAAATTGCCCGGCAGGAGGATGGGTTACCTGTACTCGCCGCCGATGAAAAGCATGCACGGTTTCTGCAGTTAGCTACCAACGCCTATGCTGATACATTCTTTTATGGCGCACCGGTATACTTGCAACTCAAGGAGTTTGATGAGGTCAAAGCTTCGGTGTTGCAGATCACCCGTGCACCCGGCCAAAAGGTGGTCTATTTTGGTTGTCTGTTTTTAGTGCTGGGTATTTTCTCGATGTTGTACATCCGGGAGCGACGACTATGGGTTTGGATTACTTCAACAGCTGATGGTCAAGCACAAGCTTTAATGGCAATGAGCTCACAACGGATTACGCTCGATTTTGAAAATGAATTTGACACGCTGAAGCAACAACTGCCACAAAATTCCTGAACCCGTCGCAGTCACTACCACCACCCGGATGGGTGCGGCACCGGAGAAAATTATGCAACTTACTCAACAACGTCCTTACGCAGCACCGGTAGGGTTTTTCAAGCGACTCGGGCCTGCCGACTGGCTATTTGCGCTGGTGCTGGTGGCGAGCTCACTCTACGCGCTGAACCGGTTTGGCGCCTTCATGGATTATTACGAAAAATTAATCCTTGTTCTGGCAGCTCCGGTTTTTGCTTGGCTTGGCTGGCAATGGAAACCGATCCGTCCTTTGATGCTCGGACTGGCAGTGCTGTCATTGACAGCGATGGCTATGTACGGGGGCGTGCTTGATATGGCTAACAAGAAATTTTTCCTCAAATACTTGTTGTCTAGTCAGTCGGCCATCCTTTGGATGAGCGTGCTCTTTTTTCTGTCGACGTTGTTTTACTGGGGGGGGTTGGTCGCACGTTCGGATTTCGGAAGCGCCATAGGAAGCAAACTGTGCTGGGCAGCTGTCGTATTCGGGTTCACGGGTATGCTGGTCCGTTGGTATGAGTCTTATTTGATCGGTGTGGACGTTGGGCATATTCCGGTATCGAACTTGTATGAGGTGTTCGTCTTGTTCTGCATGATTACAGCACTGTTCTACCTTTATTACGAAGAGCATTACAAGACTCGCCAGATGGGCCCGTTCGTGATGCTGGTGATTTCTGCCGCAGTGGGATTCCTGCTGTGGTACACAGTCAGCCGTGATGCGGCACAAATTCAACCCCTAGTTCCTGCACTGCAAAGCTGGTGGATGAAAATTCACGTACCAGCCAATTTCGTTGGTTACGGCACTTTCTCTCTGGCCGCAATGGTTGCGGTAGCCTATCTGCTCAAGTCAAATGGGTATTTAGTAGATCGTTTGCCTGCGCTGGAAGTACTTGATGATGTGATGTACAAATCGATTGCGGTCGGCTTTACGTTCTTCACTATTGCGACCATCCTCGGCGGCCTGTGGGCGGCCGAAGCGTGGGGGGGGTACTGGTCATGGGATCCCAAGGAAACCTGGGCGCTGATCGTCTGGTTGAATTACGCCGCCTGGTTGCACATGCGCTTGATGAAGGGTTTGCGCGGACGCTTTGCTGCCTGGTGGGCATTGATCGGATTGCTGATCACTACCTTTGCATTCCTCGGCGTAAATATGTTCTTGTCGGGCTTGCATAGTTACGGCGAACTCTGATTGTTTGAATGTCGTGTAAGGTTGGCGTTGTACTAGCAGACCAAGCCCTACTCAACAGTTCAAGCCACGGAGTTATTATGCTGATTCAACGCAGTCCCAACGGGATAGAACTACCTTATTCGTCCGAAATTACTCCGCGTGCAATTTTCGAAGCGCGCCGGAGCTTCATCAAGCAACTGGCTGTCGGCTCCATTGCCGGTGGTGCGTTACTTGAAATGGCAAGTCGGGAAGCATTTGCCCAATCACCGTCCGCCACAAAGCTCACTGGAAAAATGAATCCTGCGTACGTGTTGATGGATAAATCCACTTCGTACAAGGACGCCACGACTTACAACAATTTTTATGAATTCGGCACTGACAAGTCGGATCCGGCGAAATATGCCGGAACGCTCAAGCCGCGTCCATGGACTATTTCCATTGAAGGCGAAGTCAAAAAACCAATGACGCTTGACCTCGATAGTCTGATGAAATTGGCTCCGCTTGAAGAGCGAGTCTATCGTCTGCGCTGCGTCGAGGGATGGTCAATGGTAATACCTTGGGTCGGCTACTCGCTATCGGAATTAATCAAAAAAGTTGAGCCGAATGGCAATGCCAAATACATCGAATTTATTTCACTGGCTGACAAGGCACGCATGCCTGGTTTAGGAAGTCCGGTTCTTGAATGGCCCTATGTCGAAGGATTGCGACTGGATGAAGCAAATCACCCATTGGCACTGTTGGGGTTAGGCATGTACGGGGAAGTTTTGCCGAATCAGAATGGCGCACCTGTTCGTATTGTTGTTCCATGGAAATACGGTTTCAAATCACCGAAATCGATTGTAACGATTCGCTTTACCAAGGATGAGCCGCGTACCGCCTGGAATGTCGCTGCATCGCAAGAATACGGATTCTATTCGAATGTCAATCCGGAAGTCGATCACCCACGTTGGTCTCAGGCCAGCGAGCGTCGCATCGGAGAAGATGGGTTGTTTACGAAAAAGCGCAAAACGCTGATGTTCAATGGCTACAGCGACGTTGCTTCGCTGTACAAGGGTATGGATCTGAAAAAGTTTTTCTGATCATGAGTCTCAAGTCACTGTCGGCCACACAAATACGTTGGTTAAAAATCGGTTTGTTCGTACTCGGTCTGCTACCTTTTGTCCGGCTAGTCGTGGCCGTGTTTGTCGATCAGTTGGGTGCAAATCCGGTTGAATTCATCACGCGTAATACCGGTGACTGGACGCTCTATCTGCTGTGTCTGACACTCGCAATGACACCGTTACGCAAGCTCACCGGTTGGAACTGGCTGATCAAATTGAGGCGTATGGCGGGCTTGTTCGCGTTCTTTTACATCACGTTGCATTTCATCACGTTTCTATGGTTCGACCACGCTTTTGACGTTGTAGCGATGTTCAAAGATGTCGTCAAACGACCATTCATTACCGTCGGATTTGCAGCATTTATATTGCTTATTCCGCTGGCGGTAACAAGTACCAACGCGATGGTGAAACGACTTGGCGGGAAGCGCTGGCAATGGCTGCATAGATTGATTTATGTAATTGTCCCGCTGGGGGTCTTGCACTTCTGGTGGATGAAAGCAGCAAAAAATAATCTGTTCCAGCCTTTGTTGTTTGCGATATTGGTGCTGATGTTGTTAGGAATGCGCATCGTGTGGCGCCGCCGCACCACTACATGACAAGCAGGCGTTGTAAGACGAAAAATCGACGAAAATGCCATCCGGCTGTATCCAGTCGGATGGCATTTTTACGGAAGAATTTTCTCCAGCGCAAATAATTGCTCCGGCGTTTCGCGTTGGCGAATGAGATGGCTTATGTTGCCATCAACCATGACTTCGGCAGCACGACCGCGGGTATTGTAATTTGACGACATGGTCATACCGTAGGCGCCTGCCGAATGAATCGCGAGCAAGTCGCCTTCTTCGATGCACAGAGGGCGAGCGCGAGCCAACCAGTCACCTGATTCGCAGACCGGTCCTACAACATCCCATGTTATCTCCTTACCGTCGCGCAGCACTACGGGCTCAACGCCATGCCAAGCCTGGTACATGGCTGGACGCATCAGATCGTTCATCGCCGCATCGACGATGGCAAAATTCTTTTCGCTCCCGGGTTTCAGATATTCAACTCGCGTTAGCAGCACGCCGGCGTTTCCGACAATCGAGCGGCCCGGCTCGAACAGCACCTTGATAGGTACACCCTTGTACTTGTCAGCCCGCCAGGCATCGATCTTACGAAATAATCGATTCAAGTAATCACCGACCGTAACGGGTATCTCTGCTTCGTAATCTATTCCTATGCCGCCACCGATATCGAGGTGATGGATGATGATCCCTTCCGCTGCTAACACATCGATAAGTTCGATGAGCTTATCAAGTGCCTCGAGCAGTGGCGCATCGTCAAGTAATTGCGAACCGATGTGACAGTCTATTCCGACGATGCTGATGCCCGGTAGGCAAGTGGCGCTCCGATAGATATCAAGCGCATCTTCAATGGCGACACCGAATTTGTTTTCCTTGAGGCCGGTAGAAATATACGGGTGAGTCTTGGCATCAACATTTGGATTGACTCGCAACGAAATCGATGCGGTTGTATTCATTTCGCTCGCAACTTTCGAGAGGCGATGCAGTTCGGAGATCGACTCGACATTAAAGCAGGCGATTCCATGCGAAAGAGCTAAGCGCATTTCGTCTCGTGTTTTTCCTACCCCGGAAAAGATGACCTTTTTCGGGTCTCCGCCTGCAGCAATCACGCGCAACAATTCTCCGCTGGAGACGATATCGAAGCCTGAACCTAACTGACTTAATAAATGTAATACAGCTAGATTGGAATTCGATTTAACCGAATAACAAATCAATGCAGTCTGCGCGGTACGGCCATTCTCGCGGCAGGCGTTGGCATACGAAAGGTAATTCCTGCTAATAGCAGCTTTCGAGTAGACGTAAGTCGGAGTGCCGAACTTGTTAGCAATATCCGTCAGTGACAGGTCTTCAGCGCATAGCGCGCCGTTTTTTATAGAAAAAGGAAGCATGGTGCGGAGGGCTATTTAGAGGAAGGTTCAGTCGCGGGGGCCGGAAGCCTAGCCGATGATGCCGGGGGCGTTGGAGTCGTCGAGAGTGTTGGCGGCTTGACCGGAAGCGTCAATGGACCACGCTGACCACAACCGCCGAGGACAATCCCGACAGTCAGGGTGAGCGCTGGAAAAAACAGGTGGTGCAAAAGGGAAGAGTGCTTCACGTTAGAATCTCGTTTTGAATTATCAATTGGAGTTTATCATGACGGAATCCGAATTCCTGACCTTGGCAGATGCCGTATTACGTGCGATTGAGACCGGGCTCGAGCTGCCTGACATTGTCGATGCGGTCGATGTCGAATGCAGTCGTAGTGGCAACGTACTGGAAATTGAATTTGTTGAGAACGGTTCGAAGATTATTGTTAACAGCCAAGCACCGATGCGCGAAATGTGGGTCGCCGCCAAATCTGGCGGTTTCCACTATAAACATGACGGACAGCAGTGGCGCAATACACGTGACGACTCTGAATTGTTCACTGCTTTGTCAGCAATGATCAGCCAACAAGGCGGCGCAGACGTTACGCTCTCCGCACAAGAAAGTTAAAACAGTTCATTCTTCACTGCGTCTCGAATTTTTTCGGAGTCCGCTCCAGGGCCCGGTTGGTCGCTAACCCCCAGGCTTCCAACGCCCATGCCGGGAGGGTTCTCCGCATAGAAATAGTCACCATTGGCCTGAATAAGACCCGGTGGTACCTCACGCTCGTCAATCGGTACATCCTTCAAGGCTTTTTGCATATAGTTGATCCAAATTGGCAGCGCTAACCCACCTCCGGTTTCGCGATTGCCCAAATTTTTTGGCTGATCGAAACCAATCCAGGCAATACCGACCAATTTTTGCTGATAACCCGCAAACCACGCATCGAAAGAGTCATTGGTTGTTCCGGTTTTACCACCGATATCGCTGCGGTTAAGTATCAGTGCTTTTGTCGCCGTGCCGGATTTGACGACATCTTTGAGCATGCTGTCCATAAGGAATGCATTGCGGACATCAATGACCCGATTAGCTTCGTTGCCTGCCTTATCCGGTGCGACCTGCGACAGTACCTTGCCATCACTATCAATGATTTTCGAAATCAGATAAGGACTGATCTTGTAGCCGCCGTTTGCAAAGACGGCGTAAGCGCCTGCCATTTGCAGTGGAGTCACGGCGCCGGCACCAAGCGCGAGCGTTAGATAAGGAGGGTTTTTTTCTGCATCGAATCCGAAACGAGTGGTGTATTCCTGACCATATTTCGCTCCAATCTTGCTGAGGATGCGGATCGAAATCATATTTTTCGATTTGGTCAAGCCGCGTCGCATAGTCATCGGACCTTCATATTTGCCATCGTAGTTCTTGGGTTCCCACGCTTGGCCTCCGGTTTGGCCGGCACCGAAGCTAATTGGCGCGTCATTGATAATGGTCGACGGTGATAAACCTTTTTCCAGCGATGCAGAATAAATGAATGGCTTGAATGAGGAGCCTGGCTGACGCCATGCCTGGGTGACGTGATTGAACTTGTTGCGGTTAAAGTCGAAGCCGCCGACTAGTGCGCGTATTGCCCCGTCTTCAGTACTGGCTGATACGAACGCCGATTGCACCTCGGGCATCTGCGTAATGCTCCAGGATTGGCCCTCTTGGATGACACGGATAATGGCACCGCGTTTGACGCGGCGATTTGGTGGTGCCTTGTCACTCAGCAGGTTCGTTGCGAAGGAAAGTCCAGCTCCCGTAATAGCAATTTCTTCACCGGATGCGAGTACGGCACGAACGCTTTTTGACGATGCGTCAAGCACTACTGCCGCGATGATGTCATCGCTATCCGGATGGTCGGCCAGTTCGACTTCAATGGCATCTTCAGCTTCATCCTTGGCAGCCGGGATGTCCATAAAGCCCTCCGGTCCCCGGTAGCCGTGTCGTTTTTCATAGTCCATCACACCACGCCTTAACGCAATGTATGCCGCATCCTGATCTGCTTTCGTGATGGTGGTGAAAACACTCAGTCCACGAGTGTAAGTTTCTTCCTTGAACTGTTCGTAGACCAATTGTCGGGTCATTTCAGCTACGTATTCGGCATGCAACCCGAATTCTGTGGTGTCTGTCTTGATTTTTAGCACTTCCCGCTGTGCTTCCTTGAACTGTGTTTCGGTGATGTAGCCGAGTTGATGCATCCGAACAAGAATGTATTGTTGACGCGCTTTTGCCCGTTTCGGGTTGACGACCGGGTTGTAAGCGGATGGGGCCTTCGGGAGCCCTGCAAGCATCGCTGATTCAGCAATTGACAGGTCCTGCAATTTTTTTCCGAAATAAATTTGGGCTGCAGAAGAAAATCCGTAGGCGCGCTGTCCTAGATAAATCTGGTTAAGGTACACCTCGAGAATCTGGTCCTTTGTTAGGTTTTGCTCGATTTTCCAGGCAAGCAAAATTTCATAGGCTTTGCGCTTGAGAGTTTGTTCGCTTGATAGGAAAAAATTTCGGGCGACTTGTTGCGTGATAGTTGACGCGCCTTGTCGGGCTCCTCCCGTCAGATTGTGCAGTGTCGCCCTCAGAATACCAAGATAGTCGACTCCTCCGTGCTCGTAAAAGCGATCATCCTCGATAGCAAGAACGGCTTTTTTCATTATTTCCGGGATATCTTTGATGCGAACCAGGTTGCGTCGCTCTTCACCAAATTCACCGAGCAACACGTTGTCGGATGAAAAGATTCTAAGTGGAATTTTCGGGCGATAGTCAGTCAGCGAATCGAGGGGAGGTAATTTCGGATAGGCCAGAGTGAGCGTGAACCCGATAATCAATGCTGCCGCGGCGGCTAACCCTGCTCCGGTCCCGGCCAGGACAATCAGTATTGTTTTGAGCAGGCCTGAAGCCGGCTGAACGGGGCCGTCTTGTGATGGCGCGGGGGCAGGAGATTTTTTAGTGGTCATTCTGAATGGAAGGTGATCATGGCTTTATTATTATAACGGTAGGTTTCAAGCACTTTAACCGGTATCGAAAACGCTCTCTGGTCTGGTCCCTACGGTAATGCTCGTCGGCTTTTGACAACGACATTGCAAATTACTTAGTGGAAATTACTTTTACTTTTCCGATGTTATTGCTAGGATTTCATGTACCTTAAAGAACTGAAAATAAGTACCGGTTTTCAAACAAGATGTGGGTCACAGATTAATTAGGTTTGCGGGATGTTTTGAATTGTATTCAGCGAATCTAATTCATATAAAAACAGTGTTTGCAGGGGGGTAGTTTTGGCTCTTGATCTCGGATCATTATTCGGCAGCAAAAATGCGCCAATGATAGGCCTCGACATCAGCACATCCGGCGTAAAACTGGTGGAATTGGCAGAGGTCGGAAAAAATGAGCTGAGGCTCGAGCACTACGCTTCAGAGTCCTTGCCTCGTGGAGCCGTCGTAGATGGCAATATTGAAAATATCGAACAGGTTGCTGAGGCCATACGTCGCGTCTGGAAAAAAAGTGGTACGCGGGCCAAGTTGGTCGCGCTTGGCATGCCACCGGCCTCCGTCATTACAAAAAAAATAGTGCTTCCCGGCGGGCTATCTGAAGAGGACTTGGAGTTTCAGGTCGAAACAGAAGCCAGTCAGTACATTCCGTTCGCGCTGGATGAAGTGAGCTTGGATTTTGATGTTGTTGGTCCTGCTGCACATTCTCCGGAAGACGTCGAAGTTCTGATCGCCGCCACTCGCAAGGAAAAAGTGGAAGACCGTGTTGCGGTTGCTGAGGCTGCGGGACTGAAGCCAATAGTAATGGACATCGAGTCGTATTCCGCCCGCGCTGCGCTTGATCGATTAGTAACCCGCTCATCACAAGGCGGCCGTGGCCAAATCGTCGCACTGTTTCAAATAGGTACCCAGGTAACGCATATTTCGGTGCTTCTCGATGGTCAGCCCATTTATGAGCGGGAGCAACCTTTTGGTGGCCATCAGTTGACTCAGGACATCGTACGCACTTACGGCCTGTCCTATGAGGATGCCGAGGCGAAGAAAAAATCTGGCGACTTGCCTGAAGGATATGACGTCGAGTTACTGGAGCCATTTCTCGATAATGCGGCGCTGGAAGTGACCCGGGCCATACAATTCTTTTTTACTTCCACTCCCTATACCCGCATCGACGAGATTTTCCTTGCTGGCGGGTGTGCAATTATTGCCGGGCTGACAGAAACGGTTGCTAGTCGCACCAAAATATCGACTTCTATTGTTAGTCCATTCGACGGCATGCAGTTTGGCTCGAATATTAGGGAAAAACAATTACGTAATGAGGCTCCGGCCTACCTGGTTGCCTGCGGGCTGGCACTGCGGAGGTTTGACTAATGATCCGGATCAATCTGCTACCGCATCGCGAAGAGCGACGCAAACAACGCATTAATGCATTCATTGCAATGATGGGAGTAACGGCGGTTGTCGGTGCACTTGTAGTCTTGTTGGCAGGTGCTGTCATTGCCAATAAAATTTCAGCTCAAACTCAACGAAACGAATATATAAAAACAGAAAACAAGAAACTCGATGAGGAGATCAAGGAAATTGCGACCTTGAAAGCCGAAATCGAGTCACTGAAAGCCCGTCAACAGGCAGTTGAAGACTTACAGGGGGACCGCAACCAGCCTGTCTATTTGATGGATGAGTTAGTAAAGCAAGTGCCCGAAGGCGTCTACTTGCGTGCATTCAAACAGGAAGGACAGCGTGTTGTCTTGAATGGCTACGCTCAGTCCAATGAGCGCGTATCAGAGCTTCTACGAAATCTCGGGAATAATTCCTCCTGGTTGGAGCGTCCTGATTTGATCGAAATTAGGGCGGCGAATATTGGTCAAGGTAAGGACGCGAAGCGGGTATTTGATTTCACCGTGAACGTGGGTATTAAGCGACCGCGTGACAACGATCAACTTGCCGGTGCTAAAGCCACAGAAAAGGCAACCGGCCCTACACCAGCAGTATCGGTCCCACCTAAATAAATGAAAGTCCCGAGATGGCAGATTTAAAGAACTTCGGAGCCTCGCTGGCCGACCAGTTCCAAGGCTTGAACGGACGCAATCCTGGCCTCTGGCCACTTGCGCCACGCCTGCTGTGCGGGGCGGGTGTACTGGTCCTTGCAATGGTGCTGGGGTGGTTTCTTTACTGGAGCGGGCAAATCGAGGAGCTCGATGCGGGCGAGGCTGCCGAACTCACGCTTAAAAATGATTACAAGATAAAAGTTCAGCAATCCATCAATCTCGACGGTTTGCGTAAGCAAAAAATACAAGTCCGCGAGTACGTTGCAACGTTGGAAAAACAGTTGCCGAGCAAGGCAGAAATGGATGCACTTCTGTCGGACATCAACCAGGCGGGTGTCGGGCGTGGCTTGCAGTTCGAACTGTTCAAGCCAGGTCAGGTTGTTGTACGCGATTACTATGCCGAATTGCCGATCGATATCAAAGTGTCCGGAAATTACCATGATGTCGGTGCCTTCACTAGTGACATTGCCAATCTGCCGCGTATTGTCACGCTCAACAACATGAATTTGACTGCAGGCACGACAGGTTCCTTGACGCTGCAAGCCATTGCAAAGACGTTTCGCTACCTGGATCAAGAGGAAATCCTCGCGCAACGTAAATTAGCCAACGAGAAGAAGGGGAGCAAGCCATGATCAGCTGGTATCGCCCGGGAGCCGGCGCATTTGCGCTCGCACTCATTCTAAGTTTGGCGGGATGCGGCGACAATGGCGTGCCAGAAATTAAGTCATGGATGGACGGTGTTCGTCAGCAAACCAAGGTATCTATCCCGACCTTGTCGCCGCCGAAGAAATTCACACCGTTTTCCTATGAGGCGAAAAATTTGGTCGATCCTTATAGCCCGAGCAAGCTCGCCATTGCGTTTGCGAAACTTCAAGCTAACAGTTCAGGGATGAAGCCGGATCTGGAGCGTCGGCGTGAACCGCTTGAAGCTTATCCGATTGATGTACTCAAAATGGTGGGTACCCTTCAGAAGCCGGGTTTGAATTACGCACTGATACTGGCTGACAAGACGTTGTTCCAGGTCAAAGCAGGGAATTACATAGGGCAGAATTTCGGCAGGGTGTCGGGTATTACCGAAACAGCCGTTGAGCTGAAAGAAATTGTTCAGGATGCGTCCGGCGAGTGGGTCGAACGCAAAGCGAAGTTAGAGCTGCAGGAGGCCAAGAAATGACCGTGTTAAAACAGCAGTCCGGCAAATTGGGCGCGATCGTGCAGAATCTACTGGCCCTGTGCGCCATCATTGGTTTAATCAGCGCAGCAGGCGCGGCGCAAGCACAGGAAAATGCGATCGAGACAGTGAGTGCTAATCAACAAGGCGTCAATGTCGTCGTCAAAATAGTGATGAAAAACCCGGTCACCAAGCCGCCAATCGGTTTTTCAATCAATAGTCCGGCACGTATCGTGATCGATTTCGCCGGGACCACAAATGCGACCGGCGAATCCGCACGGGAGATCGGTCTTGGCGACGTGCGCAATGTAAATGTGGTGCAGGCCGGCGAGCGTTCACGTCTCGTATTTAATCTCACGCGCCCACTCAACTATGCAACGGTGGTGGAGGGCAATGCGGTGATCGTTACTATCGACAGTTCCGGCGGACTGGCCACGCCGGTCAATACAGCAGGCGAACAGGTCGTGCCGCTTACTAAGGCACCGCCGGGTAAGCTGCAACTCCGTGACATTGATTTCCGTCGCGGTGTTGCGGGCGAGGGTCGAATTGTGGTTGACCTTCCCTCGAACCAGATCGGGGTAGATGTGCGTCAGCAGGGCCAGACCATTGTGGTCGATTTTCTGAAGGCCGGCTTGCCGGACGTCTTGCGTCGGCGCATGGATGTTGGCGATTTTGGTACCCCGGTGAAGTTCATCACGACGTCACCTCAGGGCGATAACGTCCATATGGTCATCGAGCCCAAGGGGCTGTGGGAGCATAGTGCTTACCAGAGTGACGCCCAGTTGGTGATCGAGGTGCGGCCAGTCAAGGAAGAGCCAAACAAGCTCTCTCAGGGCACACAAGGTTACCGGGGCGAAAAGCTCTCGCTTAATTTTCAAAATGTTGAAGTGCGGTCTTTATTACAAGTCATCGCCGACTTCACTGGCCTTAACATCATCACCAGTGACACCGTATCCGGTAACTTGACGCTGCGCCTCAAAGATGTACCTTGGGATCAGGCGCTTGACATTGTCATGCAAGCCAAGGGGTTGGATATGCGCAAGAATGGCACGGTAATCTGGATCGCCCCCAAAGACGAATTACTGACCAAGGAAAAACTCGAACTTGAACAGCGCGCGCAAATTGCTGAACTGGAGCCATTGAAGACTGAAACGTTTCAGCTCAACTATCAAAAAGCTGAAGCCTTCAAGATGGTATTCGGACTGGATAGCGCTTCTGGTGATGGTAAAAACCGCATTCTTTCCAAGCGCGGTAGTGCTGCGATCGACCCACGTACCAACAAGCTGATCGTCACGGACATCACCTCTAAGCTTGAAGAAGTTCGTAAGTTGATATTGATAACCGACGTGGCAACGCGTCAGGTTCTGATCGAAGCACGCATCGTTGAGGCAGACGATACTTTCAGCAAGAATCTTGGGGCCAAGCTAGGTTTCACTGACCTGCGTACTGCACGTGGCGGTGAGAGTGGTTATCAGCTCAATGGCAACACCCGTGTCGGTTTGACCGGCAACTACCTTGGTGTTGGTGAGCAAACTGGACAAGCCACAATTACCGATGGCAGTTTTATTCCGAACTCGCAATTTGTCAGTTTGCCCGCTGCGGGCATCAATGGTTTGAATGCAGGTAGCTTGGCTGTCAGTCTTTTTTCGGCCGCAGCAAACCGGTTCCTGAACCTGGAACTGTCCGCTCTTGAAGCCGATGGTCGCGGCAAGGTCATCTCGAGTCCGCGTGTAGTCACTGCTGATCAACAGCAAGCGTTGATTGAGCAGGGCGAAGAGATTCCGTACCAGAAAGCGACTAGTAGCGGAGCGACTTCGGTAGAGTTCAAAAAAGCCAATTTAAAGCTGGAAGTAACTCCCCAGATAACGCCGGATGGCAATATCATCCTATCGGTGGACGTGAACAAGGATAGTCGGGGAGCCCCTGCTCCGGGTGGTTTCGCGATTAACACCAAGCATGTAAAAACCAATGTGCAGGTTGAAAATGGCGGTACGGTTGTGCTCGGGGGAATTTTCACGCAGCGTGAACTGGATTCGGTCACCAAAATCCCATTTTTCGGTGATATCCCTGTACTTGGCAATCTGTTCAAGACGACAGGCCGGACTAATGACAAGACTGAATTGCTGATTTTTATTACACCCAAAATTGTTGCAGACAGACTGACGACACGGTGATTGCTGCTGGTAAGTTCGGTTATTCGAGGGTGAGGCATGCAACCATTATCGAGAGATGAAATGACGAATAAATTGACCGGCACATTGATGGCACTTGCGTGCTCGCTTTTGATAAGTGCTTGCGGTGGTGGCGGAGGGTCTCCTGGAACCGTAGGTGGAACCGGCGCAGGCTCGACGAATGGTGGAGTATCAGGCGGCTCAGGAGGAACTAACACCACCGTCACGGCCCCGAAGATAACGATTGCTCTTTTTAACGGGGCGACTGTGACATCGTCAATAAATGCGTCTGGCGTGACTACTGCGCAAGCGAAGGTGGTCGATGATAAAAATAATCCGGTTCTGGGCAAGCTAGTTACCTTTTCCGGTGACCCCACCCTCATTACTTTCAGTCCTGTGTCCGGCGCGGTGCTCACGAATTCTGTTACCGGTATCGCTACGATTCAGATTACTCCTGCTTCGCTGTCTTCTGGCAGCGGTGGCACATTGAGTGCGACCGCGACCATAGTACCGTCGACGGGCGGTACCGGCATTCTGACATCGGGCACGACCGATTATCAACTATCCCCCGCAAATCTGACGTTGTCGGCACTAGATGTCCAAAGCACGACAGCGCTGGCAGCTTACGGTACCAGGGCTGTTTCGGTCACAGCGAATATCAACGGTGTTGTGGCAACGAATACGCCCGTGCAAATCACGTTTTCCACCAGTTGTGGCACCGTCACGCCGGCAACGGTCACCACGGATGGCACTGGCAAAGCATCGTCGACCTATACGGCCAACTCCACGACGATTCCTGGCTGCGCCGGCGCAAATGTGAACATTACGGCAGCTGCAGCAAATGCAACGTCTTTGAGTGGAACGATCTCCGTGCAACCTACTCTGGCAACGAATATTCAATTCGTCAGTGCCACGCCTCAATTGATTTATTTGATTGGCTCGGTTGGCGCAACCCAGTCGCAGGTGTCTTTCAAGGTGGTCGATTCCAGCGGCAATCCGTTGCAGAATCAAGCGATGAATCTCTCCCTCACCAATGCCGCAGCTGGCGTCTCACTGGGTACGATTGGCAACCGGTCGACGGTCTCCGCAACAAGCAACAGTGTCGGCGTAGTAACTGTTCCGGTATTTTCCGGTTCGATACCGACGTCGCTTCAGGTCAACGCGGTACTTGGTTCGGATCCATCGGTGAATTCGAAATCTAATACGTTACTGGTCGCCTCCGGCGTACCGGTCCAATCGGCAACAAGTATTGCTGCCAAAGAGTTGAGTATCGAAGGCCTCTCTGTTGACGGCATCTCGACCAGCATCACGCTCTCTCTTGCCGATCGACAAGGTAATCCCGTTCCGGTAGGCACCTCCGTGAACTTCGTCACCAATTCCGGCGTGATGGTTCCGGCAACCTGCGTTGTGCCAGCCCGTGCGGATGGGACATCAACTTCTTCATGTACAACTTCGATCCGGTCGCAGGGCACACGTCCGGCAAATGGTTTGGTAGCCATTCTGGCTTACACTCCGGGAGAAGAAGATTTCACTGATGCCAATGGGAATAACGTCTACGATGCCGGGGAGGTTTTTAAAGACCTCGGTAATGCTTATCGCGACGATAATTTCAACGATACCTTCGACGCTGGCGAATTCGTTGTGCCCCGTTCCGGTGCCGTGGCGTGTCCCGTTAGCCCGATCAATAATCCCTACGGGCGTGCCAATACCTGCGATGGTGTATGGGGTGCAGCCGATGTCAGGGCGCAGCAAACGGTGGTGTTTGCCAGTGGTGCGGCAACTATTTCTGCGACGGCTACTTCACGGTCAGGGACTGTTGGATTTACCGTCGCAGACGTGAACGGCAACAGTATGCCGACAGGGACAACCATCGCTGTTACCGGTCGCGCCGGTAGCGCTACGGGTTCCTGCTCGGCGACGGTCACACCTGCAATCATTCCGAATAGAATCGGCTCTGTGACGGCAACGGTTATCGCAGCGCCAGCTTGCGCCGCTGGTGATTTTGTCGACATTAAAGTGACTTCGCCCGGAGGCGTGATCACCTCACAAACATTAACGTTGACGCCGTAAGCTGGTCTTCACTACTTTTCAGGTGGTATGGTGTTTCTTACGCGCCGCCACCTGTTTCTGCGCAATCAACGCATCCATAAGTCAGCGCATTGCGAGTTCTAGTTTGTGACGGGCATCCCAGTGAATGCCCGTCTTGTACTGCAAGATGCGAGGCTGTTTTAAAGACTGAAATGACGTGACACGAAACATTTTTCTCATCGGGTTAATGGGCTCCGGCAAAACGACGGTTGGCCGGGCCCTGGCAAGAAAGCTCAACAAACGGTTCATTGATTCTGATCACGAAATCGAGGCGCGAACAGGGGCGTCGATTCCGGTGATTTTCGAAGTCGAAGGCGAAGCTGCGTTTCGCCAGCGTGAAGCGGAAGTCATCAGTGACCTCACTGCGCTCGACGATATTGTGCTCGCCACCGGCGGTGGAGCGATCCTCAATGAAGCCAGTCGCGCCATGCTTGCTGAGCGCGGTACGGTCATCTACCTGCGTGCCAGTATTAACAGCATTCTCCATCGCACCAGCCATGACAAGAACAGGCCTTTGTTGCAGGGGCCGGATCCGCGTCGCCGGCTCGAAGAGCTATCCCGTCATCGTGAGCCGATGTACACCGCGATTGCGGATATCGTGATCGATACCGGGCGTCCCAATGTACAATTTTTGGTCAACACTATTCTGACGCAGCTTGGGCTGGTGCCAGCCCGCTGCGCCGATACCACAATGAATTCCGAGCCCATGTCGATTCCAGTCTTACCGTTAATACCTGTCACCCCTGACGCTTCCTGTGTACGTTTGGAGCCTGTGCGTTTGCAGGTCGATCTCGGTACCCGAAGTTATCCGATTACGATCGGCCCCGGCCTTCTCGATGATGTCGATCTACTGAGGCAGCATGTGCATGGCGAGCGCGCAGCAGTCGTAACCAATACCGTTGTAGCGCCCTTGTACCTTGCCCGTCTGACATACAGCCTCATCGCAGCCGGCAAGCAAGTGACTACCATCGTGCTGCCGGATGGTGAAGAAGAAAAGACCTGGCCCAACCTGATGAAAATCTTTGACGGCCTGCTGACCGATAAATGCGATCGTAAGACAACGTTGATCGCACTCGGGGGCGGCGTCGTCGGCGACATGACCGGCTTTGCAGCCGCGAGCTATATGCGCGGCGTGCCGTTGATCCAGATTCCTACCACCTTGCTGTCGCAAGTCGATTCATCGGTGGGCGGCAAGACCGGCATCAATCATCCGCTCGGCAAGAACATGATAGGGGCGTTTTACCAGCCGCAAACGGTGATCGCGGATACCGCAACGCTCGACACGTTGCCAGCGCGCGAGTTATCGGCTGGCCTGGCAGAAGTGATCAAGCACGGTGCGATCATCGACACCGTTTTTCTTGACTGGATCGAGGCCAATATGGGCGCACTGCTGGCCAAGGACCCGGCGGCACTGACGCATGCAGTCCGGCGCTCGTGTGAAATCAAAGCCGAAATTGTGCGTCAGGACGAGCGTGAATCAGGCATCCGCGCGATTCTCAATTTTGGTCATACTTTCGCGCATGCGATCGAAGCCGGGCTTGGCTACGGTACCTGGCTGCATGGTGAAGCGGTTGGTTGCGGAATGGTGATGGCCGCCGACTTGTCATGCCGGCTTGGACTGATTGACACAGCAGCGCGCGACCGCTTGACCCGCATGGTTGGCGCGGCCGGTCTGCCGGTTATTGCGCCTGATCTCGGCTTAACGACCTGGCTGGAGTTGATGCAAGTCGATAAGAAAAATGAGGGTGGGGCGATCAAGTTCGTCCTGTTGCAACCACTGGGCAGTGCCGTTATTCGTAATGCACCGGATACAGTATTGGCGCAGACGTTACACGCTTGCGTACAGCGCGCCTGCTGAACATCAAGGGAAGTTTCTAATGAATGATGAATTGGTACTGGCTGCGTATGCCGCCCGGCCTGCGCTGTCACCCGGCCGGCAGTTCACCGAACCGGCCCCCGCCTCGCGTTCCGAGTTTCAGCGTGACCGCGACCGCATCATCCATTGCGCCGCTTTTCGCCGGCTTGAGTACAAAACACAGGTGTTTGTTAATCACGAAGGCGACCTGTTCCGTACCCGCCTGACGCACACGATCGAGGTGGCGCAAATCGCCCGTTCGGTGGCCCGCAATTTACGGCTCAATGAAGACCTGGTCGAAGCGATTTCGCTGGCGCACGACCTCGGTCATACGCCGTTCGGACATGCCGGTCAGGATGCGCTCAATGCCTGCATGGCTGACTATGGCGGCTTCGAACACAATCTGCAAAGTTTGCGGGTGGTCGACGTACTGGAAGAGCGTTACGGCGCCTTCGACGGTTTGAATCTGATGTTCGAAACGCGCGAAGGCATTCTCAAGCATTGTTCAGCCACCAATGCCCGCACCCTCGGTGCGATCGGGCAGCGCTTTCTCGACAAGAAGCAGCCGACGCTGGAAGCGCAACTGGCTAACCTGGCCGATGAAATTGCCTACAACAATCACGATATTGATGACGGTCTGCGTTCCGGCTTGATCACCGAGGTGCAGCTCGGCCAGATCGACCTGTATGCGCGCCATCGGCAGCAAGTCGAGCAGGCTTATCCGGGTATCAGCGGCCGCCGCGCGATCAGCGAAACGATACGCCGCATGATTAACGCGTTGGTGGTCGACCTGATCGACACGTCATGCGAGCGCATCCGGCAGGTTCGGCTCGACAGCGTCGACGATGTGCGCAATGCGCCGCCTCTGATCGCTTTTTCACCGGCAATGCAAACCCAGGCAACGCTGCTCAAGCAATTCCTGCGCGAGAATTTGTACCGCCATTATCTGGTCAACCGGATGACCAGCAAGGCGCGCCGCATCGTCACTGATCTGTTCACCGCATTCATGGCCGAGCCCGGCCTGCTGTCCCCGGATTACGAGTCGCGTGAAGGCGATACCACCAGTCAGGTACGCAAAGTGGCAGACTACATCGCCGGCATGACAGACCGCTATGCGATCCGCGAGCACCGGCGGATATTCATGATGGACGAACTCTGAACTGATCGGCCAGCGCGAACGCAGTTGTCACTGATCGACCAGATCACGCAGCGGGTGCGCGTGATCAGGCCAGGCCGGTGCAAAGAAGTGATCGACCATCGCGTCAGTGACGTGTCCCAGTTCGGCTGGCTGCCAGTGCGGCTGGTTATCCTTGTCGATGACCACCGCGCGAATGCCTTCGATGACTTCCCCCTGTGTAAATGCCTGTCGCACCATCGTGCGCTCCATGCGCAGGCAGCCCGCCAGATCCAGTGCGGCACCGAGTCGCAACTGCCGTAAGGTCACGGCCATCATCAGAGGTGAGCGCTTTTGCATCGTCGCCAATGTCGCTTGCGCGAAGGCGCACTCGTCACCGGCAAGTGAGTCGGCGATCTGTACGACCTTGTCGAATCCGAAATGCTGGTCGATGCGCGACTGATTCTGCGCCAGCTTGCAGCCCGCCGGATCACACAGAATGGCGAAAGGTTCGGCATAGGCGCGGATCGCTGCACGCAGGTCATCACCGGCAAACTGATCGAGCAATTCGTACAGGCCCGCCAACGCGCTGGACGGCAAAAACAGATCGGCCAGTCCCGCGTGTAGTGCATCGGCCGCGCCAATCATCTCACCGGATACGCCAAGATAGGTACCTAGTTGACCTGCTGTACGCGACAGAAAATAGCTGCCGCCGACATCCGGGAATAAACCGATATTGACCTCCGGCATCGCCATTTTTGTGCGCTCGGTCACGATGCGAAGCCGGTTCTGTGAACCGCTTTGCGCCAACCCCATGCCACCGCCCATGACGATGCCATCCATCACGGCGACCCAGGGTTTCGGATAAAAATGGATCAGGTGGTTCAGTGCATATTCTTCGGTGAAGAAGTCGTCCAGCGCGGCACTGCCGCCTTGTGGTGTGGACGTACCGGCCTGATGGAAAAAGCGGATATCACCGCCGGCACAAAATGCTTTTTCGCTGCTTCCCCTGATCAGCACGGCGTGCACCGTCGGGTTCTCGCGCCAGTCCAGCAGGTGTTGCGTCAGCTCGCGTACCATTGCGAGCGACAACGAGTTGAGAGCCTTGGGACGATCCAGCGTGATAGTGCCTGTCGTGTTGTTGATCCGGGTTTCGATGAATGCGGTCATGGTCGGGATGCGTATTCGGTTGTGTGCAAGTCAATTGCGTGAAATTAAAAAGGGCGCAAACAATGCGCCCTCAATAGAGTGTGCCGGTTTGCCCGGCAGCGGGTTCGATCAGGAGGAAACGATGGCAACAACCGGTTCAGGGATGTGCTTGATGGCGTCGTGCTGATGATCCTGCAATTTGGTTTTGTACTTGATGACCTGGCGATCGAGCTTGTCGATCAGCGCATCAATTGCGGCATAGAGATCCTCCGCAATACTCTCGGCGTGCAAGTCTTTGCCGCGCAGGTGCAGGTTGATTTCTGCTCGCTGCCGCTTTTCTTTTTCCGGGAGTTTTTCTACCGTCAGGATGACGGCAATATCAATGACATGGTCGAAATGGCGCTTGATACGCTCAAGCTTGCTTTGCACATATTCACGGATGGCAGGGGTCACTTCGAGATGATGTCCACTGATTGTGAGATTCATACAGCGCTCCTTTGAATAATGCCGATGGAGGTTCGGAGATGGCCCCGCTACGGCTGGGGTGCTTCGAACACAGCGACAGTACAACATGACAAATGAAACTACAGAAACTACAGGGCCTTACGCAGGTTGACGGGAGGGATTTTCAGGGCTTCGCGATATTTTGCGACCGTACGCCTTGCCACTACCATACCCTGTTCTCCCAGCATGTCTGCGATCTTACTGTCAGAAAATGGAATCTTCGGGTCTTCAGCTCCTATCAATTGTTTGATGAGTGCCCGTATTGCCGTTGAAGAGGCTTCACCTCCTGTTTCAGTGGCAACGTGGCTGCCAAAAAAGTACTTCAGCTCGAACATGCCATGCGGGGTCAGCATGTATTTCTGCGTGGTCACACGGGAGATAGTGCTCTCGTGTAGGCCGAGTGTATCAGCAATTTCGCGCAAAACAAGGGGGCGCATGGCGACCGCTCCATGGGAAAAAAAGTTCCGCTGTCGCTCTACAATGGCTTGAGCTACCCGCAGGATTGTATCGAATCTCTGGCGCATATTTTTGATCAGCCACTTGGCTTCCTGCAGTTGCGACGTCAGCGATCCCTCACCTTTGCTTTGCTTGAGAATGTTGGCGTACATCGCATTGACCCGCAGTCGCGGCATCACGTCGTGATTCAGCATGACCTGCCAACCGGCCTTGGTGCGCTTGACGATCACGTCCGGCACCACGTAATCCGATGTGCCGCCGCCGAAGATTGCACCTGGATGCGGATTGCACTGACGGATCACGCTTTGGGCTTCGCGCAGGTCCTCGTCATCACAGTCGAGGGCTTTTTTGAGCTTGCTGAAATCGCGCTGCGCAAATAGCGGCAGGTAGTTGTCGACAATGGCCAGCGCCATGCGCCGGGTGACCATGGCGATGTCGGGAAAGCGCTTGATTTGCAGCGCCAGACATTCGGCTGCGTTACGGGCGCCAACGCCGGGTGGATCGAAACTCTGCAGCAGTTTCAGAGCGATGGTCAGCTCTTCCGGTTCGATCTCCAGTTCGGCGGGCAGACGCTCGAGAATGGCGTCGAGCGTGTCTTCGAGGTAGCCATTCTCATTGAGTGCATCGATCATCAATTCGACCAGGGCACGGTCGCGCTGATTGCTCACCGTGACACGCATCTGCTCCAGTAAAAATTCACGCAGTGTTGATTCGTGCGCTTCCAGCTGTGGTCGCGCATCATCGTCTTCCGGGGCTTTCGAAGTACGCGCGACATCATCGAAACTCCAGTCCGCATCGGTACTTGGCGTGGCGTCGCCGGCATCGTTCTGGTCTGACGGCGGCGCTTCCGATTCGGACGGCGACGGTGCGGCGTTGGCGTCTTCACTGGCACCTTGCTGGCGAATGCCATCGGCTCCGAGTGCGCCATCGGCCAACAGGCGTACCGAGTGGTCCAGCGGATCGTCGAGCCGTTCCAGCAGCGGATTGTCAGTTAGCATTTGCTCCAGCTCCTGATGCAGTTCCAGAGTGGAGAGTTGCAGCAGGCGGATCGATTGCTGCAGTTGCGGTGTCAGCGCAAGATGCTGGGAGGTGCGCAGCTGGAGGGATTGTTTCATGGTTGTTTGTGCTTACATCCGGAAGTGTTCGCCCAGATACACCCGGCGCACCGACTCATCGGCGATGATTGCATCAGGCCTTCCGCTGGCCAGCACAGCGCCCTGGTTGATGATGTAGGCACGGTCGCAGATACCCAGCGTTTCACGCACGTTGTGGTCCGTGATCAGGACACCGATACCGCGTTCTTTCAGGAAGCGCACGATGCGCTGGATTTCGATCACGGCAATCGGATCGACCCCGGCGAAAGGTTCATCGAGCAGAACGAAGCGCGGATTGCTGGCCAGCGCGCGGGCAATTTCGACCCGTCGTCGCTCGCCACCGGATAACGATAAGGCCTGGTTGTCGCGTAGTTTTTCGATCTGTAGATCTTGTAGCAATGTGTCGAGACGCTCATTGATAACTTTTTTGGTCAGTGCTTTGCGCTGCTCGTCAACTTGCAGTTCCAGAACGGCACGGATGTTTTCTTCGACCGTCAGCTTGCGGAATACCGACGCTTCCTGCGGCAGGTAAGACAGTCCCAGCACCGCACGCTGGTGAATCGGCAGGCGCGAAATATCAACGCCATCAAGACGGATTTCCCCGGCATCAGAAGGTACCAGGCCGACGATCATGTAGAACGAGGTAGTCTTGCCGGCACCGTTCGGCCCGAGCAAGCCAACCACCTCGCCGCTGGCGACATCGAGTGAGACATCGCTGACGACCTGGCGGACGCCATAGCTTTTTTTCAGGCCGGTGACGATCAGTTTGCTGCTGTTATCAATGAAGGAATCCGCTGGTGTCGCCAAGGCATTGATCATTTTGACGTGTCCGCAGTGCCTGGTACGCGCGGCTGGATCACGGCCTTGATGCGTCCGGCACCGGCCTTGCTGTCCTGCCCTGCCGGCGTATTATTGACCGAGAAAAATTCGCTGCGGCTATCGTACGAAATGAATTCGCCTTCGACTTCGTCGGTCGGCGTCTTGCCATTGAGCCGGCGCATTTTTGCCTTCGAAAATAATTTGACCAGTTCGGTCCGGCCATCGTATTCGATGCGTTCGGCTTCACCTTCGATCCACAGATCGGTGCCGCCATCGCGTTTCTGGCGAAAGCTGGCCAGACTCCCCGGTTCAGCATAGAGCGTGGCGAACTGATAGCCGGCCGGGTCCTGTACGACGACGACGCGCGCGGCCTTCATGAGAAGCGTGCCGCGCGTGACCACGACCGCACCGGTGAAGGTATTAACCTGCTTGACGTCGTCGTAAGCCATCTGGTCGGCATCGACGACGGTGGGCTTGGTGGAGTCAGCTTTTTCAGCATGCACGGCTGGCACGATGGCCGCGTTGAACATGAACAGAAAAGCAAAAAAAAGCGATTTCATGAAAATTCCTGGTGAAGGGTGCAAAAAAAGATCTGGTAGTACATCAACGCACCGGTGCCGGTGGGAACACGCCGTGCACCCTATTGGCCAGATTGAGTTGACGGGTGGCGTTGTTGGCGACCATGCCGGTGCCATTCAATAAGTTGTTACCCATCAGTATTTTGACGGGCTTGTCGGTTTTCATCACGTCGTCATTGGGCAGCAACAAAAGATAGTCCGACGTGAGATGGAAATTCCGGGTTGTGCCGGATGCCGGCCGGTCGACATCGACGTTATCGATCATCTGCACTTCGCTGTTATCGCTGTTGACCAGCGCGCGCTCGGAGCGCATCACCATCGGTGACTGATTGTTGGCGAGATGGTAGATCACCGGCATGGTGATTTCATACGAGTCGTCCAGTGGCAGATGGGTCAGTACATCGCCGGAAATGTTGTAACGCGCGGTGCGGGATTTCGCCATTTTGACGAAGGTGAAATTTTTTACGTAAAAGTCGGGGCTGCTGCGTGGTGTGTCCGGCAGATCGGTACCGCCGGTTTTGCGCAGGACTTCGAGCACCCAGAAGCTGCCAAGTGCCAGTGCGAGGCTCAGCGCGATCAGCAACCCCAGCCGGAAGCGATTGGCAGAACTTTCTGCACTCATGACAGATACGGCGCCAGCGCCGCCTCGTAGTTGCCTTGAGCGCGCAGAATCAGGTCGCACAGCTCACGTACGGCACCGCTGCCACCCGCCGCCGTGGTGATGTAATGGACGCGCTGGCGCACTTCGGCATGGCCGTTCGGTACGCTGGCAGCAAAGCCGGCACGCAACAGGATCGGCAGATCGATCACGTCGTCACCGATGAAGCCGCACTGGTTGGCACTAAGGCCGGTCTGCTGCAACAGCTTTTCAAAACTGGCGCGCTTGTCATGGCTACCCTGGAACACGTGCGTAATGCCAAGGTCGCCGGCACGGCGCTGCACCAGCGGCGACTGGCGCGCACTGATGATCGCAGTGGCGACGCCGGATTGTTGTAACAGACGAATGCCCTGGCCATCGAGCACATTAAAGGTCTTGATCAGTTCGCCTTCGGCACCGAAGTGCAGGCTGCCATCGGTGAGTACGCCATCGACATCGAAGATCATCAGCCGGATCCGTGCGGCGCGGGTCATCACTTCCAGTAATTGGTCTGCCATCAAATCACCTTGGCACGCGTCAGGTCGTGGATATGCAGCGCACCGACCAGCTTGCCGGTTGTATCGGCGACCAGCAATTGGTTGATACGCAGTTCTTCCATCACCTGTACGGCATCGACGGCCAGCTGGTCGGGGCCGATCGTGCGTGGATCAGGATGCATCACGTCGGCAACCGTCAAGCGGGTGAAGTCCTGCACATGCTCGATCAGACGGCGCAGGTCGCCATCGGTGAATACGCCGATCGGACGAAACGTCTCGTCCACCACGGCCGTCATGGCCATGCCCTTGCGGGTCATTTCAGCCAGTGCCTGCGATAGCGACACCGTGGCAAGAACAGCCGGGATCCCGCCACCGCTGCGCATCACGTCGCGCACGTGGGTCAGCAAGCGCCGGCCCAGTGCACCACCGGGATGAGACCGTGCGAAATCTTCGGCGAGAAAACCGCGCGCATCGAGCAGCGCCACCGCCAGCGCATCACCGAGCGCCAGTGCTGCCGTCGTGCTGGCCGTTGGCGCAAGGTTGAGCGGGCAGGCTTCCTTGTCGACGGCAACATTCAGATGAACGGTCGCCAGTTGTGCCAGGCTGGATGCATCGTCGCCTGTCATCGCAACCAGCACCGCGCCCATGCGCTTGATGCTCGGCACGATCGTCATCAATTCGGCAGTTTCACCGGAGTTGGAAATAGCGATGAACACGTCTTGCGGACTCACCATGCCCAGATCGCCATGGGCGGCTTCGGCCGGATGGACGAACAGCGCCGGCGTCCCGGTCGATGCCAGTGTTGCGGCGATCTTGCGTGCGATATGGCCGGATTTTCCGATCCCTGAAACCACTACCCGGCCCGTACAATCGAGCAACAGTGCGACGGCTTGTGCGAAGCACGCGGCGGTGTTACTGCTGCTATCGGACAGGCGGGCTTTCAGGATCAGCAAGGCATCGGCTTCAATTTGCAGTGTCTCGCGGGCGAGGACCAGGGCGCGTGCGGCGCGCTCGGCAGTGAAGGCGTCGGGGGCAGGATTTTGTTGGGGTACACTCATGCCGGAAAGTATAAACGAATTACCAAAGCAAAAATTCTGCCAGCGGCAACTAAAATTCTGTCGTGCGCTTGATTAAAGGATAATTCCCCGCTCATGCATTCCGCGCTCGAACTCACGCTGCTATTACTTGGTGCTGCCGTACTGGGCGTGGTTGCCTTTCGCATGCTGCATTTGCCGCCGATGCTAGGCTATCTGGCCGTTGGCATCGCCATCGGTCCGCACGGACTCGGCTGGGCCGAAGATACCGCCACTACCCATACACTGGCCGAATTCGGTGTTGTGTTTCTGATGTTTTCGATTGGTCTCGAATTCTCTCTGCCGAAACTGTTTTCGATGCGGCGCACCGTCTTTGGCCTCGGCATGGCGCAGGTGCTGCTCACCATCCTGGCCACCATGTTGTGCGGCTGGGGCGCAGCGCGCTTGCTGCCGCAGGTGGCCGACATCAGCTGGGGCGCGGCCTTTGCGCTGGGTGGCGCGCTGGCAATGTCGTCGACGGCGATTGTCTCGAAACTGCTGACCGAACGGCTCGAACTGGAGAGCGAGCATGGCCGTCGCATCATCAGCATTCTGCTGTTCCAGGACCTGGCGCTGGTGCCTTTGCTGATCCTGGTGCCAGCGCTGGCCAAGGCTCCGCAAGACATCGCGGTAACACTGGGCTGGGCCGCGCTGAAAGCCGTTGGCGTGCTGTTGCTATTGCTGGTGATCGGCCAGAAGCTGATGCGCAGCTGGTTCCGGATTGTGGTCCAGCGGCGCTCGCAGGAATTGTTCATGCTCAATCTGTTGCTCATCACGCTAGGTGCCGCGTGGATTACCGAGCAGGCCGGCCTGTCACTGGCGCTGGGTGCCTTCGTCGCCGGCATGCTGATTTCGGAAACCGAGTACAAGCATCAGGTTGAAGAAGACATCAAACCGTTTCGCGATGTGTTGCTCGGTCTGTTTTTTATCACCATCGGCATGCTGCTTAATATCCGGCTGGTCATCGAAAACTGGTGGCTGGTGCTGTTGCTGCTGGCCGCACCGGTGCTGCTGAAGTTTGTCCTGATCACCGCACTGGCGCGCCTGTTCGGTGCCACCACCGGCGTCGCGTTGCGCACCGGTCTGGCTCTGGCGCAGGCCGGTGAATTCGGTTTCGTGCTACTCAATCAGGTCGGTGGCTTGCAGCTGATCGACCCGTTCATCGTGCAACTGATTCTCGCCTCAATGGTGCTGTCTATGCTGATCGCGCCGTTCATTCTGGCCAACGCGGACGCGATCGTCATGAAGCTGTCGGCCAATGAATGGATGATGCAATCGGTCGCGCTGACCCAAATCGCCAGTCGCACGATGACGACGCAAAAGCACGTGATCATCGCCGGCTTCGGACGCAGCGGACAGAGCCTGGCACGCCTGTTCGAAGAAGAAAACATTCAGTACCACGCGCTTGATCTCGATCCGGACCGGGTGCATGAAGCGCAGGTGTCCGGTGCGAATGTCTCGTACGGCGATGCGTCGCGGCGCGAGTCGCTGGTGGCGGCAGGGATTCATCGGGCCTCGGCACTGGTCATCACCTATGCCAGTACGCCGTCGGCACTGAAGCTGTTGCACCAGGCGCACGAACTGGCACCGGCGCTACCGGTCATCGTGCGCAGTTACGACGATACCGACCTCGATCAGTTACGTGCTGCCGGTGCCGCCGAAGTGGTGCCGGAAGCACTCGAAGGCAGCCTGATGCTGGCCACGCATGCGCTGGTCATGCTCGGTGTGCCGCTGCAGCGGGTTGTGCACCGGGTGCAGAGTGCGCGCGATGAGCGCTACGCCTCGTTGCGTGGTTTTTTTCATGGCGACAGCGATGTCGAAGAGGATGCCGAGCATCTGCACGTGCGGCTTCACTCGGTCACGCTGGACCTCTATGCCAAGGCAGTTGGCAAGAGTCTGGCCGAACTCGATTTGCAGGAATTTGCCGCTGAAATTACGGCGGTACGACGCAGTAAAAGTCGCATCGACGTGACGCCGGCGACCATCCTGCAAGGCGGTGACATCATCGTGCTGCGCGGTACCGCCGAGAGCGTGGCACGCGCCGAGAAGCGCTTGCTGAAAGCCTGATGCATCTATCCACGTCGCTTCTGCGTATCAACAGAACTGACTTTCTCCACACTTCTTTTATCATGAGTTATTGATGGCTATGGCAACCAAAATCCTGTTGGGTAGCGTCGTGACGCTGCTGCTGGCAGGTGTGCTGAGTGCGTGCTCACCGCTGCGCGTGATCAATGCCGTGACACCCGGCAGCAGCTCGGAAAAAACCCGTGACATCAGTTACGGCAGCGATCCGCGCAACCAGCTTGACATTTACCGGCCACGCGATGGCAACGGTGCGGCGCCGGTCGTGGTGTTTTTTTATGGTGGCAGCTGGAATTCAGGCTCGCGTAGCGATTACGCTTTCGTTGGCGAAGCGCTCGCAGCGCGCGGTATTGTCGTCGTGCTGGCTGATTACCGGCTGTATCCGCAAGTGCGTTATCCGGCCTTTGTCGAGGACTCTGCCGCTGCAGTGGCCTGGACTTTTAAAAACATCCAGCGCTTCGGTGGCGATCAGAAAAAAGTCTTTGTGATGGGCCATAGTGCCGGCGCTTATAACGCGGCGATGGTGGCACTGGACGCACGCTGGTTGGTGGCGCAAGGTGCCTCGCCAACTGCGTTGCGCGGCTGGATCGGACTGGCTGGTCCGTATGATTTTTTACCGATCAAGAATCTTGATGTACGGCCGGTATTTTTTTATCCCGACTCACCACCGCAGTCACAGCCGATCCGGCACGTCACGCCGTCTGCACCACCGGCATTGCTGGTGGCTTCGCATGCCGATGAGCTCGTCAACGCGACGCGCAATACCGGTGGCCTGGCAACCAGCCTGCGCGCCGCCAGCGTGCCTGTCGATGAAGTGTATTTCGATAGCACCAGCCACGCCAGTCTGATCGGTGCCTTTGCCTGGCCGTTGCGCGGGCTGGCGCCGGTACTCGACAAGGTGGTGGAGTTCATCGATAGCGACGGCGGGCGCGACGTAAAAATGGCACGCTAAACAGAGCGTGCCATGACGGCTTTGAGCGCGTAGGCGTCAGGCCTTTTTCTTCTTCAGCAGCGGTCCGAGATAGTGTCCGGTAAAGCTGGCCGGATTCATTGCCACTTGTTCCGGCGTGCCCGTCGCAATGATCTGGCCGCCGCCCGCGCCGCCTTCCGGACCGAGGTCGATGACCCAGTCGGCTGTCTTGATCACGTCCAGGTTGTGCTCGATGATGACCAGCGTATTACCCTGGTCGCGCAGGCGATGGATCACCTTCAGTAGCAAATCGATGTCATGGAAATGCAGGCCGGTGGTCGGCTCGTCGAGGATATACAGCGTGCGTCCGGTATCGCGTTTGGACAGTTCGAGTGACAGCTTGACGCGCTGTGCTTCACCGCCCGACAGCGTCGTGGCGCTTTGCCCGAGCCGGATGTAGCCGAGGCCGACATCGAGCAGCGTATGCAATTTGCGCGCGATCACCGGCACCGGCAGGAAAAACACATGCGCTTCCTCGACCGTCATGCCGAGCACTTCGGTGATGTTCTTGCCCTTGTACAGCACCTCAAGGGTTTCGCGGTTGTAGCGCTTGCCGTGGCAGACATCGCACGGTACGTAGACGTCCGGCAGGAAGTGCATCTCGACCTTGATGACGCCGTCGCCCTGGCAGGCTTCGCAGCGACCACCTTTGACGTTGAATGAAAAACGACCGGCGCTATAGCCGCGCTCCTTGGCTGCATTGACGGTCGCAAACAGGTCGCGGATCGGCGTGAACAAACCGGTATAAGTGGCCGGATTCGAGCGCGGGGTGCGGCCGATCGGACCCTGGTCGACCGAGATCACCTTGTCGAAATGCTCGAAGCCGCTAATGCTTTCATGCTCGGCCGGTTCGGCTTGCGAACCGTACAGATGGCGCGATGCCGCGTGGTATAGGGTTTCGTTGATCAGCGTCGATTTGCCCGAACCAGAGACACCCGTCACGCAGGTCAGCAAACCGACCGGCAGGTCCAGCGTGACGTTCTTGAGATTGTTGCCGGACGCGCCGGTGATGACAAACTGGCGCTTTGGATCCGGCGCACGACGCTTCTCCGGCACAGCGATTTCGAGCGTACCGTTGAGGTATTTGGCGGTCAGCGAGTTGGTGTTCTGGAGGATGTCTTCCAGCGTGCCTTCGGCGATGATTTCGCCGCCATGCACACCCGCACCGGGACCCATGTCGACCACGTAATCGGCGCAGCGGATCGCGTCTTCATCATGTTCGACGACCAGCACGCTGTTGCCGATATCGCGCAAATGACGCAGCGTCGCAATGAGCCGGTCGTTGTCGCGCTGGTGCAAACCGATCGATGGCTCATCGAGCACATACATCACGCCGGTCAGGCCGGAGCCAATTTGCGAGGCCAGCCGGATGCGCTGCGCTTCGCCGCCCGAGAGCGTGTCGGCACTGCGTTCCAGCGACAGGTAATCGAGTCCGACGTTGTTCAGAAAACGCAGGCGCGAAATGATTTCTTTCGTGATGCGATCGGCGATTTCCTTCTTCGCACCGGTCAGCACCAGCGTCTCAAAAAAGTCCAGCGTCTCGCGCAGCGGCGTGGCGGCGACTTCATAAATCGCACGTTGCTGGCTGCCATTGCCGACCTTCACGAAACGCGCTTCGACACGCAGGCGGGCACCGTGGCACGACGGACATTGCTTGCCGTTGATGAACTTGGCCAGCTCTTCCTTGACCGCGTTCGAATCGGTTTCGCGATAGCGTCGCTGCAGATTGTTGACCACGCCTTCGAACGCATGTTCGCGTACCACCGCACGACCGCGTTCGTTGATGTAGGTGAACGGAATGACTTGCTTGCCGGAGCCATACAGCACTGCCTGCTGCGCCGCATCGGCCAACTTTTCGAACGGGGTATCGAGGTCGAATTCATAGAACTCGGCCAGGTTCGTCAACATCTGAAAATAGAACTGGTTGCGGCGATCCCAGCCTTTGACCGCACCGCTAGCGAGCGACAGATTGGGGAACGCGACAATGCGTTTCGGATCGAAAAATTCGATGTGGCCAAGACCGTCACATTCGGGGCAGGCACCCATCGGATTGTTGAACGAGAACAGTCGTGGCTCGAGTTCCTGCAGCGAGTAGCCGCAGGTCGGGCAGGCGAATTTGTTCGAGTAGATATGCTCGACTGCACTATCCATTTCGAGTGCCAGCGCGCGGCCATCGGCCAGCCGCAAGGCAGTCTCGAAACTCTCGGCCAGACGCTGTTTGATATCGGCCTTGACCTTGATCCGGTCGATCACGACATCAATCGTGTGCTTTTCGGTTTTCTTCAGTTTCGGCAGGTCATCGACTTCAAAAATTTTTGCCGGATGGACGCCGCTCTGGACCCGGAAGCGCACGAAACCTTGTGCCTGCATCTGTTCGAACAGGTCAACATGCTCGCCTTTACGGTTCGATACCACCGGCGCCATGATCATCAGTTTGGTGTCTTCCGGCATGGCCAGCACCGCATCCACCATCTGTGACACCGATTGCGCCGCCAGCGGGTTTTCCGGATGGTCAGGGCAATACGGCGTGCCGACACGGGCGTACAGCAGGCGCAGGTAATCATGGATTTCGGTGACGGTACCGACCGTCGAGCGCGGATTGTGCGAGGTGGCTTTTTGCTCGATCGAGATGGCGGGTGACAAGCCTTCGATCAGATCGACGTCCGGCTTTTCCATCAGTTGCAAAAACTGGCGCGCGTACGACGACAGCGATTCGACATAGCGACGCTGGCCTTCCGCATACAAGGTGTCGAAAGCCAGCGAGGATTTGCCGGAGCCGGACAAGCCGGTAATGACGATGAGCTTGTTGCGGGGTAAATCCAGATTGATATTCTTGAGGTTGTGCGTGCGGGCGCCGCGGATGCGAATCTGTTCCATGAACTGCTTTCTGCGTGGTGTGGCGCTGGCCTGAAAGCGATGGGCCGGCGACCGTGGTACGAATCAACCCGATACTATAACGGGTTTTGCCGGCAGGGGCCGCGTGCCGGTACGGCGCCGCAAACGGCTAGCCGGAGCCGGTTGTAGGCACCATACGACAGCGCTCGACCAGTTTGGTCTGCCACCGAGACCGGCAATGGCGCCGCCTGTCTTTGCGGCGGAGGCACACGCCAGCTAGCTTATAATTGTCGCCAATTCGACGAAGCAGCAGCGCAGTCGACTGCCCCGACCCAGACCATTCAGGAGAAAACACCATGGCATCGATCAATAAAGTCATCATCATCGGCAATCTCGGCCGCGATCCTGAAACCCGCTACATGACCAACGGCGACGCCGTGACCAACATCGCGGTGGCCACCACCGAAAGCTGGAAAGACAAGAACAGCGGTGAGAAAAAAGAACTGACCGAATGGCACCGTATTACGTTTTATCGCAAGCTCGCCGAGATCGCCGGCCAGTACCTGAAAAAAGGCTCGCAGGTCTATATTGAAGGCAAGCTGCAAACCCGCAAGTGGACCGACAAAGAAAACGTCGAGCGCTTCACCACCGAAATCATTGCCGATACGATGCAGATGCTGGGAAGCCGGCAAGGCATGGGTGGTGGTGCCGGTGGCGGAATGGAGGACGACTACGGCAGCGCCCCGGCACCGCGCCAGAGCGCTCAGCCTGCGCAGGCGGCGAGCGCCCCGCGTCAGGCACCAGCGTCCCGTCCGGCACCGAATTTCTCGGATATGGATGACGATATTCCGTTCTGAGTCCCACGATCCGGGCATCATCTAGCGAGCGACCGGATTACAAACAGCCGCCTCCGGCGATAGCCCGCCAGCGCGGGCTGTATCTGCCATCACGTTTTGGTAAGCCAAAAACATGCGCGTGTGGCGCAACTGATCTTTCCTGACCGGGCCAGGGCACCAGCCCGCTTTCGACGCTGCCGCTTTGGCACCACACTGCCTTCTTGTTTCTTGTTGGAGCAGGATTTTGTTCACAGTTGGCACAGGCAGTGACGACCGGTTGGCCTCCGCAGGCCGGCTTTGCCCACACCCCGGCCGCCAACCCGATGAATTTCAGGGATATTTTGCTCTTTGGATATACTTTTGGTGCATTTCTTGATAAGTTCCTCGTTGTAATTTGTAAATAAACTTAATAAGTCACATTAATAGCGAGAATTTTTCGCCAAAGCTGGGTACCTTGCCAGGGACCAGGAAGGCTTCAGTGAAACGCTACCATGTCATGCTTGTTTGTTTAACGTTATTGGGTACCGGTTTTCTCCTGTATGACGGCCGGTCCCAATCACATCGTGCATAAAATATTGGCGAACATTGTTACGTCAAACGCAATGGGAACGGATCTCGTGAATGCCGGTGCTGACAACCCCTTGATCAGCCTCATGGAGGCGGCGGGTGATGCAGTATTTTGCCTGGATGAAAAGGGCAAGATTTTGCATGCCAGCCAGCGAGCGCTTGAATTTGTCGGCGCGGGCGGAAGCATCGTCGGCTGGTTTCTGTCGGAACTGGCACCGCTGAGTGATCGGTTGATCATCAGTCTGGCGATTACCCAGACGCTCGAATCCGGCCGTTCCGGCAAGATAAACACCCGTATAAATACACGCAAGTCAGCGATGTGGTTCGAGCTGCAACTAACTAATTACACGACGCCGGAAGGCCAGGCTACCCTGCTAGTGGTCGGGCGCGATATCTCGGTCCAGCAAGATACCGAAGAACGCTTGCGGCACATGGCGACCCACGATGCGCTGACCGGCTTGCCGAATCGCTCGTTGCTGTCGGACCGGCTGCAAATGGCAATCGCTCAGTCCAAGCGAACCGGTCGCGGGTTTTCGGTATTGGCACTAGACCTCGACCGCTTCAAGAAAGTCAATGATGCACTCGGCCACGTGGTGGGCGACACCTTGTTGCGGGTGGCGGGTGAGCGTCTGCGTGAGACCCTGCGCAACGTCGATACGCTGTCACGCGTTGGTGGTGACGAGTTCGTGGCAGTGTTGCCGGGTGCCGTCAGCGAAGCCGAGATACAGACGGTCGCGCGGCGCATGATATCGAACATGCAAGTCCCTTTTGAAATACAAGGCCACACGCTTTACGTCGGTGCCTCGATCGGTGCCGCCACGTATCCGGATCATGGCGACGATGACGTCAAGTTGCTCAGTCACGCCGACACGGCAATGTGCCATGCCAAGGAAACCGGCAAGGCCCGCTGCGTGGTCTATAACCCGCAAAAATTCAATCAGCAGGAATACGACGTCTCGATGGAAGCCGCGATGTTCGACGCGGTACGCAACGGGGAATTCAGCTTGCACTACCAGCCCATCGTTGATGCCGTCACTTGCCAGGTACTCGGCTACGAAGCCTTGATGCGCTGGATGCGTCCCGAGTCGGGCCCGGTACCGCCGTCTCAATTCATCCCGATGGCAGAAAGCAATGGCCTGATCAATCTGCTGGGTGCCTGGGCATTGCGTTGCGCCTGCATGCAAATCAAGCTTTTTCAGAAGGCGGCAGGTCGGCCCTTATATGTATCGGTCAACGTCAGTCCGCGTCAGTTCCGTAACGACCAGTTCCTCGGCGCTATGGATAACGCACTGCACATGGCCGGCCTGGCCGGCTCGGAGCTGCTGCTTGAAATTACCGAGGGCATCCTGATGTCGGACCCCGAGCATGCCGAAGCGATGCTCAACCAGATCAGCTCGCGTGGCGTGAAAATTGCCATTGATGATTTCGGTACCGGTTATTCGTCACTGGCTTATCTGAAGCGCTTTCCGATTTCGACCTTGAAGATCGATAGGGCCTTCGTGATGGACTTGCCCGGCTCGGTCAAGGATGCGGCGATCTGCAACGTCGTGCTGAGCCTGGCCAGCCATCTGAATTTATCGACTGTCGCCGAAGGCGTTGAAAACGCGGCACAGCTGGAGTTTCTTGCCCGGCAGGGATGTACGCTAATTCAGGGGTATTTTACCGGGCGACCCATGTTGCCTGATGTGGCCATCGCGCTGCTACTAGCTGACGCAGCGGCATCGCCGCCGCTGAATAAGGTACCGTCAGCATGAGCAACACGGCGGCCGATTCCGAACAGACGCTGCAATTGCTGTGGACGCGTGTGCGCCAGCGCGGCGACTTGCCGGGATTTTCAAAGGTCGTCAGTTCCATTCTTGCCGCCATGCGCGGTGAAGATGATCGCGATTTCAACATGGCCCGGACTGTCTTGTCAGACCCGGGATTGACGCAAAAAGTATTGCGCCTGGCAAACAGCCCTATGTACGCCGTGTTCGGTCGCGATATCAATACCGTCTCGAAAGCCGTGGTGGTGCTGGGTACCGATGCGATCGGACATCTGGCGTTGGGTGTCAAACTCATTGACGGTTTATCGGTTGCCTCAGCCGATTCGGCCTTGGCCCGCGGCGAAATGGAAAAAGCCATCCTGTCCGGCCATATCGGCCGCCAGGTCGCCGCTGGCGCCAGCGCCCGTGATGCCGAAGAGGCGGTGGTTTGTTCCATGCTGCACGCATTGGGCCGGATGATGGTGACGTTTTACCTGCCCGAAATGTGGCAGCTGATCCTCGCTGAAAATGACGTTAGCGACGTGCCGAAAGAACGTCGGCAAGATCAGCGTGCACGTCACGTACTCGGGCTCGGTCTCGACCAGGTCGGCCGGATCGTGGCCTTGCAGTGGGGATTGCCGAATACGCTGGTCGATACGTTGAAAGACGTGCACCCGGACACACTCGATGAACCACTGGATCATAACGGCTGGCTCGCGGCTGTAGCAACGATGGCGCTATCCTGTGCCGACATTCTGTTTACAGAAGCGCCGGATAGTCCGGAGTCGGCCGTTGCGCTGACCAGAATTGCTGATGGCTACGCCGGCATGCTCGGTATCGATGCAAGTCAGTTACTGAGCGCTGTGGAAACCGCCCGGAACGCTTCGCAGGAAGAGGGGTCGATCACGACCCGGGCACAGCGTAGCTCCGGCGCGGTACCGGCCAGCGCGGCGGTCGCCGCGACGGGCAAGCCAGTTGATGCAGCGCAGTTATTGCAGCGCGGGGTTGCCGATCTTCGCGAGCTGAGCCTGACGTCGTCCAACGCGCAATTGATGATCGTCGCGCTGGAAGTTTTGTTCAAGAGTCTCGGTTTCAGCCACGGTGCGCTATTTCAGCGGATCCCGAAAGAAGGTCGTTACCAGGCCCGCATGTGTCTTGGTGGTAAATTACAGGATATTGCCTCGCGACTAACTTTTGAGGATGCGTACCAGCCGGATGTATTTCACGCAGCGCTGGCTAACGACAAAATGATTTTTGTCGAAAACGCGCGGGATCCGGCTTTTATCAACAAGTTGCCGCGCTGGTGGAAGGATGCGCTGCCAACCACCCGCAGCTTCGTCGTCATGCCGCTGACCATCAATCGCTCGCCGATCGGCTTTTTGTATGGTGACTGGGACATCAGTGTCACACCATCTAAAGTCGAGGTCGCCGAGGTGGTGCCAATGAATGAATTGCGGGCCTTGCTGGTCAGCGCACTGCAGCCGCAGCGTCCAGTTGATCCGAACTGGAATCGCAAATAGTCCTGGCATTGATCGGCCACATTGATTCCACTATCGTGAACTTCCGACATCCGAAAGACAGGTCCCGTCCCATGCCGCCCATTTTCCCCATCCTGCAGACAGAGCGCCTGACCCTGCGAGAGATCGTACCCGGTGATGCGGATGCCTTATTCTTAATTCACTCCGATGCCAATACGATGCGCTGGTTCGGCATCGATGCGCTGACCGAGCGCAGTCAAGCCAATCAGATGGCGGCCATGTTTGCCGGCTGGTTTCTGGCTGGTACGGGTGTGCGTTGGGGCATCGTGCGCAACGAAGACGACACATTGATCGGCACCAGCGGGCTATTTCGTTGGAACAAAAGCTGGCATAACTGCATGTTAGGTTTCGAACTGTCGGCGGCGACGCAGCGTCAGGGTTTCATGCGCGAAGCGGTAAGCGCCATCCTCGATTACGGGTTCTCCCGTATGGACCTGCATCGCATCCAGGCCGAAAGTCATGCCGATAATGCCGCCTCGATCGGCTTGCTGACCCGGCTTGGATTCTGCTTCGAGGGCGTGCATCGTCAGCAAGCGCGCTGGGCTGGCCAGTTCCACGATCTCAATTGCTATTCCTTGCTGCAGCATGAGTGGCAAGCATGAGTGACGTCGCATCGTGAAAATGGGGTCAGAGTCAATTTAATCTGTATCCAGCTAGTAGTTAATTAGGGTCAGAGTTGAATTAATTTGCTTGAATGCCCTTAAAATCATCTCTCCGACCACTTTTCTTTTTTGCCATGGCTCGCCTTCCCCGTCTCGTCGTCCCCGACCAGCCACATCACATCATCCAACGCGGTAACGATCGTCGAGTGATCTTTCGCGACGATGATGATCACCGGATTTTTCTGGCGTGGCTGGCCGATGCTGCCCGCCAGTTCAAGGTGGCGATCCATGCCTACGTTCTGATGCCTAATCATCTGCACTTGCTGGCATCGCCTGGCGATAAGGACGGCCTAAGCCGGATGATGCAGTGGGTAGGGCGGCATTACGTGCCGTATTTCAATCGTAAGTACGAGCGCGTCGGCACGCTATATCAGGGGCGCTTCAAGGCGACCGTGATTGACTCCGAGCGCTATCTGATGACATGTTCCCGCTATATCGAACTTAATCCGGTACGGGCTGGATTGGTCATGGATCCTGCCGATTTCCGATGGTCCAGTTATGCCCATCACGTTGGCACGCAGGCTAATCCGCTGATCAGCGATCATGCGCTGTACTGGTCACTAGGCAATACCCCATTCGAGCGTGAAATTTCTTATCGAGAGCTGGTGCGGCAAGGCCTGAGTTCGGAGGAGGTCACAACGCTGACGGATTCCACTTTGAAAGGATGGGCACTAGGTTCGACAGAGTTTCGCGCAACGCTTGAAAAAACGGTCCAGCGGCGAGTCGGTCCCGGTCGCCGCGGACGGCCTTTCAAGCCTGATCCGGTGGGAGCGCACGAGCCGGAATAGTGCGCAACGCACCATGGCCGGACTACTTTGGAATTGACTCTGTCCCCATTTAAAAATGTAACAAGGTGCGCTGAATTTAAATTGACTCTGACCCTAATTAAAGAGGTTGCCAACCGTTTTGTGCTGCTCTATCCTAAGCGGTCAATTTCGTCGGGTAGGGAGAATCTTTATGCAAGCGCAAGGTCTGTACGACCCATCCAATGAGCACGATGCCTGCGGCGTCGGCTTTATCGCCCATATCAAGGGTAACAAGAGCCACTCGATCGTCGAGCAAGGCCTGATGATCCTGAAAAATCTGGATCACCGGGGTGCGGTCGGGGCCGACAAGTTGATGGGCGATGGCGCGGGCATCCTGATTCAGGTGCCGGACCAGTACTACCGCGAAGAGATGGCGTTGCTTGGTGTCGAGCTGCCGCCACCCGGTGAGTACGGTGTCGGCATGGTGTTTTTGCCGAAAGAAAATGCGTCGCGCATCGCCTGCGAGCAGGAAATCGAACGCTCGGCTATGGCCGAAGGTCAAGTGGTGCTGGGCTGGCGCGATGTGCCGGTCGATATGACGATGCCGATGTCGCCGACGGTGCGTGATAAAGAGCCGGTGATCCGCCAGATTTTCATCGGGCGCGGTCCGGACATCATGGTCACCGATGCGCTTGAGCGCAAACTGTACGTGATCCGTAAGTCGTCCGGTCATGCGATCCGCGCGCTGAACCTGCTGCATGGCCAGGAGTTTTTCGTGCCATCGATGTCGGCCCGCACCGTGGTCTACAAGGGCTTGCTGCTGGCGGATCAGGTCGGCGTCTATTACAAGGACTTGCAAGATCCGCGCTGCGTGTCCGCGCTGGCACTGGTGCATCAGCGTTTCTCGACCAATACTTTCCCGGAATGGCCACTGGCTCACCCGTATCGTCTGATCGCACACAATGGCGAGATCAATACCGTTAAGGGTAACTTCAACTGGATGCGCGCCCGTGAAGGCGTGATGAAGTCGTCCGTGCTGGGCGATGACCTTAAAAAATTGTTCCCGCTGATCTATGAAGGCCAGTCCGATACCGCCAGTTTCGACAATGCGCTCGAGTTGCTGATCATGGCCGGTTATCCGATCGCTCAGGCAATGATGATGATGATCCCGGAAGCCTGGGAAAATCACACCACGATGGACGATAACCGTCGCGCCTTCTACGAGTACCATGCCGCGATGATGGAGCCATGGGACGGCCCTGCCGCGATGGCGTTCACCGATGGTCGTCATATCGGCGGCACACTGGACCGCAATGGTTTGCGTCCGGCGCGCTACATTGTCACTGACGATGATCTGGTCGTGATGGCGTCGGAGTCCGGCGTGTTGCCCATCCCCGAGTCGAAGATCATTCAAAAATGGCGTTTGCAGCCAGGCAAGATGTTTTTGATCGACCTCGATGCAGGTCGCATCATCGGCGACAAGGAATTGAAAGATACCTACGCCAATGCCAAGCCGTACAAGCAATGGATTGCATCCGTGCGCATCCGCTTGAGCGCACTCAAGGCCGAGCCGGTCGAACCCGCCTCGACCCTGGCGCTGATCGATCGCCAGCAATTATTCGGCTATACCCAGGAAGATCTGAAGTTCCTGATGTCGCCGATGGCAGCCAACGGCGAAGAGCCGACCGGCTCGATGGGCAATGACTCGCCGCTGGCAGTCATGTCCAACAAGAACAAGACGCTGTATCACTACTTCAAGCAGTTGTTCGCGCAAGTAACCAACCCGCCTATCGATCCGATCCGTGAAGCGATGGTGATGTCGCTGGTGTCGTTCATCGGTCCGAAACCGAACCTGCTCGATACCAACAACATCAACCCGCCGATGCGCCTGGAAGTCATGCAGCCCGTGCTCGATTACAGTGACATCGTCAAGCTGCGCAATATCAGCGCGCATACCGGCGGCAAGTTCAAATCGCACGAACTCAACATCTGCTACCCGGTTGCCTGGGGCAAGGAAGGTATCGAAGCACGTCTGGCATCGCTGTGCGCGAAGGCGGTCGATGCGGTGCATTCGGGCCACAACATCCTGATCATTTCAGACCGCAAGGTCGATGGCGAGATGGTCGCGATTCCGGCCTTGCTGGCGACCTCGGCCATCCATTTGCATCTGGTGAGCAAGGGCTTGCGCACCTCGACCGGTATCGTCGTCGAAACCGGCTCGGCGCGTGAAACCCACCACTTTGCCTTGCTGGCCGGCTATGGTGCCGAAGCCATCCATCCGTATCTCGCGATGGATACGCTGGCCGAAATGGCTGCTGGCCTGCCCGGTGAGTTGTCGCCTGAAAAAGCCATCTACAACTATCAGAAAGCCATCGGTAAAGGCTTGCTGAAAGTGATGTCGAAGATGGGCATCTCGACCTACATGTCGTATTGCGGCGCGCAGATTTTCGAGGCGATTGGTCTGAACAAGGGACTGGTCAACAAGTACTTCAAAGGAACCGCGTCGAATGTCGAAGGTATCGGCGTGTTCGAAGTGGCCGAGGAAGCGCTGCGCCTGCATCGCGCCGCGTTCAGCAAGGATCCGGTGCTGACCAACGCACTCGAAGCCGGTGGCGAATACGCGTTCCGCGTGCGCGGCGAAGACCACATGTGGACGCCGGATGCGATTGCGAAGTTGCAGCACTCGACCCGCGCCAATAACTTCAATACGTACAAGGAATACGCGCAGATCATCAATGATCAGTCGCAGCGCCACATGACCTTGCGTGGTCTGTTCGAGTTCAAGATCGATCCGAGCAAGGCCATCCCGCTTGACCAGGTGGAACCGGCCAAGGAAATCGTCAAGCGCTTCGCCACGGGTGCCATGTCGCTCGGTTCGATCTCGACCGAAGCCCATGCCACGCTGGCCATTGCGATGAACCGCATCGGCGGTAAATCCAATACCGGCGAAGGCGGCGAAGATGCGCAGCGGTATCGTCAGGAACTCAAAGGTATCCCGATTAAGCAGGGCGATTCGATGGCCTCGATCATCGGTGCCGAAAACGTTGTCGTCGACATTCCGCTGATGGCAGGCGATTCATTGCGCTCGAAGATCAAGCAGGTGGCCTCCGGACGCTTCGGTGTCACCGCCGAATACCTGTGCTCGGCCGAACAGATCCAGATCAAGATGGCGCAGGGCGCGAAGCCGGGCGAGGGCGGTCAGTTGCCAGGCCATAAGGTGTCGGAGTACATCGCCAAGTTGCGCTTCTCGGTGCCGGGCGTGGGTCTGATTTCACCGCCGCCGCATCACGATATTTATTCGATCGAAGATCTGGCGCAATTGATCCATGACTTGAAGAACGTCAATCCGAAAGCCTCGATCTCGGTCAAGCTGGTCTCCGAAGTGGGTGTCGGCACGATTGCCGCCGGTGTCGCCAAGGCCAAGTCGGATCACATCGTTATCGCCGGTCATGACGGCGGTACAGGTGCGTCGCCATTGTCGTCAATCAAGCATGCCGGTTCGCCGTGGGAACTCGGTCTGGCCGAGACCCAGCAAACATTGGTGCTGAACCGTCTGCGCAGTCGTATCCGCGTGCAGGCCGATGGTCAGATCAAAACCGGTCGTGATGTGGTCATCGCCGCGTTACTGGGTGCAGATGAAGTTGGTTTTGCAACCGCGCCGCTGGTGGTCGAGGGCTGCATCATGATGCGCAAATGCCATCTTAATACCTGCCCGGTGGGCGTGGCGACGCAAGACCATGTGCTGCGCGAAAAGTTTTCGGGCAAGCCGGAACATGTCGTCAACTTCTTTTTCTTTGTTGCCGAAGAAGCCCGTCAGATCATGGCCCAGCTCGGCATCGCGACGTTTAACGAACTGATCGGCCGTGCTGATCTGCTCGACAAGTCCAAAGCCGTGACTCACTGGAAAGCCAAGGGCTTGGATTTCAGCCGGATTTTCCATCTGCCGGAGATGCATGGCGACGAAGCGCGTTACCACGTCGAAGAGCAGGATCACGGTCTGGCTAATGCGCTTGATCACAAGCTCATTGCCCAAGCCAAAGCAGCACTCGAAAAAGGCGAGCGGGTTTCGTTCATCTCGCCGGTGCGTAACCGCAATCGTACCGTCGGTACGATGTTGTCAGGCGAAGTGGCCAAGAAGTACGGCCATGAAGGTTTGCCGGATGACACCATCCACATCCAGTTGCAAGGTACGGCAGGCCAGTCCGCAGCCGCTTTCCTGGCGCATGGCATTACGATAGACCTGGTGGGCGAGGGCAACGATTACGTCGGCAAGGGCTTGTCGGGCGGACGCATTATCGTGCGGCCGAACACCGAGTTCCGTGGTCGTGCGGTCGATAACATCATCGCAGGCAATACCGTGCTGTACGGCGCCATCGCCGGCGAGGCGTTCCTCAATGGCGTGGTCGGCGAGCGTTTCGCAGTCCGCAATTCCGGTGCCACGGCAGTGGTCGAAGGCACTGGTGACCACGGCTGCGAATACATGACCGGCGGAACCGTCGTTGTGCTGGGTGAGACCGGACGTAACTTTGCCGCTGGTATGTCAGGTGGAATCGCTTATGTCTACGATCCGGAAGGCGATTTTGAGACGCGCTGCAACATGGCGATGGTCGCCCTTGATGCGGTGGTTCCACGCGCTGAACAGGAAGCCATCGGCGACAAGGCCCGCTGGCATAGCCTGCAAGGTAACGGGGAAGGACAGACCGATGAAGCGATCCTTAAGAGCTTGATCGAGCGTCACTTCAAGTACACCGGCAGTACGCGCGCCCGCAATTTGCTGGATGATTGGAATAACTCACGCAGCAAGTTCATCAAGGTATTTCCGAGCGAGTACAAGCGCGCGCTCGGTGAAATGGATGTGGCCCGTAAAGCCAAGGCCGGCAAGGAAAAGACGCCTGCGTAATGAACCGGTAGGGTGGGCACGCTTGGTTCGTGCCCACGCGAAATCGTCGCACAGCAGGTGCCACGCTCGACAGCCCTCACTCGAATTAACAAAAAAAGTTTTACAACCTGGATAGATCATGGGAAAAGCAACTGGTTTCATGGAGTTTCAGCGCTTGAAAGAGGCGAGCGAAGCGCCGCAACTGCGTACCAAGCATTACAAGGAATTCACGCTGCACCTGACGGATGCTGAAGCCAAAGTACAAGGTGCACGCTGCATGGATTGCGGGATACCATTTTGTAATACCGGCTGTCCGGTCAACAATATCATTCCTGACTGGAATGACATGGTGTATCGCGGCAGTTACCGCGAAGCCCTGGAGACCTTGCACTCGACCAACAACTTTCCTGAGTTTACCGGCCGCATTTGTCCTGCACCGTGCGAAAGTGCCTGCACGCTGGGCATCAACAGCGACGCCGTCGGCATCAAATCGATCGAGCATTTCATCATCGACAAGGGTTGGGAAAATGGTTGGGTCGTACCACAACCGTCGACTACCAAGACCGGCAAGAAGATCGCCATCGTTGGTTCCGGTCCTGCCGGCATGGCGGCGGCCCAGCAGCTGGCGCGGGTTGGGCATGATGTCACCGTGTTTGAAAAAAGTGACCGCGTCGGCGGCTTGCTGCGCTACGGCATCCCTGACTTCAAGATGGAAAAAATCCATATCGACCGCCGTGTCGAACAGATGCAGGCCGAAGGCGTGACATTCCGTACCGGTGTGTTGATCGGGAAGGATTTCCCGTCGAATGTGAATAACTGGGCCAAGGAAACCATCTTCCCAGAGCAACTCGAAAAAGATTTCGACGCCGTCATCGTCGCCGGTGGTGCCGAGCAACCGCGCGATTTGCCGGTGCCCGGGCGCGAACTCAAGGGCGTGCACTTCGCCATGGATTTCCTGCCATTGCAAAACAAGAGCTATGCGGGTGACAAGGTCAAGGATCAGATTCTCGCCGCCGGCAAGCATGTCATTGTCATCGGTGGTGGCGATACCGGTTCGGATTGTGTTGGCACCTCGAACCGTCAGGGTGCGACCTCAGTGGCACAGTTCGAATTGATGCCGCAGCCGCCCGAAGAAGAAAACAAGCCGATGGTCTGGCCGTACTGGCCGACCAAGCTGCGTACGTCGTCGTCGCATGAAGAGGGTTGCGATCGCGATTGGGCTGTCGCGACCAAGCGCCTTGAAGGCAAGAACGGCAAAGTCGACAAGCTCATCGCCGCACGCGTTGAATGGAAAGACGGCCGCATGCAGGAAGTGCCTAATTCAGAATTCGAACTGAAAGCCGACCTGGTCTTCCTGGCCATGGGTTTCGTCTCACCAGTGGCGCAAGTGCTGGAAGCATTCGGGGTCGAAAAAGACAGTCGCGGTAACGTCAAGGCGACTACCGATGGTGCCGGTTGCTATCAGACGTCGGTGCCGAAAGTGTTTGCTGCCGGTGACATGCGGCGCGGTCAGTCGCTGGTCGTCTGGGCGATTCGTGAAGGTCGTCAGTGCGCACGTGCTGTCGACGAATTTCTGATGGGCGAGTCGGTTCTGCCTCGTTAATATTTTTGCCGCAACTTACGGAATGGCTTTTTTACGCCGCTATTCCGTAGTTTGTTGTGCAGCGCACAGAGCATTGTGCCGATCTGAACTACAATCACGCTTTCGTAAACTTCTGGCCATGCCGTGCCCAATCTAGTTCAAATCCGCGACCTGCATTTTGCCTATGGAGAACGCCCGATTCTGTCGGGACTTCAGATGGATTTCCCGCGTGGAAAAGTCATTGCAGTTATGGGCGGATCCGGTTCCGGAAAAACCACGGTATTGCGTTTGATCGGTGGTCAGTTGGTGCCGCGATCGGGTTCCGTGACGATTAACGGCGCGGTGGTGCATGAGTTGCGCAGCCCCGCCTTGATGGCGTTGCGGCGCAAAATGGGCATGCTGTTCCAGCATGGCGCATTATTTACCGACCTGACTGTTTTCGAGAACGTGGCCTTCCCGCTGCGCGAACACACTGATTTGCCGGAGTCGCTGCTGCGCGACCTGGTGCTACTGAAATTGCAGGCAGTCGGTTTGCGCAATGCAGCGC
>JBLHMB010000019.1:0-62005 GCA_047621665.1 Bradyrhizobium sp. | reverse complement strand
AATAGTGAGAAAACATGTCCTGGAATAGCAAAGTAGTCTGGTCCGAAGGCATGCTGCTGCAGCCGCAACATCTGCAGCAGCATGATCGATACTTGCAGGCGCAACTCGAAGCACGGGTGCGCGATTTGCAGCCTTATGGCTGGGGCCATGCCCGTCTGCAGATCGACCAGCAGCAACTCGCGCTGGGCAAACTGGCGCTGCAGGCATGCGCGGGGGTACTGCCCGACGGCACGCCGTTTGATCTTCCATCCGATGACGACCTGCCGCTGCCGCTCGATATCCCGGTCGATGCGCGCAATGTCCTGGTGGTGCTGGCCTTGCCGGTGCGCCGCCCCGGTATTGCCGAAGTCGACAATGCGGTTTCAGCCGACAATTTTGCGCGCTTTCACAGCAGCGACCATGAAGTCCAGGACAGCAACGGCCTCGATAATCGGGCATTGATGCAAGTCGGCAAATTGCGCTTGCGACTGGCGCTGCACAGCGAGGTGGCCAACGCTCACGCCACGCTGGGCATCGCCCGCATCATCGAACGCCGTCCCGATAACCGCGTCGTGCTCGATCCGTCGTACTGTCCGCCTTGTCTCGACATCCGCGCGGCACCGGCACTGGGCGCGTTTGCCGACGAGCTGGTCGGCTTGCTACACCAGCGCGGCGAAGCGGTGGCGTCGCGGCTGTCGCAACCGGGTGCCGCCGGTGCGGCTGAGATTGTCGAATTCCTGATGCTGCAATTGCTCAACCGGGTCGAGCCGCTGTATGTGCATCTGGCCGGCATGACTGGCCTGCATCCCGAAGCACTGTTCCGGCAACTGGTGCAGCTGGCCGGCGAGCTGGCCACCTTCACCCGGCCCGACAAGCGCGCCCGCGTGTATCCGGTCTACCGCCACGATCAGCTGGCCGAAACCTTCAAGCCGCTCATTGATGACTTGCGCAAGTCGCTGTCGGGGGTGATGGATGCGCACGCGGTATCGATCACGCTCGAAGAGCGGCAGTTCGGTATCCACGTGGCGGTCATCCCCGATAAGGAATTGCTCAAGAGCGCGACCTTCGTGCTGGCCGTCAATGCGCAGTTGCCGCCGGACGTGGTGCGGTCCAGTTTTCCGCCGCAAGTGAAAATCGGGTCGGTCGAAAAAATCCGCGATCTGGTCAACCTGCAGTTGCCCGGCGTCGGCTTGCGGCCATTGCCGGTGGCTCCCCGCCAGTTGCCATTTCATGCCGGCTATACGTATTTCGAACTAGACAGTAGCAGCGAATACTGGAAGCAGCTGGCCACTTCGGCCGGTTTCGCGATGCATGTTGCCGGTGATTTTCCGGGCTTGCAAATGCAGTTCTGGGCTATCAGAAAGTAGACCATCATGAGCGCCAATGACCCCCGCGATCCGGACGCCGATTCCGAACGCACGATGATGATTCCGACGCCGGGTGGTCGCCGCAGTGTGGCCGCCGCGCCGGGTGCGACTGCACCAGTGGCCGCCGATCAGGCCCCTGGCACACTGCCGCAGTTGCATGGCAGCGGCCTCAATGCACTGGTGCGCGCAGCCAATCCGCTGCTCGACCTGATCATGCCGTTGCGCTCGATGGTGAGTTCGCCCAACCTCGAACTGCTGCGCCAGCAACTGGTCGCTGCAGTCAAGACTTTCGAGAGCGAAGCCAAGGCAGCGCAGGTCAATCCGGAAGCGATCGCCGCCGCGCGCTTTGCGTTGTGCACGTTTGTCGATGAGACCATCTCCGGGACGCCATGGGGCGGCGGGGGTGCCTGGGCCAGCCGCAGTCTGCTGGTAACGTTTCACAATGAAGCCTTTGGTGGTGAAAAGTTTTTCCTGATCCTGCAACGGCTGACGCAGGATATTCCCGGCAATATCGACGTTCTCGAACTGATGTACCTGTGCCTGGCGCTCGGTCTCGAAGGACGTTACCGCGTCATCGAGCGTGGCCCGGAACAGCTGGCCACCTTGCGCGAGCGCTTGCAGCAACTGATCCAGATCCAGCGCGGTGCGTTCGAGCCGGAACTGGCACTGCGCTGGCGCGGCTTGCCGGTCGCGCGTAAATCACTGTTGCGACTCATGCCGCTGTGGGTCATGGCCGCGCTCGCCGGGGTGCTGCTGCTGGTCGCGCAACTGACCTTCAGTCATTGGCTCAATGCCGATTCCGATCCGGTCTTTGCGTCGTTGATGGCGACCAAGGTCAGTGCGCCGCCGGTCATCGTTGCTGCCGTGCCGGCTGTACCCAAAGTGGCACCGGTGCGGGTCGCCGGTTTTCTTGCGCCAGAGATCGCGCAAGGCCTGGTCAGCGTGGTCGAACTGGATGATCGCTCGACCATTACGCTGCGCGGTGATGGCGTGTTCGGGTCCGGCAGTGTCGAAGTGGCCGGTGCCTTCGAGCCTCTGCTGGCGCGTATCGGCGACGCGCTCAAGACCGTGCAGGGCAAGGTCGTCGTGATCGGTCATACCGACAATACCAAGCCTGGCGTGTCGGCCCGCGTGCCATCGAACTGGGCGTTGTCACAAGCCCGGGCCGGTGCGGTGGTGCGGCTGCTGGCTGAGCGTGCCGGTCCGCGTGAACGCTATGTCATCGAAGGCCGGGGCGATACCGAACCGCTGGTGGAGAATTCGTCGGCCGTCAATCGCGCCCGCAACCGGCGCGTCGACATCGTCGTGCTGGTGCCGACGCTGGCTCCCTGAACATGGCTACGCCTCTTTTTTTCGATCGGTCCCGACTCCCATGAAACGCCTCTTTTCCTGGTTCACACAACGCTGGGTACTGACCCTGTTCGGTGTCTTTCTGTTTTCGTTGCTGGTCTGGTTCGAAGGTCCGCTGGTGGCTTTCAACGGCCGCGAACCGTTCGCCCCGGAAGCGGTGCGCTGGACGCTGATCCTGCTGGCACTGCTGCTGTGGGTCGCTTACTTCGGCTGGAAGTGGATTGCTGCGCGGTTGGCTAACCGGCGTCTGATGGCGGGTATTGCCGGTGAAGGGGCACCGGCTGCCGCGCCGGGCGCGCAGGAATCGACCCAGGAATCGACCAAAACATCGGTGCAGGAAGTCGCACTGCTCGGCAAGCGGATGCAAGAAGCGATGGCGGTGTTGCGCAAGGCCCGCGCCGGTGGCAGCGGTGGCAGCCAGTCGATGTTGCAGCTGCCGTGGTACCTGTTTGTTGGCGCACCGGGCAGCGGCAAGACCACGGCGCTGGTGCATTCCGGCCTGACTTTTCCACTGGCCGAGGCGCTCGGCCAGTCCGCCATCGGCGGCGTTGGCGGCACCCGCAATTGCGACTGGTGGTTTACCGATGAAGCGGTGCTGCTCGATACGGCCGGGCGCTACACCACGCAGGACAGTTACACCGAAGTCGATCGCGCGGCGTGGGGCGGTTTTCTGGATCTGCTCAAAAAGCACCGGCGTCGCCGGCCTGTCAATGGCGTCATCGTCGCGCTCAGCGTGGCCGACCTGTTGCAGCAAAGCGAAGCCGGCAGGCGTACGCAGGCGCTGGCCATTCGTGAGCGTATCAAGGAATTGCACGAGCGACTGGGGATTCGTTTTCCGATCTACGTGATCGTCACCAAATGCGACTTGCTGGCCGGCTTCGTTGAATTTTTCGACACGCTGGGTAAGGAAGAACGCGGCCAGGTCTGGGGTGTCACTTTCGCTAGCGCTGATGCCAGTAAGTCCGACGAAATACTGGCCAGTTTTCCGGCTGAGTTCGATGCGCTCGAACGGCAGTTGCAGGTGCGCGTGTTGGCGCGCATGCAGCAGGAACGGGATCTGCAACGGCGCGCGTTGTTGTACGGTTTTCCGCAGCAGTTCGCCGGCATCGGCACGGTGCTGGAGCGGTTTCTAGGTGAGGTGTTCCAGTCCAGCAAATATGAAGAGCGGGCGTTGCTGCGCGGCGTGTATTTCACCAGCGGCACGCAGGAAGGCAGTCCGATCGATCGCGTGATGAGCGCGATGGCGGCAGCCTTTGGTCTGGACCGCAAGGTGCTGCCGGCCAATGCCACCAGCGGACGCAGTTACTTCCTTACGCGCTTGCTGCGCGACGTGATTTTTCCGGAGGCTGAACTGGCGGGTACCAACCTGCGTTTCGAGCGCAACCGGCGGCTGCTTAAATGGGGCGCGATGGCAGCGATTGCCTTGTTGTTAGTTCTGCTGTCGGCCGGCCTGACCACCAGTTATTTCCGCAACAAGGCGTTGATCGCAGACATCGCTGCGCGCTCGGCCGAGATCGACAAGCTGGCAAAAAATACGCCGCCACAAGGCAGCGTGCTGGCCATCCTGCCGCTGCTGGATGCGGTGCGTGCGCTGCCCGGCGGCTATGCCGAACGCGATACCGGTGTGCCGTTGCTGAACCGTTTCACGCTGTATCAGGGCGACAAGCTCGGTGCGGGGGCACAGCAGTTGTATCGCAGCCTGTTGCACGACACGCTGTTGCCGCGTGTGACGGCCCGTCTCGCCGAAATCCTGCGGCGCGGTGATGCCAATAATCAGGAATATCTGTACGAAGTGCTGCGCGTGTATCTGATGCTGGGGGAGCGTAAGCATTTCGATGCCGAGTCGGTGCAGGCCTGGATCGACTTCGACTGGCGGCGCAATCTGAGCGACGCCAGCGAGGCGCAGCGTCAGTCGCTGTCGAGCCATGTGACGGCGATGCTGATCGATGCCGACCCGACCGCTGCGCCGGTGCCGCTCGATGCGGCGCTGATCGCCCAAGTGCGTTTGCGACTGGCGCAGATGCCGCTGCCGGAACAAATTTACAACCGCCTGAAACGTCAGGTGGCACTGGCCCGGCTACCTGAATTCAATCCTGCTGCGGCAGTCGGGCGGGATGTCTCGCAAGTATTCATGCGGCAGAGCGGGCAACCACTGACGCGCGGCATTGCCGGCACCTTCACGGTGGCCGGTTACCGCAAGCTGCTGGCTGAAAGCGATCTGGCCATCACCGACATCGCCAAGGACAGCTGGGTCCTCGATCGTCAGGAGTCGGCCGCTGCAACGAGCAACAATGCCGGGATGAAAGCGGCGGTACTGCAGTTGTACTATGCCGATTACATCGCGCAGTGGGATGGCTTGCTGGCCGATGTGCGGGTGGTGCCATTCGCCAGCCTCGATCAGGCGGCCCGCGTGACGACCGCGCTGTCCGGCCCGGACTCGCCGATGCGCAAATTCATGCAGGCGGCCAGCAAGGAAACCACGCTCGATACTGCCAGCAAGGGGCGCACCGAATCGCTCAATGCCATGGTCAGCGGCAAGCTTGACGCAGCGCGCAAGAAACTTGAATCGGCACTCGGTGCTGGCGATGACGCCATGGCCGCAGCACCGGCGGCGCGCGCGGCCAATCCGGTCGACGACCATTTCGAGAGCCTGCACAAGATGGCCGGTGCGCCTGCCGCGCCCGGTGCACCAGCGGCACCGGCACCGATTGATCAGGTACTGGCGATGCTCAAGGATGTGGCGTTGTACTTTGATGCGGCGGATGCGGCGCGGCGCAGCGGCACACCGGCACCGGCCGGCGATGCACTGGTGCGGCTCAAGCGCGAATCGGACGGCAAGCCACCGCTGGTGGCCGGCATGCTCAAAAGTATCGAGAGCAGTGGCGGTGGCCTGACGCTGGGCAACGAGCGCGCGCGCCTCAATGCGCTCTGGAGCGCCGCCGGCGCGCAATTCTGCCGCGAAGCGATCGCCGGTCGCTATCCGCTGCAGCGTGCCGCCGGCAAGGAAATCACGCTCGATGACTTCGGTCGTTTCTTCGGACCAGGTGGCACCGTCGATGATTTCTTCGTCAAGAATCTCGCACAGTATGTCGACATGAGCAGTGCGCAATGGCGCTGGCGTGTACTCACCGATGCCCCGCTGGGCATTTCGCAGCAAACCCTTGACCAATTCCAGCGGGCGGCACGGGTGCGCGACATGTTCTTTTCGGCGGGCGGGCGGCAACCGTCGCTGCGCTTTGACCTCAAACCGGTCAGTGCCGATCCGGCCCTGACCAAGGTGGTGCTCGACATTGACGGCCAGCCGGTGTCGTATCTGCCGGGCACGCCGTTGCGTGGCACGCCGGTGCTGCTGCCGAGCGGCAAGGGCGGCGGGCAAGTACATCTCGATGCCACGCCGGCACCGCGTGCCGAGTTCCGCACCGATGGTCCGTGGGCGTGGTTCCGCATGATTGACAAGGGCGTGCTGGCGGCGACCGGGCAGGGCGAACGCTACACGCTGAGCTTCGATCTCGATGGCCGCAAGATGGTCTACGAACTGACCGCCAGCAGCGTCGTCAACCCGTTCAAGCGCGGCGTGCTCGAACAGTTCAGCTGTCCGGACCGGTTGTAGCGTGGCCGTCCACGATCCCGGTGCCGGCTTTTACGGCAAACTCAGCAGTCATGGTGATTTCGTCTCGCGGCGGTTGCCGGCAGACTTCGTTGCGCTGTGGGACCACTGGCTGCAAACTGTCCTGCACGGCAGTCGTGCACAGCTTGGCGAGCGCTGGCTCGCCGCTTACCTCAATAGTCCGATCTGGCGCTTTGCACTGGCGCCGGGGGTTTGTGATGACAAGACTTGGGTGGGTATCGTGATGCCTAGTGTCGATCGCGTCGGCCGGCATTTTCCGCTGACCATTGCGGCTGGCGTGGCGGATCACATGCCGCTGCTTGAATGGCTCGAGGGTTCAGCTGGCTGGTATGGCGAACTGGAAACGCTGGCCTTGTCGACGCTCGATGCCGGTGCCGACTTCGCCCGGTTTGATGCCGGGCTGCAGGCGCTGGCGGCGCCGGCGGTTCCGCTCAGCGAGCCGGCAACAACGCGGCACATGCCGATTGCCAGTGCCGACGCGCTGCCGCTGGCGGCACTGGCCCGCACGCTGGCCCATACCGCTCTGGCCGGGCAGAGCGTGTGGTGGAGCGATGGCTCGACGGAGGTAGAACCGTCGTTGCATGTGTGGCCGGGCTTGCCGTCGGTGCGGATGTTTTCGGGAATGCTCGATGGCGATCGGGGCGCGGCCACGACGTTAATCCCGTAGGGTGCAAGGCTCTGTGGTTATCGCACTCTACGTGCTCACGGTAAAGGGTAGCGCGGGCACGATGACCCCGTATCCGCGCTACCCATGGCGATGATTCCGGAGAGGCGCCGCTCATTCCTGCCCGGCAAATACCAGCACTACCGTGATGTTATCGGGTCCGCCATCGGCCTTGGCCATGGCAATCAGGCGCTGGCATACCGTAGTAGCGGTATCGATTGTTGCCCCGCGCAGCACGCTGTCCATTTCTGCATGCGCGACGCTGCCATACAGGCCATCCGAACACAGCATGAACAGATCACCGGCTTCGACCTGATGCGCCTCGATCACCGGCCTGATGTGCTCGTAGGGCCCGACCGCCTGCAACAGGACGTTGCGCTTGGGCAGGTCATCAAGGATGCCGGCATCGATGGCTTGCTGGTACAGCGTCTGGTCGCGTGTGAGCTGAACGAATTCGGTGCCGCGCAAGCGGTACAGCCGGCTGTCACCGACCTGAAAGACGATCAGCGGTCCATTTTCTGCTGCTGCTCCCGCCGGTTGCCAGCAACCGGTCAGCGTGGTGCCCATGCCGGTGCCGTCGGCCATTTGCCTCAACAGGTTTTTTGCAGACAGCGACTGGTTGGCAAATTCAATCGCATCGTAGAGGAGGCCGATGGCCGGGACTGTGTCGTCGGTCCAGGTGGCATCAGGATCGGTGTTGCCGGCGATTAGCGTGTCCTGCGACTGCGCCGCCAGTGCCGCCGCAAGATCGCCGTGATCGCGCAACGCCTGCTGCAGAAACTGGAGCACGGCGGTCAACGCCCCGGCGCTGGCGATCTCGCCACCGTCATGACCACCCATGCCGTCGGCCACCATCACCAGACCCAGTGCTTCATCGATCAGGAAATTGTCTTCATTGCCGGTTCGGACCAGCCCCACATCGGTCGCGCCAAAAGCTGTGCCGTATGGCAGCCGATGGACCCGACCGGGGGAGAGCGGTTGCCAGGCTGGCGCTGGTGTGCCGGAGCGCGAGTCATCGTGCATGGAGAGGTCTCCCAGAATAAAAAGCGGTCGGGATGCGCTGCCGGTGGCAGCACGATCAGTTCTTTGCAGCACGTTCTGTCATCTCGAAAAGGGTAGCGCCGTAGCGATCGTTGCAAGGCACTGCGGGCGCGCGGGCGCAATCGGCCTTGCCGGCAAACACCGGCATCACGCCGCCGGCTACTGCGGCTGACTGCTTGATCAGGCCGATCGGGAAGTCGGCAAACAGGCTGCCCTTGCGCAAGCCGGCATCGCGGAACTGGCGCGGCACGTCGGAGACCATGACGACGAAACGGTCGGTGCCCACCGGACCGGCGGCGGTCATGTGCCATTTCTTGCGCGGTAGCGATAACGGCTGGTTCGCGCTGATGCGGTTGTCGGTATCGTCGGCGTTCGGAAACAGCAATACGAAGTCGGTCCCTTCGGTACCGACCATCAGCAGATAGACATAGCCGGCCTGCGCCGAAGTAATCGCCATCGTCAGCCGCTCGCCGATCTGTACTTCCGACGCCGGCAAGGTCACGTTGACGACGTGATCGGGATTGCGTGCGGCGTAAATTTGCCCGAGGATCGCCGTCGCATCAACCGGTGCTGGCGGCGACGCTATGTCGGCCAAAGCCGGTGGCGTAAGTGTCCTGGTGTCAGTCGCAGCGGTCGCGTTGCTGGCCACCGGTGCTACCGAGAGCGGTGGCGTCGCCGGTTGGACCTCGGTTGCCGGCCGGGTCATCCAGAAGCCCGCCGCCGCCAGCACGATCAGCGCTGCCGCACCGGAAGCAAGTTTGACGCCGGATGATTTGCGCGGGAGGACCGGTTCGCCGGTTGTCACCGGAGGCGGCGCAGCCGGTGTTGCCCGCGGCCCCGGCGACGATGGTCGATGTGGTGTGTTCCGGTGCGCCACCAGTTGCAACTGCTGGCGCAGGATCGCGACACTTTGCGGCCGGTCGTCCGGCTTGACCGCCAGTGCGCGATCAATTACTTGCAGGAAGCCGGCGCTGTAGCGACCGGCTGCACTCAGTGCCAGCGGCACCTGCGCATCACTGACCATGCGCGTGACCGAGGGCGTTGGCGGGCGGCCATTGATGGCAAAGAACACCACCGAGGCCAGCGCATACAGGTCGGTCCAGGCACCTTGCTGCATGGTAGCGACTTCGGCATATTGTTCGATCGGCGCATAGCCGGGCTTGAGGATCACGGTGAACGCCTGATCCATGCCGGTGATGGCGCGTCGTGCCGCGCCAAAATCGAGCAGCAGCGGGCGGCCATCGGCCAGCATCAGAATGTTGTCGGGGGCGATGTCGCGGTGGAAGCAGTGTTCCTGATGGATGATGTCGAGCGCATCGAGCAGCGGTGCCAGCAGCAACTTGAGCCACGCTTCATCGGGCGGTGCCGGCATCGCCTGCAAGGTTTGCTTGAGCGTCAGTCCCTCGTAAAACGGCATCACCATGTAGGCCGTGCCGTTACCTTCCCAGAACCGGTAGACCTTGACCAGTGACGGATGGTCGAAACGCGCCAGCAAGCGCGCTTCGTTGATGAAGCTGCGCAGACCGGCATCAAAGGTGTCGGTCTGCCGTTCGGAACGCACCGCCACCTGCGACTGGCTGATCCGTTCGGCCAACGATGACGGCATGTATTCCTTGAGGGCGATGTGGCGTTCCAGCGAGTGGTCGTAGGCCAGATAGACAATCCCGAAACCGCCGATGCCGATCAGTCGCAGTATCTCGAATTCCAGCACCCGGGCACCGGCCGCGAGGGCATTGCGATCCTGTTCCGGCGCGGGCGCAACAGGTATGCCGTCAGGAGTCGCAGTGACATGCAGCCTGGTGCGATCGTCGTCGGGCGGATTGCTCAAGGGGGCGTCTCCAGTGCAGGGATTGTGTCGAAAGAGACAATACAGGGTCTTTTGTTTAAATGCTATCGATTGCTGGCAATAGAATTAAAAGCAGTTGTGGTGCAGTAATGTCAACAAAACCGATTGTTAAAAGTGCAATCCTGACCTATTCTTTTGACCTGGTAGATCTTGATCCATCGTGGAGCCCCTGATGAAAATTCACTTGCTTGCGGCACTGGTATTCCTGTTGGCTGGCAGCGTGCCAGCCTTGGCGCAGAGCACCACCATCTTAAAAGGCAAGGAGGTCACCGAGTCCGCGCTGATTCAGGCGCTGACGCCGGCGGAGGTCGAGGTGACCGGTGACGAGCCGGTCCGTACCCGCAGTATTCGCCTGACCCGTGACATCGAACCCAACGCCAAACCGGCCAAGCCAGTCAAGTCTGCCAGCGCCTCGCTACTCATTACCTTCGAACCCAACTCTGCCGACCTGACGGCGCGTGCGCGGGAAGCACTCGACGTGGTCAGTCAGGCATTGAGCTCGAACAAGCTGGCCGATTTCCGTTTTGCGATTCAGGGGCATGCCGATCCGAGCGGGGAGTCCGATGCCAACCTGAAATTGTCGCAACTGCGCGCCGAGTCGGTACGCCGGTACCTGGTGCAAAGCCGCCACATCGATGACAGCCGCCTTGAGGCGGTCGGCAAGGGTGACAGCGAACCGCTGAACACCCGCAACCCGACCGCACCGGAGAACCGGCGTGTCACCATCGTCAATCTGGCCCGCTAGAGTGAAGGTGCGCAATCTTGCCGACTCTGACAACCTGCCGAGCTGTCCTCGCCGCTTATCTGCTGATGGCACTACCGGCGTGGGCGCAAACGCCTGAACCGGCTGCCTCGCCGGTCTTCGATGCGGCCCGCGCCCGCCTTGCCGATGCCGGGACATTGCGCGCGCTAAGCGCCGATGGCCAACTGCTGTACCAAAGAGATCGCGTCAAGCTCGATGGTGCGATGTATTGCGCGCAGTCGTCGGCCTTGTCCGAAAAGGGCGAGTTCCGGCTTGGTATCGAGGCGGCGAGCAAGGCGTTGATGCTGGGCGAAACGCGCTCCGATCAGCATCTGGTGGCGGCGGCCAAGCGCGATCTGGCGATTGCCTACAGCTATGCCGGTGACCTCGATCAGGCCGAGCACTACGCGCAGGACAGCCTGTCCGGCAGTGCCGGCGATCAGGCCGATATCGCAGCACCGGGCTACAAGACGCTGGGCGATATCGCAGTACGACGCGGCAAACTACCGGAAGCGATTGCCTTTTTCAGCCGGGCACAGGCCGCCGCCAGCGACCGCTTCCGCCCGCTGGTGATGATTTCACTGGCCAATACGTACATTGCCGACGGCAAAATAGTGCAGGCGCGTCGGCTCTATGATGCGTTGGCACTGCCAGCCAATGGCGCGTTGCTGCAGGCCTATCAGCGTGGCATCGGCAATTTGTTGCTGGCTGAAGGCAAGACCACCGGGTCGATTGCGGCTTTCACGCAAGCGGCGGCATCAGCCAGCGGTAGCGACGCCGCTTACCACCGGTTATGGGCCAGCGAAGGCATGGCACGCGCTCTGCTCCGGCAGGGTGACCGGGCCGGTGCAAGGCGCGCTTACGTGGCTGCCGTGCGCGCATCGGAAGCAGTGCGGGCGCGCTTTCGCAGCGAAGAATTCAAGACCGGTCTGTTTGGTGATGTGCAACAGATTTTCGATCGGGCCATCGGCCTGACGATGGATGAAGGCGATGTCGAAGGTGCCTGGCGGCTCAGTGAAGAGAGCCGCTCGCGCGCCTTGCTCGACATCGTGCGCGAACGGGTGCGCACCCCGACGCCCGCATCCGGCGGTCTGGTCACGCAAGCGCCGGATCTGGCGGCGATGCGGCAAGTACTGCGTCCCGGCGAAGCGATGATCGCATTCCATAGCCTTGATGACCGGTTGCTGGCATGGGTGGTGCGCCCCGACGGCATCAGCGGCAGCGTGATTGCGCAACAGCGTGAGGATCTCGCGGGTCTGGTCGAACGCTTTCGCACGGCGGTGTTTACGCGTAGCAAAGGGGTCGATGCGTTGGGAGCCGAGCTGTATGCCATCCTGCTCGCGCCGCTGCACGTACGGCCCGGCGAACGCTTGCTGATCGTGCCGCATGGCGCGCTGCATTATTTGCCATTCCAGGCCTTGCGCGATGGCGATGGCTACCTGATCGAACATCACGCGCTGGCGATCACGCCGTCGGCCGGCGTAGCCGTCCAGCTGGCGCGCCGTACGGCGGTAACGGGCAGCAAGCTGGTCGCCTTCGGCAATCCCGGTACGGTCGCTGCGCTGGCCTTGCCGGGTGCCGAGCGCGAGGTCAACCAGATCGCCACGCTGTTTGGCGACAGCCAGGTGTTCCTGCAAGCCGGGGCGTCCAAACGCCAGTTCCGCGCCAGTGCTGGCAAGGCCACGATTCTGCATGTTGCCGCGCATGCCGAAGTCGATGTGGTCGATCCGCTGCAGTCGCGCATCCTGCTGGCACCGGACGGCAAGCCGGACGATCTTGACAGCGGCTTTCTGCTGGCGCGCGAAGTCTACGATGTCGATCTGGGCGAGGTCGCCCTGGTAACCATCAGCGCCTGCGAAAGCGGGTTGGGCCGGATCGCGCGCGGCGACGAAATCCTCGGTTTTACCCGCTCTTTTTTCAGCGCCGGCGCCCCGGCGCTGATCGTGTCGTTGTGGCCGGTCGGGGATAATTCGACTGCGGTACTGATGCGCACGCTCTATGCGCAACTGGCCGCTGGCGACGAGGCGGTGCTGGCGATGCAGGCGGCACAACAGAAGGTACTTAGCGAGCCGCGCTTTCGCCATCCTTTTTTCTGGGCACCGTTCAACCTGACCGGCGACTGGCACATGCGTCTCGTGCCTGACGCTGCTGGAGCACGTCATGCACGATGATCGACTGGTGTGGCGACGCGCGGCGGTGACCTGCTCGTTACTGGGTGCGCTGGCCGCGTTGATGCTGCTGCGGCCAGTCGCTGCGCAAACCACGCCGAATGCGGCGCAGGCCTTGCGCGAATCGGCCGTCACGCCAGCACCTGTCGCGCCGCCAGCACCCACACCGGCGCTACCGGCTGCGTCGCCGGTTGCACCGGCAGCAGCGGTCGATACGGGTCCCTCGTTCGTGCTGCAGCAAGTCAGTTTCAGTGGCAATACCGTGTTCGACGACGCCACGCTGGCGGCGCTGCTGGCTGACCGGATTGGCACCCGGGTGGATTTCGGCGAGTTGCAGGCGCTGGCGTTACGGATCACCGCGCACTATCAGCAAGCCGGTTACGTGCTGGCGCAGGCGATTTTGCCGGCGCAGGAACTGACTGCCGGGCGCGTGCAATGGTCGATTGTCGAGGGCAATCTGGCGCAAGTGCGCATCGAACGTCTGGCTTCGATTCGCGTGCCGGAGTCCGCCATCATGCAGGCGTTGGCGCCGCTGCAGGTCGGCTTGCCGCTGCGCCGGCAAGCGCTGGAGAGCAGTATGTTGCTGCTCGGCGATTTGCCGGGCATGACGCCGCAATCGGCGCTGGAGCCGGGCATCGTACCGGGCACGTTCGATCTGATCGTCGAACTCGATGCTGCACCACGCGTCCTGGCCAGCGTCGATCTTGATAATTACGGTGCGCGTGCCACCGGCCGCTATCGCGCCGGTGCGATGGTGCGTGTCGTCAGTCCGCTGGCGCTGGGCGATAACCTTGACTTACGTGTCTTGCATACGTTGGGTTCGGGGTTGGCGTTTGGTCGTGTTGGTTACGAACTGCCGCTTGGTTACACCGGTCTGCGTGCTGGTTTGGCCTATTCGCGCGTGTCGTATGAACTGGGTAACAATCTCGCCGCGCTCGGTGCCAGCGGTCGTGCCGGGGTCGGCGAATTCACGCTCAGTTATCCGTTGCTGCGCTCGCGCACCCGCAACCTGTTCCTGCGCGTCGGCTTCGAGCACAAGAAGCTTTCGGACGACATCACGGTCGTTCAGCAAGCCGTGCGCAAGACGGTGCGCACCACCAGTGCCGGTTTGCTCTACGAAGGCCGGGATGGACTGGCTGGCGGCGGCTTTTCCAACCTCGGCATCACCGCGTATGCAGGCCATCTGGCCATTGATTCGGCACCTGATCTGGCGCGTGATCAGGCTGCCAACGGCTTGCGTACGGCTGGAGATTTTGTCCGTGTCAGCTATCAGGCATCGCGCTTGCAGGCGCTGTCGGGACCGTTCAGTGCATTCATCGGCGTGGCGGGCCAATGGGCCCGCGACAACCTCGACAGCGCCGAAAAAATCGCCATCGGTGGACCGGCTGCAGTGCGCGCGTATTCGTCGTCGGCCGGGATCGGCGACGAAGGGCAGGTGCTCAATACCGAACTGCGCTGGGCCGTCACGCCGCAGGCCTCGGCCAGTTTTTTTTATGATGTCGGGCGGGTCCGCTTCAGCCATGCGCCACTGGCCGGGACTGATAATCACCGCACGTTGCGTGGGCCCGGTGTCGGCCTGTTCTGGCAATTCGACGGCGGCCTGACCTTGCGCAGCAGCATCGCATGGCGTCTTGGCGGCGCCGACCAGGCCGGTGAAAACCGCAGTCCGCGTCTGTACGCGCAGTTGTCCCGATCGCTGTAACGGGTTTGCGCCCGTTCACCAGGAGCACCATGATGGCCACGCGTTTTTCCAGACCTTACCGGTTGTCGTTAATGGCGCTGGTGATCACTTTGCTGTACTCCCAGTGTGGCGTGGTGCTGGCCTTACCGCTCGGCGAGCAGGTGGTCAGCGGACAAGTTGCGGTGAGCCGGCCGGACAGCCGCCGGATGGTGATCAATCAGGGCTCGGCGTCGGCCATTGTGAACTGGAATAATTTTTCGGTCGGTGCCGGCGAGCACGTCAATATCGTGCAGCCGGGTCCGGAGAGCGTGATTCTTAATCGCGTCGTCGGTTCGTCGCCCAGCGCCATTTTCGGCCGGCTGTCGGCGAACGGAAAAGTCTTTCTGGTGAACCCTGCCGGCGTGCTGTTCGGCGCCGGTGCCGTGATCGATGTCGGCAGTCTGGTGGCCTCGACGCTCAGCATCGGCGATGCCGATTTTCTGGCCGGCCGGTTGCACTTTGGCGTAACGGGCACGCCGGGCACTGCGGGCCGGGTCGATAATCTGGGATCGTTGCAGGCGGCCGGGCGCGGCACCATCGCATTGCTCGGTGCTCAAGTGCGCAATGACGGAACGATTACGGCACGGCTGGGCACGGTTGGCCTTGCCGCCGGTGCACGTATGACCCTCGATTTCAATGGCGACGGACTGACCCGCATCGTTGTCGATCAGGCGGCCGTCGATGCGCTGGTCGCCAATCGCGGCATGGTCATCGCCGATGGGGGCGCAGTGCTGATGACGGTGCAGGCCGCCACTGCGCTGACCCGGACGGTACTGGCACAGCAGGGCATCGTGCAGGCCCGTTCGCTGGTCGAACGCGACGGTCGTATCGTGCTCGATGGCGGCGACACCGGCGTCACGCTGGCTGGTGGCACGCTCGACGTATCGGGCACCAGCGCGGGTCGTCGCGGCGGTAATGTGACGCTGAGCGGTCGCGACATCAACCTGAGCGGCAATGCCGTGGTCGATGCCCGTGGTGATGCCGGCGGCGGCAACGTGCTGATCAGCGCAACCAATGCGCTCACTGCCGGCGCCAGCACCCGGCTGCGCGCCGATGCGATCGGTCAGGGCGACGGCGGGCAGGTGCGTGTGCTGGCCACGCAAAGCGCCCGCTTTGCCGGTAGCGCCAGTGCCCGTGGTGGCGACAAGGGCGGCAACGGCGGCCTCATCGAAACCTCGGGCAAGGTACTCGATGTCGCCGGCGCGCGTGTCGATGCGGCGGCACCGTCCGGCCGCAGTGGTACATGGCTGCTCGATCCGACCGACATCACGATCGACTCCGGCCCCGTGGTTCCGGTCTACAGCGATGTACCCGTGCCGGTATCTCCATCGTCATCGGTGTCTGCCGCGATCATCAGCAGCACCCTCAGCGCCGGCACCAGCGTCGCGATCAGCACCAGCAGCAGCGGGACCGAACCCGGCAATATCACGGTGCTCAACGGTATCACCCACACCGGACCGGCCGACGTGATGCTCACGCTCAATGCGCACAGCAACATCGTTGTCGCACCCGGCGTGCAGATCACCGCGTCGGGCAGCGCCGGCCGACTCAATGTCGATTTCAATGCCGACAGCCAAAACGCCGGCGTCGGCGCGATCCTGCTCGATACCGGTTCGGTCATCCGTACCAACGGCGGCAATGTCCGGTTTTATGGCGGTAGCGATCCGGTTGCCGGTGCTGCCAAGGGTGCCGCCGGCCAGATTTATACCGCCAACACGTTCAGCACGATTGATGGCGGCATCACGCTCAATAGGGCCGGCATCGATGTCGGTTCCGCCACGGCTGCTGTTGCCGGCGGCAGTGTGCAGTTGCGGGGTACAGGTTTGCTGCCGTCCAGTCAGACGGACAAGACCACCGGTGCCGGTATTGCGCTCCACGAGTCGTCCATTACCGGCGGTGGTGCTGCCTTCGTGATCGATGGCGTGGCCGCCAATGTGCCTAATGGCATCGGCATCGAGGCGCGTAATACGTCGATCTCGACCACCGGCACGCTGGGCCTGACCGGCAGCGGTTTTCAGGATAGCGGCGTGTCGTTATCGGCGTCGTCGCTGTTGTCCGGCGGCCGTTTATCGCTGACCGGTTTCAGCGGCAGCGGCAATGGTGTACGCATCGCCAGTGCCGGCAGCCTTGCAACCGATGGCGGCGGTGCGATTGATCTTCGTGGCCGCACATCCGATAGCGGCGCGTCATCAGCTGGCGTATTGATTGCGGACTCCTCTGTCAGTGTTGTTGGCGGGCAGGGCGTGACGACGATCAGCGGCGAGTCGGCCGGTAGCGGGGTACCGGGTTTGCAAATAACCGGCAGCAGCGTCATCGGCGGTGCCACCACCAGCGGCGACATCGTGCTGCGCGCACTGAATGCAGCCGATCCGGCCGGCAGGCGATCGAACATGATCGCGCTGGCCGGCACACTCCGCAGTAGCGGTATGCTCAATGTGCGTCCGGGTGGCGTGGCGGCCGACGGCCAGTTGAGCGAAGCGGTAGCGGTGCCGATTAATCTGTTCGCGCCATTGACCGCGACCGATTTTGTGCTTGATGGCGCGACGTTCGGTACGGTGATTGAGCCGGGATTTTCTGCCGTCGTCATTGGCAGTGCCGCTCATGCCGGCCGGATCACCGCGTTCAATCGCGCGCCGTTCGGCGGCGGCAACGACATCACGCTGCAAAACGGCGGGACCGGCAGCGCAGGCATCGTGCTTGAGCGTGGCTTGTCTGCGGCGGGCAGGCTGGTCACGCTGTCGAGTGGTGGCGTCGTGACACAGGGCGGCCCGATTACGGCGGCGAGCTTGCTGCTGCACGGCATGCAACCGGAGTCGCGTTTTCTGCTGGTCGATAGCGCCAACGCGGTCGGGCGGGTCAGCGCGCACTTTGATCTACCGCGCAATACAGCGGTGACCGGTGCCGGCGACACCGATTTTTTCACGACCGGCGACTTGATGATCACGTCACTGACCGGCATCGGCAGCGCCGCCACGTCGGCGCTGCCAACGCCTATCGCCAGTCCCGGGAGCGTGATCGCGCATGACGTGGTGCTGCGCGCCGGACAAAACCTGATACTGAACCAGTCGATCGCCACGCTCGGCAGTGACATCACGCTGGTGGCGGGGCAGGCATTCATCAACAGCGGCAATGCGATGCTGACACCGGGCGGCACCGGCGTCTGGAATATCTTCGCGGCGACCCAGACCGGCGAGCAGCGCGGCGGGTTGGCGGGTACGGCCGGCAGCGGGAATATTTACGGTTGCGCGTATGGTGTTCCCTGCGGCAGTCCGGCGCAGGCTAGCGGCAACCATTTTGTCTATGCGTTCCAGCCGGCCATCGATATCGCCCTCGTGGCACAGGATGCGATCCGCCGTTACGGTGGTGCCAACGTCGGGTTGCGCAGCACGGTGAACGGACTGCTCAATGGCGACACAGTCGGCACCGCAGTCACCGGCAGTTACACCGGTGCCGGTACGCAGGCGGGTACCACCGCACTGACCAATAATTTCTTCTCACCGGTAGGCTATCGCATCCAAGTCGCTCCTGCACTGCTCACCATCGCGCCGGTGACACTGACTTATCAGGCCGCTGCAGCCAGCCGTTTGCAGGGCAATGCCAATCCGCTACTGGGCGGTACGGTCAGCGGTCTGGTCGGTAGCGAGACGCTGGCTGAGGCCACTACCGGCAGTGCGGTCTTCACGTCCAGCGCATCGGCAGCGAGTCTGCCGGGACAATATGCGATCAGCGGTGGCGGCTTGAGTGCGCGCAATTACGTGTTCGTTCAGGCCGCTGCGAATGCGCTCGCCTTGCGGGTCGATGGCTTGCCGGACACGGTGTTGCTGGCCGTTGCGCCGGTGCTGGCACGCGACGTAACACAGGCCAGTAGCGATCTGTATGGCAAGAATATCGGCACGCAGGGAATCTGTGCCAGTGCCAGTCCGCTGGCGGTGCTGGCGACCGGCAATGTCACGGCGGACAGGCTGGCGCTTGAATGGTCGCGCGTCAAGAGCAGTCCGAACCTGAGTAACTGCATCGCACTGATGACACGTAACCGTTGTGAGGCCTATTAAGTGCCAAAGCATGACGATGGATTTAGTTTCATTTTGATATCTTTCATCAGTTACATTGATTGTTAAAATATAAAGGGATTCGCCGGACGCGTGCTCCGGCGAAGGTGCACACGCAATCCGTTCCACGTCGAAAAGCTGCACGAATGAAATTGTCATTTACAACAAAGACTGCGGTCCGGTTCGCTTGCCTGTCCGTGCTGATCACGCTGGCACCGGTCACGCTGGCGCAGGGACTGATCTCGTTTGCCGAAAAGCCGGTGCAGATAATCCGTGGCACGGCCCTCCACACCGGTACGGCTGGCGCACAGCTTGAGAGCGGTGACTTGCTTGCCTCCGCCGGGACCGGGGTGCAGATCACTGGCCTTGGCGATGCCATCCTTGCAGTCGGACCGGCAAGCCGGATCGCCGTCGAGCAGAGCGCGAAAGCGACTGACCTGGCGTTGCTCGAGGGCTGGCTGAAGGTGCAGATCACGCCTGCCGATCAGGTCATCACGATCCAGACGCCGCGACTGCGGGTACGCGCCACCGGCGGCACGCTGATCGTTCATGCCGGTGCGGTGCGCGATGAAGTATTCGTCGAAAGCGGCACGCAACTGGTGGCCGAGCTGGGCAGCAAGCGCGAGGTGCAACGTGAGATTCAACTTGGTCGCGAGCAGTTCGCAGTGCGGTCCAGCGACGCGCCACTCAAGAGTGGCGGACGGCCGGGCCGCGAGTTCATTGACGGGATGCCGCTCACTTTCCGGGACGTGCTGGTGCCGGTCGCACCCCGGAAAAATGCCAAAGTAGCGCTGAAAAAAGAACACGATGTGCGCTACGACGAGGTCGCTCCCTGGCTGGAGAGTCCGATCGTGCTGCAACCATCGCTGGTGCGCCGGTTCATGCCGCGCCTGAAAGAGAGTGCGTTCCGCCAGTCGCTCGATGCTGCGCTGGGCCAGTCACGTGACTGGAAACCCATCCTGCATCCACCACCACCGGTGATCCCGAAAAAACCGGGATGAGTTGACTTGTCTTATTCCGCTGCAAGCCTTTTGTTGCCTCCCACAGACTCCACCAGGACCCGCCATGAAACTGTCGCTAGCCACCAAGTTCAACATCGTTTTCATCCTTATCTTTACGGTGGGTTTCGCCGCCGCCAGTCTGATCGCCAACATGTTGCTCAAGGATAATGCGCGCGAGGAGACGCTGGAGAGCGCCCGGATGCTGATGCAGTCGGCGTCGGCGGCACGTTCGTACACCTCCAAGCAGATTGCGCCATTGCTGCAATCGCACATGAAGTTTGAATTCCTGCCGCAGTCGGTGCCGTCGTATTCGGCCACCGAGCACCTCAATACGCTGCTCAAGTCGAATCCGGACTTTTCATACAAGGAAGCGACGCTCAATCCGACCAATCCGCGCGACCGCGCCTCGGACTGGGAGGCGGACCTGGTCAACGCGCTGCGTGACAAGCCGACCACCACTGAGCTGGTGGGCGAGCGCATGACCACGATCGGTCCGGCGCTGTATATTGCGCGGCCATTGCAGATCAAGGATGGTGCCTGTCTGGCCTGTCACAGCGTGCCCGATGCGGCACCGAAAACCATGCTTGATATTTATGGTCGCAACAATGGCTTTGGCTGGAAGCTCAACGAAATCGTCGGTGCGCAGGTGGTATCGGTGCCGATGGCGGTGCCGCTGCAGCGCGCCAACGTGATGCTGCGGACTTACATGCTGTCGATGCTGGGCGTATTCGTCTTCCTGTTCGTTGCACTTAACGTGATGGTGCATCTGTTCGTGACGCGCCGCATTACCCGGATGGCCACGCTGGCCGACGAGGTCAGTCTGGGCAAGTTCGATGCCGCCGAGTTTGATGTCAAGGGCAACGATGAATTGTCGGCGCTGGCCCGCTCATTCGTGCGCATGCGTACCAGTCTGGCCAGTGCAATAAAGATGCTCGACGAGTGATTCGGGGCATCGGCCGGGCAATATTCCCAAGTACAATCATTTTCTCATTGCTTATGAAACAGGGACCGCAGCATGCCTGAGCAGATCGGAAAGTACCGCGTCGACAGCGTCCTCGGCGAGGGCGCAATGGGGGTGGTCTACAAGGCCTTCGATCCGCATATTGAACGCGTCGTTGCGCTCAAGACTATCCGCAAGGAATTGTTGCGCGGCCATCAGGAGATGGATCTGGTGGCCCGCTTCAGAAACGAGGCACAAGCTTCCGGCCGGCTGACCCACCCCAATATCGTTGCGGTCTACGATTACGGCGAGACCGAGGACGCCGCCTTTATTGCCATGGAGTTCGTCGAAGGCACGCCGCTCAACGCGCTGCTGGTGCCGGACCAGCCGACTGATCTGGCGCGCGTGATGGTGTGGATGACGCAGTTGTTGCGCGCGCTCGGCTACGCCCACGCGCGCGGCGTCGTGCATCGCGATATCAAGCCGGCCAACCTGATCATCACTGCCGAAGCGCAGGTCAAGATCACCGACTTCGGCATCGCCCGCATAGAATCGTCGACGCTCACCCAGACCGGCTCGATGATCGGCACGCCCAGCTACATGTCGCCCGAGCAGTTTCGTGGTGCCGGGATTGATGGCCGCTCCGATGTCTTTTCGGCCGGCATCGTGTTGTACCAGTTGCTGACCGGCGTGCGTCCGTTCGTCGGCGCCGTCTCCGTCGTGATGCAGCAAATTCTTAACGAGAATCCCCGTGCGCCGTCGCAATTGAATGCGGTTGCCGGCACTGCGTTTGATCCGGTATTGCGTAACGCGCTGGCAAAAAATCCGGCCGACCGGTATGCCTCGGCCGAGCTTTTTCTGGAGGCGTTGACGCAGGCCTACCGGCAAATCGGCAATGCTCCGCTCACGCCGGATGGCTTGCCGGTGCTCAGTGACAGCGATCGCACCATACTGGCCAGTCAGATCCGCGATGTTTCGGCCAGTCAGCGTGCGCCGGTGAACCAGATGTCCGGCGTCGGGTTGACCGGCGGCCAGACCGGTACCAGCCTGACGTCAACGATGACACCCTGGAAACTGGAAGTATTCCCTGCGCTGGAGGCGGTGCTGTCGCGCCAGATCGGTCCGCTGGCTAAGTTGCTGCTCAAGAAAGCCGGAGCCCGGGCCGATGATATCGATACGCTGGCCGGCTTGTTGCTGGCCCATGTACCGTCCGAATCGGGGCGCGCCGAATTCCTCGACGCGGTCGCCTCGCTGAAGAAAAAATCGCCCGGCAGCACGATGATGGCCAGTGCCCCGTCCTCCGGTAGTGCGGCCGCCGTCGCAACGGTTCTTGGCACGGCGATGTCGTCGGTGCCACTGGATCCGGCCTTCATTGCCGCGGTCGAAACACTGCTGACCCACTCCATTGGTGCGATTGCGAAAGTCGTCGTCCGCCGTGCCTTGCCAAAATGCAGCAGCCGGGACGACTTTCTGGTACTCATCTCCCGGAGCATCGAGTCGACCAGCGACCGGACCCAATTTCTCAAGAATGTGGCTGGCCTGTCGTAGCCGGATACGTCCTATCCGGGGTAGGGCGCGCGCAGTCCGGTACGATCTGGTCCGTCGGACTTGCACTTCCTGCGATGAGGCGATCAAGGCCATCCGTCTTGCGTTGCGTCATCGTTCCCAACCATCACAAGGGAAATACTGTCGCCATCGGCGATCGATAGCGTGATCGTCATGCCGCCGGCCCTGCCACCATGCTGTTTCAGCAGGAGTTAGTCACTTGGATTTTCTGATCGTATTGTCTGCATTGTTGTTGCTGATGTTCGCCGCTTACCGCGGTTACAGCGTGATCCTGTTTGCCCCGCTGTGTGCGTTGCTGGCGGTTTTTCTGACCGATCCGGCGCAAGTGCTGCCGATGTTTAGCGGCGTCTTCATGGAAAAGATGGTCGGCTTCCTGAAGTTGTATTTTCCGGTGTTCATGCTCGGTGCTGTGTTCGGCAAGGTCATCGAGTTGTCGGGTTTTTCGAAGTCGATTGTCACCGCTGTCATTGCGCTGGTCGGTCGCCAGCGGGCAATCCTGTCGATCGTGCTGGTGTGCGGATTACTGACCTACGGCGGGGTGTCGCTGTTTGTCGTGGTGTTTGCGGTGTATCCGTTTGCCGCCGAGATGTTCCGGCAAGGCGATATTCCAAAGCGCCTGATCCCGGCCACCATTGCGCTGGGTGCCTTCACGTTCACGATGGCGGCATTGCCAGGTACGCCGCAAATCCAGAATATTATTCCAACCACTTTTTTCTCGACCACGACCTGGGCCGCACCATGGTTAGGGGTGATCGGCACCGTGTTCATTGTGACGTTCGGTATGCTGTATCTCGAATGGCGTCGCAAACAAGCGGCACGGTCTGGTGAAGGCTATGGCGGGCAGCACCACAATGAGCCGGAAGCCCTGGACGATGTTGCTCTGCCTAATGCGTGGATTGCGGTCCTGCCGCTGGTGCTGGTGGGTGTGCTGAACAAGGTTTTTACCAGCCTGATTCCGGCCTATTTCGGCAATGCCGTGACACTCGACATTTCCGGTCAGCCGCTGGTGGTGGCGGTCAGTCCGCTGGTCGCGATCTGGGCGGTGCAGGGCGCACTGCTGGGCGGCATTCTTTGCGTGATGCTGTTTGCTTTCAAGTCGGTTGCCAGCCGGTTTGCTGCAGGATCGAGCTCGGCCATTGCCGGCTCTCTGCTGGCATCGATGAACACGGCATCGGAGTATGGTTTCGGCGCGGTAATCGCGACCTTGCCGGGATTTTCCTCTGTCACTGCGGCGCTTAAACATATTCCTAATCCGCTGATTAATGAAGCCGTCAGCGTGAGCCTGCTGGCCGGGATTACCGGTTCGGCCTCGGGTGGCATGAGCATCGCACTGGCAACGCTGTCGAACACCTTCATCGAGGCAGCCAATGCGGCCAATATTCCGCTCGAAGTGCTGCATCGGGTTGCTTCGATGGCCAGTGGCGGCATGGACACGTTGCCGCACAATGGCGCGGTCATCACGCTGCTGGCCGTCACCGGACTGACCCATAGAGAGTCCTATCGCGACATTTTCATGGTTTCGGTTGTCATTGCTACCTCGGCTGTTTTTGTGGTGATCGGGTCGTATTACCTGTTCGGTATCGTCTGACCGGTTGAGGCAACGGCGCGCCGGCAAGCCGGCGTTCGGTTGCTGATGGTCGATAAAAAACACTACAAAAAGTGGCGGCGTGCTTGGTGCTACTGTGCGCATTAAGGGTTCCCGTCGGTCAGGATTTGCCTTGCAATCACTGTCCATTCCGTCAATTTTTTGAACGATGAGCGCGTGTGCAATCCCTAGTTCATACTTCATCCCGGCAGCGACCATGCCCGTATCCGGAACGCCTTTCGTGGCGGTTTCTTCATCGGAAGTGTGCGCTCCGTGCATCCTCCACCGGCATGGTTTTTACTGCCTGACGTTGCGATGTCTTCCGTTTCTTTTTTTACGATAGGTGTGACCGATCTGCCGCTGGTTCTGTATGGCCAATACGACCCGTGGTACGTCATCCTGTCCTGTCTGATTGCGGTCTTTACCTCGACGATGGCGCTGCAGATTGCCGGCATCGGTCGCCTGTCCCACAAACCGCTGCATCGCCAGATCGCCATTTTTTCCGGGGCGCTGGCGCTGGGTGGCGGTATCTGGGCAATGCATTTCATCGGCATGCTGGCATTTCGTCTGTGCGTGCCGGTCAGCTACGATATCCGGCTCACGCTGTTGTCGATGCTACCGAGTCTGGCGGCGTCGTGGGTCGCGCTGCAATTGCTGATCCAGCCAACGCTGCATTGGCGGCAATTGATCGGCGGCGGTGTACTGGTCGGTGGCGGGATCGGCACGATGCACTACAGCGGTATGGCCGCGATGCAGCTGGCTCCGCTGCTACGCTACGATCCGTGGTGGTTCGGGGCATCGATCCTGCTGGCGGTAGTGCTGGCGATTCTTGCATTACGGGTGCGTTTCGGCTTGCAAAATTCGACCCGTCTGCGTGGCTGGAACAACCTGCTGATTAGCGGCACCGTGATGGGAGCCGCTACCGTCGGCATGCACACCTTGGGGATGTTGGCGGCCCGCTTTATCGGCGTTACCGAATCGGCCGTGCCGTTACCGGCCGCCTCGGCCAGCTTCATTACGACCGCGGTCACGCTGGGTACGATCACGCTGACCTTGATCGTTCTGGTTGCCAATGGCCTGTTGCGCTACCGGCAGCTATTCCAGAGCTCCTTGCGCGATAGCGAACGGCAGTACCGCTCGCTTATCGGTAACTTGCCGGGTGCGGCATTCCGCCGTCTAGTAGGTGGCACCATGCTGTTCGTCAGTGATGGGATCGAAACACTGAGCGGCTGGCCGGTCGGGCGGTTCTTCTCGGGACAACATGACTTGCTGGAGCTGGTGCACCCGGATGACCGGCCCGCGGTGCTGGAAGTCTGGGAGCGGGCTATTGCCAGTGCCGGGCGCTATACGGTGGAGTACCGCATGCTCCTGCATGACGGTGGCACCCTGCAGGTATGGGAAAGCGGCAGTGTCCTGCATGCCGAACATAGCGGCAATATCTGGGTCGACGGCGTGATTTTTGATGTCAGCGTGCCGTACCGGATCAAGGAAGAACTGCGCGCCGCCAAGACGATCGCCGAGCAGGCCAACGCGGCCAAGAGCGTATTTCTGTCGACCATGAGCCATGAAATTCGCACGCCAATGAACGGTATTATCGGCATGACGTCGCTGCTGATCGAGACGCCACTTGATGCCGGGCAGCGCGAGTTTGCCAGGATCATTGCGACATCGGCAGAGGCGTTGCTCAACGTGATCAATGACATCCTGGATTTTTCCCGCATTGAAGCGGGCAAGTTGACGGTTGAGTCGGTCCCTTTCGATCTCACGGCCACCGTGACCGGGTGCACGGATGTCATCGCTGCCAAGGCTGAAACCAAAGGATTGTCGTTGACCTGCTCGATTGATCCGGCCCTGTCGGTGCTGGTCATGGGGGATGCCGGACGACTGCGGCAAATTCTGCTGAACCTGCTGAGTAACGCGCTCAAATTCACCGCCTGCGGTGCGATCGACTTGCGGGTGACGCGGGTGGCGTCGAAGGGCGCGCAATCGGGTGTCCGGTTCACGGTGCGCGATAGCGGCATCGGTATCGACGACAAACACGCGGCAGACCTGTTCATTCCGTTCCATCAGATCGATGGCTCGATCACGCGCAAATATGGCGGTACCGGATTGGGACTGTCGATCACGAAGCGTCTGGTCGAGTTGATGGGCGGAACAATCGGTTTCGAGAGCGTGCCGGGGCAGGGGTCACTGTTCTGGACGGAGTTACCTTTCGTTGCCGTGAATGGCGCATCAATGGTTGTACCAAACAGTGCCCCCGCAACGGCGCGTATCGTGGCGGGTAACTCTGATCAGCTGGTGCTGGTAGTCGACGACAGTACGATCAACCAGATCGTAGCGGTGCGGCAATTGGCGCGGCTCGGCCACGCAGCCCATACCGCCGGCGACGGCGAGCAGGCGCTGGCAATGCTGGCGTTGCAGCACTACGCCGTGATCCTGATGGATTGCCAGATGCCGGTGATGGATGGGTTTGAGACAACACGTCTGATTCGAGCCGGCGAGGCGGGCACGGCGCGCCACCGGACCATCGTGGCTATGACGGCCAATGCGATGAAGGGCGATCGCGAGCGCTGTCTTCACGCCGGCATGGATGATTACCTGTCCAAGCCGATCGCTTTCGAAGAACTCGAGCGGATGATGGCCACCTGGCTTGTCCGTTCAGGCACGGCAACACTGCCGGTGGAGTGATCCTGCGGCAACGTCGCGGGTTATGATGCCGTCAAATAAATTTCCTTTTCCTTGCCCGTCTCACGGATGTCGACTTTTCCTTGCTGCCATGCTGCCTTTTCTTCAACTTGTTGCCTTATTCGCCCTCACTGCCGTGGCTGAAATTATCGGTTGTTATTTGCCGTGGCTGGTGCTCCGGCAGGACCGTCCGGCCTGGCTGCTGGTGCCGGCAGCGCTTTCATTGACGCTATTTGCCTGGCTGCTGACGCTACACCCGGCGGCGGCCGGGCGTACCTACGCCGCCTATGGCGGTATGTATATTGCGGTGGCGTTATTGTGGTTGCGCTTCGTCGACGGCGTGGTACTCACGCGCTGGGATATTGCCGGTGCCGCGATTGCCCTGCTCGGCATGGCTGTCATTGCCTTGCAGCCGCAGATCGCGCCCTTATCCTGAATAGCCGGCATCATCGCTTGGACGTTAGCGCCGGTCGTTCAGCCTGCCATCGTCGTAACCGCGCCGGTCTTTCCTTGCGTGATCCTGTTCCGGTATTGACTTCGGCTGAGGCGCACTCGCCGGTACGGTTACCGCTGGGGTGCGGGCCTGCGCATTCAAGGGCGGCCCCGGCGGCACGTAATTGGAGACAGGCGGCGGCATACGTACCGGTGCTGCCGGCGGATCAGGTTGTCGGGTACGGATGGGATTGACTGTCATCGCCGGCGCAGACCGCATCGACCGGCCGGCCCAGCGTCCCCGGGTCCAGACCCAATTGTCTTGCCAGACCCAGTAACCGCCGATCCAGATCGCTTCGGGATAGGGCTGGTAGGGAATGATTTCAAGTGGTACCGGCGGCGGCGCCCATTGCACTCCGGCCTGTACTGGTCGGTAAAGTGGCGCATCTGTATAAATAATGATGCCTTGCTGCGGTAACGGCGCTTCGTAGATCACCTGAGACGGCGCACGTCGATAGGTGTTGTCGGTGGCACATCCGGTCAGCAGCACAGCGAGGGCAATCAAAATAGTTTTCAAGCGATGCTTTCGGTGAGGTCAGGAACGGACGATTGCCAGGCGGTGGGTGACTAACGCGCTCACTCGTCTTCTTGACTACAAGGTATTGTGCTCTAGCGCAACTAAGTTCCCCTGAGGGTGGTAGCGCACACAGCGCGCCCTTACTTTACAGATAGACTGTTGCACCGTTTCTCAATTAACTATCGGGAATATCCAGTGCGCCTACTTTATATCGAAGACGATGCGATGTTACGCGATAGCGTAGCGACAGGACTGGAGCACGAGGGTTACACAGTCGATGTGGTCGGTGACGGCAGCAGCGGGCTCCAAGCGCTGAAAACGCATGACTACGATTTGCTGTTGCTGGACCTCGGCTTGCCGCGCATGGATGGCAACAGCGTGCTGGCGAGTCTGCGCCAGCGTGACGATACGATTCCCGTCCTGATCCTGACTGCACGGGATGCGGTTGTCGACCGGGTGCGCGGCCTCAATGCCGGCGCGGATGACTATCTGGTCAAGCCATTCGACTTGCAGGAACTGGTTGCCCGGATTCAGGCATTGCTGCGCCGGCGCGCCGGTCGCGTTGACGCACTGGTGCAGCATGGCAATCTGGTCCTCAACACGACGACCCATGCCGTCACGCTCGACGGTGCCGGAGTGGCGCTGTCAGCGCGCGAGTTCGCAGTCCTGCAAGCCTTGCTGGAACGTCCCGGCGCGGTCTTGTCGGTGCCGAAGCTGGAAGAAAAAATCTACGGCTGGGGTGACGAAGTGGGCAGTAATACCGTTGAGGTCTACATCCATGCGTTGCGCAAGAAACTTGGCGCTGCGCTGATCCGTAATATCCGTGGTGTCGGCTACATGATGGCGCCGTTGCAGTGACGCTGCGGCGCACATCGATACGGCGCACCTTGCTGGTCTGGCTGGCGGCCGGGCTGGCCGTGGTTATCTCGCTGATGGCGTTACTGCTTTACCGGCAGGCGCGCGACGAGGCCAATCACTTGTTCGACTTCCAGATGCAGCAGGTCGCCAGCGCCCTGCCAAGCCGGTTCCTGTCGTTGCCGGAACCCGGCACCGGCGCGGTCTTCGATGCCGCGCCAGCCGTGGTGATCCAGATCTGGGACCCCAGTGGTGTCCGACTGTATTTTTCCCATGATTACGCGGACTTGCCGCAGTTGGCGGTGCTCGGTTTTACTGATATTGAGACGCGCGGCGAAGCCTGGCGGGTGTATAGCGCGCAGCAGGGCGCGACGGTGGTCCAGATTGCTCAGCCGCTACGGGTGCGCAGTGAGATGGCAGCGCGTTCGGCCTTGAAGACGATTTCTCCGTTGCTGTTGCTGGTGCCTTTTTTGGGCGGGCTGATCTGGCTGGCGGTCAGTCGCGGACTGGCGCCGGTGCGTGGCGTGGTGGCGCAACTGGCGGCCCGCGATGTGGGACAACTGGCACCGGTGTCGGACGCCGCGCTACCCGACGAAATACGGCCGCTGACCGATGCGGTCAACGACTTGCTGGCGCGGCTGGCGCATGCGGCAGCGACCCAGCGTATTTTTGTCGGTGATGCCGCCCATGAATTGCGTACGCCGCTGACCGCCTTGAAATTGCAGGTGGAACTGGCACAGCGCGCGACCGACCAGAGTTCCCGCGACGCTGCCTTCGGCGCACTGCGCGCCGGGCTGGACCGCGCCAGTCGACTGGTGCATCAGTTGTTGACGCTGGCGCGTCAGGACCCCGATGCGGCCCGGAACGATTTGTCGGTGGTGGACCTGGCCGCCATTGCGCGCGAGGCGGTCGCCGATCTGTCACTGCGCGCCAGCCAGCGTGGTATCGATCTCGGCCTGACCGATGCGGTGCCCAGCCGGGTTGCCGGCGATGCTGATAATTTGCAGATACTGCTTAACAATGTGCTGGTCAACGCCTTGGGTGCGACGCCCGATGGTGGCCGGATCGACGTCGCTGTCCGGCATCAGGGCCAGCATGCCGTCCTGACGGTACAGGACAATGGTCCCGGGATTGACCCGGCCGACTTGCCACGTGTGTTCGACCGGTTTTATCGCGGCACCGATGCCCCGGCCGGGGGCAGTGGTCTCGGCCTGGCGATTGTCCGGCGCATCGCTGACTTGCATGGTGCCAGCCTCGTTAAGACCAATGATCCGGTCGCCGGTGGATTGCTGGTGCGCATGGAGATGGCACTGTGCGAACCGGCGGCCAGCGTAGCGGACAGTCCTGCGGTGTAATTTTTACGATTCACCACGCAAGGTTTAAGTCCCAATTAAGTTGCGCGCTCTACGATGCTTCATCGATGTGACTTAACACCCTTGATGGAGAATCTGATGAAACCCAAAAATATTACCCGTACTGCTATCGCCGGCGGCATGTTCGCTGCACTGGTGGGTGTCTATGCCGGTTTTGGTGGCGGCCATTCCATTCCTGTACACGCTGCTGTTCCTGTTGTCTCTGCCGTTGAGCCAGGCTCCGTGCAAAGCGCGCCAGCGCTGCTTGCGCCGGCGACCAATTTCTCCGGCATTGTTGCCCGCTACGGACCTTCTGTAGTCAACATCAGCGTCACCGGCAAGGGCCATCAGGTAGCACTGGCAGACCAGTCCGGCGACCAGCAGGAACCTGACCTGAGTCAGTTTTTCAGAGGCTTCCAGCCACCCCGCAGCGCCGATGCCGAGCCGGTCCATTCGCTGGGTTCGGGTTTCGTCATCAGTTCCAGCGGCCTTATCCTGACCAACGCCCACGTTGTCGAGGGCGCCAGCGAAGTCGTCGTCAAACTGACTGACCGGCGCGAATTCAAGGCCAAGGTGCTGGGTGCCGATCGCATGAGCGACGTGGCGGTGTTGAAGATCGACGCAACAGACTTGCCCGTGGTCAAATTTGGCAATCCGGCGGCGGCGCATGTCGGGGACCCGGTACTGGCCATCGGTTCGCCTTACGGTTTCGAAAACACCGCGACCTCGGGCATCATCAGCGCCAAGGCAAGGTCGCTTCCGGAAGGAAGTTACGTTCCTTTCCTGCAAACCGACGTAGCCCTCAATCCCGGCAATTCGGGAGGCCCCTTGTTCAATCTGCAAGGCGAAGTGATCGGTATTAACTCGCAGATCTACAGCCGTACCGGCGGTTATCAGGGCCTGTCGTTCGCCATTCCGATTGATGTAGCCAACAATGTCGAACAGCAACTGGTTGCGTCGGGCAAGGTCAGTCGCGGGCATCTCGGGATCGCTGTGCAGGAACTCAATCCGGCGCTGATGGAATCGTTCGGCTTGAAATCCGTGCATGGCGCGCTGGTCAGTTCGGTCGACCAGCAGAGTCCGGCCGGACGTGCAGGGCTGCAGTCCGGCGATGTGATTACCCGGGTCGGCGACCATGACATCAATTATTCGAGTGATCTGCCGGTACAAATTGCGCTGATGAAGCCGGGCACGACCACCACGCTGAACCTGTTGCGCGACGGCAAGCCGCTGACCGTGCAGGCGACGATCGGGGCGATGAACGACAAGACGGTAGCAATGGCGGGTAATGCCGAACCATCCCATGGCAAGCTGGGTGTTGCGGTGAGGGAACTGGCCAAGGATGAACAGCGTCAAATCGGGGTGCCCTCCGGCTTGCTGGTTGTGCAGGTCGGTGGCGCTGCTGCGCAGGCCGGCATCGAACCGGGCGACGTGATTGTCTCGGTCAATGGCGTTGCTGTAAAAAGCGGTGAACAACTGCAACAGATGGTCGCCAAATCCGGCAAGAAAATGGCGTTGCTGGTGCAACGCAATGATGTCCGCATTTTCGTGCCGATTGACCTCGGCTAGGCGTTGGCCCTGAACAGCGCCGGAATTTTTCTGGACAGCTGGTCGCCGAACAGGACGCAGATCAGTGAGGCGACGATCAGGACAATGCCGCTCCACTGCCAGCGCGTGACGACTTCGTCGAGCACGATCATGCCGGTCGCCAACCCGACGATTGGTACGCCGAGGCTGAACGGCGCCACCCGGTTGACCGGATGGCGCGTGAGCAGGCCGGTCCACAAGGTATAGCCGAGAATGGTGCCGATCCAGCCGAGGTAGGCGGCCGATGACCAGCTGCTGAGCGGAGCATTGAGCCATTCCCAGCGGCTCGCTGGCGCGTCGAACACGGCCGATAGCGCGATGTACGGCAGGATCGGTACCAGGCTGCTCCAGACCATGAACGCGATGACATCGAAATGGGCCGTCGTTCTCTGAGCCTTGCGCACAACGATGTTCGAGGCAGCCCACATGGTCGCTGCGGCCAGACAAAGTACGAAGCCCAGTGGCGTACTGGCTGCTACTGCAGTGCCGTCAGGCAGCAGGTAGTTGAGCGCGAAGCAACCCAGTCCCATTGCTGCGAGTAACAGTCCGAACTTGAGCGAGCGGCCCATGCCTTCGTTGAGCAGGATAAATCCGAACAGGGCGGTAAAAAATACTTGGGTCTGCAGTAGCACGGATGCCAGTGCTGCCGTCATGCCGACATTGAGTGCGACGAACAGCAGGCCGAACTGACCGACGCCTTGCAGCAAGCCATACGAGAGCAGCCATTTCCAGTGCAGCTTCGGTGGCTTGATGAACAGCAGCAGCGGGAGCGTGGCAAACGCGTAGCGCAGCGCGCCGAGCTGGAACGGCGTGAAACCGCGCAGCGCCAGTTTCATTGCGACGAAATTGGTGCCCCAGATAAGAATGATGCAGAGCGCCGCCGTGAGATCGCGGGCGCCAAACCGTGTGTGAGTCATGAGCTTGGAAAGTGAAGAATTCCGCCGGAGCGGTTTCTTGTTGAGGGCACCAGGATTGGGTACGTCGGTGCGAGGTGTAAAAAATTCACCATAATTTTTCCGGATTGAGGATAGCCGATGTAGATGCATGACGGGTTTATCTTTTTGTCCCGGCCTGTCTGCCTGTATTTGAGGCAGCGAGTCATAACCGCAGTGGCATGCGGTTCGTGATGGTGGCGCGGTAGTTGTCCCCAAAGTTGTCCACAGTTTTGGTGAACAACTTCTGAGGGGGGTGCTCTCGAATAACTTCACAGTATTGCGGCAAATCGCGCGTCGGGATCGGCTTGTTGACCGGTCAAAAGTCGTTCGGGTCGCGGTGGATGCCGGAGGCAAGGATCGCGTAACATCGATGGCCGCAGGCTTGCGTGTCTGCTTTTCCGTTGTCCACCCGATTATTTTCAGGAACGTCATGAAACTCGAAACCCTCGCTGTCCACGCCGGCTATAGTCCGGACCCGACCACCAAATCGGCTGCGGTGCCGATTTATCAGACGGTGGCTTACGCCTTTGATAATGCTCAGCATGGTGCCGATCTGTTCGATCTGAAAGTGCCCGGTAATATCTACACCCGCATCATGAATCCGACGCAGGATGTGCTTGAAAAGCGCGTTGCCGCGCTTGAAGGCGGGATTGCCGCGCTGGCGGTCGCGTCCGGCATGGCGGCCATCACGTATGCCATCCAGACCATCACTGAAGCCGGCGATAACTTTATTTCGGCCAGCCAGCTCTATGGCGGTACTTACAATCTGTTCGCGCACACCTTGCCGCAGATGGGGATCGAAGTGCGTTTTGCCGATGCGCGCCAGCCGGATAGTTTTGCGGCGCTGATCGACGATCGGACCAAAGCAATTTTTTGCGAATCGATCGGCAATCCGCTGGGCAATGTGACTGATTTTGCGCGCCTGGCCGAGATCGCTCATGCGCACGGGATTCCGCTGATCGTCGACAACACGGTGCCCAGTCCCTACCTGTGCCGGCCGATCGAGCATGGTGCCGACATCGTCGTGCATTCGCTGACCAAATACCTGGGCGGCCACGGCACCAGCGTCGGTGGTGCGATTGTCGACAGCGGCAAGTTCCCGTGGGCCGAGCACAAGGTGCGCTTCAAGCGTCTCAATGAACCTGATGTGTCGTATCACGGCGTGGTCTACACCGAGGCACTCGGCGCGGCGGCCTTTATCGGTCGTGCGCGGGTCGTGCCGTTGCGAAACATGGGGGCCGCAATTTCACCGATGAATGCTTTCCTGATTTTGCAGGGGATCGAAACACTGGCTTTGCGGATGGACCGGATTTGCGACAACGCGCTGGCAATCGCCCGGCATTTGAAAAATCATCCGAAAGTGGCGTGGGTCAATTATGCCGGGCTGGAAGATCATCCGGACCATGCTTTGACACTGAAGTACATGAATGGACGCGCTTCCGGAATTTTGTCATTTGGCTTGCGCAGTGCGGACCAGGGCGCGCCGCGCGAAGCGGGTGCCCGTGTACTCGATGCATTGCAACTGTTCACCCGGCTGGTCAATATTGGCGATGCCAAATCACTGGCCACGCATCCTGCCTCGACAACGCACCGGCAGCTCGATCCGGCCGAGTTGAAAAAGGCTGGCGTGAGCGAAGACATGTTGCGCTTGTCGGTCGGGATCGAGCATATCGACGACTTGCTGGCTGATCTGGATCAGGCCCTGGACGCTTCCTGATCCGGCTTTCGAATCAAGTCCATCGGGCATAAAAAACGCCGCGAACTTCGCGGCGTTTTTTTATGGCTTACAGCGATCGATTACTTCGCGGCTGCTTTGGTCTTGACCTTCAGACGCCAGGCGTGCAGCAGCGGTTCGGTGTAGCCGCTTGGTTGCTCCAGCCCTTTCATGACCAGATCACGGGCCGCGCAGTATGCGTCCGAGCTCTCGAAGGCAGGTGCCATCGGCTTGTACAGCGGATCATCAGCATTCTGGCCATCGACCACTTTGGCCATCCGTTGCAGGGTTTCCTGCACTTGCGCTTCAGTGACGATGCCATGCAGCAGCCAGTTCGCGATGTGCTGGCTGGAGATACGCAAGGTGGCACGGTCTTCCATCAGGCCGACGTTATGGATATCCGGCACTTTCGAGCAACCGACGCCCTGGTCGATCCAGCGCACTACATAGCCGAGGATGCCCTGGGCGTTGTTGTCGAGTTCCTGCTGGATATCGCTGGCGGACCAGCCCGGCTTGGCAACGACCGGGATTTGCAGCAAGTCGTTGAGCAGGCGATCGGTTTCGACGTTGGCGTCGATTTTTTCCAGTTCCTTCTGAATTGCCGTCACGTTGACCTGATGGTAATGCAGCGCGTGCAGCGTTGCCGCCGTTGGCGAGGGTACCCATGCCGTGTTGGCACCGGCTTTCGGATGGCCGATTTTTTGTTCCATCATGGCTGCCATCAGGTCCGGCATGGCCCACATGCCTTTGCCGATCTGGGCGCGACCGCGCAAACCGCAGGACAAACCGACCAGCACATTGCTACGCTCATAGGCAACCAGCCAGGCGCTGGTTTTCATGTCGCCCTTGCGCATCATCGGACCGGCCTGCATCGCGGTGTGCATTTCATCGCCGGTGCGATCGAGGAAGCCGGTGTTGATAAAGGCGACGCGTGCGCCGGCTTCGTTGATACAGGCTTTCAGGTTGACGCTGGTGCGACGTTCTTCATCCATGATACCCAGCTTGACCGTGTTGGCGGGCAGACCGAGCAGGGTCTCGACGCGACCGAATAGTTCGCTGGCGAAAGCGACTTCGGCAGGGCCGTGCATCTTCGGCTTGACGATGTAGACAGAACCGGTGCGCGAGTTGCCGATTTTCTGGCCAGCCTGGCGGCGCAGATCATGCAGCGCGATCGTGACGGTGACGACTGCGTCAAGAATGCCTTCCGGGATTTCTTGATTATTACCAAACAGGATGGCCGGATTGGTCATCAAGTGGCCGACATTGCGCAGGAACAGCAGCGAGCGGCCGTGCAGCGTGACGACGCCGCCGGTTGTGCCCGCGGCGGTGTATTCGCGGTCCGGATTGAGGCTGCGAGTAAATGTCTTGCCGTTGCGCGTAATTTCTTCAACCAGCGTGCCCTTGAGCAAACACAGCCAGTTGTCGTAGGCAAGTACTTTGTCGTCTGCATCGACGACAGCAACCGAGTCTTCCAGGTCGAGGATGGTCGACAGTGCCGACTCAATGACCAGATCATTGACGCCGGCCGCATCTTCCTTGCCGATGCCTTTGCTGTTGTCAATCTGGATATCAATGTGCAAGCCATTGTTCTTCAGCAGCACTGAAGACGGTGCTGTCGCTGCGCCCTGATAGCCGGCAAACTGGTTCGTATCGGTCAGGCCGGTGACGCTGCCATCTTTCAGCGTGACGGCGAGCTGGCCGTCTTCGACGCGATAGCCGGTTGAATCCTTGTGCGAACCCTTGACCAGCGGTGCTGCGTTGTCGAGGAAATTGCGGGCAAACGCAATGACCTTGGCACCGCGGATAGGATTGTAGCCCTGGCCGGATGGGCCAACTTTGGTCGCCCCGTCGGTTTCCGGCAAGGCATCGGTGCCGTACAGTGCATCGTACAGTGAGCCCCAGCGCGCATTGGCGGCGTTGAGTGCATATCGAGCGTTGAGCACCGGTACAACCAGTTGCGGGCCAGCCTGAATGGCCAGTTCGGCATCCACGTTGGCGGTGGTGATGGTGACTTCGTCCGGACGTGGGACCAGATAACCGAGTGTTGTCAGCTCCGCACGATAGGCCGTCATGTCGCTGATTGGCCCCGGATGGGCGTGGTGCCATTGGTCGAGTGCCGTTTGCAAACGGTCGCGTTCGGTCAGCAAGGCGGCATTTTTTGGAGCGAGATCGTGGACCAGGGCATCGAAGCCTTTCCAGAAACTGCTGCTGTCAACGCCGGTTCCCGGCAAAACTTTATCTTCGATGAAACGATATAGAACGGTGGCGACTTGAAGCTGATGGCAGGTGGTACGTGCAGTCATGGTATGAAACCTCACAGGTTGGCAAAATTAAAATGTATTTGAAAACGAACGGCAGGTCCGGCGTCCGGCCTGTCCGGTATTAATTCCGGTCGGATTGTTGCGCTATAAAGGCGAGCAAGTCAGTCAGTGACTGGCCTTGTCCATGTGGTGTCACGCCCAGCTCTTCCAGCGGTGAACCGGCCCGGTTGACCCAGAAGCTGGCGTAACCAAACCAGGTCGCACCGCACACATCCCAGCAATTCCCCGAAACGAACAGGATATCTTTCGCCGGCAGGCCGAACAGGTCAGTACCAAGTTGATACACCTCGGGCGCGGTTTTGAACTTCTGCACGCTATCGGCCGACAGTAGATTGGGCAGTAGTGACTGCACGTCAGCCGACTTGACGACGCCATCGAGCATTTGCGCGTTGGCATTCGACAGAACCGCCAGCTTGTAGCCTTGTAGTCGCAGTTGTTCTAATACGTGGCGGTTTTCTGGAAACAACGGCAGTTTTGCATATTGGCCCATCAGACTTTGCTGGGCTTGAACATTCAGATCCAGATTCAGTTTCTTGCAGCAAAAGACCAGCGCGTCCTGAGTCACTTCCCAAAATGGCTTGTACATCGCGCACATGGATCGCAGACGCGTGTACTCAATTTGCTTGTCGCGCCACATCGCAGCCAACGTATTGCCGTTACCAGGGAAAATACGCTCCGCTTCGGTACCAATTGCGTACACATCGAACAGGGTGCCATAGGCATCGAACACAATTGCTTTGATTGTCACGTCGTTCTCCGTGTAGTTGAAGCAAGACGACAGTATAAGCAAACAAAAAAATTGCATATGCGTAGATTGGTCATTTTATCTATGCGTTTTAGTCACAAACGAAACCGTATTCAGGCCCTTGACTGGTGGGATGCCTCACCAATTCAGCACGGATGCTTTAGTTGTCTCCAGTAGCACGACGAAATAGAGGGACACATCGCCGTCTCGTTTATGTGAAATATTTTTTAATTTGCCGGCAGCAAAAAATGCGCCTTTAAAAGCAGGGCTAGAGCACTTTCAGATTCATTTTTTTCATCGATCGGAATCCCATGCCTGTTGTTGATCATTTTTCAGGTGATGAGATACTGAAGACGAAGCGTTTAGTCAGATTGCTAAAAAGTAATTTTGATGCCATTCGGTACTTCCTGATAGCGTAGGAAATGTTGGAAACTGCCAGCACCGCACTAGCGACCCGCAGAAGTGGCGTGGTATGATCCGGCTCTGCCTCGATGGTGAAACTGGTAGACACAACAGACTTAAAATCTGTCGGCAGCAATGCTGTACCGGTTCGATTCCGGTTCGAGGCACCATCCCCTTCATACGAACAATGCCGTTCAGTTAAGCGCCTTCTTCAAGACGCTAGCGACACAGTGCATACGCTTTGCATTAACTGCCAGATCGCTTCTGCAACCGGTTAGTCTGTATTTGGCAGATTGAAAAGGCGCAGGTGCTGTAGTCGCTGAATTGCCGGTAGATAGCCGCCCGAGCTCGTCACTGCGGACTAGGCCAGTGCAAAAAACAGATCAATTCCGTAAATTTGCATCAGGCCGGTTCCGGCAAGTTACTTCAGAGCGCGGTGCCCCTGCCGTGTTGCCCGGAATTCTGTAATTGGCTCCAGCGACGGATCGCAGTCTTACGGATATTCATGCTTTGACTGATTCGAGCGCTCGTCAGTCCGTGTGCCTTGATGATGTTTAGTATTTTCGAGTCCGTCAAAATACCGTACCTATCGGCTGTGTCACGTTTTTTAAGTGTAATGACAACTTGAAGAGTTTGACCGGTTCAATGTGGTAACCCGGTGATTAACTGAGCATAAACGCAAGCATGGCGGCGTCTTCGTCCAGTATCGTGAATAGGGATACTCCCCATATCAACAGATACGCAGACAAGCGGTTAAAAAATTGATGAGTCAGGTAATGCATTGATTAATTTTATTTTCGCTGCTCGTTAGCGGTCGATTCGGTTTCGCCATAAAAAAAGCCCGCACTCATAATGAATGTGCAGGCTATCCTAAATCTATTGGCGGAGGCGGTGAGATTCGAACTCACGAAGGGCTCACACCCTCGCCAGTTTTCAAGACTGGTGCCTTCAACCGCTCGGCCACACCTCCAACTGAAGCCGCATTATGCCATTTGATCTTCGTCGGGACCAATCGAAATTGCATGCTGAGCGTTTTTTTTTACGTTGACTGGAATTATTGATCTTGATCTACCACCTGTAGAGCGGAAAAATCACGGCACACATCGTAAAACGAAAAATAATGGTTGCAAATTAATTAATAATTTGTCGAATTTGTTCTCTGACACGCGACACGCGGGACCGTACGGTACCAATTGGTATATGCATTTTTTCTGCGGCTACGGCATAACTGGATTCATGCTCGAGAACGGCTTCGAAAGTCTCCAATATGCGATCGGGAAGAGCCGATAACATCTCCTCAACACGCTCTGCCAATTGCTGATTCTCTATCAGGTCAGCTGGATCACCCGACATGTCGACCATATCGTCGATCATGCTTTCGTCTGCATGCCGGGTAACAGCGGCGTAGTTACGCCGAACATGGTTGCGAGCAAGGTTAAGGGCAATGCCAAATAACCAGGTCGATGGCTTCGATGCTCCGGAGAATCGATCAGCACACCGCACACTCTCAACAAATGTGTTTTGTACAACGTCTTTTGCATCTTCGATGTTACGAACGTAACGTTGAACGAAGCGAACCAGGTGCGAGTAATGTTGTCTGAACAAGTGATCAATGTCTTCAATCTTGAGGCCTTGTGCCGGTTTTTCAGTTTCTGACAGTCCAATTGCGGGCAGTGGTTGCTCGAGTAATGTAGTCATCGCCATCTCCTGAGTTACGTGCCGGAATGTGCACGGGTTAAGAGATCTATTGCAACTGTCATGCCTAAGATTGTTTTTTTGCTAAGTCACTATAAGGAAAGGATATTTTGTCTAAATGGCATTTATTGTCAAAGAAACACTCTAAAAATGGTGGCGACCCCATCGTAAATTTTCATTTTGTTTTGATCTGTTCGGAGGAGGTCTTCTCAGAGCAGCCTTTTCGAACAACTGAATGTCGAACACGATGGTTTCAATCGACGATGACGTGGATCTGTTGTCGTATGCGTGAAATGCGGGAGCGGACTGTACCGATCGGGATCCGCATTTTTTCGGCTGCCTCGGCATAGTTGGCTTCATGTTCCAGTACCAACTCAAAAGTGTCGCGCAGACGTTTGGGTAACTCAGAGATCATTTTTGCAACGCTGCTGGCAAGCTGTTGATTCTCAACCAGATCTGCCGGGTTGGCCGAGACATCCAACTGGTCGTCAATTAAGCTTTCATCTGCCATCCTGATCGATGTTGCATAGCGCTTTCGCGCATGATCTCTCGCCAGGTTGAGTGCTATCCCGAATAGCCAAGTTGATGGGAGCGAGTTGCCGTTATAGCGATCGGAGCAGCGAATCGCCTCAATAAACGTTGCCTGAACTACGTCTTTTGCATCTTCTATGTTCTGGACGTATCGCTGAGTGAAGCGCACAAGGTTCACATAATGCTTACTGAACAATTGGTCGACGTGGATTTCAGGTATCAGCGTGGATGTTGCTGACGGTGAATTATTGCCTGAAAGCACTTTAGCTAGTTTTTTCATTGGCTTGATCATCACTATTTCCCGAAATTTTTAATCGATGCGTTACTCCAGTGATGTAGTGCAACAGTTGTGCCAAATAGTTCTAGTAGGCAAGTGCTTGTAACGATTACGAATTTTTTGATACGCGGTGACTGAAAATGGAAACCATCTAAAACACAAAAATGTTTTTTCGGAGAAACCTTAATTCGCGGGGAACTTCACTCATGCGGGCACCACATAAAACCATGGCCGCCATCACTCAATCGCAGCAAATCCGTCAGAACGGAATTAGTTCCGAGGCCATTGCCGGCCAGCCGGTTCGTAGTACTCGCGCGACACAGGAAATGAGTGAAATCGCTGCCTTTCAGGACTTGGCGATGGCGACGCACACTGTGCGGCAACAGTCCCTGGGAACAAATCGTACTTTGGCGTAACGTGTAGCAGCGGGGCGTGAACGTAAACTTTCGGGGGAGCAGGTTCCAGACACGAAATCCGAAGAGAAGTCAGAGGGTGGTCTCCATGCCGCGAATAGCGATCGTCAAAATGCAGATTTACCAGCCACGCGGGGAGAGTACGCAAACGCTGAGATGTCGAGATTGCGACAACAACTTGACCTGAGTGGTCGGGGGCCATCCTCGGAAGAGGATTTAGAAGAGTTGAAAAGAACACATTCCGAATCGATTAATGGCGGTCTTGATGTTGAGTTAATCCTGCGTGATACCTCAGGTAACAGCCGGCGTCAGCTCACTGACGACACTGCTCTGATTGCCGGTTTTAAATTCGATAGCGAAGGTGATTCAATTAAACCTCTGACCTTGCTCGACAATCTTGAGAGTCGGTTTGGAAAGGATCGTATCGATGTCGCATTACTTGATATCAAAAAAGCTGTTGGTGCCGAATCACGCAAGCGCTCTCCTGAGGGGCCGGGACCGCAAAGCTGGCGCTCCCTTTCACTTGGTAATGCCTATCACGCATTGATTTCCAGTCGCGCGATTGGTCTCGATATGCGCAGCAAGATCTCCAGCCTCGGAATTCAACCAAGAGCGTCAGAGGCCGAGACGAGTCGATTAATGCTTAAAGTACCGTTGCTTGATGATCGGACTGCAGAGCCGTTTGTTGCAAAATTAGTGGATATGAATACGGTAAGCCCCGGCAAAAAATCAGCAGTTTATCGAACGGTCCGCTCTGCCGTGACTGCGCTCCCAACCACCATGTGGTCACTCGATGCACTTGCACAAAGGCAGCTAGCTTTGAGCAAGCTCGATGAGTTGTCGCTTCATAAGCCATCACATGAATACGGTGGTTCAAGTTTGCTGTTCCGTACGGAAAGCCGGGAGCGCGCCCGCATTGCCAAATTGATTTGATAGCCTCCAGGAGGAAGTGATGACTTCGTTAGTGTCGGCCGCTGAGCTTGAAAAAATTGCCTTTTCGCTGGTTTCATCCGCGCTCAATTCCAAGGCCGTCGCCCGGATTGCACTGGATAACGGTTTGGCCATGTTTGCTTATCCGGGAGTTGACTTTGTGGTTGTAGGACTTGGCTTTCAACGAGACCAGCTGCGTCCAGGGTTCATTGACGGTGTGCTCAAGCGACGGCACCAGATACCTGCCCGCTTTGCGCAATGGTTGCCGTCTCAGTTTGCCGATGGGAGCTTTTTTCTTCTGTTGCGTATGGCGTATGGCGCGCGGGATAGTGCGCCTTCGCCTTCGGAGGCAACACTTGACAACGCGGTAGCGTTGCTGGCGCCATGAGCGTCGCCCGTACAGGAGCATCCAGCAAAGTTTCCCCGATTGCGCTGGACATCGGGGAGATTTTTACGTCGAGTCCGGACCTTGCCTCATCAAATATATCGGCTTCCCAGTTAAAAGAAATCGAACGTGATGCGTCGATCAGTCCTGCCGGACAGCGCGTTGGGCGCGGTGTCGAGACATTGACATCACTATTGGGACTGTCGTTGACGGCAGGCAGCGTTGCCTGGAGCGGTGATCCAATTCCAAAAATGCGTGCATTGCAAAAGAAATTTCTCGAGTTCGGCATGACGCGCGAAGGTGAAGAGCGTCGTAGGGCACTGTCGGCTATTTCGGTTGTTGAAAAAAACATTCAGTGGCGACTAAGGTTGCATCAACTGCATATGTCAGATTTGCAGCTGGCAAATAATAGTGAGGAGCCGAAATCATGATGGTTCGCAAAAAGCGCATGACATCCTCTCCCGAAGCTTTATTGGCAATCGGATTGGTTTGGGGACACCTTAATGCCCGCCAGTTGGAGGAGGCCTACCAACTGGCATGTGGTTGTGCTGCGTTATGGCCGGATGACCAACGTTTTGCATTGATGGCGTCTTACGCTGCCGTGGAACTGGCGGCGCCACTGGAAGACTTCATGGTTCAGGCATTAAAGACGACTGACGACACCGCTTGGACAAAGTTGATCTGGCGCCGGGCTCACTCATCCGGTAATCCTGACGGAGGTTACGGGCATGAATAACCTTGTACTGGCACTCAACGACTTTGCGGCAAAGGCGGCTAAACGTGCAGAGCTGTTTGCGGCGGCACTCATCATCGCCATCGTATTCATGCTGGTATTGCCGATGCCGATCTGGTTGCTCGACATTCTGATTGCTGTCAATTTATGTGTTGCTGGCTTGATGGTTGTGGTGTCGATGTATATGGTCGGGCCGACATCATTTTCGACGTTCCCTGCAGTCTTGCTACTCACCACGTTGTTCCGGCTTGCGCTGGAAGTGGCGACGACGCGTCAGATTTTGCTGGAAGGAAATGCCGGGCATATTGTTGAAACATTCGGAAATTTTGTTGTCGGTGGAAATCTTGTCGTCGGTCTGGTGGTGTTTCTGATCTTGACCGTGGTGCAGTTTATTGTGATTACCAAAGGGTCGGAGCGGGTTTCTGAAGTTGCGGCCCGCTTTACCCTGGACGCCATGCCCGGCAAGCAAATGTCGATCGATAGCGATTTACGGGCGGGGTTCCTGACAGCCGATGATGCGCGGCGCAAGCGCGCCGAATTGGCCAAGGAAAGCCAGTTACATGGCGCAATGGATGGTGCGATGAAATTCGTCAAGGGAGATGCCATTGCCGGTATTTTTATCGTGATGGTGAACTTGATCGGTGGGATTTCGATCGGGATATTTCAGCGCAATATGACGGTTGGTGACGCCAGCAAGCTGTACTCGATTCTCAGCATTGGTGATGCGCTGATTGCCCAGATACCGGCGCTGCTCATTTCTCTGACAGCAGGGATGATTACGACCCGTGTGTCTGATGACAATCGTGAACATGACGGTGGTGGCAAGAGCAACATTGGCCAGGATATTGTTTCAGAAATGTTTGCTGAGCCAAAGGCCATGGTCACGGCGAGTGTCATCATGGTTTTGTTTGGCATGATTCCCGGAATGCCGACGATGATTTTTCTCGGGTTGGCAGCTTTGCTCAGTGCCGGCGGTGCATTAGCTCTGCTCAAGCCGCGTGCGGAAGCGGCACAGAAACGTGCAGCAGAAATGAATCGCGTAGTCGGCAAGCCTAAAGTGGTGGACCTGACGACCTTCGAATCGACCAAACCGTTCATCGTGCGAATGCCCAAGAGTATGGAAGGCAAACCGGAAGCCGAAACGATTTCTGATGCGATTCGAATCATGCGCAACACGGTGATGGGCTCGCGCGGCATTCCTGACATGCATACGATCGATTTTGAGTACCACGATAGCGTACCTGCGGGTCGGATTCATTTCCTGATGGCAGAAGTACCACTGGTAGATGTTGAAATTCGGCTGGGATGGGGCGCAACAATTGAAACAACCGACCGGTTAACCGAGCTTGGATTCGAGGCACGCGACGATGGCGTGGCCGGTACCCGCCGTCACCGTACTTGGGTGAGGGTGCCTGAAGATAATTCACTGGAAGAGGCCGGGGTGGTTTATCAAAGCTGGGAAACGATTCTTGCCTCCGATATTGAAGTCGAAATGATGCGTAACTGCCAGATGTTCATGGGTGTTCACGAGATACAGCGGTTCATGCGGTTTGCCGATCGTCGTTTTCCTGAACTTGGCAAGGAGTTGGCGCGTACCGTCACATTGCCGCGCCTGACCGAGGTGATGCAGCGACTTGCCCGTGAGGGTGTTTCGCTGCGCAATGCCCGATTGATCCTTGAAACCGTGCTTGATTGGTCTTCCAAAGAACGCGATCCGGACATCCTTGCAGACTACGTGCGGCTTGCACTGAAGCGACAGCTATGCTTCGAAGTTGCCCAAAACGGATTGATCGAGGTCATCCTGATGTCGCCCGAAATGGAGGACTTGTTGCGCGGTGCAATCCGGCAAACCAGTCAGGGCAGCTACCTTGAACTTGAAGTGGAAACCGAGCAAGCCATTCTGGATCGATTGGGTGAGCTGATCGGCACGGGCGGTTCGCCATCCATGCCGCCGGTGCTCGTGACCGCGGCGGATATCAGGCGTTCAGTACGCAAATTAATCGAAGAGGAATTCTTTTCGGTGCCGGTTTTTTCATTCTCGGAGTTGACGCAGCATGCGCGTGTTCAGCCGCTGGGAATGATCGAATTGTGAACGGAACCATCCATGTCAATTTAGTACTTATCAATAACCAAACTTTATTGATGAGAGCAAGATCATGGATAGTGAACTTCGCATCCTGAGTGGCTTGCATCGCGGTGCCACGCTGCCGCTGGACGGTACAACACTGCTGCTTGGTGCGCACGAAGATGCCGATGTTGTGATCGTCGATCCTGGTATCGTGGCGCATCATGCCAGTCTGGAGCAATGTGACGGCGGATGGCTTCTGACAGCCGATGCCGGGCAGATTTTCAGTGCCGATAGCATGGTGCCGCAAGCGCTGCTGGATCTCTGGAGCGGTGTTTTTTTTCGGCTTGGTGAAATCTGGCTGGTGATTTCTCCCTGTGATGCGGCGTGGCAGTCCTTGCCTCCGATGCCGCATCCGGCATTCGAATTTGATCCCGAATCGGAATTTGATCAGACCTCAGAGGATCTCGTCGACGTCAATACGCAAGAGAGTGACGCACTTACTGACGGATATCCTGCTGGCGGTACTTCCGCCGACGCCGGGGCAATGCCGGCATTCATCGAGGCCGGGGCCGATAGTCCGGCCGGTACCAGCACCTCGAAACGCTGGCCCAAATGGATGATTGCCCCTGCCGGGTTATTAGCGTTGATGACCGTTGTTGCGTTCTATACCTATTCGAGCAAGCCTACGTTGCCTACGTTGCCGTCGCTTCAAAGCAATAGCAGCGCCATCAATCATCCTGTTGTTCCACTAAAAGTAGCGCGTCTCGAATCGCAAGGATCGGTCGCGTCTGATCCTGCCAAATTGACACCAGATGCTCTGGCGACTGCTTTTCGAAAGCGGATGAAAGATGCCGACCTGTTCGCTCAATTTGATATGGATCTCAAAGAATTAGGTTGGTCGATGCGCGCTCATCTGGACGATGCAGAAAGTGCACGGTTCGAGCGCGTCCTGAAAGCCTTTGTACTCGAGCACAAGATTACTTTCCCGATCAATGCCAAGGTGGGTAGTGCTGAATCGATGTTGCCTTTTACAATCCGACAAGTCGTCAGTGGAACGAATGCAGGGATCGTCACCGGGGATGGCGACCGTTTTTACGTCGGCGATGAGTTCCTTGGTGTCCGGTTGGTTGCCGTGAAAGATAACCGGTTGACCTTCATGGGCAAGCGCAAGATCGAGGTGATCTGGTGACCGGCGGTCCTGACGACGGCGAATTGGCCGAAATGGATAGAATCATCGCCAGCCTTGCTGCTGACAGAGCAGGGTGGTCGCAGGAGTTTCCCTCCAAACCCGGCTTCACAAGTTGTGGCAAGGTAGCCCGGGTAATAGGAACGGTCATCGAAGCACATATGCCACCGGTACAAATCGGCGAATTGTGCAGCCTGTCGAATCCCGGTTCGGACGTCGAATTATTGGCTGAAGTAGTCGGGTTCAATAACCATGCGGCACTGCTATCAGCGTTGAGTCCGCTGGAAGGGGTCTCCAATCGTACCCGGATCACCCCATTGCGATGTAGCCATTCAATCGAGGTGGGGGAGCATTTGCTGGGGTGTGTGCTCGATGGTTTCGGCCGCATGTTGTTTCGCACGGCCATCATGCCGCCGGAACAGCCGGGCTGGCGCGTGTCCGTGCCAGTGATCCGCGATGCCCCCAAGGCAACCGACCGGCCGCGTATTACGACGGTGCTGCCAACCGGCGTGCGCGCAATCGATGGCATGCTGACCATGGGCAGAGGCCAGCGGATTGGTGTTTTTGCAGGTCCGGGTTGCGGCAAGACGACGTTGATGGCATCGATTGCACGCGGGTGTGCGGCCGACGTAATTGTCTTTGGCTTGATCGGTGAACGGGGGCGCGAGCTCAATGAATTTCTGCAACACGAACTTGATGATGAACTCGTGCGCAAGACCATCATCGTGTGTGCCACCTCCGACCGGACATCGATGGAGCGCTCACGGGCAGCATTCAGTGCCACGGCCATTGCCGAAGCGTTCCGCGCGCGTGGCAAGAATGTCCTGCTGCTCATTGATTCATTGACCCGCTTTGCGCGTGCTCAACGCGAGATTGGATTGGCTGCCGGCGAGCCACCGGCACGCGGCGGGTTTACCCCCTCGGTCTACACCATGCTTCCGCGCCTGATCGAGCGCGCAGGTAGCACGATGGAGGGTTCCATTACCGCGATGTACACCGTACTGGTTGATGGTGAGACGACGTCTGACCCGATTGGAGATGAGGCACGTTCTCTACTCGACGGACACATCGTGCTGACCAAAAAGCTGGCCGAGCAGGGACACTATCCGGCCATCGATGTACTGGCCAGTATCAGTCGTGTCATGAGCAATGTTGCCACCAGCCAGCAACGCAAGTCAGCCTCGCGGTTTCGTGAGCTGATGGCGCGGTATGACGAAATGGAATTGCTTATCCGGTTGGGAGAGTACAAACCCGGCGGCGATCCGTTGGCAGATGTAGCCGTACGGGTGCGACCGGAGCAACTGAAATTTTTGCGTCAGGATACTCGCCACCTGACGCCATTCGATCAGATGCTGAAGCAACTTGACGTGCTGGCGGAGTGAGCATGGACGAGTCCTGCGGCCTATCCGAATTGACTGGATTGCGGCGTGAACTGGTCGATATTCGGGAGCCAAAACGTCAGGATAAAAGCCTGCCGAAGCTGATTGGCGTGCATAAGCTCCGGTTGGAACGAATGGAGTGGGAGTGCTTGCAAGCACGTAAAAATTGGCGCGAATTGCGTACGAAGGTGGCAAGAGTCAAACAGGACTGGCGCGATGCACAGCAGCATGCCAGAGATTTCTGGGCCGACGCGCGTGCTGAGTTCTTTCGGATGGAAATTTCTAGTGGCAAATTTCGCACCGCAAAGGGTGCTTATGAACGCAAGAAGCTCGAGGCCGAGCGCATTCATATTCAGGCGCGTGAAGCGGCTCAGCGTGCAAGGCAAGCCGGGCAGGCGTACTTCGTGCACAAACAATTGGTGCGAGCAGGTCATGTGCGAAGCGAAAAGCTGGATATTCTACAAAAAATACTGCACGAGAAAAATAATCCACCGGAGTAAACAATGAGCACGGACAGCATACAACGCAAGCCGGTCACCACTCCTGCGCCTAAGCCTGTGCAGACTCCAATTTCGACGCAGGATAATTCCACCTTCGCCGCACGTATGAAAAAATCCAGTGCCGAGCAAGGCAAGAGTGCGCGGAGCGCCCGACGCGACGAGGAGAAACTACCAGCTTACTCGTCGAGTGATTGCAACGATCAGTCTTTCGCAGTGCAATGCATGAGCGCCGTGACGGCTGCCGCAAGGCGGGAACACGATGGGCAGGATGACGGAAATGAGAATTCCTGGAACGCCGTGAGTCTATCCGATGGATGCGCTGAATTCGATACCGATATCCTGGCCGGGCAATTGGCTCCGCTATCGGCGAATGACGGCCTGTTTGAAGTCCTTCTGCCCTCTGGAAAAAAACTATCCGTCGCGGTGACCGCGACGGCGAATCGCTTGCGCTTTCTGCTCAGTAGCGATGCCGACGATCTGAACGCGCAAATAAGGCGAAAGAAAAAGGAACTGGAGCAACGAATTGCACGACGTACAGGAAAGGACGTTGTTTTGTCCGTCCTGTAACCGCGCTGCCTGAAAGACATTTCCATGCCCCTAAGCAAACCTGCAGCGACATTGGTAGCCGATCAGGAACCAATGCAATCAGCACTCAAGCCTAAAGCCCGACGGAAAGAGCGGGATGTCGGTGCCGACGCCTCGCACGATGCGGATAAATCAGCAACAGTTGTTACTGAGCCCATCCCTCGCAAGCGCGCGAGCAGCAAACCACACACGCCGGTTACGCTTCACCCGGACATCGTTGTCTCAGTAAAACCAGAATTTCCCCCTCTTGAAACCGTTTTGCCGTCGAAGATCGATGTCATTAATCGTCCGGAAACCGTCCGTATCGATTCCGCTCAGGCAGTCCTGAGCCGGGTTCTGGGGGCGGGACGTTATTCAAGGCTGACAAACGTTGGATCTGATGCATTACTTGAATTGCAATTGAGTAAGTTGCCGTTGATTGATGCGGATCCTTACCGCGCGCTGGTGCTTCATGGCCCGGACGGGGAGATTGAGTTCAGTGACGGGGTACGATTGTTGATGGCGCTCACCGGGATAGACCTCGGTGAAAGTGCTGTCGAGATACCTGAGTCGCAGTGGCTGAATGCGTCAGTATTAGGTCGTCTCGCTGGTACACCATTGCAGGACACCATCTTGTTGAGTCGTGGTTGCCTTGCTCCTGGTCCTGAGTCGATCGCCTTATGTCTGAACTTGCGTGACGCGCAACATGCCTTTTCCATCACGGCTAAGGCTAGTGCCACCTGCTGGCTTGCGTTTCTTGCACGCGGAGGTTGGATGCACAACGGGCGGATGATTGACCATCAACTGGATTTGCCGCTGACGTTTCCCTGGCGCATCGGTACCCATGGCCTGGATTGATCTGCTCTGGCTGCCATCGTTGTTGGCGATATCGTATTTCCGGAATCCTGCTGGTTTGACTGCAGCGGAACTGGCCTGGTCAGTATTGGTAGTTGGCATTTGTCAGTCATGTATTCCGCTCCTGCGGGCATGACCTTACTCAGTCTGGAGGCGTGCATGGATTCACTCGACACAATCGTTGATACCGACTCTTTTGTCATCCGACAGACGCCTGCCGGCACGAACGATACCGCCGGGCTCGATACCTTGCCTTTGCAATTGCATTTCGATATGGGGTGCTGTCATACCACGCTTGGGGGCTTACGAACGTTGGTGGCGGGCAGTGTGCTGCCTATTGAAGGTGGCTCGCCGGCGGCAATCGGCATTTCTGCCGGCGGACACATGCTGGGGCAGGGTGAGCTGGTCGAGGTCAATGGAAAGTTGGCAATTCGAATTACTTACTGGAGCTGACCGTGAGTCCCGGCAAGTTTGATGTCGTCTCATTTTCGATCCTGCTGGCGATGCTGGCACTGGTGCCGCTAGTGGTGGTGACGACGACATCTTTTCTGAAAATCTCTCTGGTGATGCTAGTGACGCGCAATGCGCTTGGCGTACAACAGGTGCCGCCGACACTTGCGATTTATGGAATCGCCTTGTCGCTGACGCTGTTCATCATGTCACCCACCGTGCAGGAAATCAGTAAGAACGTAGTTGAAATGGAGTCTGAACAAACGAATACCAGACACAATTTGGCGGATGCCCAGGTTGCGTTCGAGCCCTTGCGCACTTTTATGCTTAAACACTGCAAACCGGATCAGCGGGAAATTTTTCTAGCGAGCGCAAAGAAACTCTGGCCCAAGGAATTTGCCGCAGAAGCCAAATCGACGGATGTGCTCGTACTGGTCCCGGCTTTCGTCGTGTCGGAGCTCCAGACCGGTTATGAAGTTGCCTTCTTGATTTATATCCCGTTTGTTGTCATCGATTTGCTGGTGTCAAATTTACTGATGGCGCTGGGTATGCAACAAGTCAGCCCGCAGACCATCACGGTGCCGCTGAAGTTACTGCTGTTTGTCATGGTGGATGGCTGGGGGAAGCTGCTCAATGCGCTGGCGATGTCCTATGCGTGACTGACCTTTTGTCTATCCCACATCCCACCAAGGAGTTCTAAGCATGGCCGATACCTTAAATTTTTTCCAGCAAGGTTTGTGGATGATCATCATGTTGTCGGCGCCACCTTTGCTGGTGGCGGTACTGTGCGGTAGCTTTATCTCGCTGATTCAAGCTGTCACGCAGATCCAGGATCAGACCCTGCCTTACGTCGTCAAACTGATGGGCGTGTCAATTACGCTATCACTGATGGGACCCTGGATCGGCAGCGAATTGATGCAAATGATGAGCGCAGCATTCGCGCTTATTCCGATTGCCGGTCGCTAGCAACGTGTTTCGATGATGGAGTCATCGCTGCTACTGGATTTACAAAATGCGATGGTCGCAATGGCTTTAGTGATGCCGCGCTCTTTTGTTGTCCTGGCGATTCTTCCGGGGTTCGGCACGCGAACGCTGGTCGGGATTGCCCGCAATGCGATTGCACTGGCGATCGCATTACCAGCCTGGTTACCAACCTATTATTTTGTCAAGACCGGCCAGGTTGATTACATCATGGCGATGATGCTGGGGTTCAAGGAAGCCGGGATCGGCCTGATGCTCGGTGTGTTGATGGCGTTGCCGATCTGGGCCTTGCAGTCGCTTGGATCAATCCTTGATACTCAGCGCGCCTCGACTCAGGTGATGGCCGATAATGCATCGTTCGATTCGGATGCCAGCGCGCTCGGTGCAATGCTGGTGCAGGCTGTCGTCATGGTCATGATTCAGGCTGGATTGATGACCGCGCTGGTGCGGATCATGATCGAAAGTTATGGCTTGTGGCCGGCGTTCAGCTTGATGCCGCCATTTGAACTCGGACAAATGGATGTGGTTCTGAAACGTTTCGGCGAATTTTTCTGGCACCTCGCCGTTTATGGCGGACCGGTTCTGATTCCGCTGGTACTGGTCGATTTTGCGATTGCAGTGGTCGGTATTTTTGCGCCTAATCTGCAAGTTTCTGCGATCTCTTCGCCAATCAAAAGCCTGCTCGGACTTTTTATTTTGCTAGTGTACTGGCCGACCCTCGCGCACTACATCGCGCACGATTTTTCAGGTGTACTCGATTTGATTCCACTCTTGCTGCAAGCTGGTCCTGCGGGGGATCGATGAGCGAAAAGACCGAACAACCCACCGATAAAAAAATCGAGGATGCCCGCGAAAAAGGTCAGGTGCCCGTCAGTCGTGACATGGCGCGACTGGCAACTTTTTTTGTCATCGGCCTGCTGGCATTCGTTACTGAAAAGCTATGGCACGGCAGTATTGATAGCTTGTTCGATCTCGCCTTCCAGCGCATCGGTTCACCATTCGTTCCGGCCATGCTGGAGATGGTCACTACCGCCGGCAAGCTGATACTGATCACTTTCGGGGCGATCGGGATTACTTGCACGGTGGTGGCCATCATTGCGTTCTGGGGCCAGTTTGGCATTTTGTTGTCGGTCAAAGCACTTGAACCCAAACTGGATAAGCTCAATCCTGTACAGGGAATGATGCAACTGTTCTCGAAGAAAAAGCTTGTTGAACTAATGGTCTCGTTGGGCAAGGCGATTCTGATTGGTTATGTCATGTACGTGATCATTCTCGATCAGCTACCGACTATCCTGAAATTATCGGGTGGCACACCTCAAGATGTGTACTACGGATTTGTCGAGATACTGTTTCTGATCTTCAAGGTTGCGGTAGGCATCTGCTTCAGTTTTTCACTGGTAGATCTGGTCTCCCAGCGTTTTTTTCATACCAAGTCGTTGATGATGAGCTTGGATGAAATCAAGCGCGAGTACAAGGAATCGGAGGGAGATCCTTTGGTTAAGGGAACGCGTAAGCAGCTGGCGCAGCAATGGGCCAACGAAGAGCCAGCCGCGCGTACCGAAAATGCCAATGCGGTCGTAGTCAATCCTACCCATTTTGCGGTGGCCTTGTTTTACGATTTTGATGCACCATCGGTTCCGGTGGTGCTGGCCAAGGGCAAGGACGAGACCGCACAGATGATGATTGCACGCGCACATGAACTCAAAATCCCCGTGATCCGCCACGTCTGGTTGGCCCGAACACTGTATGCGACCGCAAAGCCGGACAATCCGATTCCCAAAGCCAGCTACGATTCGGTCGCTCATGTGTATGCATTGATTCAGGAAATGCGTGACAGCGGCGAGTTCAAGCCGCTGACTGAACTTGAGATGTATGGAAATCCCCCTACCGGCGACTGACAGTGTCAGCGTCACCGTTAAGTGCCTTCATCGCTGAGATCGCCAGCAGGCAATTGATTTCGTCCGCGACAGCTAACTTTATATCTAGCAGACAAAAAATCCGGCTCGGCACATCTCATGTATCTGAAAAAAAGGTCCATGAAAACGTGGATTTACATGAATGGTTCATGAGGGATGTGACGCTAACCTGAACGGTAGTTCTTCCTTGCTAAACCGTAAGTTTTGCCGTACGCGCACTTTGTTCAATTCGGATACCATAGTTGTCCCTGGTATTGGGAGCCGTCGCTTCCAGCCTGGGTTGATTTTTTTTCATTCAGCTGACAATGAACCCAACAACTCCTCTAAATGAAGTGCACACAAGTGACGCGCTGCCCGTGTCGCAGTCCATACGCCAACGTATTATTGCCAGTAAAACACGCTTCCATGCTAATGACAACATTGCCGACTTTATCAAGCCGGGAGAGCTGGACGCCTTGCTGGAAGAGGTACAAGGCAAGCTTCATGGTGTACTGCAAAGTCTGGTGATCGATACCGATAGCGACCACAATACTCAGGATACGGGCCGCCGGGTCGCCAAGATGTTCATTCATGAAGTATTTCGGGGACGCTACGTGCCGATGCCGGCACTGACGGAATTTCCGAACGCGGCACACCTCAATGAACTGATGATCATCGGCCCGATTACGGTGCGTAGCGCCTGTTCGCATCACCTATGTCCGATCATCGGACGTATCTGGATCGGTGTGATGCCCAACGAGCATTCGAACCTGATCGGATTGTCCAAGTATGCCCGGATCGCTGACTGGATCATGAGCCGGCCGCAAATTCAGGAAGAGGCCGTCGTGCAATTGGCCGACATCCTGCAGGACAAAATTCAACCTGATGGACTGGCCATCGTGATGGAGGCAGATCACTTTTGCATGCACTGGCGTGGTGTGAAGGATATGGATTCCAAAATGATTAATAGCGTCATGCGCGGGTCATTTCTGAAAGATCCGAATTTGCGTCGTGAATTCCTGTCGCTACGGAACGTTAAAAAATAATTAAGGAATTATCATGTTAGTCCGCTTACTTTATGCAAGCCGTTCGGTCGACAAAAACTCGACTGAGTTGATCAATTCCATCATGGCGCAGTCGCGTCTGAATAATCCGTCGCAAGGTCTGACCGGTATTCTTTGTTATAGCGGTGATATTTTTATCCAGGTCCTGGAAGGCAGTCGTACAGCGGTTAATGCCTTATATGGCCATATCCTGAAAGATCCGCGCCACGCGGGTGTACAGATCTTGCACTTCGAAGAAATTACCGAGCGACGTTTTGCCGGTTGGACTATGGGACAGGTGAACCTGGCAAAGCTGAATACGTCGGTGTTGCTGAAGTATTCAGAACTACCTGAACTCAATCCGTTTGCGGTGTCGGGTCTGGTTTCGATGGCATTGCTGGATGAACTGATTGCCACCGCCTCCATCGTCGGTCGTGCCTGAATAAAATTTCTTGGCAGCTATGTTGGTTGGCGCACAGCGTAGATCTCTTAAGTGACAGATGATTAACTTTGTTGTTAATCTGTCACCCAAGAGGAACTCTTCATGAAGCCATCTGCCAGAACCCGCTCCGTCGTTTCTTTTATTGCGACGGCGATGCTTGTTTTGTTTTGCTTCTCGGCGGGTACCGCGTTGATCGCTAACTGGATGATGGATGGCGATGGTCTGCCGATGGATATCGCGGCTCCATCGGAGTGATCACTGCGGATAGAGCGCGTGGCTTCTGGCATACAAGCGCACCAAACCCAGCAAGGCATCGATGGTTGGCGTCGGGACCTGGACCTTCAGTCCGATTTCTCTTACCGCACCAACCAGCGCATCAATTTCGAGTGCGCGTCCAGCCTCAGCATCCTGCAGCATTGATGTTTTGAATGCGCCGAGCTGGCGTGTCAACCGCATTCTTTCTTCCCCGCTTTGTTCTATGTGGCAGCCTATCCGACTCCCGATAGCAGCTGCTTCGGCCATTGCCTTTAAACAAAAATCTCGTACCAGCGGATCGTCAAGCACCTTATCGGCGTTCGCACCGGTCATCGCCGAGAGCGGATTCATTGTCATATTGCCCCATAATTTGTACCAGATGTCGCGGCGGATATCGGTGCTTGCCTGAGCATCGAAGCCGGCAGTGGCTAATAGGGTGACTATATTGCTCAGTCGTTCCGGTTGGCAACTGGTCGTTGCCTCACCGAGCAGCAGGCGGTTGCCGAATCCAGGACGTATTGTTGCCGGCTCCGGTGAACTGCTCGACAGATGCACGACGCAGCCTATCACTTGTTGTACCGGTATTACTCGCGTCAACAAGCCGTCCGGGTCCAGCGATTGCAACCGTAGATTGGAACATGGGCCCTCAGTACATTCGAAAAACCACCACGGGACACCGTTCATTGCTGTGACTACGAGTGTGTCAGGACCAAGCAGGGGCGCAATCCGGGTTGCGACATCGGCTAGCGCAGTTGACTTTACCGCGAGTATCACGATGTCCTGCACTCCAAGCCGTGATGGATCGGCTTCTGCTTCAAGCATGACTGTTTGCGTACCTGTCTGTTCGCTGATGAGCAGGCCGCGTTCCTGGATTGCCTTCAGTGTTCGTCCGCGGGCAATGATGCTGATCTGATTATTCTCGCCATTGTGCTGAACTAGTCTTGCAGCAATTAGCCCACCTACTGCGCCTGCACCATAAATTGTTATTTTCATTTCAGGTTCCTTATCGCTTGCATTCGGGTTTTATTAGCTCAGGCACCGACTATCCACCCTTCGAGCGGATCAAAGTCAGGTAACCCGAATTGGCACTCGCGACGTTGCCAGGCCCAGGCGGCGAGTATGCCGCACAGAGCGGCATCAAGCAGGTCACCACTTGCATCCTCGAGAAGTGCTGCACGATGCTGGCCGGCATCTAGCCTGATACCAAACCGATGCTCACCGCGTTCGAGATGGTCAATAATCATTGCACGCGCTTCATGGCGTTCCGGCGTCTGTTTCATGCGGTCATCATTCTTGTAAGAAGAACGGGTAATCGAGCGTGCCAGCATGCCGGGATAGCCTTCGAGGGCGACGCGCTGCGGATCGCCGTCATTCAAACCGGGCAGGCTTACACCGGCGGCCCGTAGCAGCGGCACGCCGGCGTGCAGCATATACGCGACCGGTGGATTGACCCATTTCATCGAAGACGATGAACCTGCGGGAATATCTGTCCCGCGGTGCGCAAATTTGCCACCAACGGGACGCGCATCGCAGAATGCTTTGAAGGTGTTGCGTATTTCTGCGCGCGACAGGGATGCGAAGTGCGTCATCAGGGCGGGCCAGGTGATGGGCCAATGCAGATGCTCCACGAGCTCACGCGGCAAGGAAAATGGAAAATCAAATGCTCCCAGCCACGGCCCGGGCAACTGCAGCCATTTTCCAAAACTGACATAGTCGGGTAGCGCCTGCAACGTATGTATATGCCAGATACCTGCTCGCAAATAGCCGGAGGCAATAGTGATAGTTTTACGCCGTGTTGGCGCAGAGGTGAAGTCGATACCGTGCAATAGCCAGTCAGAGTCCGTAGCAATATTCATTATGTGCAATTAAATGGAAATGGCGTCACCTTATCAGACATAAAAAAAGGCACCCTAAGGTGCCTTTCTAGAGATCATTTATTGCAGCAGACTCACGCCTGCAAGCAATTAGAACTTATGACGGATACCAACGTTGAACAGGTTGTCGTTCAAGCCATTGCCACCTGAATTCAAGCTAACACGGTTGTCGTTAGACGTACGTGCATACGATGTGTACAGGTTTGTACGCTTCGACATTGCATAGGTGTAGCCGATTGCGATTTGATCTGAATCACCGTTGCTGATCAACTTGTTGTTGCGCTTGGTGTAGTCGATCAGGAAAGCACTTGCGCCGAATGGAACAGTTGCGCCAACCATATAGTCACGACGATCAACTTTAGAAGCAACTGCTGCATCGCTCTTCACTGTATCGAAAGCTGCGTGAGCTTTGACCATACCAAAGTCGTACGTACCACCCAACAGTGTGGTCTTGACTTTGTCGACTGGGGCGGCTGTGACTGGATTAACAGCAGCAGTCGTAGCAGTAGCAGGAGCACCGATAACAGCTTTAACTGCACCGATATCAGAAATATGGTGAGTCAGTGCAACCAAGACTGGACCATTTTCGTATGTCAACGAGCCTGTGATTTGACGACCAGCTGTGTTGTTGCCAGCCACTTCGCCGAAACCGTATTGCAACGCGCCTTGGAAGCCGCTCAGATTTGGCGATTCATAAGCGATGGTGTTGTTCATGCGGCTACCAGCAGCATTGAAGATACGTGTTGCATCGCCAGCCAAGCCGATACCAAATGGATCGATTGCTGACAGTGTGTTGTACAACAGGGTGGTTTGACGACCCAGCTTGACGGTACCGAAGTTACCTTGCAGGCCAAGATACGATTGACGACCGAATGCGGTGTTGCTTTGAGCGAAACCACCGGTGTCAGCATTGATACCTGTTTCCAGAACGAACAGTGCTTTCAGGCCATTACCCAGGTCTTCAACACCTTTGAAACCCAGACGGCTGCCCGACTGGATACCGCTGTCCAAACCGGTCTTGGTGTTGACGCCGTTGTCGTCACGGGTGATACCCATGTCAACGACACCATAGACGGTCACGGATGATTGAGCAGCTGCTGAACCAGCGATGGTGCCGAGGATGGCGAGTGCGAGTAGCGATTTTTTCATTGTTCAATTTCCTAGTTGTGAAAATAAAAGTTGTCGGGAATTACCATAACAATCCAGCAATAGTGTAAAGATCGTCAATGACATCCTGATGACTAGATACTTAGCCAATCATTCCGCGAAGTAGGACTGATCTTTATCAAGTAAGTTGCACTATCTTTGGAACTGTTTTCGAGTGATTTGCACTGCCATACGGCAGCGCAGCAATCGACTGGCCAAAGTTTAGCCTATGTTGGCCTATGGTGTTCAGTACCAAGCATGGGACTGTCTCTGTTTTGCAACGCATTGACTTTTCTAGTGTTGGCGAAGTCCCAATCAACCCAATGCTTTGGAACGAGTGAATGCATTGCAAATTCGTGTCGGGACAACGCATGTGTTGTCCCGACTAGCCTGGCCGGCGGGCCCGCTTGATCGATTGGCGGCAGACGCCTCAAGCGCCGGGCGCGGCGTCGGGTAGGACCACATTGACGTCCAGAACCTCTAGATTTCCCTGCCGGTCCAACGAAATCTTGATGTCATCGGCATTCACCTTGGTGTACTTGGAAATGACCGCAATCAATTCCTTGTGCAGCGCAGGCAGAAAGTCCGGCCCCGAACGGCCATTACGCTCGCGCGCAATAATAATTTGCAATCGTTCTTTGGCTGCACTGGCCGTCTTCGGCTTGCTGGCAAATAAAAAGGATAAAAGAGCCATTTACTTTCCCCTGAAAATACGCTGCAGGAAACCCGGTTTTTCGTAGGTCGTGAATTTCAGCGGCACGTCTTCGCCGAGGAAGCGCGAGACCAGGTCCTTGTAGGCCTGTGACACATCGCTGCCTTCAATATGAATGGCAGGGTTGCCCTGGTTCGATGCTGCCAGCACGGATTCCGATTCGGGAATGATTCCTACCAGCGGGATACGCAAAATTTCCTGCACATCGGTATAGGACAGCATTTCGCCCGATTCGACCCGTTTCGGCACGTATCGGGTGATCAGCAGATGTTCCTTGACCGGCTCGCCGCCATTTTGGGCGCGGCGTGATTTGGCTTGAATGATGCCGAGGATACGGTCTGAGTCGCGTACCGAAGACACTTCGGGATTGGTCACGATGATGGCTTCATCCGCAAAGGTCAGGGCCATCACCGCGCCGCGCTCGATACCGGCCGGGGAGTCGCAAATAATGTATTCGAAACCCATCCCGTCCAGATCCTTGAGAACGCGTTCGACGCCATCTTCGGTCAGCGCATCTTTATCACGGGTTTGAGATGCAGGCAGTACAAACAAATTGTCGCAATGTTTGTCCTTGATCAGTGCCTGGTTTAATGTGGCTTCGCCGTTAATGACATTGATCAGATCGTAGACGACACGTCGTTCGCATCCCATGATCAAGTCGAGGTTACGCAAGCCGACATCGAAATCAAGGACCGCGGTTTTATGACCCCGCAGGGCGAGCCCGGAGGCAAAGCTCGCGCTGGACGTAGTTTTGCCGACACCACCTTTGCCGGACGTTACAACAATGACTTTTGCCACAAATGGGCTCCTTTCAGAAATGATGTAAATTATGAATTAACCGATAGTACGTCGAGACGGTCGCCTACAAGCCTAATTTGTACGGCGTGGTTGGCTAATCCTTGCGGATAGCCGTTTTCGAAGGTGCGGTAGATACCGGCAATCGATACCAGTTCGGCCTCCATCAACGAGGCGAAAATACGTGCATCGGCATTTCCGCTGGCACCGGCCAGTGCACGTCCGCGCAGTGGCGCATAAACGTGAATACTCCCGTCGGCGATGACTTCGGCGCCATTGTTGACTGCCGCCGTGATGATCAGATCGCAACCGCGTGCATAAACGCGCTGTCCTGCCCTGACGGGTGTATCAACAATCATCGTTCCTGCGGCGCTTGCCGCTGCTGCAACGGGAGCAGTGACGATTTGCCGCACTGGTTCCGGCGCGGCTGCAATGCGTGGTTTGACGCTGCGGTCCAGAGTCAGTCCGTTAGCCAGGATGTCGGCTTCCATGCCTGGCGGCGCGTTGCGCACTGCAACGGCATGCAATCGATACGATTTGAGTAAGCCTACCAGGAGGGACCAGTCCGGCGGCGTGCCGGTCAGATCGAGGTCACCGATGTCAATGACGGCGAGTTCATCGTCGAAAAAATCGGTTTCGCCTCCTGTCATGTCGCGCATTGCTGCATCGAGCTTCGCCGGATCGGTCTGATGCAGGATCGCCGAAATGGCAACAACGGTCGAAATCTTGATGTCTATCGGCTTGCCAGTCTGATTTTTTTGCATGGGGAAAGTTGTCGGGCAAAATACATTGTTGCTGCTCAGACAGTGCATCTGGCAGGATCGAAGCCGCATTATACCGTCTCGCTTTGTGTGGATTTCTGCCTTATTACAGCGTTATTGCAGGTGCTGTCCAAGAACGTCTGTTCCGCAAAAACGGTCGGGTGGTTTTTTGCGCGCGTGTAGAATCACTTCCTTTTTCGTCAGGCTGCCATGTGGTTCAAGAATCTCCAGATTTATCGTCTTCCTGCCCCATGGGATATGGATGCCGAGCGGCTTGAAGCAGCGCTCGCACCGCAGACTTTTCAGCCATGTACTAGCCTCGACATGCAAACGCAGGGCTGGATTTCGCCGCGCGAAAATGGCATGTTGGTGCACACGGTCAACAAGCAGTTGCTCATTGCTTTGGGGACTGAAAAGAAGTTGTTGCCTGCCAGCGTGATCAATCAGGTTGCGAAATCACGGGCCGGTGACATCGAGGAGCAGCAAGGTTTCAAGCCCGGTCGCAAGCAAATGAAGGAAATCAAGGAACAGGTCACCGATGAATTGCTGCCGCGCGCATTCAGCATCAACCGTACCACCTGGACCTGGATCGATCCTGTCAACGGTTGGCTGGTAATTGATGCCGGGACGGCAGGCAAGGCCGACGAAGTACTCAAGCTGCTGATCAAGGGTATCGAGAAATTACCGATGGAAAGTCTGCATGTCGTGCAGTCGCCCGTGGCGGCGATGACCGAGTGGCTGATGGCTGATGCGCCTAAAGGTTTCACGGTCGATCAAGATACCGAATTGCGTGCCGGTGGCGAGAGCAAGGCGACGGTGCGCTACGTCAAGCAAACCATCGAGCCGGTTGATGTCCAGCGCCACATTGCAGATGGCAAGCAATGCACGCGCTTGGCCATGACCTGGAATGACCGTATTTCGTTCGTGCTGACCGAATCGCTGACGGTCAAGCGCATCACGCCGCTCGACATCATCAAGGAAAGTGCCGACACAGGCGCACGCGATGATGACGAGCGTTTCGATGGCGACATGATGTTGATGACGGGTGAATTGGCCAGCATGCTCGACGATCTGGTGTTCGCACTGGGTGGACAAATGCAGCCGAAATAAATCCGCTGCGGGTGGCAACTGGTGCCAAATAATAAAAAAGGGTGGCCGCATAACAGGGCTGCCCTTTTTATTGAGAAATGACGATCCCTGTAGAAGGCGGCGGTCGTTAAAAGTTGATTACTAAAATGCGTTGTTGTGATGGCTTGACGGCAGAAATGCATGAGCGCATTCTTCACTCCGGTACCAAATAAGGCCTTTTAAGTTCTCGCTTCGGATCGACTATCTGGCAGTGATTTTCCCGCCGATCGCCACCATGCATTTTTAACGCTGTACTTCGTGGACAACGTGAGATGTCATCATTTTCCTTCGGCCCTGATTCCTTGATCAGCACCGTGGCTGAATCGGTTGGTCTGATTGTCATGGTGTGGGAGCTGCAGCAGGACAGAATTTATTTCAGTGATCAGTGGACCGTGCTCACAGGATGGTCCCGTGCATCGACCAGTCTCACGACGGCAGAGCTGCGGGCGACAATGCACGCAGATGATGTGGCTAACCTGAACGAGACGATCGTGCTCTGTCTCAAAGGCGCGAGTAAATTTTATGATGCCGAAGTACGGGTGCGCGCTGCCGGCGGCGAGTGGGTCTGGCTGGCAGCGCGCGGTCGTGTGACCGAGCGTGACGCAGCACAGCGTGCCATACGACTGGTTGCGACCTTCATGGATGCGAGTCACCGCAAGCGTGTCGAAAAGGACTTGTCCGAGAGCGAACAACGCTACCGGTCGATCTTCACAACCAGCCAGCACGGCATCATGCTCGCCACGCTGGATGGCGATATTTTGTCAGTCAACCCGGCGGCCTGCCAGATTACCGGTTACGCCGAAGCCGAACTCGTCCAGCTTGGTCGTGCGGACCTGGTGGATCCGACCGACTTGCGGGTCAAGTCACTGATAGAGCAACGAACCCTTACAGGCCGTTGTCACGGCCATATCAGGATGATTCGTAAGGACCGCGTCCCGATAGAAGTCTCCTTGTCATCGGTTATCTTTGCCGACCACGCAGGCTGTCTGAAAACTAATATCGTCTTGCAGGATGTCACCCGGACCCGCGCAACAGAATGCAAGCTGCAACGCTTGACCAGCTTGTATGACGCCCGCAGCCGCTGCAATCACGCCATCATCGAAAGCACGACGCCGCAGGCGCTATTTGCTGCTGTGTGCAAGATCGTGGTCGAGTGTGCCGAGTTTGGTTTGGCCTGGATCGCATTGATCGATCCGCTGACACGACTGCTCCAGCCGGCTTGTGCAGAAGGTGCGCAGCGCGCGTATCTCGATGAGGCTTTGATTAGCGTCAATCCCGATATTCCGGCCGGACGCGGGCCGCTGGGGCGGGCGATCCGTCAGGGTGAGAATGTCATCAGCAATGATTTTCTCAATGATCCTTCCGCGCTGCCATGGCGTGAACTGGCCACCCGCCATGCCTTGCATGCCATCGCTATTTTCCCGTTAAGGCAAAACGGGACGGTTATCGGCGCACTGGTGTTGTATGCGTCTGAAAAAGATTATTTTGATGCGCAATTAGTCGACTTGCTGGCGGAAATTGCTCGCGATATCTCATTCGGGCTCGACAACATGCAGCGCGATATCGCCCTGTCGAACAATGAGTCACGTTTTCGCACACTGTGGGAGACCAGTACCGATTCCATTCTAATGATGACGCAGGCATCGGTGATTCGCTTCGCCAGCCCTGCGTTGCAGGATCTGTTCGGCTACCTTCCGGAACAAGTCGTTGGTCAGCATCTGACCATGCTGCAACCGCAGCGCCTGCATACGGCGTA
>JBLHMB010000018.1:0-62026 GCA_047621665.1 Bradyrhizobium sp. | reverse complement strand
AGCAAACAGAGAGGCCCTTCGAAAGAAGGGCCTTTTTGCGTTGGGGGCGACGAAAAGGATATTAAACAAGCCTAAACAACTTCTAAGCAACCACCCCGGCAATTCAATCCCGCGGTGTCCAGTCCACCTGCTGCGCGCAAGCACTTTGCCTGCACAGATTAACCCGGACGGATTGCACGCAATCACATTGCGTCATACCGCAGCCTATCCGCCTTGCAGTAGGTGTTCAAAAACGATGTAGTAATGAGTTGATCACCAGCATTGATAGTTACGTCATCAAATCATGCCAGTCTCGTTACGTCAAAGCAAAGTGGCGGTCGAGGTCATCAAGGTATGATCATTTAATCGCCGTAACGATGGTGTAATTTTGCTATGGCTAAACTTGATTGAACTAGACTAAATTCAATACGAATGATTCGATTTAATTTGATTCTGGTTGACATAAAAATTTAACAGGGTATAGTTTGGGTCTTGAAAGCAAAGTTGCTCGATGAAATGAATTGGTTTCCAGCAGCTACTTAAAAAACTCTGGAAATTTAAGGTGCATGCAATGAGCGAAGCCCCAAAGTTTGTCGCAAGAAGTGACTCTCTTCGAGTTCTGCAAAGCATGCGGCGCATTGCGCAGCGAGTGGAGCAGCACTCCAAGCACCTCAATGCAACCTATGACATTACTTCGCCGCAGTTGATTGCTTTGCTCGCGGTTGCACAACTTGGACCGAGCACCCTGAAGTCGATTGGCCTGGCAATCCATCTGAGTCCAAGCACTGTTGTTGGCATCGTCGACCGGCTGGAAGAGAAGAAATTAGTTGTCAGGACACGTGACGCATTAGATCGTCGAAATGTCTTTGTGACACTTACCGCCGATGGGCAGTTACTAGCTAGTGACGCGCCGTCAGCCATGCCGCCGGGTTTTGTCAGTGCGCTCAATGCCCTGCCGGAGAACGACAGGTCGGCACTGGTAGAAATGCTGGAACGTTTTGCGGGATTGCTGGAAGTCTGATCCCGGAACGGTTAATTCGTACCTTGTTTTTCTGGTTGAAATCCTCCGGACAAACGAGTTTTAAAAAAAGGAGACTGCATGAATAAGTTGATCGCTAAAGAGCCAATAAATAGTCACCCGACAGTCGTCCGTCCGGTGCAAAAACAAGACGGCGCAGCATTGCATGACTTGATCGCTGCTTGTCCACCGCTCGATCTGAATTCCCGCTACGCGTATTTGCTGCTTTGTCATCATCACGCCCAGACCAGCGTCGTCGCCGAACTTAATGGCGAGCTCATCGGAGCAGTAACGGCATACATTCCGCCGACGCAGCCTGATACCTTATTCGTCTGGCAAGTGGCTGTTGCATCAGCAAGCCGCGGCCAGCAATTAGGCCAGCGCATGCTCGAATATCTACTCCAAGAAACGTGTGTCCCGCATCAATTGCGCTGGATAGAAACCACCATCAGCCCCGATAACGCGGCTTCACACAAACTGTTCACGAAGTTTGCATCGCAGCACGATGCAGGCTGTTCCATTACCACTTTATTTACCGCCGAAAGTTTCGGTGTAAGTGGTCACGAAGAAGAGCGTCTCTACACAATCGGTCCGCTGACCCGCTGAAACTAGAAACTAACTCAACGACGTTCTTCACCATCCATCCCATCCGTAAGGAGAAGCATGATGCGTATATTTAATCGACTGGAATCAGAGGTTCGCGGCTATATCCGTTCCTTTCCAACTATTTTCACCAAAGCCCAGAATGCAGTTCTGACCGACGAGAGCGGCCAGGAATATATCGACTTCCTCGCCGGCGCCGGCAGTCTGAATTATGGCCATAATAATCCTGTCATCAAGAAAGCATTGATCGACTATCTGGCCACCGACGGCGTTGTGCACGGACTCGACATGGCCACCTCCGCCAAGAAGAAGTTCCTGCAAACCTTCGAAAAGCGCATCCTGAAGCCACGAAAGATGCAGTACAAGCTGCAGTTCACTGGTCCGACCGGCACAAATGCAGTGGAAGCCGCTATCAAGCTGGCCCGCAACGTGACCAAGCGCCAGAACATCATTTCATTTACCAACGGGTTTCACGGCGTCAGCCTGGGTTCGTTGTCGCTAACGGGTAATCGCAAATACCGCGATGCTGCCGGCGTCACTCTGTCCGACGTACACCATGCGGCTTACGCAGGTTACTTCGGACCTGACGTTGACACCATTGCCATGCTTGACAAGCTGATTTCTGATCCAAGCAGCGGTGTCGATCACCCCGCAGCCATCATCGTTGAGTCCGTGCAAGGCGAAGGCGGCCTGAATGTTGCCGGCTTGAACTGGCTGAAGAAGCTCGAAAAGCTCTGCCGCCAGCACGATATCCTGCTGATCGTTGATGATATTCAGTCAGGTTGCGGACGTACCGGGTCGTTCTTCAGTTTCGAGCCAGCAGGTATTTCTCCGGACATTATTACCCTGTCGAAATCACTGTCCGGTTATGGTCTGCCGTTATCGCTGGTGCTGATCAAGCCCGAGTTCGATATCTGGAAGCCCGGTCAACACAACGGTACTTTCCGCGGTAACAACATGGCTTTTGTGACCGCTGCTGCAGCACTTGATCACTACTGGAGCGACAGCAAATTCCAGACTTCTATCGAGAAGAAAAGCCAGACCATGACGACCTATCTGGACAAGCTGGTAAAAAATTATCCCGCCGCAGAAATGACACGCCGTGGTCGCGGTCTGATGCAAGGACTGGCTTTCAAGGATCCTGAAGTCGCCGATCGCATCACTTCGCTGGCATTCAAGAATGGCTTGATCATTGAAACCTCCGGCGGCAGCGATGAAGTCATCAAGTTATTGGTGCCATTGACAATCGAGCCAGAAAAATTGCTGGCAGGTCTGGACATTCTGGAGCAAGCAATGGCCGACACCGTCAATCAACTTAGTGCAACCGATGCAGAACCGGTGGAGGTAACCGTATGATTGTCCGTCGCCTGAAAGATATTCTTCATACCGAACGCGATATCGTTACCGATACCTGGGCAAGTCGCCGTCTGTTACTCAGCGATGATGGCATGGGATTCTCGATGCATGAGACCACCATTTTCGCCGGTACACAGACCCATATCTGGTACAAAAATCACTTTGAAGCGGTCTATTGCGTCGAAGGTTCCGGTGAGGTCGAGCTGATCCCGTCCGGAGAGATTTTCCGGATGGAGCCGGGCACCATGTACGCGCTCAACAAACATGATCAGCATTGGCTGCGTGCCGATGCGGGCGGCGACATGCGTGTCGTTTGCTCCTTCAATCCACCACTGGTCGGTACCGAAGTCCATGATGCCGATGGCGTGTACGCCGTTGCCGCGGAAGTTGCCGGCCAATAAAAGAAAGGATCCCTATGTTGTTATCCCAAGATGCCTATAAAAGTCGTGCGCAAAGCACGGCTGCCATTCTGAAGCGTAATGAACCGGTCGTGTACGACGAAGTTGTCACCAGCAGCGCGCCACAACTCAATTCAGCGCAGCTTGATGTCTACCGCGAAAATGGTTTCCTGATTCTGCCGGACCTGTTTTCGAGCGACGAAGTCACCGGTTTGTATGACGAAATGCAGCAAATGCGTGGCGACTTTACCAAGACCGGACGAGCTGAAGTCATCGCCGAACCGGGCAGCGGCGAAGTCCGTTCGATCTTCGATGTGCACAAGCTCAACGCGCTATTTGCCAATCTCGTCCGCGATCCACGTGTCCTCAATGTTGCCCGCGAAATTCTCGGCAGCGAGGTCTACATTCATCAATCACGAATCAACTACAAACCGGGCTTTACCGGCAAAGAGTTTTACTGGCATTCGGATTTTGAAACCTGGCACACCGAAGACGGCATGCCCGCGATGCGCGCCTTGAGCTGCTCGATCCTGCTGACCGACAACAGCGACATGAACGGTCCGTTGATGTTGATCCCGGGCTCGCAACGGCACTTCATTTCCTGCCTGGGGGAAACACCTGATGACAACTACAAAAAGTCATTAAAGAAACAGGTCGCAGGCGTGCCGGATGACTTCCTGCTGAGCTATCTGGCTGACCTCGGTGGCATCACTTCCTGCACCGGAAAAGCTGGCTCGGTTGTATTTTTCGATTGCAATACGATGCATGGTTCAAACGGCAATATCACGCCGTACCCGCGCAGTAACTTGTTTTTCGTCTACAACAGCGTTGAGAATCAGCTACAAGCACCGGCCGACGGACTCGCACCACGTCCCAATTTCATTGCTGTGCGTGATGACGTCGAAGCGCTGGAACCAGAGACGTTCGTCCTTCCCTGATTGAAGCCTCCCGCATCGCATTACGCGATGCGGACCAACCATTCCAATTCGAAAGGCATCGTCATGAAAACCTTCATCAAACTCCCCGCTTTCGCCTTGCTCGCTGTTGCCGCGCTCACACTGGGTACTTCGGCTAGTGCTGAAACCACGCTGGAGCGCGTCCAGCGCACCGGCGAAATTCGCATTGCCTATGCCAACGAAGCACCATTCGCCTATACGTTGACCAACGGCAAAGTCACCGGTGAATCGCCGGAAATCGCCAAGATCATTTTTGCCAAAATAGGTGTGACCACGGTTAAGCCCGTGCTGGTGGAGTGGGGCAGTCTGATTCCAGGTTTGATGGCGGGCCGTTTCGATGTCATCGCTGCTGGTATGTACGTTACCCCTGAGCGCATCAAGCAAGTACTGTTCACGGATCCGCATTACCAGTTGGCCGATACGCTACTGGTTGCAAAAGGCAATCCGCGTAAATTGCATAGTTATGCCGACATTACCGGTAACGCGAAAGTCAAGCTGGCCATCATGGCGGGTACTTCCCAATATGCGTACGCCATCGCCGCCGGCGTGCCGGAAAGCCGCATCATGCAGGTGCCGACCACCACCGCGCAGTTGCAAGCTGTGCGTACCCGGCGTGCCGATGCTGCTGTCGGTACCGCGCTGACAATGAAGGCGCTGGCAGTCAAAGGCGGCAAGCGTGTCCAAGCCATTACCGACTTCAATGATGATCCATCGCATATCGGTTACGGCGCTCTGGCCTTCCGTCAAGAAGACCAGACTCTGCGCGATGCCGTCAATGTGGCGCTTCAACAATGGCTTGGTAGCCCGGAGCATCTGGCAACCGTGGCACCGTTCGGGTTCGACAAGAGCAACCTGACGACAAAAACCGTCGCCGAGATTGCGGCTCAATAAGTGGGTGATGCACTGACGACCCTACTGCCGCTACTGCTGCAGGGAACGCTAGTCACGTTACGTATTACCGCACTTGCCGCGCTGCTAGCCTGTGCTTTGGCAATACTCGCCGCCGTGGCAAAGATGTCGCCATGGCGCGGAGTGCGCTGGCTGGCCAACGGCTATATCGAAATATTTCGCGGAACCTCGCTGCTGGTGCAATTGTTCTGGCTGTTCTTCGTGTTGCCGCTACCGCCGTTCAACATCACGCTGACGCCGTTTTCGGTTGCCGTACTTGGCCTCGGACTCAATATCGGGGCCTACGGTGCCGAAGTCATGCGTGGTGCATTGAGCTCGGTACCGCGCGGACAAATTGAGGCCGCCGTAGCGCTCAACATATCGCCGATGAATCGCTTCGTTAACATCGTGCTTCCGCAAGCGCTGGCCAATGCGATTCCGCCGGCAACCAACCTGTTGATCGAACTGTTAAAAGGCACGTCACTGGTATCGCTCATCACGCTGGCAGACCTGACCTTTCGCGCCAATCAACTGGTCGAAGCCACGTTCCGGACGACTGAAATTTTTACGATCGCACTGGTGATTTATTTTGTCATAGCGCAAGTGATCAATTTTCTGATGCGTCTGCTTGAGCGCCGGCTGACACGCGGCATCGTCAGGGGGCACGCATGAATAACGACACCCTGTTTGACTGGCAATTTGCCTGGCAGATCCTGCCCGAGTTGTTGCACGCCTCAATGACGACAATCGGCATCACGCTGGTAGCATTTGTGCTGGCGTTGGTGCTTGGTCTGGTATTGGCCATGATGCGACGTTCGCAGTCACGCCTGCTGTCCTGGCCGGCCACCGGCGTGATTGAATTTATCCGCAGTACGCCATTGCTGATCCAGTTGTATTTCCTGTTCTACGTGTTGCCGGAATATGGCGTCATCATGTCGGCACTGACTGCCGGTATGGTGGGACTCGCGCTGCACTACGCTTGCTACGTGGCCGAAGTCTATCGGGCCGGACTCGACAGTGTGCCGCGTGGCCAGTGGGAAGCGGCCAAGGCGATGAGCCTTAGTCCATGGAACGTATACCGCAGCATCGTCCTGCCGCAGGCCATCCGGCCTGTTATTCCGGCACTTGGCAACTATCTGATTGCGATGTTCAAAGACACACCGGTGCTGTCGGCGATTACGGTGGTTGAACTGATGTTGCAAGCCAAGAATATCGGTTCGCAATCATTCCGCTATATCGAGCCGATCACGCTGACCGGTATATTTTTCCTGCTGATCAGCCTGGTCGTCGCACTGCTGGTACGCCGTCTCGAAGCGCATTTGCGCATGCCATAAAGGATTCCTCAAGATGACTTCCCCTCTGATCCGCTTTCGCGGCGTAACAAAACGGTATGGCCCGCTGACGGTGCTTGATAACCTGGATCTCGATATCGAGCGCAATGAAAAAGTCGCCATTATCGGTCCCAGCGGGTCCGGTAAATCGACCCTGTTGCGGGTGCTGATGATGCTGGAACCCATCAACGATGGTGTCATTGAAGTCGATGGCGAACCGCTGACGCACATGGAGCGCAACGGCAAACTGGTGCCCGCCAGCGAGAGCTACAAGCGCAACGGTCGTCGCAACATCGGCATGGTATTTCAAAACTTCAATTTGTTTCCGCACATGACGGTGCTGCAAAACACCATCGAGGCACCGTGCAAGACGCTGGGCCTGACCAAACAGGCGGCGACCGAGCGCGGTGTCGAACTGCTCGACATGGTCGGCCTGTCCGACAAGCTCGACCACTATCCGTCGCAACTTTCCGGCGGCCAGCAACAGCGTGTCGCCATTGCCCGTGCACTCGCGATGCGTCCGCAAGTCATGCTGTTCGATGAAGTGACGTCGGCGCTTGATCCTGAGTTGTGCAGTGAAGTACTCAACGTGATTCGTCGCCTCAGTGACAAGCATGATCTGACCATGCTGATGGTGACGCACCAGATGGGATTTGCACGCGAGTTTGCTGACCGGGTCTGCTTTTTCTCGGAAGGCAAAATTGCCGAGCAAGGTACCTCGGAAGAAATTTTTGGCGCACCGAAAAACGAACGCACGCAGGCTTTTCTCAGCGCTGTCATGGATGCGGCATAAGCGATGCAGGCAGCACAGGCAAGTGATGGTTCGGTCGTACAATCTGCTTTTCAGAAAAGGAGTTCGACCATGAAAGTACGCACCCTGATTTTACTCATCGTGCTGGCTGCGATCGCCGGTTTCGCCGCATTGAACTGGAATGCGTTCATGACCCCCACCACGCTGTCACTCGGTGTCGCCGATATTCAGGCGCCGCTGGGCATCGTGATGCTCGCCTTGATGTGCGTAGTAATTGGCTTTTTCCTGGTCTTTATCCTGTATCTGCAGACCTCAGTCCTGTTCGATACGCGTCATCATGCGCGTGAATTGCGCACCAACCGCGAGTTGGCGGATCAGGCTGAAGCCTCGCGTTTCACGGAGTTGCGCGGAGTCCTTGAAGCCGGCTTGAAGCGGCAGTCGGAAGCGGGTTTGGCTGCGCGCGTCGCCTTACTGGAGCGCATGGATCTGCTCGACAAAGACTGGAAGGCTGCACTTGAGCAGACCGAGCTGTCACTGAGCGCCAACATGGGTGAACTTGAGGACCGCCTCGACCGGCAAGCCGGCGGCGTAATCCTCGACAAGATCAGGTAACTAGAATCCCAGTCGCAGGCGGGTCGCTTCGAGCAATGCCGTGTTGTACGGATGCAGGTTTTCGATAAACAGCATCTCTGCCTCGACCGGTTCGGTCAGGCACATTTCCAGCATGACCGGACCGTCATCTTCGACGCCCAGAAAATCCTTGCTCCAGCGATTCTTGCGATGGGTGCGCATAATTTCGCAACCCAGTTCGGCCAGCGGAACGGCGACTCCCGCTTCAATGGCTGCCAATTGCCATTCATCCCAAAATGCGTTGTTGTTACTTGGTGCGGTGACTTGTTCGTTCATGCGTTGGTGTGTCCTTAAATATGAAGAGGAGGCTGAGCGGGAGTGCGGCAGTTCAGGTGGGACGACCCAACTTGAACAATTGTTCCGGACCGACCGAAAAATAATCGGCCGGACCGCCGCCACGCAATATGTGCCCGGCGAGGGCCGTATTGTAGACGCCATCCTTGAGCACGGCATGGGCAATATGCACGGCCACGACTTCGCCAAGCACTAGCCAGGTCGGGACTTTCTCGCCATCACTGCCTTGCAGCTGGACGATTTGCGTGCAGCGGCACTCGAACGACACACGACTCTCTGCCACGCGGGGCGGTTTGACCAGGCGCGACGCAACCGGCGTCAAACCAGCCAGCTCGAATTCATTGACCTCCGCAGGCACCTGGGCACTGCTCCGGTTCATCGCCTCGGCCAGTTCGCGGGTCACCAGATTCCAGACAAACTCACCGGTCTGCTCGATATTGCGTACCGTATCTTTATAGCCGACACTCGCGAACCCGATGATAGGTGGCGTGTAATTGAACGCATTGAAAAAACTATACGGTGCCAGGTTCAGTTCGCCGTCGGTGTTGCACGACGAAATCCAGCCGATCGGGCGCGGACCGACGATGGAGTTGAACGGATCGTGCAACAAACCGTGGCCATCGCGGGGTTCGTAGTAATGAAAAGCATCAGACATGTTTACTCCGGGGTAGGCGATGGCCAGCCAGCAGCCAAGGCCATCGCGGGGTTAGCAGGATTAAACGTGTTCTTAGAATTTATAGCCGACACGTACCAAGGCAAGGTTGACACCATTGTTAGGCTGCTTGATGCCACCATTCGAAAAATGTGTGACGCGCAAGGACAGATCAAGACCACTGACCGTCGTGTAGCCCAGACCCAGATGCGTACCGAATTGCAGGTTGGTCGACAGGCGGCGACCGTTGTTGTCATAGACTTCCGTATTCAGATGCGGCCCCAGTCCGGCTTCGGCATAGACACCCTGATGTTTCAGACCCTGCCAGCGCAAGGTTGGCGTGAAGCCGATATCACCAAAAGTCTGGGTTGCACCAGAGCGATTTTCGAACTGGTTGCCGCGCCAGACGGCACCGGTCAGATCCCAGTAGCCCCAGATTTCCGCCTTGTCGGAACGCATCCAGGACTGTTCCATATTCCACTGCATGCCGACGCGATAGAGTTGCGACTTGTTGCCCGTGCCGACTTCTGCCGAGACAGAATCCACTGCGAATGCCGTACTGCTGGCAGCAAAAAGAGCGCAACCGATGACCAGCGCTTTCAGACCTGTTGTTGTTGTTGTTGTTGACCGCATGCAAACTCCCGATAACTGGTTGTATTAGATGGTTCCGTGACGATGAAACCCATAAGTTGTATTTCAAAAGCACGTGCTTTCAATGGAGGTCATTATTGCCAATAACCGACAGACAATGCAATGGAATGCGACCCTGCCGGCGCTCGGAAAATGAAATAACTTTTCGGACAACGCGGCGTGAAAAAAGTATCCTGCATCACCGTATGCAGCCAGAAACTCTTGAAAGTGACCTTTGATCCCGCCTACCAACTCCGCTGAAAACGTACCGTGCATTGCTTTCCTTGGCACCGGCCTGATGGGCGGGCCGATGGCCGCGCGCTTGCTCAAAGCCGGTTACCAGGTAACCGTGTGGAACCGCACAACGGCGAAAACCGATGCACTGGTCGCTGCCGGTGCAGAACGGGCCGCCACACCCGCGGATGCCGTCCGCGCCGCAGAAATTATCATCACGATGCTCGAAGCCGGCCCGGTTGTTGCAGAAGTCGTTGCCGCAGCCAGCGCATCGATGGCACCCGGTGCACTGGTCATCGACATGAGCTCGACCAGACAGGATGAAGCGCTGGCATTGCATGCCACACTGGCGGGTCGCGGTATCGCCTGCCTTGATGCACCGGTGTCCGGCGGCGTGCTCGGTGCGCACGCAGGATCGCTGGCCATCATGGCGGGCGGTGCCATTGTCGATTTCGAGCGGGCGCTCGAGGTGCTGCAAGTGTTGGGACGACCAACGCTGGTTGGCGGACCGGGTTCCGGTCAGGTCGCCAAATTATGCAATCAGCTCATCGTCGGCGCGACCTTGAATGTGATTGCCGAAGCCCTGTTGCTGGCGCAGGCAGCGGGTGCCGATCCGGTTGCCGTCAGGCAGGCACTACGCGGTGGGTTTGCCGAAAGCCGGCTGCTTGAAGTGCACGGCCAGCGCATGCTGAAGCGCGATTTTCGCGCCGGCGGCCAAGTGCGCAGCCAGGCCAAGGATCTGGACAATGTACTCATTGCGGCCGCCGGTGCCGGCATCGCGTTGCCGCTGGCGGCACTGGTGCAGGCGGCTTACCGGGCCTTGCCTGAAGCCCTCGCGGGGGCCGATCAGTCGGCGATCCTGATCGGGCTGGAGCAGACCAATCCCGGCATCCGACTCGGTCAGCATGACGACCAACTGAGCTGAGCTGACCTGCTCAGGTCAGTGCCAGCAGCGCGAAACTGGCCAGCCAGTGCGTGCCGACGTAATCGCCGCCCACTGCATGCGGCATTGACGCAGCCAGGTGCCGTTCGATGGCCAATGCTACCGGCTCCTGCAGCGAGGCTGGCAAATCCGGACTGAGCATGCTCCAGCACCACGCCCGCGACAGGTTCAGTCCATCCAGATGGGCCATTTTCGGATCGCTGCGGTCGCTCACCGCAACCGGTTTGAGCCAGCTTTGCAAACTCTCGCTGGTCGGACAAAAACGCTGCCACCAGCCGACCAGTTCCCCTGCATCCAGGACGCGGCGCATCAGCGCGGCTTCAACCAATCCACCTGACAGAAAGTCATCGCCACCCGGTTCATACCCGGCGGGATATTGCTGATCTTCGCCGTACCATTTTCTGCTGCTAAGTTCGATTCGTTTGCGCAAGGGGCCGTGTCCGGCGGTTTCTGCGTAGTCCAGCGCCAGCAGCAAACCGAACGCACTGTTGGCATGGGTGCCGGCCCGGATAGGGAATTGTGCCAGCGGCAGAAAGTGCAGGAAGCGTTCGACAAAGGCATCAGCGAGAGGTTGCAGCGCATCACGCCAGGGTTCTGCGCACGGCTGGGTCCGTGCCATCTCAGTGAGTTCGGCCTGTAATTTCAGCAGCCAGGCCCAGCCGTAAGTGCGCTCGAAAGTCGTGCGTGACGGCTGGTGCAGGTAAGCGATCTCGGTCGCCACGTGCGCGCTGGTGAACTGGCGATCAAATAAGGCGGTGATGTCGCCGGCTTCTGCCAGATCGGGTTGCCGGTGCAGCAGACGCACCAGCAGCCAGTGCATGTGCACCGCTGAGTGCCAGTCGTAGCTGCCGAAAAATACCGGATGCAGATCGCGCGGCGAGCGCACGTCGACCGCCGTGTTCATCACGTGGTCGAGCTTGTTCGGATATTCCTGTCCGATATTGTCGAGTGCGATGCGGGCGTAGGCCGAAGCTGGAACGGTCAGCGGCATGGCAACGCCGCTTCGGCCAGATTGACCCAGTAGCTCGCGCCGATCGGCAGCAAGTCATCGTTGAAGTCATAGCTCGGATTGTGCAGATTGCATGGACCGAGGCCGTGACCCATATCGCGATGGCCACCTTCGCCATTGCCGATAAATACATAGCAACCCGGCAGCGCCTGCAACATGAAGGCAAAATCTTCCGATCCCATGGTCGGTTCGACGCTGGCATTGACGCCGTCTTCCCCCACCATCCGGCGCAGCACGTCAACGGCAAATGCGGTCTCTGCCGGATGATTGATCAGCGGTGGATAGTTACGCTTGAAATCGAATTCGATCGTCGCATCGTAAGCCGCTGCCGTGTGTATGGCGACGTCGCGCATGCGTTGTTCCATCAGGTCCAGCACCTCGATGGTGAAGGTGCGCACCGTTCCGATCAGCACCGCTTTGTCGGGAATCACGTTGGTGGCGCTGCCGGAATGGATCTGTGTGATCGACAGCACACCGGCATCGAGCGGACTTTTGTTGCGCGAGACGATGGTTTGCCAGCCCTGCGCAATTTGCACCGCGACCATGATCGGATCAATGCCCTTGTGCGGTTGCGCGGCGTGCGCACCCTTGCCCTTGATCGTGACTTCGAACTCGTTGGACGAAGCCATCATCGGCCCCGGCGTAACGCCGAAAGTACCGACTGCCTGGCCCGGCCAGTTGTGCATGCCGTACACCGATTGCATCGGGCAGCGTTCGAACAAACCATCCTCAATCATCCGCCGGGCGCCGGCACCGCCTTCTTCGGCCGGCTGAAAAATCACATACACAGTGCCATCGAACGTGCCATGCAAGGCCAGATGCCGGGCCGCACCGAGCAGCATCGCAGTGTGGCCGTCGTGGCCGCAGGCGTGCATTTTTCCATCAATGGTCGAGCGGTGCGCAAAGGTGTTCGACTCCTGCACCGGCAGTGCATCCATGTCGGCGCGCAAGCCGATCGCGCGATCGCTGGTGCCACGCTTGATGATGCCGACCACGCCGGTGACACCCATGCCGCGCAGTACCGGAATATCCCACTCAGTCAATTTATCGGCCACCACGTCGGCAGTGCGCTGCTCCTCATAACACAGCTCCGGATGGGCATGGATATTGCGTCTTAATGCTTGTAGCTCGGAATGGAATGCAACGATCGGGTCGATCAATTTCATGGCTATCACCTGAGATGTGGGCGTAAGGGAGGGCGGATGTGCGCGTGACACCGATATTTTTCTTCGGGTAACGGCGAAGTGTCTGACTTTTAACTTGTATATTACGCCAGCACCGTCAGAGTGTGTTCAACCACCAGGAGAGCTTTATGCGTTTGTCGTCATCATCGAAATCCGTTACGAAAAATTTGCTTGCCTCGGCGCTTGCTGCGCTGTTTGTCATTACTGCACCGGCAGCCCTTGCGCAGGAGTTCAAGCTGGCGATGAGTTCGCCACCGACGTCGATGGATCCGCACTTCTATAATTTGTTTCCGAACCTCAATGTCGCCGACCACATGTTCGAAACGCTGGTCACCATGGATGCCGATAGCAAGGTGATCCCGTCGCTGGCCGAATCATGGACACTCATCAACGACCTGACATGGGAATTCAAGCTGCGCAAAGGCATCAAGTTCCACGACGGTAGCGACCTTACCGCCGACGACGTGGCCTGGTCGATCGACCGTCCTGCGCTGATCGTCGGCAGCCCCGGCAAGATGGACGTCTATACCAAGGCCATCGTCAGCAAGAAAGTCATCGATGCCAACACGATCCGCTTCACCACCAGGGAGCCGTATCCGCTGTTGCTGGCTGACCTGACTTCGATTTACATCGTCTCGCGCAAGGCCACCACCGGCCTGTCCAGCGATGACTTCTCCAGCGGCAAAGGCATGGTCGGTACCGGCCCCTACAAGTTCGTCAAATTCCAGCGCGATGACCGTCTCGAACTGGAACGCAATGACAGTTACTGGGGCAAGAAACCGGCCTGGTCAAAAGTGATCTTGCGCTTCATCCCGAACGGCTCGACCCGTCTGGCCGCGCTGCTGGCCGGCGATGTGCAGGCGATCGAGAACGTACCGACGCCGGATCTGGCGCGGGTGCGTGCCGATCCGAATATCGCGTTGTATTCGAAGGTCTCGCATCGCCTCATTTACCTGTTCCCGGACACGGTACGCGACAAGTCGCCGTTCATCACCGACAAGGACGGCAAACCGCTCGACAAGAACCCGCTAAAAGACCAGCGCGTACGTGCTGCGTTATCGATGGCGATCAACCGCGATGCGATTCGCGACCGCGTGATGGAAGGTTTATCCGAGCCGACCAACAATCTGGTTCCGGCAACGCTGTTCGGCAATAACCCGGCACTCAAGGTCGTCAAGTACGATCCTGAAGGCGCCAAGAAATTGTTGGCGGCGGCTGGCTATCCGGACGGTTTCGGCATGACCTTGCATACGCCGAACAACCGCTACGTCAACGATGAAAAAATCGCCCAGACGCTGGCCCAGATGTTCTCGCGCATTGGCGTGGCGACCAAGGTCGAAGGACTGCCGATGTCGATTTATTCGTCACGCGGATCCAAACAGGAATACTCGATCGGCTTGCTCGGCTGGGGTGCGCAGACCGGCGAAGCCTCTTCGCCGTTGCGTGCACTGGCAGCGTGCGACAATCCGGCAAAAGGACTGGGCGGTTTCAACTGGGCCAAGTATTGCAATCCGAAGATGGACGAGTTGCTGATCAAGGCGCTGGCCACAGTCGATGATCCGGCCCGCCTGAAATTGCTGCAGGACGCCACCGCCATCGTCATCAATGACGGCGGCCTGATTCCGATCCACCAGCAAGTCACCACCTGGGCCACTAAAAAAGGCATCGCCTACATTCCGCGCACCGACGAGCGTACCCACGCTTATCAGTTCTTCCCGCAATAGTCGCCGTACGCGTCGCCGTAAAAACGACGCAATAATCGACGCAACAATTGACGCAACAATTGACTGCCTCAGGCCCGCCCCAAGCGGGCCTGAGGCAGTCTTCCGGATCAAGGTTTTTCAATGCTCGTATTTATCATTCGCCGACTGCTGCAAAGCCTGGTCGTGCTGCTGGTCATGTCGTTGCTGGTGTTCGTTGGCGTGTACGCGATCGGTAATCCGATCGACATGCTGATCAGTCCCGACGCCGACCAGATGGACCGCATTCGTACCATCGCCGCTTTCGGACTCGACAAGCCGCTGTGGGAACAATATTTTATCTTCGTCAAAAATGCACTGAGCGGCGACATGGGCAATTCGTTTGCCTTCTCGACGCCGGCGCTGACACTGATTTTCGAACGCATGCCGGCCACGATGGAGCTGGCGCTGACTGCCATCGTGATGTCGATCGTGGTCGGGATTCCGCTCGGCCTGTGGGCCGGGTTGCGGCCTAACGGCATTGCCGGCAAATCCATCATGGCGATCTCCATCCTCGGTTTTTCGCTGCCGACTTTCTGGGTCGGTCTGATGCTGATCATGGTATTCGCCGTGCAGCTGGGCTGGTTGCCATCGAGCGGACGCGGACCAACCACCTTGCTGTTCGGCGTACCGGTGAGCTTTCTGTCGATCGACGGTTTGCAGCATTTGCTGATGCCGGCGTTTAATCTGGCGCTGTTCAATATCGCGCTGGTGATTCGCTTGACGCGGGCCGGTGCGCAGGAAGCGCTACTGCAGGATTACGTTAAATTTGCCCGCGCCAAAGGCTTGTCCAATGGCCGCATCATCAGCGTGCATGTGCTCAAAAATATCCTGATCCCGATCGTCACCGTCATCGCGCTGCAGTTCGGTTCGATCATCGCGTTTGCGATTGTCACCGAGTCGGTGTTTGCCTGGCCGGGCATGGGCAAGCTGATCATTGATTCAATCCGCTTTCTCGACCGTCCCGTGATCGTCGCTTACCTGATGCTGATCGTCGTGATTTTCATCTTCATCAACCTGGTGGTCGACGTGGTGTATTCGCTGCTCGATCCACGAGTGCGCTTGTCCGACACCAAAGGCTGACCATGGAAAACACTCCCTCGCAAGTCGCCATCGAGACGCCGTTCCGGCGTTTCGTGCGCAATTTTTTCAGCAGCAAAATCGCTGCTGCCGGTTTCGTCCTGCTGGTCATCATCGTCTTTGCAGCGCTGTTCGCGCCGTGGCTCTCGCCGCAAAATCCGTATGACCTGTCGCGTCTGGATGTGATGGATTCACGCATGGCCCCCGGCGCCGAATCGTTCAGCGGCACCATGACCTTCCTGCTCGGCACCGACGAGCAGGGCCGCGACATGCTCTCGGCCATTTTGTATGGCGTGCGTATTTCCGTCATGGTGGCCGTCGCCAGTACCGTCATCGCCTTGATGATCGGCCTGACGCTGGGACTGCTGGCCGGTTATCTGGGCGGTCGCATCGAAGCCTTCATCATGCGCGTGGCCGATATCCAGTTGTCGTTCCCGCCAATTCTGATCGCCCTGATTCTGCTGGCATTGACCGGGCCGGGGGTCGGCAAGATCATTGTCGCGCTGGTGGCTGTGCAATGGGCGTATTACGCCCGTACTGCCCGCAGTGCCGCGCTGGTCGAGCGCAAGAAGGAATACATCGAAGCGGCCACCGCGCTGGGGCTGTCGCCCGCGCGCATCATGCTGCGTCATCTACTGCCGAACTGCCTGCCGCCACTGATCGTGATCTCGGCGCTGCAAGTGGCCTCGGCCATTTCGCTCGAAGCGACGCTGTCGTTCCTCGGACTCGGCTTGCCGGTCACCGAACCGTCGCTTGGCCTGCTCATTGCCAACGGTTTTCAGTACCTGTTGTCCGGCAAATACTGGATCAGTTTTTTCCCGGGGATCGCGCTGCTGATGACCGTCGTGGCGATCAACCTGGTCGCCGATCAATTGCGCGATGTACTCAATCCGCGCCTGCAATCGCAATGAAAGACGACATGATTCCTACTCTGAGCGTGTCCCACCTGCACACGCAATTTACTACCCGCGCCGGCATCGTCAAGGCCGTCGACGATGTCTCGTTCTCGGTCATGCCGGGCCAGATCATGGGTCTGGTCGGCGAGTCCGGTTCCGGCAAATCGATGACCGGCTATTCGATCATGGGCTTGATCGATCCGCCCGGCAAAGTCTCCGACGGCTCGATCCTGCTGCAGGGTCGCGAGCTGCGCGGCATCCCGGCCGAAGCGATGCGCAAGATTCGCGGTGACCGTATCGCGATGATTTTTCAGGACCCGATGATGACGCTCAATCCGGTCTTGCGGATCGATACGCAAATGATGGAAGCGGTACGCGCGCATCACGCGGTCAGCAAGGACACCGCGCGCGCAATGTCGCGCGATGCGCTGGCGCGGGTCGGCATTCCGTCGCCCGATGAGCGCTTGCTGGCGTATCCGCACCAGTTTTCCGGCGGCATGCGCCAGCGCGTGGCGATTGCCATTGCGCTGCTCAACAAGCCCGACCTGATCATTTGCGACGAACCGACCACCGCGCTGGATGTGACGATCCAGGGCCAGATACTCTACGAGATGCAAAAGCTGTGTCGCGAATCCGGCACCGCGCTGATCTGGATTACGCATGACCTGTCGGTCGTGGCCGGTTTGGCCGATACCGTCTGCGTCATGTATGCCGGAAAAATCGTCGAGAGCGGCACGGTCGCGCAAGTGCTGGACCAGCCGCGCCATCCGTACACCCATGGCCTGATCGCGTCGGCACCGTCGCGCAATCCGCGTGGTCAGCCATTACGCCAGATTCCCGGCATGACACCGTCGTTGCTCAACCTGCCCACCGGTTGCGCGTTCCGCGAGCGCTGCGACCGTGCCAGCCCGGCTTGTGCCGAGTCGCCGCCACTAGAACATGCCGACGGTCGCGCGCTGCGCTGCTTCCATCCGATCACCGAACTGACCGGGGCAACCTCATGACAACTCCTGACCAGCCCATGCTGGAACTGCGCGGCGTCAGCAAACGCTTTGTTAAATCGATCGATGCGGCGGCACGGATTGCCAATGTCTTTGGTGCCGGTATCAAGGAAGAAATCGTCCATGCAGTCGATGATGTCGACCTCGTCATCCGGCGCGGCGAAGTGGTCGGTCTGGTCGGCGAATCCGGTTGCGGCAAATCGACGCTGGGCCGGATGGCGGTCGGCTTGCATAGCCTGTCGTCCGGTACGCGACGCTGGAAAGAAGAAGACATCGACGCGCTGGACCCGGCCCAGCGCCGCATCAAGCAGCTCGGTATCCAGATGATTTTTCAGGATCCGTACGCGTCGCTCAACCCGCGCATGCGGGTGCTCGATATCGTCGGTGAAGCGCCGGTCGCGCACAAGATGATCAGCGGGTCCGAGCAGGTCGCGTATGTCGAAGACCTGTTGCAACGGGTCGGCCTTGATCCGGCCGTGTTGCGCCGCTTTCCGCATCAGTTTTCCGGTGGCCAGCGCGCCCGTGTCGGGATTGCGCGGGCGCTGGCGGTGCGACCGGAATTTCTGGTCTGTGATGAAGCCGTCGCCGCGCTCGATGTCTCGATCCAGGCGCAGGTACTGAACCTGTTTATTCGCCTGCGCGACGAACTGAACCTGACCTACCTGTTCATCAGTCACGATCTCGGCGTAGTCCGGCATCTTTCCGATCGCGTGGTTATCATGTACCTCGGACGGATCGTCGAATCGGCACCGGCTGATGCTGTCTTCGATCACGCCAATCATCCGTACACGCAGGCACTGCTGGCATCGGCACCGAAACTGGATGCCCGCAAGACTGAGTTTTTTGCCGTGCGCGGCGAAATTCCGTCACCGCTCAATCCACCGGGTGGATGTCATTTTCATCCGCGCTGCGCGCATGCAATGGCACGCTGCAGCGTCGAGAAACCGGCATTGAGAGAAGTCGCGCCGGCGCATTTTTCGGCCTGCCATCTCAACGATCAACCCTGAATTTTTTAAAGGCAGACACCATGGAAACGAACCGCTTGCAGCCCTCCGCTGAACTGATGGCGATGATCGAACGACTGGTTGGATTCCCGACCGTCTCGCGCAATTCCAATCTCGGACTGATCGAATGGGTCCGCGATTACCTGGCCGGCATGGGCGTCACCTCGCGCCTGACCTACGACGCGACCGGCAAGAAAGCCAACCTGTTCGCCACGGTGGGCGAGGGCAGTCGCGCCGGACTGGTGCTGTCGGGGCATACCGACGTGGTGCCGGTCGATGGGCAGGCCTGGGACACTGATCCGTTCAAGGCCACTGTGGTCGGCGACAAGTTGTATGGCCGCGGCACCGCCGACATGAAAGGCTTCATTGCGAATGCCTTGCTGCTGGTGCCGAAATACCTCGCCGCAAAAACCGACGCGCCGCTGCATATCGCGTTGTCGTATGACGAAGAAGTCGGTTGCATCGGCGTGCGCAGCCTGATTCAGGACCTGACTGAAATGGGTCTGAAAACCGCCGGCTGCATCGTCGGGGAACCGACCATGATGCAACCGATCATTGCGCACAAGGGCACCCATCGTTTCCGTTGCTGCATTACCGGACGCGAAGCGCATTCGAGCTACACCACGCAGGGCGTCAATTCGATCGAATACGCAGCGCGCATCATCGTCTACATCCGCCAGATGGCAGATCGCCTGGCACAACTGGAAGCGCGCGATTATTCGTTCACGGTACCGTTCACGACACTGCAGACCGGCACCATCAAGGGCGGCATTGCGTCGAATATCGTACCGAAAGATTGCGAATTCAATTTCGAGGCACGCACGATGCCGGGTGCGTCAGCCGACCGGATGTATCAGGAAATTCAGGACTTCGCCGCCACGCTGCTGCCTGAGATGCTGCGGGTCGAGCCGAACGCCGTGATTGCGTTCGAGATGCTGGCCAGTGCCCCCGGCATGAGCGCCGAGGAAAGCGATGCAATCGTTCAGCTGGCGGTAGGCTTGTCGCGCAACAAACCCAACGGTGCAGTGTCGTATGGCACCGAGGCAGGCTTGTTTCATCAGGCTGGTATTCCGTCGGTCATTTGCGGCCCTGGTGACATCGAGCAAGCCCATCGGCCCAATGAATTTGTTGCGCTCGAACAGCTCGCGCAATGCGAGCAATTCATGGCGCGGATAGTGGAAACAGAAGCGTCACGGTAAGCGGGAATGGGTGACTCGCCGGGGTGCTGGCCACTGCCTGAACCCGGCGAAACTGCCCGACTTGTCGCACACCTATCGCATTCGATAACAAACTAATCACACCTCGTCGCCGCACCGACAAATATTTGCAAACGGGTGTGGCGCGGGTCTCCCGCATCGCGCTTTCTGCGCCTATGATGCTTGAAACAGGAACGCCGCAACCGCATTGTCGCAGACGCGGCGCCACCCCAACTGCTTACTGGAACGACCGATGACCATCACCACTGTGCGTGCGGTTTGTCCGCATGATTGTCCCGATACTTGTGCGTTGCTGGTCACCGTCGATGCCGGTGTCGCGACCGCTGTGCGCGGCGATCCCGATCATCCGACTACTGCCGGTGTACTGTGTACCAAGGTCGCGCGCTACACCGAGCGCACCTATCATGCCGACCGCCTGCTGTACCCGCTCAAACGCATCGGCAAGAAAGGCGAAGGCAAGTTCGCGCGCATCAGTTGGGACGAGGCCATTGCCACCATCGCCAGTCGTCTTGGTGCAATTGCCGCGACCGACCCGCAAGCGATCGTGCCTTACAGCTATGCCGGCACGATGGGGCTGGTGCAGGGCGAGGCGATGGCATCGCGCTTTTTTAATGTGCTGGGTGCCTCGCAACTGCATCGCTCCATTTGCTCTTCGGCCGGCGGTACCGGTTATACCTACACCATCGGCAAGCGGGTCGGCACCGATCCCGAACAATTCCAGAACGCCAAACTGATCCTGATCTGGGGCGGTAATCCGATCGCCTCGAACCTGCATTTGTGGATGCGCGTGCAGGAAGCCAAACGGCTTGGCGCGAAGGTGATCGCCATCGATCCGTACCGTTCGCTGACCGCTGAAAAATGCCACCAGCATATCGCGCTGTTGCCAGGCACCGATGCTGCACTGGCGCTGGGCATGATGCAGGTATTGATTGCAGAAGATTTGATTGATCACGATTATATTGCGCGCCATACAACCGGTTTTGAGGCATTGAAAGTGCGCGCTGCCGAGTGGCCACCCGAACGTGTGGCCACGACCTGCGGTATCAGCGTCGACGAAGTCGTCGCGCTGGCACGCGAATACGGCCAGGCTGCGTTGCGTGGAGAGGGCGTTGCGATCCGGATTAACTATGGCTTGCAGCGCGTGCATGGCGGCGGCATGGCAGTGCGCAACATCGCCTGCTTGCCGGCGCTGGTAGGTGCGTGGCGCAATGCGGCCGGTGGCGTCCTGCTGTCGACTTCGGACAGTTTTGCCAAGAACAAGCAGGCGCTCGAACGGCCTGATCTGGCCCGGCCTGTGCGCACCATCAACATGTGTACGGTCGGCGATGATTTGTTGCGCGAAGCGTCACCCGAATTTGGTCCGAAAATCGCCGCACTGATTGTCTATAACTCCAACCCGGTAGCGGTCGCGCCCGAGTCCGGCAAGGTCATGCAGGGGTTTGCGCGCGAGGACTTGTTTACCGTCGTACTGGAGCATTTCCAGACCGATACCGCCGACTACGCCGACATCGTCTTGCCGGCCACGACGCAGCTCGAACATGTCGACATCCATGCGACCTTCGGCCATCTGTACATGATGGCCAACAATGCCGCGATTGCACCGCTGGGCGAGGCCAAACCGAATACCGAATTTTTCCGTTTGCTGGCCGCGCGCATGGGTTTCGATGATCCCTGTCTGAGCGATAGCGACGAGACGATTGCCGCCAGCGCCTTCGACAAGAGTAATCCGCGCGCGGTCCATTTTGATTGGGAGAGCCTCAAGCGCACCGGCTGGCAAAAGTTGGTGATGCCCGATGCGCCGTTTGCCGATGGCGGTTTCGAGACCCCTTCGGGCAAATGCGAGTTCTATTCCGCGCAGATGCTGGCCGATGGTTTCGATCCGCTCCCGACGTATATTGCGCCGTACGAATCGGTCGCCAGCAATGCTTCGCTGGCAAGCAAATATCCGCTGGCGATGATTTCGCCACCGGCTCGTAATTTTCTTAATTCGACCTTCGTCAATGTCGCCAGCCTGCGTGCCACCGAAGGCGAGCCGCATCTGGATATGCATCCTGAGGATGCCGCCCGGCGCGCAATTGGTAACGGCGACACGGTACGGATTTTTAATGACCGCGGCAGTTTTGAGGCGAAGGTGCGGGTGACGGACCGGGCCCGCAAAGGGTTGGTCGTCGGGCTATCGATCTGGTGGAAAAAAATGGCAGGCGATGGCAAGAACGCCAATGAGTTAACCAGCCAGCGTCTGACGGACATGGCCGGCGGAGCGACTTTTTACGACGTACTGGTCGAGGTCGAAAAAAAGTGATGTGATATTCGATGCAGGTGAAAGACGATCATGAAATGGCACACGGTGATGGCGGTAGCGACAGCGGCCTGGCTGACTGGCGGCTGTGCCCAGATCGATTATTACTATCAGGCGGCGCAGGGCCAGTTTGCGCTGCTGTCGGATGCGCGTCCGATTGATGACTGGCTGGCCGATCCCGAAGTCGGCGAAAAGCTCAAGGCGCGCCTGACCAAGGTGCGCGAAATCCGCCGTTACGCGGCCCATGAACTGGGCCTGCCGGACAACAACAGCTACACCAATTACGCCGACCTCAAGCGTCCTTACGTGTTGTGGAATGTGGTGGCGACGCCGGAGTTGTCGATGAAGCCGGCGCAATGGTGCTTCCCGATTGCCGGCTGCGTCAATTACCGTGGCTACTACAACAAGCAGGAAGCGCTCGACTATGCGGCGGTTCTGCGCAAGGCCGGCTACGACGTCCAGATGTCGGGCGTGGCGGCGTACTCGACGCTGGGCTGGTTCAATGATCCGGTGCTGTCGACCTTTATCCAGTATCCCGACGGCGAACTGGCACGGCTGGTGTTCCATGAGCTGGCGCATCAGGTCGCGTATGCGCGCGACGATACCCAGTTCAACGAATCGTTCGCCACCACCGTCGAGGAACTTGGTGTCGAGCGCTGGATGGCGGCCCATGGCGACGCCGCAATGCGCGAAAATTTCCTGGTCTTCGACGGACGCAAGCGCGATTTTTTAGGTTTGCTGGTCAAGTTTCGCAAACAGCTGGTGGCCAACTATGCCCGTCCCGTCAGCGATCGCGACAAGCGGAGTGAAAAGAAAAGGCTATTTGCCGAGCTGAAAGACGAGTACCTGGTGCTGAAAACCGCCTGGGGTGGCTATGCCGGTTACGACCGCTGGTTTGCCGAGCCGCTGTCGAATGCGCATCTGGCATCCGTTGCGTCGTATCACGATTACGTGCCGGCATTTCGTTCACTGATGACCGAGCAAAAGTCGCTGGGAAAATTTTACAAGGCGGTTCGCAAGATGGCTGCGCTGGAGCCGGTGCAACGCAACATGCAGCTGGCCCAATTGACGCGCAATGCGTCGCTGGCGTTAGCCGATACCCCTGTCAAGCGCTGAGCGTCGCGCCAAAATCCGACGCTGCAGGGTACCGGCGCGATCGTTGCCGGGGTGATGGTCCGGTAGAAGGGTTGCTCGGATAGTACGCAAATAGCTTGCGCCCGAGAGTCCTGCCCGATAGCATCAACAATTAATAGAACGAGCGTTCCTATTTTTTTTCGGGAATCGCATCATAACAACCAGAGACAGAGGTGGACCATGGATAAGATTTGGCTCAAGTCGTACCCGCAAGGCGTTCCTGCAGAAATCGACTACACGCAATACCGTTCACTGGTGCACTTGCTCGAAGAAGCCTTCGGCAAATATGCTGATCGCAATGCCTACGTCTGCATGGATCAATTCCTGACGTATGCCGAGCTGGATGCGATGTCGAAAAAACTGGGTGCATGGCTGCAAGGCAAGGGACTGAAAAAAGGCGTGCGCGTGGCCATCATGATGCCTAACGTGCTGCAGTATCCGGTGGCGATTGCAGCGATCTTGCGGGCCGGCTATACCGTCGTCAACGTCAATCCGCTCTACACCCCGCGCGAACTGGAACATCAACTCAATGACTCCGGTGCTGAAGCCATCATCATTCTTGAAAACTTTGCAACGACCCTCGAACAAGTACTTCCGAAGACCCGTATCAAGCACATCATCGTCGCCAGCATGGGCGATCTGCTCGGGCTGGTGAAGGGAACCATCGTCAATTTCGTGGTGCGTAATGTTAAAAAAATGGTGCCGGCATTTTCTTTGCCGAATGCGATTTCGTTCAAGCAGGCCGTCGCCGAGGGCGCCGCCATCGCGCTTAAACCGGTTGAGCTGGGACATGATGACGTCGCGTTCCTGCAGTACACCGGCGGCACCACCGGCGTGTCGAAAGGTGCCACGCTAAGCCATCGCAACGTGATTGCCAATGTTCTGCAAAGCGAAGCCTGGGCGCAGCCGGCGCTGAACCGCGCGCCGCAAATCGAGAAGCTGACCATCGTTTGTGCGCTGCCGCTTTACCATATTTTTGCACTGACTTCGTGCTGCCTGATGGGGACCCGGCTGGGTGGCATGAACATCCTGATTCCGAATCCGCGCGACATGCCGGGTTTCATCAAGACGCTGACCAAGTTCAAGATCAACATGCTGCCGGCGGTCAATACGCTGTACAACGGTTTGCTCAATAACGCTGCGTTTGAGACCGTCGATTTCTCGATGCTAAAGGTCTGCAATGGCGGCGGGATGGCGGTGCAGAAAGCGGTGGCCGACAAGTGGTTCAAGCTGACCGGTTGCCCGATCGTCGAGGGCTACGGCTTGTCCGAAACCGCTCCGGTGGCCACCTGCAATCCATCGGATTCGACAACCTTCACAGGCACCATCGGCTTGCCGGTGCCATCGACTGATATCGTGATCCTTGATGATAACGGCGCCGTCGTGGCGCTCGGGCAGCCCGGTGAAATCGCAATACGCGGTCCGCAGGTCATGGCCGGCTACTGGAATAACCCTGCCGAAACCGCAAAGGTCATGACGGCCGATGGCTTCTTCAAGTCAGGCGATATCGGTCTCATGGATGAGCGCGGCTTCATTAAAATCGTCGACCGGAAAAAAGACATGATCCTGGTCTCCGGATTCAATGTCTATCCGAATGAAATCGAAGGCGTGCTCGCCATGCATCCGGGTGTACTCGAAAGCGCCTGCGTCGGTGTCCCTGACGAGCATTCCGGCGAAGCGGTCAAACTCTATGTGGTGCGCAAGGACCCGACACTGACGGTCGAGCAGTTGATGGAGTATTGCAAGGAAAATTTCACGGCGTACAAGAAGCCCAAGTACATCGAGTTCCGTACTGACCTGCCCAAGACCAATGTCGGCAAGATATTGCGACGGGAATTGCGCGACGAAAAAAAGGCCGCATGATCTGATCCTGCCGCTCTGTTCGCCACATACCGGCCGCCCATCGAGGGCGGTTTTCTTATTCTGCCAGCGGTGGTAATTGTCGTGGCTTGCGATCGGCATCGGTGGCGACATAGGTCAGCGTGGCTTCGGTGACCTTGACAGTTTCGGCTTGCAGCCGGTTGCGTTCGGCGAAGACTTCGACGTTGACCGTGATCGACGTGTTGCCGACCTTGACGATATCGGCGTAAAACGACAACAGGTCACCGACGAACACTGGATTTTTGAACAGGAATGAATTGACTGCGATGGTGGCAACCCGACCATTGGCGCGGCGCGTGGCCGGCAGCGAACCGGCGATGTCTACTTGTGACATGATCCAGCCGCCGAACACGTCGCCATAGACGTTGGCGTCCGAGGGCATTGGCAGCATCCGCAGTACCGGCATTTTTCCTTCGGGCAGTGCGTTGTCGTTGGTCTTCGTCATGGTGTTTTCCTTTATCCCGCTACAATTCGTGCAGCTTAAACCATTCTGATCTGATCCTTCCATGCGTAATCACCCCGTAGCCCCTCCGGCCGCCGCCGCCAACCAGGCAACGCGCAATGATTGGACCACCATCAAGACGCTGGTCCCTTATTTGTGGACTTACAAATGGCGGGTGTTGCTGGCGCTCGGTTGTCTGATCGGCGCCAAGATGGCCAATGTCGGCGTGCCGCTACTACTCAAGAATCTGGTTGATCAATTGACAGTAACGGTGTCACATCCGCAAGCTGCGCTGATCCTGCCATTGGGTTTGCTGGTGGCCTATGGCGCATTGCGTCTGTCGACGACGCTGTTTACCGAGTTGCGTGAGTTTGTTTTTGCGAAAGTCACGCAGCGTGCGGTACGTACGATTGCCCTGAAGGTATTCCGGCATCTGCATTCGCTGTCACTGCGTTTTCATTTGAACCGCCAGACCGGCGGTATGACGCGTGATATCGAACGCGGTACCCGCGGGATTTCGTCGCTGGTGTCGTACACGCTGTTCAGCATCTTGCCGACGCTGATCGAAATCACGATGGTGATCGGCTACCTGGCGCTGCATTACGACGTCTGGTTTTCGGTCATCACGGCCGTCGCACTGGTGGTGTACATCGTCTTCACGATCAGTGTCACTGAGTGGCGCACACATTTTCGCCGCACGATGAACGAGCTCGATTCGAAGGCCAGCACCAAGGCCGTCGACTCGCTGATCAACTTCGAGACGGTCAAATATTTCGGCAATGAAGATTACGAAGCCAGTCGCTACGATGAAGGCCTGCAACGTTACGAAGGTGCGGCCGTCAAGTCGCAGACGTCACTGTCGGTGCTCAATACCGGCCAGTCGGTGATTATCGCTACGGCCGTAACGCTGATCCTGTGGCGCGCCACGCAAGGTGTGATTGACAAAACCATGACGCTCGGCGATCTGGTGCTGGTCAACGCCTTCATGATTCAGTTGTATATACCGTTGGGGTTTCTGGGGGTGCTGTATCGCGAGATCAAGCAAAGTCTGGCCGACATGGAACGGCTATTTCTGCTGCTTGACCAAAACCGCGAAGTCGCTGATGCGACCGGCGCCACCGTGCTGGCAGTGCTGGCTGCCGAAGTCCGGTTTTCTCATGTCGATTTCAGTTACGAAGCGAACCGCAAGATTCTGTTCGATGTCGATTTCACGATAGCTGCAGGCACCACCACGGCGGTAGTTGGCCACAGCGGATCAGGCAAGTCGACGCTGGCACGCTTGTTGTTCCGCTTCTACGACGTCAATGCCGGCGCGATCACGATCGATAACCAGGATGTACGTGAGGTCACGCAGGCGTCGTTGCGGCATGCGATCGGTATCGTGCCGCAGGACACGGTGCTGTTCAACGACACGATCGAATACAACATCGCCTATGGCAAGACCGGCGCGACCAAAGACGACGTGATTGCCGCAGCGCGCACGGCCTACATTCATGACTTCATTGCCTCGCTGCCGGATGGTTATGCCACGATGGTCGGCGAGCGCGGACTGAAATTGTCCGGTGGTGAAAAGCAGCGCGTTGCCATTGCCCGCGCGGTACTGAAAGATCCGGCGCTGCTGATTTTCGACGAAGCCACCTCGGCGCTGGATTCGAAAGCCGAACAGGCGATCCAGACCCAGCTCAAGGACATTGCCCGCAATCGCACGACGCTGGTGATCGCACACAGGCTCTCGACTATCGCAGATGCGGCGCAAATTCTGGTGCTCGATCAAGGTCGCATCATCGAACGGGGTACGCATGCCAGTCTGCTTGCAGCCAGCGGCGCCTACTCCTTGATGTGGGAGCGGCAACAGGCTAGGGTAGATCAGGATGGGGTCCCCGTCGTGCCCGGTAGCCCGGCTACCGTTCAGGCGTAATTGCTTTGCCTGTGCCCGCGAAGCCGATTAACATCGGCTGATGGAAACTAAATGGTTGGAAGATTTTTTGTCGCTGGCAGAAACCCGCAGTTTCAGCCGCTCGGCGCAATTGCGCCACGTGACACAGCCAGCATTTTCGCGCCGTATTCAGTCCCTCGAGGCCTGGCTGGGTGCTGATCTGATTGACCGCACATCGTATCCGACACGGCTAACGGCCGCCGGTGAAATTTTTTACGAGCAAGCGATGGATATGCTGGGGCAGATCAATAACGCCCGGGCACTATTGCGCGGCAAGAGGCCGGCCGCACAAACCACCGTGGATTTTGCCGTACCACACACGTTATCGCTGACCTACATGCCGAAGTGGATGATGGCGCTGGATGTTGATTTCGGTCCGATCAATACCCGTTTGATGGCTCTCAATGTGCATGACGCCGTGATGAGCATGGTCGAGGGCGGTTGCGACCTGCTGTTGTGCTATCACCATCCGCGTCAGCCCGTACAACTCGATTCCGGCCGGTACGACATGCTGGTGCTCGGTCACGAAGCGCTGCGTCCGTATGCCCGCTGCAATCGCTCCGGCGTCCCCGACTTTGTGTTGCCCGGGAGTGCGCTCAGACCTCTGCCGTTCTTGTCTTACGCTTCTAATGCCTATCTGGGACGCATGGTCGAATTGATTCTAGCGGATGCGAAACACCCGCTGCATTTGCAGAAATGCTACGAAACGGACATGGCAGAGGGCTTGAAAATGATGGCCCTGGAAGGGCGCGGTGTCGTGTTTCTGCCTGAATCGTCGGTGACACGGGAGCTTCGGCAAAAGCAACTGGCACGCGCCGATGGCGACCACCCGGAGTGGCAAGTCGACATGGAGATCCGTTTGTATCGCGAAAAACCCTCTGTTGGTCGTCCCGGCAAGCCACTGGTCGGCCGGTTGTGGGACTATTTGGTCGAGCAGCATGCGCAGACCGATAAACCGGCGGGCAGGAAGCGCGTGGTGAAAACAATCCCGACATGAAGCCGGCAGTGCAGTGGTCTTCTGTATCGGTAGGTTCCCTTTTTTGATTATGTCTTTTTGGCATGAAATCATGTTGACAAAGCATTGGTGCAGCAGTGGTCGCTTGTCTTAGGATTCGTTGCTGCGATATTCTGGGTAGAACTTTTTGGGTGCGGGTTTGCCGGATAACGGTTTGCCATCTCCCCGTCATCAGCACGACGATCCTGCCGAATAGAAGAGATCGCAAGCTGGTCATGGTCCGGATTTTGCTGTACTGCTAAGTATCGCTGTATTGCATTTTGCGAACAAAGCAGGGCTGCGTGGTTATCATGTGACAAATTGGCGACTACGTACTATCCGAGATACGAGCGACAAGATGAAATGGTTAACCTATAGCAGTAAATTTTCTATGCACAATGGGGGAATTATTCCCTATTGATGTTGCATCAAGCCGATGGCTTTCTACTCTCAGGAGACTGTATGAAATTAGCGAAAATGGTGTTGGTTCTGATAGGTTCGGGTTTGATCGCTTCTGCGGCACAGGCCCAGGAATCCGGGACACTGAAAAAAATCAAGGATAGCGGCCAGATCACGCTGGGTGTTCGCGATTCGTCGATTCCTTTTTCTTACCTTGATGACAAGCAGTCGTATCAGGGCTATTCGATCGATATCTGCATGAAGATTGTCACGTCAATCCAGAAAGAACTTGGTATGACATCGCTCAATGTCAAATTGAATCCGGTCACGTCAGCGACCCGCATTCCATTGATGGCTAACGGTACAGTCGATCTTGTCTGCGGATCGGCCACCAACAATCTTGAGCGTCAAAAGCAGGTTTCTTTCGCACCGACGACTTTTGTTACTGCGAACCGGCTGCTTGCCAAGAAGTCATCGAATATCAAGACGTTGGACGACATGAAAGGCAAATCACTGGTCTCGACATCCGGTACGTCTAACCTGAAGCAGCTTGTTCAGCTCAATGGCGATCGCAACCTAGGTATGAACGTGATGACCGCCAAGGATCATGCAGAAGCCTTCCTGATGGTTGAAACCGGCCGCGCTGTCGCGTTTGGCATGGACGACATTTTGCTCGCCTCATTGGCTGCCAGCTCGAAGTCGCCGGCTGATTACAGCATCACGACCGAAGCGCTGTCGACCGAGCCGTACGGCATCATGTTGCGTCGCGAAGATCCTGCGTTTAAGAAGTCGGTCGACACCGCCGTCATTAATTTGTTCAAGTCGGGCGAGATCAACCGCATTTATGCCAAGTGGTTTCAGTCACCAATCCCGCCAAAGGGTATCAACCTGAACATCCCGATGAGCGAGCAATTGAAGGCCGTGATTGCCAAGCCGACCGATTCGGGCGATCCTGCTGACTACGCTGCAGTACCAGAAGCGCAAAAGGTATCAACCAAGAAATAATCAAGTTCGATAACACGATGGACGATGCGGGGGGCGAAACGCCTCCCGCTTTATTTTATGTAATTCAGATGTTGCACCGCATAATGCGGGTAGCGGATTTTTCACCAGACGAATACGTCTCCGGCATGGCCGGAGCGAGTACCGTACTTAAAAGACAACATAGCAAAGAGGGCACGATGAATTACAACTGGAATTGGCAAATATTCTGGGCACCGTCCCCGGACGGCGTGGGGACCTATATGGATACCCTGGTGTCCGGATTGGTGTGGACCTTGGCGACGGCATTGACGGCCTGGGTCATGGCGCTGATCATCGGTGCCATCGTCGGCACGATACGCACGATGCCAAATCGCTGGGCAGTGCGCCTGGCCAATGCCTACGTCGAACTGTTTCGCAATATTCCGTTGCTAGTGCAGATGTTCCTCTGGTACTTCGTGATGCCGGAACTGGTGCCGACATCCATGGGTAACTGGCTCAAGGCTATGCCGAATGCACCGTTCATTACCGCCGTTATCTGTCTCGGATTTTTCACTTCATCGCGTGTCGCCGTACAGGTGTCTGCCGGTATCCAGGCACTACCGCGCGGGCAAACGCTGGCCGGCACCGCACTGGGACTGACGCTGCCGCAGACTTACCGCCATGTGTTGTTACCTATGGCTTTCCGTATCGTTTTGCCGCCGCTGACCAGCGAGTTTCTTAATATCATCAAAAACAGTTCAGTTGCGTTGACGATCGGTTTGATGGAATTGACTGCGCGGGCGCGCTCGATGTCAGAGTTTACCTTTCAGGTATTCGAAGCTTTTACGGCCGTAACGATTATTTATATTGTCGTCAACATTATCGTCGTCAACCTGATGGGTCTGCTTGAAAAGAAAGTTGCTGTTCCCGGCTTCATCGTTTCCGGATCAGGGGGGAAATGAGCATGCTAGCTAATTTTGACTTTAACGTTATCGAACGCTCCTGGGTCTATCTGTTTCAGACGGGAATGGTATTTACGCTGAAACTGACCGCCATGGCGATGGCCGGCGGGATTGTCCTGGGTACGCTACTGGCGATGATGCGTTTGTCCAAGTACAAGTTGCTGTCGCTGCCGGCAACCAACTATGTCAACCTGATCCGCTCGATACCGCTGATCCTCGTTATTTTCTGGTTCTATTTTCTGGTGCCTTACATCGCTGCATGGCTCATCGGATCACCGACGCCCATCCCGGTAGGTGCGTTCTCATCGTCGCTGATCACCTTTATCTTGTTTGAAGCAGCCTACTACTGCGAGATCATGCGCGCCGGTATCCAGTCGATCCCGCGTGGTCAGGTGTCCGCTGGCCATGCACTGGGCATGAACTACTGGCAAACCATGAGTAATATTGTGTTGCCGCAAGCGTTTCGCAACATGATTCCTTTGCTACTGACACAAACCATTGTGCTGTTTCAGGACGTTTCGCTGGTGTACGTATTGTCGATTACCGACTTCGTTGGTGCTGCCTCGAAAATCGCCCAGCGCGACGGGCGCTTGATCGAAATGTACCTGTTCGTCGCAGTCGTCTATTTCATCATGTGCTTCGGCTTGTCGCTGCTGGTGAAGAAGTTGCAGCAAAGGGTTGCCATCATCCGGTGACGCATATTCCCTTCAGCGTGGTCGACGATTAAAAATTAATGGATTCAGGAGAAACACATGATAGAACTCAAAGATGTCAGCAAGTGGTACGGTAAGTTTCAAGTGCTCACAGACTGCAGCACCCAGGTTGCCAAAGGCGATGTGGTCGTGGTGTGCGGCCCGTCGGGGTCAGGTAAATCGACATTGATCAAGACCGTGAATGGCCTGGAGCCCTTCCAGAAAGGCGAGATTTTTGTCGATGGCGTCTCCGTTGGCGATCCGAAAACCAACCTGTCAAAACTGCGCGCGCGGATCGGGATGGTGTTCCAGAACTTCGAGCTGTTCCCGCACTTGTCGATCCGTGAAAACTTGACGATCGGCCAGATCAAGGTGCTCGGCCGTAGCGTCGAAGAAGCCACTGACAAAGGTTTGAAATACCTTGATCGGGTTGGCCTGCTCGAGCAGCAGGACAAGTTTCCCGGTCAATTGTCAGGCGGCCAGCAACAGCGTGTGGCAATTGCCCGTGCGCTGTCGATGGATCCGATCGCGATGCTGTTCGATGAGCCGACCTCGGCACTGGATCCGGAAATGATCAACGAAGTGCTGGACGTGATGGTCGGACTGGCCGAAGAAGGCATGACGATGATGGTGGTGACGCACGAAATGGGTTTCGCCAAGCGGGTCGCCAATCGCGTTATCTTCATGGACAGCGGCCTGATCGTCGAGGACTGCACCAAAGATGAGTTTTTCAATACGCAGCGTTCAGACCGGGCGCGTGACTTTCTGGCGAAGATCATTCACTAAGTCTGCATTCGCAGTACGTAAAAGCCGCCTCTGCCGTCGCAGCAGGCGGTTTTTTTTCGTGCGTCGCCGGTCTGCGTCAGTCAGTGCAACAGGTAAAATGCGGCACGCCATTAACGAGAACAAGCATGTCCAATTCCATACCCCAAACGATCACGATCATGCGTCCCGATGACTGGCATCTGCACCTGCGAGATGGCGCGATGATGGCGAGTGTGCTGCCGCACACGGCACGGCAATTTGGTCGCGCCATCGTGATGCCAAACCTCAGGCCGCCGGTTACCTTGACCAGTCACGCTGTGGCCTATCGTGAGCGCATCATTGCTGCCTTGCCGGATGGCATGACGTTCGAGCCATTGATGACCTTGTACCTGACCGACAACACCGCACCGGACGAAATCCGTCGTGCGAAAGACAGTGGCATCGTGCACGGTGTCAAACTTTATCCAGCGGGGGCGACCACCAACTCCGATGCCGGTGTCAGCAATCTGACCAAGTGCTATAAGACGCTGGAAGTGATGCAGGAGGTCGGTTTGCCATTGCTGTTGCACGGTGAAGTCACCGATGCAGCGATCGACTTGTTCGACCGGGAAGCAGTCTTTATCGAGCGCGTGCTGATGCCGCTGCGTGCGGCCATGCCGGCGCTGAAGATTGTTTTCGAGCACATCACGACCAGCGAGGCGGCGTCCTACGTCGAGCAGTCCGCCGGCCCGATTGCGGCAACGATTACCGCCCATCACTTGCTCTACAACCGGAACGAGATTTTCAAGGGCGGAATCCGTCCGCATTACTATTGCCTGCCGGTGCTCAAGCGCGAGCAGCATCGCCTGGCATTGATGACGGCCGCGACATCGGGTAATCCGCGCTTCTTCCTTGGCACCGATTCAGCGCCTCATCCAAAGGGGTTGAAGGAGCATGCCTGCGGTTGTGCCGGCTGCTACACCGCATTGCATGCGATGGAGTTGTACACGCAGGCGTTTGACAGCGTCGGTGCACTCGACAAGCTGGAACAGTTCGCCAGTTTCAACGGGCCGGATTTTTATCAGTTGCCCCGCAATGCCGACTCCATCACATTGCGGCGCGAACAGTGGACAATGCCCGCCGAACTGGCGGTAGGCGAGTCCACCGTCGTGCCGCTCAATGCCGGCGAGCTGCTGCCCTGGAAGCTGGAATGAGTGGTGGTGCCGAGCCCGGTGATTTCAGGTCCGGTATCGACTGGAATCAACCGTGGCTGGCACCGTTGCGTGTTCGCGGTGAGCCGCTTTGTCAGCCTCCGGTTGATTGGCCTGGGGCGCTCAATGAACATGCCTTGCGCAGCGGCATGCGCAATCATCGCGACCTGCCGGTCCGTTTTGTGGCGCAGTCGGATTTGCCGGCCGGGCAAGGCTACGAGGCGTTTATCAGTGCCACTGGTCAGGTTCCCACCCGCAATAATTCACATGATTTTTTCAATGCGCAAGTCTGGCTGGCTTTTCCCCGGATTAAGGCAAGGCTCAATGCCTTGCAGGCGGCCGATATCGCGCGTCAGGATAGTCAATCCGGTGGTGTTGCCGCGCCGCATCGCGGCCAGCTGCGGGATGCGCTGACGATTTTTGACGAAAGTTCGGCGCTGTTCATTTCGAGCGATGCTAGTGTTTTTGCTGCATTGCGCGCGCATGACTGGCGGTCCGTCTTTGTCGACCGGCGGGTTGACTTTGGACTTACCTGCGAAGTCTATCTGTTTGGTCATGCGCTGATGGAAAAATTGGTCGCACCCTACAAAGGCATTACTGCGCACGCGTGGTTGGTCGAGGTAGACGCAGCGTATTTTGATCTTGCTGAAGTCGATCGAATGACGCATATCGATGAAGTGATTACCGGGCAGCTTACGGCTGAACTACGCAATCGTGATTATGCTCCGTTACCTTTGATGGGAGTTCCAGGCTGGAGCGGACAGCAAGATACGGATTTTTATGACGATTCATCGGTATTCCGGCCCAAAAGAAATCGCCTTTAAGGCAAATTGATGGCGCAAAAAAAGCACCCGAAGGTGCTTTTTTATTACTCACTGTCGTTGACCTCTTAAGTGGTCAACAGGTATCAGAAAGTGTGGCGAACGCCGACTGCGTAGCCTTTGTCACCCGAGCCAGCGGTGATGTCGCCCGCATTGCCGACCGTGTACGCAGCACCGTTGTCGTTCTTCATGCGTGAGAATTGGGCATAAAGAGCAGTACGCTTAGACATGTTGTATTCATAGCCGATGGCCATCTGCTTGGCATCTTGTGCTTTGACGGTTTTGTCTTTGCGGTCAATGTATGACAGCTGAACTCTGCTCAGACCGAGTGGAATGGTTGCTGCGAGCATGAAGTCGCGCGCATCAGCGCGTGGTGGCGGAACGAAAGTCGGGTTGAAAGGAATACCAGCCGCGGCATTGAAACCAACCAGAACAGCACCTGATGTTGCGCTCGTAAAGCTCGGGCCTTTGACGGTTGCGTAAAGTGCTGACAACTTAACGACTTCAAGATCGTAGGAGGCGGCAATGATGGCATTTTTAGTCACGTCTGCGGCTTTTGCAGCCTGAAACGCTGCGACGGTACCGGATGCGGGTGCCGAGTTCTGCTGGTTAAATGCAGCGCGCACCATCAGTGGACCGTTTGCGTACTGGACTGCGCCATTGATCACGCGTCCCAACTTGGTGTCACCAGCAACTTCGCCGAAGGCGTAAAGCAGCTCGGCGCTAAAGCCGGAAAACGTAGGGCTGACATACATAATGCTGTTGTTGCTGCGACCATTCGAGCCGGTGAAGGCAATCAAATTACCAGTGTTGCCTTCTCCGCCTGCGCCAAACGGATCAACTGCTGCAACTGTCTTGAAGTAAGGGTTGTATTGACGACCCATTGTCAGCGTGCCGCTGTTGCTTTTCAGGCCAACAAAGTTTTGGCGGGCGAAAACGGTACCTGCAGGATTAGTTGCCGTTGCACCTTGTGCATTGCCGCCGGTATCGATAGTAATGCCGGTTTCCAGCAGGAACACGGCAGCGACACCGCCACCCAGATCCTCAACACCACGGAAACCAAGTCGTGAGCCAGCTGTGACGCCGCTGGTCAGTTTGGTGACGGATCCTTTTGGATTGCCGCTTTCATGAACGATACCGGCATCCATAATGCCGTACATCGTTACTGAACTTTGAGCTGAAGCTGAACCAGCGATAGCGCTCAACACGGCGAGAGCGAGTAGTGATTTTTTCATTGATAATCTCCAGGAGTTTTTAGAAAAAACATTATTGTTTTAATTTAGAACGCTCAACGGGACGCTGTGATGCGGCACCGTTTCTCTTCTACGAGACGAAAAGCTGAGAAGCATTTCAACAAATTAAAGCTGCTAGAGCAAAGAAAATTTTGTGTGTTGAGTGCTAAATAGGTCTTAATGTTGTGCGGTCGCAACATCATATTTTTATGTTGGCAAATGGGATAAATCATGAGTTTCCGAACAGATAACTGGATTGCCGGTTTTGACAGCGCTTTGCGAGTCATTGCCGGAGTGGCAGCAGCAGCGCGGACGAGTCCGGCTTTGTCGATCGAAGACGTGCCAATGAATGAGGCGGACCGGCGCCATAGTGCAGGCCTGATGCGCGTTAATCATGTCGGTGAAGTGTGTGCGCAGGCGCTGTATCAGGCGCAGGGACAATTTGCGCGTAGTGCCGAACTGACCCGCCAGTTCGCCCATGCTGCGCGGGAGGAAGAAGATCATTTGGCATGGACCGCCGAGCGCCTTGCGCAGTTGGGCTCGCGCACCAGCTTTCTCAATCCCGTCTGGTTCGCCGGATCGTATTTGCTCGGCATGGTTGCGGCGAGGGCCGGTGATGCCCAAAGTCTTGGATTTGTAGTGGAAACCGAGCGGCAAGTGGAAGCACACCTTAGCCATCATCTCGACACGCTGCCGGTTGCCGATACCATGTCACGCGCCATCGTGCTGCAAATGCGCGATGACGAAGCCGCTCATGGTGCGGCGGCGCAAGCAATGGGGGCGGGTCAGTTGCCGCAACCGGCGCGCGTAGTGATGGGCTTCGTCAGCAAAGTCATGACCCGTACTGCGTACTACCTGTAAAAGTCAGGCTTGCTCGAGGATTTCGGTGCTGTGCGTGATGACAGCCGATTTCTCGAGCATGATCGACGCTGAACAATATTTGTCATGCGACATTTTGATGGCGCGCTCGACCAGGTTGGGTTTCAGGTTGATGCCGGTGACGATGAAGTGAAAATGGATTTTAGTGAACACTTTCGGGTCCTTCTCTGCGCGCTCCGACGTCAGCTTGACTTCACAGTTGCGGATTTCCTGGCCGCTTTTGCGCAGGATCAGCACGACGTCATATGCAGTACAGCCGCCCGTACCGAGCAGTATCATTTCCATCGGGCGCGGTGCCAGGTTGCGACCGCCGCCATCCGGGGCGCCATCCATCGCAACGACATGACCGGAACCGGTCTCGGCAAGAAAAGTCATTCCGGTCAAGCCGGTCCAGCGTACGGTGCATTCCATGGGCGATTTCTCCAAGTATTCGGTGGACGTCACCTTTTAAAGGACGAAGTTTAACGACTGGTGCCGCTGTTGTCTTCGACGATTCCATATTAATTGACCCGATGCACGCACTACGGGTACAATCTCGCGTTCTTCTGTACGCTCAGGAAGAGATAACAAGGCAGAGTCTGCGCAATGGTGCGCGTGGAACCACCTATCTTTGAGCGAATCAATCTAGTTAGGAAGTCATCATGAAAACTTTTTCCGCTAAAGGCCATGAGGTCAAGCGTGAATGGTTTGTGATTGACGCGACGGACAAAATCCTCGGACGTGTTGCCAGCGAAGTGGCACTCCGATTGCGCGGCAAACATAAACCCGAATTCACCCCGCACGTTGATACGGGTGATTTCATTATCGTCATCAATGCAGGCAAGTTGCGTGTTACCGGTAGCAAGGCTACCGAGCGTACGTATTACCGCCACAGTGGTTATCCAGGCGGTATCTACGAAACCAACTTCCTGAAGATGCAACAGCGTTTTCCGGGTCGCGCGCTTGAAAAAGCGGTCAAGGGCATGTTGCCTAAGGGCCCGTTGGGCTACGCGATGATCACGAAGCTCAAGGTCTATGCAGAGGCAACACATCCGCATACCGCGCAGCAACCCAAAGTACTTGAACTCTAAGGAACTGACATGATCGGTATCTACAACTACGGGACCGGCCGTCGCAAGAGTGCAGTCGCTCGCGTCTTTATCAAAACCGGCAGCGGTCAGATCGTCGTCAACGGCAAGCCAGCGAATGAATATTTTTCGCGCGAAACCGGCCTGATGGTGATTCGCCAGCCACTCGAACTGACCAACAACGTTACCACTTTTGACATCATGATTAATGTCAACGGCGGCGGCGAATCCGGCCAAGCTGGTGCGGTTCGCCACGGTATTACCCGTGCCCTGATCGACTACGATGCCACCCTGAAGCCAGAACTGGCCAAGGCAGGTTTCGTTACTCGTGACGCGCGTGAAGTCGAGCGTAAAAAAGTCGGCCTGCGCAAAGCACGTCGCGCAAAGCAATTCTCGAAGCGTTAATCGCGTCTTCAGTTTTGCAAAAAACCGCCGGATTCGTCTGGCGGTTTTTTTTTGCGTGCGTCGGACGTGTTTCGGCTACTGTTAATATTCGGAATAACCAATCGGGGAAAGTCACATGATCAAAGTTGGAATCGTAGGAGGTACCGGTTATACCGGCGTCGAGTTGTTGCGTTTGCTTGCCGTACACCCCGAGGTGGAGTTGACTGCGATCACTTCCCGTAAAGAAGATGGATTGCCGGTGGCCGACATGTTCCCGTCGCTGCGTGGCAGGGTTGCGCTGGCTTTTTCGGCACCTGAAAAAGCGCGCCTCGACGAGTGCGATGTGGTGTTCTTTGCGACGCCGCACGGCGTCGCGATGGCACAGGCGCCCGCACTGCTTGCCGCTGGCGTGAAGGTCATTGACCTGGCCGCCGATTTTCGCTTGCAGGATACCGCGACGTTCGAGCAATGGTACGGCATGCCCCACTCCTGTCCGGAGTTGTTGGCGGAAGCTGTTTATGGCTTGCCTGAAGTTAACCGCGAAGCAATCCGTGGTGCCCGCTTGATCGGTTTGCCTGGTTGCTATCCGACATCGATGCAGCTTGGATACGCTCCATTGTTGAGTGGCACTAGCGCGTTAGTGAATGAATCGGGCTTGATAGCGGACTGTAAATCGGGTGTTTCCGGAGCCGGTCGCAAGGCTGAAGTTGGCTCGTTAATGGCGGAGGCCAGTGACAATTTCAAGGCGTATGGTGTCAAGGGACATCGTCATCTGCCGGAAACCGTACAAGGCCTGCAAGCGATTGCGGGGCGGCCGATTGGTCTGACCTTTGTGCCGCATCTGGTGCCGATGATTCGTGGAATTCATTCGACGCTGTACGCACAGATACTGCCGCACGCGCGTGACACCGATTTCCAGACGTTGTACGAACAGCATTTCAAGGGTGAGCAGTTTGTCGATGTGATGCCTGCCGGTAGTCATCCTGAAACCAGGTCAGTGCGGGCTTCCAACATGCTGCGCATCGCGGTGCACCGTCCCGGCAATGGTGACTTGCTAGTTATCCTCGTGGTCGAAGATAACCTCGTCAAGGGCGCTGCTGGCCAGGGCGTGCAATGCATGAACATCCTGTTCGGCTTTGATGAAGCAGCAGGCCTGATGCACGTACCGGTCATGCCTTGATGTCATTGGTTCTGTGTTCATCATGAGGCTCAAGTTGTGGTTGCGGCGGATGTCGATATCCGCCCCTCGCATGACGATCAGGAGCCAGTTGCCATGGCCGCTGAAAATGCTTGTCATGGTCTTTGCGATCGCTCTCGGTGGCGCTGCAGCCCTCTGGATTTACGACCTTGGCCGGCAGTTCACCGGGCGCGGCCCGTCTGCAAATCAGGACGTTGCGGTATATCGCGAGCAACTCGAGAAGTTGTCCGCCCAGCGGGATCGCTACTCCAGCACGGTCAATGCTTCAGAAAGTCAGTTAATCATAGAGCGCAGCGCGCAGAAGCAGTTAGCCGCTCAAGTCAAGTTGCTGGAGGATGAGAATGTGCGTCTCAAGGAAGACCTCGCTTTCTTTGAAAGTCTGCTGCCAACAGGCACCGGCGGGCCCGAGGTCTCTATTCGCCGCCTCACGGTCGACATGGTTGGGCCGAATCAGTTGCGCTACCGTTTGTTGTTAATGCAAGGAGCGCGCGGAAACAGCGATTTTATCGGCACACTCCAGCTTGCCGTTACGACATTGCAAGCGGGACGGAGTGCAGTCATACTTTTCCCTACAGCAAATTCCAGTGGTATTCCGCAGTTCAAGCTCGGATTTCGTCACTATCAGCGTATTGAAGGTTTGCTAACGCTACCCGACGGTACATCAGCAAAGTCCGTGCAGGTACGGATCTTTGAAAAAGGCCAGATGCGAACTCAAGCGTCGGCTAATTTGTAAAGAGAGCTCTCATGTTTGGCCGCAAATCCAAAAGTACTATCGATAGTCTGATTGGTATTTCAACCTCCATTATTGGCGACGTACATTTCAAGGGAGGCTTGCGTATTGACGGGCATGTCAAGGGCAACGTGATTGCTAACGAAGCGGAAACGAGCATTCTGGTTATTTCGGAGCAGGCGAAAATTGAGGGCGATGTCAGGGTGGCGCATCTGGTCGTCAATGGAGAAATCAAAGGGCAGGTGTTCTCTTCCGAGCTACTTGAACTGCAGCCGAAAGCCCGCATAACTGGCGATCTATATTACAAAGCGCTGGAGATGCACGGTGGCGCTGTCGTGTCCGGAAAACTGACCCATGAATTGGTGGGTGATCCGATATTGAAACTGGCGCAGCCAAAGTTAGCGTCGTCCGGCACATGATCCGGTGTGGCCGTCTATAATGCGCAATATTAGTTTAGTGGGAGTCATAAAATGAACGCAGTTACCGAAATGCCAGCACCTATCCTGTTTAGTGATAGTGCAGCGATGAAAGTCGCGCAATTGATCGAAGAAGAAGGCAATCCCGACCTGAAATTGCGGGTGTTTGTCCAGGGTGGTGGTTGTTCCGGTTTTCAGTATGGCTTCACGTTCGACGAAATCGCCAACGAAGACGATACGACGATGACCAAGAACGGTGTCCACTTGCTCATTGATTCGATGAGCTACCAATATCTGGTTGGTGCAGAAATCGATTACAAGGATGATCTTGAGGGCGCGCAGTTTGTCATCAAGAACCCGAATGCCACGACGACCTGCGGTTGCGGATCTTCGTTTTCGGCCTGATCGACTTGGTGATGTAAAAAAAGCGCAGAACTCTCTGCGCTTTTTTATTGGATGGTGACTTTTCAGGTCGGATAGAGGGCACCTAAAATACGTGTGCCATGCGCCCCGGTCACGGCTGGTAAGTTGCCTGTTGTGCGTGCCATGAAACGCAATGCCAGCCAGGCAAAGGCAAGTGCCTCGACCTGATCGGGCGGTACGCCCAGTTTGATGGTCGACTCTACAGTTGCTGTGCTGCCGCTGGCGGCCAAGGCAACCTGCAACCGTCCCATCAAAAACGTGTTGAAAGCACCCCCGCCGCAGATGTACACGTCGTTGACATCGGGTGCAACGGCGATGAGTGCGTCAATAAGCGTCGTGGCGGTCAGCTCGACCAGTGTGGCCTGGATGTCGGCCGTGCCGAGATGGCCAAAGCCGGCCAGATGCTGGTCCAGCCACTGTGCATTGAACCGGTCGCGACCGGTACTCTTCGGTCCCGGCAGGCGGAAAAAAGCATCCTCGCGCAACAGCGCCAGCAATGGCACATTGATGGTGCCGGTCGCCGCCCAGTTACCGCCGCTGTCGTACGCCCGGGCACGATGTCGCTGAATCCACATATCGAGCAACATATTTCCGGGGCCGGTATCAAATCCGCTTGTCGGTACCGCGTGAGCGCTGCGCGGAGGCAAACTGCTAATGTTGCTGATACCGCCAATATTGGCGATGACACGCCAATGATCGGCAGAAAACAGAACTTGATGAAATGCCGGTACCAAGGGTGCACCCTGACCGCCTGCGGCAACGTCGCGACTGCGAAAGTCGGCGACGACATCGATACCGGTCAATTCGGCCAGCAGTGCGCCGTTGTTCGCCTGCAGGGTGTAGCCGAGTTCGGGACGGTGGCGAATGGTTTGGCCATGCGCACCGATGGCAACCACCTGCTCCGGTGTGATGCCGGTGCGCTGCAGCAGCTGTCGGACACACGTTGCGTAGCAAGTTGCCAATTGATTGGCTGCCAGCGCTTCGTCATGAAGGTCATCTGCGCCGGGATGCTGGAGTGCCAGCAGCGTGCTGCGCAGGTCCGCCGAAAAATCAACGTGGCCGGCTGCAAGCACTTTTATCTGGCAACCGTCAGCGTGTTCATCAATGATCGCGAGAATGCCGTCAGCGCCATCGAGACTGGTGCCGGACATCAGTCCGATGAACAATGGCATTGGCGAATTACTTGAGAGCCAGTTTCGGCGCATTTTCGGTCTGTTGCAGCAGCACGAAGCGGTGCTTCATGTCGCCAGCGACAGTGCGAAAGCGTTTCAGGTCAGCGCTGCTTAATGTCTGCACACTTGGAATGTCGACCGACAGCGGATCGCGTGCTTTGGCGGCAACCCGGAATTCGTAGTGCAGGTGAGGGCCGGTGGCCCAACCGGTCGACCCGACATAACCGATAACATCACCCTGGCTCACTTTTTCACCTTTACGCAATCCCGCAGCGAAGCGGCTCATGTGCGCGTAGGCGGTTGTGATATTTGACCAGTGTTTGAGCACGACGATGTTGCCATAGCCATTTTGAGTGGCCACCATCTCGACCACACCATCTGCTGAGGCATGGATTGGCGTGCCGGTTGCGGCAGCGAAATCAACGCCGGCATGTTGTTTCCACTTGCCCGAAATCGGGTGTTTTCTCATTGAAAAAACCGACGAGATCCGCGAAAACTTGATCGGTGATTTCAGGAAGGCTTTTTTCAGCGACGTACCTTCGAACGTGTAATAGCCACCGCCGAGACGCGGTTGCGCATCGTCGAACCAGATCGATTTATAGTTTTTCTTTCCGTTTTGAAATTCGCCAGCAAGGACGCGGCCGCCGCGAACGAACTCGCCGTTTTGCCAGAAAGTTTCATACACGACATCGAAGCGATCACCGCGCTGCAGGTCCGAGGCAAAATCGATGTCGGTGGCAAACATGTCAACGATTTGTCGCGCCACATTGTCCGGAATTTGCGCTGCATCGGTGGCCGCAAAGAGGGACGACTGGATTTCGCCAGCGTGCATTTCGACTCGACGCTCAAGCTCGGCCGGAGCTTCGTTCGCCTTGAAGTGTTCGCCGTCACGGGTGACCACCAGATTTTTGGTCGTGTCATCGCGTTCTTCGGTGAGCATGCTCAGCCACTGCAGCTGACCGTCTTCGCTGACCTTGGCCTGAATGCGTTTGCCCGATTTGAGTTGCAGCACATTGCGTGCGACGGGGTCGGATTTAATGAAGGATTCTGCGGCGTCGTCATCGATACCAAGGCGAATCAGGACACTGCCGAGGGTATCGCCGTAACGAATTTTTTCTTCGTTGACATACATTTGAGGGGATTGCGCGAGACTGGCGATTTGGTCGGCAATTTCGGGCAGGTCCAGCTCATGAATGATTGATCTGACCGGTATGTCGGACGCATCGGGTGCCATTGGTGCGACAGCAGCAGCTCCGAACGCACAGACGGCCAAAAACAGGGCCGAGGCGGAGATGATGCGTGTCTTGCGTGAGGAACCAACAAAATGGCGGGAGCTATTGCGTAAGCGATTGAAATTGTCTGAATTGAACATGCAATAAGTTAGAATTTGCCGACTCGATTCACTTCTTTCTTCTTTTTGCTTTTGTAGTGAGTCGATGCAATGGTTGAAAGAAGTCTGGATTATACCAAACCAGATTTGGATTTCTGCCTCAATTTACTGTTTTAAATCAATGAATTCCGACCAAAAACCAAAAATAAATAAATCATTTGCAACACTTTCTTCCAGGCAGCCTGCGCTGACCCTGTCAGACAGCGTACAGCACGCGTTGGCCATTACCAAGCGCGGTGTCGACGAACTGTTGATCGAGTCCGAATTCGCCCAGAAGCTGGCGCGCTCCGAGCTCAGTGGCATACCGCTGCGTATCAAGCTTGGACTTGACCCGACTGCACCGGACTTGCATCTTGGCCATACAGTCGTGCTCAACAAGATGCGTCAGTTGCAGGATCTCGGTCACACGGTGATTTTCCTGATCGGTGATTTCACCTCGATGATCGGTGATCCGTCCGGACGCAACATTACCCGGCCTGCGCTGACGAAAGAGCAGATCGAAGACAACGCCAGGACCTACTTTGCCCAGGCTAGTCTGGTACTGGACGCTGAGCGGACTGAGATTCGCTACAACTCCGAATGGTGCGATCCACTCGGTGCCCGCGGGATGATCGAGCTGTCGTCCAAGTACACAGTCGCCCGGATACTCGAACGGGAGGACTTTACCAAGCGTTTCAAGGCCGGTACGCCGATCTCGGTGCATGAATTGTTGTACCCGCTGATGCAGGGCTACGATTCGGTAGCGCTCCGTGCCGATTTGGAATTGGGCGGCACTGACCAGAAATTTAATCTTCTGGTCGGGCGCGAGCTGCAGAAGGACTGGGGTCAGGAGCCGCAGTGCATTCTGACCATGCCGTTGCTCGAAGGGTTGGACGGCATCGAGAAGATGTCCAAATCCAAGGGCAATTACATCAGCATTACCGAGCCTGCCAATGGCATGTTCGCCAAGGTGATGAGCATTTCCGACGTCATGATGTGGCGCTACTACGAACTGCTGTCGGCCCGTTCGCTGGCCGAACTCGCACAATTCAAAATCGAAGTCGCGGCAGGGCGCAATCCGCGCGATATCAAGGTCGCGCTGGCGCAGGAAATCGTCGCGCGTTTTCACAACCAGCAGGCAGGGTTCGATGCCCTGGCCGACTTCGACAATCGTGCGCGTGGCGGGATTCCGGATGACATTCCTGAAATGCAACTGAGCGGCGCGCCCCTGGGTATCGGGCAGCTGCTCAAGCAAGCCAATTTGTGTGCCTCGACTTCCGAAGCGTTGCGCATGGTCGAGCAAAATGGCGTTCGCATTGATGGCGCAGCCATCAGCGACAAAGCGCTCAAGGTCGAGGCCGGCACCTTCGTCCTGCAGGTCGGCAAGCGCAAGTTCGCGCGCATCACGCTGTCCTGATGATTGGCCTGATCCAGCGCGTCATCCGCGCCAGCGTCGTTGTTGAAGGTGTCGAAGTGGGTGCCATCGGCAACGGCCTGCTCGTGCTGCTGTGCGCCGAACGCGGCGACAGCCTGCGGGAAGCAGACTTGCTGCTGGCAAAGCTGCGCAGCTACCGGGTGTTCGGTGATGCCGATGGCAAGATGAATCGCAGTGTGGCCGATGCCGGCGGGGCGTTGTTGCTGGTGCCGCAATTCACGCTCGCGGCCGATACGCGCTCGGGTACACGGCCATCATTCACGCCTGCCGCGGCACCGGATGAGGCGCGCCGATTGTTCGATTACTTCCTGGTAAAAGCCGGCCAGTTGCATGGCGAGGTGGCCGCAGGTGTGTTTGGCGCGCACATGGAAGTATCGTTGACCAATGATGGCCCCGTGACGTTCTGGTTGCAGGTCAAACCAGTGGAAATTGTCGTTTAGTCAGCTACACTGCAAAGACCAAATCCCATGGACTTCAGGAGACTGCGATGAAATTGTGGAGCAATTCTTTCAGAGATGGTGGCTTCATTCCCGGTGAGTTTGCCTTGTGCACGGTCGACCCGGTTACACACGTTACGCTGTCGGCCAATCGCAGCCCGCATCTGGCTTGGAATGAACTGCCTGCCGCAGCACAATCGCTGGTCCTGATTTGCGTCGATCCCGACGTACCATCGAAACCGGATGACGTGAATCAGGAAGGCCGGACCGTCCCACCGGATTTGCCGCGCGTTGATTTTTTTCACTGGGTGATGATTGATATACCCACCGGTATTCATTCCATGCCGGCAGGATATTTCAGCGACGGCGTAACGTCGGGCGGCAAGTTCGGACCGCAAATTGTCGATGCAGTCTTCGGCAGCGCACGCCATGGCCTCAATGACTATACCGGCTGGTTTTCAGACGATCCGTTGATGGCGGGCGAGTATTTTGGCTACGACGGTCCCTGCCCGCCGTGGAACGATTCGGAAATCCATCGCTATATCTTTACGCTGTATGCGCTTGATATTGCGCGACTGCCGCTCGACGATACCTTTACCGGTCCTCAGGTACTGACTGCAATTGTCCCGCATATTCTTGACGAGGCCAGCGTTGTCGCTATCTATACACTTAACCCGATGTTGCAGGAATAATCCCCCGATGACCGAACTGCTGTTGATCCGCCATGGCGAAACCGACTGGAATGCCGAGCGTCGTTTGCAAGGCTTCCTCGATATCGGTCTTAATGATCATGGCCGGCAGCAAGCAGTCGCGCTTGCGCTGGCACTAAACGATGAAGTCCTCGATGCGGTCATTGCCAGCGACCTGCAGCGTGCCGTACACACCGCGCAATCTCTGGCGATGCCGCGCGATCTGACGGTGCTGACCGATGCCAGCTTACGCGAGCGTTGCTATGGCGCGTTCGAAGGGTTGCTCTACGATGAAATCGCCGGTATTTATCCGCAGGCGCACGCTTCCTGGATGGCGCGTGAGGTCGATGTCCGGTTTCCGCCAGGCCAGCAATGCGCTGAAACGCTACGGGAATTTTCGGTGCGGGCTGTGGATAGCGTGATGACCATCGCCCGACGTCATGCCGGACAGAAAATTGCCATTGTGACCCACGGCGGCGTACTCGACTGCGTCTACCGCGCCGCCCGTGGAGTTCGCCTGGAAAGCGCGCGGGACTTTGACATCATCAATACCGGTATCAACCGATTTCACTGGGATGGCAATGCATTGAGCGTGCTGCAATGGGGCAACGTTGCCCATCTTGGTCGGGCCGCATTTGATGAAGCCAGTCAGTAGGGGTGTTACTCTTGATCACCTTGATGCCTGGTTTTCGAGTGACACACTGCCTGAGCGATGCGCGATGAAATTCAACTTGTTTTCCCGTTCCAGTCTGATGACAACTTTGCTGGCGACAACGCGCATTGCTTCACGTCCGCAACGAACAGATAGTGAGCGTGCCAATCTCACCGGTGCGCTGTACCAGATGCTGGAACAGTTGCCGTTATCGAATCAATTACTATCGAGTGCCGGGCGACTATGCCGTTCGATTGTCGATGCGACCGGCGAACTGCGTTTTATCTGGATCGGAACGCGTGAGGAGTCTGCCGCGAACGTCGCACCGCTGGTTGTCGAGGGTGAGTACGCGAGCGACTGCGACGACTGGAGCTTGCCTTCGGCCTGCTTTGACAGTATTGCGCCGTATTCACAGGCAGCCCTCGAAAATGTCGCTGTACCGAGCGATTTTCCATCGCTGTTCGCACCCTGGCGCAACAACATGGACGGTTGTACCGCGCATTGTGCATTAGCGATTCCGCTGCGTTCCGGCCGCAGCGGAGTCGCCGGTCTCATGGTGTTTTATGCCGCCGATATCGATTACTTTTCGCGTCTCGGACTAGTACCGTTTCAGGCTTTCAGTCATGTTGCCGAGCTGATCTGGAAACAAGCTCATCTGTCGCAGTCTCTGACGCAGCAAATCGAGATCGACGGATTGACCGGGCTGATGAACCGGCGCAAAACCGTATTCGTCCTGACCGCAGCGATCGACCACGCAACGCGGTCCGGTGAGCCTTTATCGGTGCTGTTATGCCGGGTCCAGGGTTTCGATAAGCTCAATGACGTGTATGGCTGGTTTGATGCCGACGCCATCCTGGCGGCATTCGCCAGTCTGGTTGGCGCACGCATGACGCCCTCGGTTCAGGCCGGTCGCTGGACCGGGGTCGAGTTCGTTTATATCTTGCAGGGATGTGATGCCGCTCAGGCCGATGAGCTTGCCGGCCAGCTGTCGCAGTATCTGCAAGGGCAGGCACTTCACGTCAAAAATCTGTCGATCCGGCTCAGTGTCGGCGTCGGCGTGGCGACTCACACGCCCGCCAGCAGCGGGCTGGATGATTTGATCCAGCAGGCGATTCAGCAAATGCTGCCAGCGACGCGCCCGTTATTCTGAGCCGGCTTCCGGCGCCGTGATCAGTCACTGTCTATTGCCCGCTGTTGGCGCACCATGAATTCTTTCAACGTATCGATGCCGCGGAGTTGTAGGATCGTATTGCGTACCGCTGCTTCCAGCAGTACGGCCAGATTGCGGCCGGCTTCGACCGGAATGACAACCTTGCGGATCGGCAATCCGAGCACCTCTTCGTACTGCGCATTAAGCGGCAGGCGTTCGTAGTTTTCTTCCAGCGTACTGCGCCGGACCAGATGCACGATCAGCTTCAGGCGCATCTTGCGACGCACCGCGGTTTCGCCAAAAATAGTCTTGATATCGAGCAGGCCTAGTCCGCGCACTTCCAGCAAGTTTTGCAGCAGGGTAGGGCAGCGGCCTTCGATCATGTTGGGCGCAATGCGGGCAAATTCGACAGCGTCATCAGCCACCAGTCCATGACTACGCGAAATCAGTTCCAGCCCCAGTTCGCTCTTGCCCAGACCCGATTCACCGGTAATGAGCACACCGACGCCCAGCACATCCATGAACACACCATGCATAGTGATGTGCTGCGCCAGCTTCTTGGACAGATAAACGCGCAGATAATCGATGACCTGCGCTGCCGCCAGCGGCGTGGAAAATAGCGGAATGCTGCGCGCATCACACACCTCCATGATTTCCGGCGGCGCGTTGAGTCCTTGCGCAATGATGAAGGCCGGCGGTTCGCCGGCCACCAGTTCGGCGGTCTGGTAGCGCCGTGACTCGGGCGAGAGGCGCTGGTAATACTCGGTTTCCTGATGGCCAAAAATCTGGATGCGACCAGGATGAATCAGGTTCAGGTGGCCGACCTGATCGGCTGCCGATGCCGCGTCTCCGGAAATGAGTCGTTCACCACCAGCGAACCCGGCGAACCAGCCAAGGTCCAGCAGTTCGCGGTTTTCATCGTAAATTTGCTGGATGGTTAGCAAGGTAATGGTCGGCATCGTAGCTCCGTGGCGCGGTGGGATTAGCCCAGGTCGTGCATGCTGCCTTGCCATGCAATCAGGCGGGCGTGGACGGAAAGCGGGTCAGGATCGGTTGCCAGCACGGACCGAAAGACGTCGTCCGAAAACATTTCGGCGATTTCAGACAGGATTTCGAGATGTTGCTGGGTAACGTGGTCGGGAATAAGCAGGAACACCAGCAAGCTGACCGGCAAGCCATCGGGCGATTCGAACGGAATGGCTTCGCTCAGTCGCACGAAAGCAGCCAACGGCGCTTTCAAACCCTTGATGCGCCCGTGTGGCACCGCCACGCCGTGACCCAGTCCGGTCGAGCCGAGACGCTCGCGGGCAAACAGATTTTCGGAAACGCTGGAGCGGGCGATGCCGCAGTTGTTTTCGAAAATAAGGCCAGCTTGCTCAAACGCGCGTTTTTTGCTGGAGACTTCAAGCCCGAGTACAACATTGTCGGGGGTAAGGATTTTGGCAAGGTTCGTCATATTTCGGAGGGGAGCTTTGCATCGCACGAAAAGTGAATTCGTAAGGATTATAGGCTTGTTTGTATGCTTGATTACAACTTAAAAGCAATCAGAAATCACCTTTTTTAGGGACTATGTCGTGCCGCGACCAATTGCGGACACCAACCAGGTGGAATGTAGATCGCATCAGCCAAAATTCAATAGGTATGCATCGTTTATTGACGCGCGTTACGTTGATTCGGTGGCATCTTACCGGTCGTGAAATTGCTGCGCCATGGATTGATGTCGAGCCCGCCACGTCGGGTGTAGCGCGCGTAGACCGCCAGTTTGTGCGGGCGGCAGCGCGTCAGAATATCGGTGAAGATCCGTTCGACACATTGCTCGTGGAATTCATGGTGTTCGCGAAAACCGATCAGGTAACGTAACAAGCCTTCCTGATCAATGGCCGCGCCGACATAGTGAATCTGTACGCTGCCCCAGTCGGGCTGGCCGGTGACCAGACAATTCGATTTCAGCAAATGCGACACCAGCGTCTGTTCAACCGCCGGTTCCTGATGGGCCGCCTGCAACAGCGCCGGGTCAGGTACATAGTCATCGACCTCGATATCTAGCCGGTCCAGCAACAAGCCATCGAGTTCGCCGAAGCGCAAGGTGCCGAATTGCTCCGGCAGCGTCAGGCTAATTTGCACCGGCGCACCAAACCCGCTGGAGATATCCGTGCGCAACAGGGCCAGCAGTGCTTCGTTATCGGCCAGTCGGGTCTGGTTGAAGCTATTCAGGTACAACTTGAAGGATTTCGATTCGATGATGTTGGGCGAGTCGGCCGGCACCGTGATCGTCGCCATCGCGATTTGCGGTTTGCCGCGCAAATTCAGCCATGACACTTCATACGCATTCCAGATATCGATGCCAAAAAACGGTAACGTGCTGCCGGCACCCAGGCCGAGCTCGGTGCGCTTGTCCAGGCGCGCGATCGAAAACAGCAGCGAGGCGTCGTAGTGCGACTGATACGTAGCCGGTTTGCCGAGCGGCGAGGCTTGTGCTGCGCGCGGCGCAATGATGGTCGTGGTCATTCGTGTTATCCCAAAAACAGCTTGTAGACCGGGTTCGCGGTTTCATCGTGAAAACCGTAACCCAGTGTGGCGAGGAAGTCGCGGAAGGCTTTCATTTCTTTTTTCGGTACCTGCAAGCCGACCAGGATGCGACCGAGATCGCCACCCTGATTGCGATAGTGGAACAGGCTGATGTTCCAGTTTGGCGCCATGCTGTCGAGGAAGCGCATCAGCGCACCCGGCCGCTCGGGAAATTCGAAGCGATAGAGCAATTCGTCATGCGCCAGCGCACTTTTGCCACCGACCAGATGGCGGATATGCGACTTGGCCAGTTCGTCCTGGCTCAGGTCCAGCGTCTTGAAACCATGCTTGTCGAACTGAGTCGCGATCTTGGCCGACTCGTCGCGATTGGCGATCTGGATACCGACAAAGACGTGGGCCTGGGCGGCATCGCTGATGCGGTAATTGAATTCGGTGACATTGCGCGGTCCGACCAGTTCGCAGAAGCGGCGGAAGCTGCCGCGCTCTTCCGGAATGGTGACGGCGAAGACGGCTTCGCGGGATTCGCCGACATCGGCGCGCTCGGCAACAAAGCGCAAGCGGTCGAAGTTCATGTTGGCACCGCAGGCGATCGTGATCAGGGTTTCATTCTTGATCGGCTTTTTGGTCTTCAGCGAGCGTTCGACGTAAGCCTTGGCACCCGCTACGGCCAGCGCGCCGGCTGGTTCAAGAATGCTGCGGGTATCCTGAAAGACATCCTTGATGGCCGCGCAGACCGCGTCGGTATCGACCAGAATGATTTCGTCAACCAGCAACTGCGTGATGCGGAACGTTTCAGCACCGACCAGCTTGACGGCCGTACCATCCGAAAACAGTCCGACATCGGGCAGTGTCACGCGCTTGCCGGCGGCGATGCTGCGTGCCATGGCGTCCGAATCGGTCGTCTGCACGCCGATGATCTTGATGTCGGGGCGTACCGCCTTGACATAGGCCGCAATGCCGGCGATCAGGCCACCGCCGCCGATGGCGACAAAAATGGCGTGGATGGGGCCGGAATGCTGGCGCAGGATTTCCATGCCGATGGTGCCTTGACCGGCGATCACGTCGGGATCGTCAAACGGATGGACGAAGGTCAGTTTGAGTTGCTTTTCCAGCTTGATGGCGTGCGCGTAGGCGTCGGTGAACGACTCGCCGAACAGCACGACTTCTCCGCCCCGGGCTTTGACCGCATCAATCTTGACTTGCGGTGTTGTGGTCGGCATCACGATCACCGCATGACAACCAAGCCGGGTGGCGCTCAGTGCCACGCCTTGCGCGTGATTGCCGGCTGACGCACAAATAACGCCGCGTTTCATTTGCGCCGGTGGCAAATGGGCCATCTTGTTGTAGGCCCCGCGCAACTTGAAGCTGAACACGCTCTGCATGTCCTCGCGCTTGAAATAAATCCGGTTGCCGATGCGCTGCGACAGCGTCGGTGCCAGTTCCAGCGGGGTTTCAACAGCGACGTCGTAGACGCGTGCGGTAAGGATTTTTTGCAGATAGTCGATGGTCATGGGAACGCTGTCGGAGTGCTGCGTGATAGAAACGGCTGTGACCGATGCCGGATCATCACTGCAAATGGGAAATGCTTCGGACCGTCATTATAATGGACGGCCCCGCCCCCTCCGATGTTGATCGTTAGTAGTAAAAGGACACTCTTGATCCCCTTTTCGCGCTGCTTGTCTGACCTGGTCCAATGATAGAAGCCGCTACGCTCTGGCTACTGGCTGCCGTTGCCGCCCCGGCGGTCGGCTTGACATCGGTATTCGTGATCAGCTTTATTTCGGCCACGTTGCTGCCACTCGGTTCGGAGCCAGCCGTATTTGCCGTGATTAAAGCCAATCCCGCCCTGTTCTGGCCGACGATTCTGGTGGCAACTTGCGGCAATACGCTAGGTGGCGCGGTCGATTACTGGATGGGTTACGGTGCGAAGCGAGCGTTGTCGCCGGATGAGTATGGTCGCTGGATGCGCTGGGTCCGGCATTTCGGCGCCAAGTCGATGTTGCTGAGCTGGTTGCCGGTGGTGGGCGATCCGTTGTGTACGCTGGGTGGCTGGGCCCGTTTGCCGTTCTGGCCCTGCGTGTTCTACATGGCGTTAGGAAAATTTTTACGCTATCTGACCGCCACTACCGTGTTGCTGTCGGTGCCGGACGACTGGTGGCGCCATATCGGCAGCTGGTTTTGAGGTTTTGCTTTGCGGCGTTGGTGCACGCGTGTTCAAGTCTGGCGTAGCGCAATACGCTAAAATGCTTTTTTAGAATCCTGCAGGCAATTACTCGATGAACGCCCCGGCGCAAATTCAATCCCTCATCGCAGACAGCGGCCATGCTGCCGCTTCGCGCTTGCGTGAAATTCCGTACAACTACACGTCGTTTTCCGACCGCGAAATCGTCATTCGCCTGCTCGGTGAAGATGCGTGGAACTTGCTCGATGAATTGCGCGGCGCGCGCCAGACCGGGCGTTCGGCGCGCATGCTCTACGAGGTACTGGGCGATATCTGGGTCGTGCGGCGCAATCCTTATTTGCAAGACGACATGCTCGACAATCCGAAGCGCCGGCAGGCGCTGGTTGATGCGTTGAACCATCGTCTGGGCGAAGTCGACAAACGCCGTATCACCACCGACCTGGCTGACGCCGGGGATGCGGTCGCGCTGCGCCGCAGTACCAATGTCGAAGCGCTGCTGCGCGCAGCCCACAAGGCAGTCGCCGATTTCGGTGACGAATTCAAACGCACGGTCGACTTGCGCAAGCGCACCAACAAGGTTCTGTCGCGCTACACCGAAAAAGACAACATCAAATTTGACGGCCTCTCACGGGTCTCGCATGTCACCGATGCGACCGACTGGCGCGTCGAATATCCGTTCGTGGTGCTCACGCCAGACTCCGAAAATGAAATGGCCGGCCTGGTCAAAGGCTGCATCGAACTCGGACTGACCATCATCCCGCGCGGCGGCGGCACCGGTTACACCGGCGGCGCGATTCCGCTGACACCGCTGTCGGCCGTCATCAATACCGAAAAACTCGAACAACTCGGCGCGGTCGAAATGACCCGCCTGCCCGGTGTCGAGCGCGATTACGCGACGATTTATTCCGGTGCTGGCGTGGTCACCAAGCGCGTGTCCGATGCCGCCGAAAAAGCCGGCTTCGTGTTTGCCGTCGATCCGACCTCGGCCGAAGCCTCGTGCATTGGCGGCAATGTCGCGATGAACGCCGGCGGCAAAAAAGCCGTGCTGTGGGGCACTGCGCTCGACAATCTCGCCAGCTGGAAAATGGTCGACCCGAACGGTGACTGGCTAGAAGTCACCCGCATCGGCCATAACCTGAGCAAGATTCACGATGCACCGATGGCGACCTTCGAGCTGGTCTGGACCCATCCGGCCGAGCATGGCGTGGTCACTGCGCCGTTCAAGACCGAGACGCTGAACATCCCCGGCCGGTCGTTTCGCAAGGAAGGCTTGGGCAAGGACGTCACCGACAAATTCCTGTCCGGCCTGCCGGGTATCCAGAAAGAAGGCTGCGATGGCTTGATCACGTCGGCACGCTGGATCCTGCACAAAATGCCAAAGCACACGCGCACCATTTGCCTGGAATTTTTCGGTCAGGCGCGCGAAGCGATTCCGTCCATCGTCGAAATCAAGAATTACCTCGACGGCGAGACCCGCAAGGGCGGCGCAATCCTGGCCGGCCTTGAGCATCTCGATGAGCGCTATTTGCGCGCAGTCGGTTACGCCACCAAATCCAAGCGCGGCGTGTTGCCGAAGATGGTGTTGTTTGGCGATATCGTCGGCGATGATGATGTGGCGGTCGCCCAAGCCGCGTCCGAAGTCGTGCGCATGGCCAACAAGCATGTCGGCGAAGGTTTTGTCGCGGTCAGCCCGGAAGCGCGCAAGAAGTTCTGGCTGGACCGCGTCCGCACGGCCGCCATTGCCCGCCACACCAATGCCTTCAAGATCAATGAAGACGTCGTTATCCCGTTGAACCGGATGGGCGAATACACCGACGGCATCGAGCGTATCAACATCGAGCTGTCGATCAAGAACAAGCTGCAACTGGTCGAAGCCCTCGGCGAATTTTTCGGGAAGGGCAATCTGCCACTGGGCAAGAGCGACGACGGTGATGCGATTCCCCCCGCCGAAATGCTGGAAGACCGCGTTACCGAAGCGCAAGCCTTGCTGGATGCGACCCACGCGCGCTGGACTTACGTACTGGCTAACCTCGACCGTCCGCTGGTCGATGCCAAAGCCGAACTGGTTGCACTGGGCTTGCAAAAATTGTCAGCGGCATTCGATGAACGGCTGCTGCAACAACCTGCCGCCACCGTCTTCGATCTGGCGCAAGACCGCACGATACGCATCTCGTGGAAAGCCGAAGTGCGTGCGCCGTTGCGGCTGTCGTTTAGCGGTGCGGCCTTCAAGCCCATCCTCGACGAATGCAGCGCCGTCCACAAACGCATCCTGCGCGGGCGCGTCTTCGTGGCGCTGCACATGCATGCCGGCGACGGCAACGTACACACCAATTTGCCGGTCAACTCCGACCATTACGAAATGCTGCAGGATGCCCATGCGGCCGTTGCGCGGATCATGATTCTCGCGCGTTCGCTCGACGGCGTGATCTCGGGCGAGCATGGCATCGGTATCACCAAGCTGGAGTTTCTGACCCACGACGAGATCAAGGATTTCCGCGCCTACAAAATGCGCGTCGATCCGGAAGGGCGCTTCAACAAGGGCAAGATGATGGACTTGCCCGGCATCGACGCCGACTTGCGCAATGCCTACACGCCGTCATTTGGTCTGATGGGCCACGAGTCGCTGATCATGCAGCAAAGCGATATCGGCGCGATCTCGACCAGCATCAAGGATTGCCTGCGCTGCGGCAAATGCAAACCGGTCTGCGCCACGCATGTCCCGCGCGCCAACCTGCTGTACTCGCCACGCAATAAAATCCTCGCCACCTCGCTGCTTGTTGAAGCGTTTTTGTACGAGGAGCAAACCCGGCGCGGCATCTCGATCAAGCACTGGGAAGAGTTCGAAGATGTGGCCGACCATTGCACGGTCTGCCATAAGTGCCTGACGCCGTGCCCGGTCGATATCGACTTCGGCGAAGTGTCGATGAACATGCGTAACCTGCTGCGCAAGATGAACAAGAAGTCCTTCAATGCCGGCACCACCGCATCGATGTTCTTCCTCAACGCGACTGATCCGGCGACCATCAACGCGACCCGTCAGGTCATGATCGGTTGGGGTTACAAGGCACAGCGTCTGGGCAATGACATCCTGAAAAAGTTTGCCAAAAAGCAGACCAAGGCACCGCCATCGACCCACGGCAAAGCGCCGATTCGCGAACAGGTGATCCACTTCATCAACAAGAAGATGCCGGGCAATTTGCCGAAGAAAACCGCGCGTGCCTTGCTCGATATCGAAGACGACAAGATCGTTCCGGTGATCCGCGATCCGAAAAACACGACGGCTGACACCGAAGCGGTGTTCTACTTTCCGGGCTGCGGTTCGGAGCGGTTGTTCTCGCAAGTCGGGTTGGCCACGCAAGCGATGCTGTGGCATGCCGGCGTGCAAACCGTGCTGCCGCCGGGTTATTTGTGCTGCGGTTATCCGCAACGTGGGTCCGGTGATTTCGACAAGGCCGAAAAAATCATCACCGACAACCGGGTGCTGTTCCACCGGATGGCCAACACGCTTAATTACCTCGACATCAAGACCGTCGTGGTGTCGTGCGGCACCTGCTATGACCAGTTGCAGGGCTATGAATTCGAGAAAATTTTCCCGGGTTGCCGCATCATCGACATCCATGAATTCCTGCTCGAAAAGAACGTCAAGCTCGAAGGCGTGACCGGTACGCGCTACATGTATCACGATCCCTGCCACAGCCCGATGAAATTGCAGGATCCGCTGAAAACCGTCAACAGTCTGATTACGACGATTGACGACCAGAAGATCGAAAAGAATGATCGCTGTTGCGGCGAGTCCGGCACGCTGGCCGTGGCCCGACCCGATATCTCGACCCAGATCCGCTTCCGCAAGGAAGAGGAAATGGTCAAGGGTGTCGACAAGGTGCGCGCCGATGGCTTCACCGGCGAGGTCAAGATACTGACCAGTTGCCCGTCTTGCCTGCAAGGTTTGTCGCGCTACGATGAAGATTCCGGCACCGACGCCGACTACATCGTCGTCGAAATGGCGCGTCATATCCTCGGCCCGAACTGGTTGCCCGAGTATGTTGCCCGTGCCAATGCCGGTGGCATCGAACGGATTCTGGTGTAACCATGACGACGACCGTACCCGCTTGTGCATTGTGCGACACCGATGGCGGTGAAGTCATCGCCCGCAACGACCGGTTGCGCGTCGTGCTGGTCGACGATGCCCGCTATCCGGGTTTCTGTCGCGTGATCTGGAACGCCCATGCGGCGGAATTGACTGACTTGCTGCCGGGGGATCGCAGTCAGTTGATGATGGCCGTCTGCCAGGTCGAGACGGTGTTGCGACAAGTGATGGCACCGCACAAGATCAACCTCGCGGCACTGGGCAATCTGGTGCCGCATTTGCACTGGCACGTGATACCGCGCTTCAGCGACGACGCGCATTTTCCGGCGCCGGTCTGGGCCGACGCGCAGCGTGTCCCGGTGCCGTCGTCACTCGCCGCGCGGGTGGCCATGCTGCCGGCCTTGCGCCTGGCGCTTCAGCATGCCTTCCGTGCATGACATTTCACTTTTTACGGATAAATTACTCATGACAGGTTCCAAACAATCCGCACCGAAAGCCAGCCCAACCGGACTGACCGTGCACCGCAAGTCCCGCATGCTGGAAATCGGCTTCGACGATGACCAACTTTTTTCACTGCCGTTTGAATTGCTGCGCGTGTATTCGCCGTCGGCAGAAGTGCGTGGGCACGGTCCCGGTCAGGAAACCCTGCAGACCGGCAAGCGCGATATCGATATCACCGCGCTTGAGCCGATCGGCAATTACGCGGTGCAAGCGCAGTTTTCGGACGGGCACGACACCGGGATCTATTCATGGGAATATCTGCATTGGCTGGGCGAGAACCAGCCCGCTTTGTGGGATGACTATCTGGCGCGTTTGCAGGCAGCCGGCCATGAAGGCGAGAGCGGCCGCGACGTGATTGCCGTAGCCAAAGCCAAAGGCAGCGGCAAGTCGTGTGGTTGAACCCGGCGGCTCCCTTTGCGTCACTGTGACTGCGGTGCACCGCGTGGGCACGACAAGACTGTGCCCACCCTACGATATTTTTTATTCGGATTAGCCCATGACCAATACCACCCATTTCGGTTATCAAACCGTCGACGAACAAGACAAAGTCCATAAAGTCGCTGAAGTATTTCATTCGGTCGCCGCCAAGTACGATGTGATGAATGACCTGATGTCGGGTGGGTTGCACCGTCTGTGGAAAGCCTTCACGATTGCGCAGGCAGGTATCCGCCCCGGTTTCAAGGTGCTCGATATCGCCGGTGGCACGGGCGACCTGGCCAAGGCGTTTGCCGTCAAGGCCGGCTCGACCGGCGAAGTCTGGCTGACCGACATCAATGAATCGATGTTGCGGGTCGGGCGCGACCGGCTCTTGAACAACGGCTTGTCGACCCCAACATTGCTGTGTGACGCCGAGAAGTTGCCCTTTTCTGACAATTATTTTGACCGGGTCAGCGTGGCATTTGGCTTGCGTAACATGACCCACAAGGACCTGGCACTAGCCGAAATGCGACGGGTACTGAAGCCGGGTGGAAAACTGCTGGTGCTGGAGTTTTCCAAGGTCGCACCGGCGTTGCAAAAGCCGTATGACGTGTATTCATTTTCGGTGTTGCCGTGGCTGGGTCAGCGCATCGCCGGCGACGCCGATAGTTACCGCTATCTGGCCGAGTCGATCCGCATGCACCCGGATCAGGAAACGCTGAAAACAATGATGCAGGAAGCCGGTTTTGGCCGGGTCGATTACTTTAATCTCACAGCAGGTGTGGCAGCTCTTCACACCGGCATCAAACTCTAGGAGTAATGCATGAAAAAATATCTGCTGATTATGATGCTGGCCTTCGGCGCGCTGTCGATGGTGGCCACCGAGGTCGCTGCCAAGCGCATGGGTGGTGGCGGGTCATTCGGTCGTCAATCGCAAGGTGTCAGCCGGCAAGCGCCAAGCCAGTCTTCCCAGGCGGCCAGTCAGGCACGTCCGGCTACACCAGCGGCAGCGCCGGGCGTGACACCACCGAAGCCGGCCAGTCCTTGGCGCGGCATGCTGGGTGGCGCGTTGCTCGGGCTGGGTCTTGGCGCAATGCTGTCGCATTTCGGTCTTGGTGGCGCAATGGCCAGCATGATCAGTACGTTGCTGATGGTGGGCTTACTGGCGGCTGCGGCATTCTTCATCTACAACATGTTCAAGCGCAAGACTGACAGCGGGAGCAACCCGGGTTATGCCGGCGGCTACGGGTCGGGCAATGCGGACAACAGTGCCCGCAACAGTACACCGGAGATCGGTTCGCGCATCGAACCGGCCGCATTGCAATCGGTACCGTTGGCCGGTGGCGCTGCTGCTGTTCCATTTGGCGTACCGGCTGACTTTGATGTGCCTGGTTTCCTGCGCAGCTCGAAGACCTATTTCATCCGCCTGCAAGCAGCCTGGGACAAAGCCGACATCAACGACATCCGTGAATTCACGTCGTCAGAAATGTTCGCCGAACTGCGCCTGCAAATCCAGGAGCGCGGCGCGTCGGTCAATGTTACTGACGTCGTCAAACTTGATGCCGAACTGATGGGCGTCGAAACCGTCGGTGGCGATTATCTGGCCAGCGTAAAGTTTTCCGGCATGATCAAGGAGTCCGAACAGGCACCGGCCGAGCCGTTCGCTGAAGCCTGGAACCTGTCGAAACCGACCTCCGGCCAAGGTGGATGGGTACTGGCGGGTATCCAGCAATTGTCCTGATTGGATCGTATCCGGTCAGCAAATCAGCTTCCGTCCGCAAACTGCTAAACTCAAACCGCCCGTGTATGGTCACTGGCGGTTTTTTTTATTGATGATGACACTCTCTCCACTCCCTCATGTTGCACCCGCCGCCATCAATCACTTGCTGGCTCCCGAATCATGGGCGCGTACCCGGCTCATCGCCCACGCCGGCAAGGTTGCCTGTTTTGATCTTGGCTTGTTCACGCTGGCCTTGCAGATCGAACCGGACGGTTATGTCAGCGCCGCTGCTGCGGACGCCGTCGTCAGCGTGACGATCCGTATCAAGCCCGCTGACCTGCCGTTGATCATGGCCAACCGGGCCCGGGCGTTTTCGTATGTCAGCATCGACGGTGACGCCGATCTGGCCAACACGATTTCGCAACTGAGCCAGTCGCTGCGCTGGGAGGCCGAAGCCGACCTGAGCCGTGTGGTCGGCGATGTCGCTGCGGTACGGCTGGTCGCCGGCGCGAAGTCGCTGATGCAGACGATTGGCAGCACCCATCAAAAACTGGCCGAAACCACGGCCGAATATTTTCTGGAAGAGAACCCGATGTTGAAGCGCCCGCAAGCCGTACGTGAATTGGCCACCGACGTGGCGCGCTTGCGCGATGACGTCGAACGCCTGGCCAAACGTATCGCGCGCCTGAAAGGGCGGACGCAATGAGTTTGCTGAGCTTCAAGTTCCTGCGGGTTCTTAAAATTGCCCGGGTCGCCATCAAGTACGGGCTCGATGACATCGCGATGTCGGGTCTGAAGATTCCGCGCATCGCCAAGCTGATTGATACGCTGATTTTCTGGCGCGACATCTCGGCGCCGCGTGGCGAGCGATTGCGCCGTGCGCTGGAAGAACTCGGTCCGATCTTCGTCAAGTTCGGCCAGGTGCTGTCAACCCGGCGCGACCTGATGCCTGCCGATATCGCCGAAGAATTGACCAGCCTGCAAGACCGCGTACCGCCGTTCGACTCCGCACTGGCGATTGCACAAATTACCAAGTCGCTGGGTGCGCATCCGTCAGAACTGTTCGCCAGTTTCGAGCGCGACCCGGTGGCCTCGGCATCGATCGCCCAAGTGCATTTTGCCGTGCTCAAGGATGGTCGTGAAGTGGCGGTCAAGGTGCTGCGTCCGGGCATGAAAAAATCCATCGATGAAGACGTCGCGCTGATGCATGTGGCAGCCGGACTGGTCGAGCGCTTGTGGGCCGATGCCAAACGGCTCAAACCGCGTGAAGTCGTGCGCGAATTCGACAAGTATCTGCACGATGAACTCGACCTGATGCGCGAAGCAGCCAACGGCAGCCAGTTGCGGCGTAATTTTGCCGACTCGACCTTGCTGATGGTGCCGGAGATGATGTGGGACTACTGCTCGTCGGAAGTGATCGTGATGGAGCGCATGAAGGGCATTCCGATCTCGCGCATCGACCAGTTGGTGGCCGCCGGCGTCGACATGAAAAAGCTCTCCAGCGATGGCGTCGAAATCTTTTTTACGCAAGTGTTCCGGGATGGTTTTTTTCACGCCGACATGCATCCGGGGAACATCCTGGTCTCCATCGAACCGGCCACGCTGGGCCGGTATATCGCGCTCGATTTCGGTATCGTCGGCACGCTCAATGACTTCGACAAGGACTACCTGTCGCAAAATTTCCTGGCGTTTTTCCGGCGCGATTACAAGCGCGTTGCCGAAGCGCATATCGAGTCCGGCTGGGCGCCAAAAGAAACCCGCGTCGATGAACTCGAATCGGCGGTGCGCGCCTGTTGCGAACCGATCTTCGACCGGCCGTTAAAAGACATTTCGTTCGGTCAGATTCTGTTGCGCCTGTTCCAGACCTCGCGTCGCTTTAATGTCGAAATTCAGCCGCAACTGGTGCTGTTGCAAAAGACCTTGCTCAATATCGAAGGTCTGGGTCGCCAGCTCGATCCCGACCTGGACCTGTGGAAAACCGCCAAGCCGTATCTGGAACGCTGGATGACCGAGCAGATCGGCTGGCGCGGACTGGTTGATCGCCTGAAAGCCGAAGCGCCGCACTACAACAAATTGTTGCCGCAATTGCCGCGCATGGTGCATCAGGCGCTGGTGCAGATTGCCCAGCCCAAGGACGACAACCAGCGCTTGCTGGTGGCTTTGCTGGCCGAACAGCGTCGTACCAACCGGCTGATCAGTACCGTCGTGTATTTCTCGGTCGGGCTGATCGGTGGATTGGTGCTGGTACGTCTGCTCGGACGCTGGCTGATCTGGTCGTTCTGATGGCGACACCGCACTTTGCCGAGCGCGATCCGCTGGCGCCGGGTTTCTGGAACGAGCGTTTCGAGCAGCAATTCACGCCGTGGGATCAGGGTGGCGTGCCGCCCGAGCTGATGCGTTTCGTGGCGCAAGCGCCCGCACCATTGACGACGCTGATACCCGGTTGTGGTATCGGTTACGAAGTGCGGCATCTGGCGCAAGCCGGCTGGTCCGTGACGGCGATTGATTTCTCGCCGGCAGCGGTGGCGGTGGCGCAAGCGGCACTGGGTGAATTTGCCGGGCATGTGCAGCAAGCTGATTTTTTCTGTTTTGAGCCGGCGCAACCCGTCGGCTTTATTTATGAGCGAGCATTCCTGTGTGCGATGCCGCGTGCACGCTGGAGTGCAATCGTTGCGCAATGGGCAGCACTGCTGGCCCCCGGTGCGCTGCTGGGGGGATTTTTCTTTTACGATGAGGCGCCCAAAGGTCCGCCATTCGGCGCTGACCGTGCCGCGCTCGATGCGCTGATGTTGCCGTATTTTGCGTTGATCGAAGAGCGGCCCGCCGCGCAATCGATTGCTGTATTTGAAGGCAAGGAGCAGTGGCAGTTATGGCGGCGACGCTGACGCGCTGATCGACTTGTTTACAGACTAACTTTCGCTATAATCCGGCAACTGTTTTTCTCGTCGTTTTTCCCGTTCACTTTGCGCCCAAGGGCCCGCCATGCACGTCCTCATCTGGTTTGTCATTCTTTACTGGGTGGTATCGGTCGGCATCGGCTTGTATGCGGCGCGCTTCGTCAAGAACTCAAAAGATTACGCGCTAGC